>CALSME010000004.1 GCA_943787375.1 uncultured Polaribacter sp.
TACGAGTGTTTCTTCCTGTATAAAAGCAGTTTACAACCCATAGGGCCGTCTTCCTGCACGCGGCATGGCTGGGTCAGAGTTGCCTCCATTGCCCAATATTCCTCACTGCTGCCTCCCGTAGGAGTCTGGTCCGTGTCTCAGTACCAGTGTGGGGGATCTCCCTCTCAGGACCCCTACCTATCGTCGCCATGGTAAGCCGTTACCTTACCATCTAGCTAATAGGACGCATAGCCATCTTTTACCGATAAATCTTTAATTAAGAATTCATGCGAATCCTTAATACCATAAGGTATTAATCTTCATTTCTAAAGGCTATCCCTCTGTAAAAGGTAGGTTCTATACGCGTTACGCACCCGTGCGCCGGTCGTCAGCGGAGCAAGCTCCCTGTTACCCCTCGACTTGCATGTGTTAAGCCTGCCGCTAGCGTTCATCCTGAGCCAGGATCAAACTCTTCATTGTATATTTTAATAATATGAATGAATAAGTTTCAAAAGAATTTTACATTATTTACATAATGTGGTTATTCTACTCTTTGTTTACGCTGTCAATTTCAATATTTTCAATGAACTTTTTAGGTCTTTCAATTTGGTATTTAAACCTCAATGTTTTTCCTAATCTTGTTGAAATGTTAGAATCGAACTAACTGACCTTTTTTCTATTTAACATCTAATAATTAGTGTTAAAAGCCTTTCCAAAATTTCTCTGAACGTCTTTGCTATTTATATTAGCGGGTGCAAATCTAAAACTTATTTCTGATTCAACAATAAAAAAAATTACTTTTTTTTATTTCTTTTTCCTACTTGGGAATTCTACTTAAACACCCAAAATTTGGGACTGCAAACATACTACTTGTTTATTGTTAATTCCTAATTATTTTATGGATATTTTAATGCTTTTTTTTAAACTAAAATAGTTAATAAAAACCCCTTAAAATTCAACACAACAAACAATTCAATGAACTTCGCTAAACCCAATAAACAATCTCATGCTTTTCTATTAGCGGCTGCAAATATACAACGCATTTATACTTCCCACACTACTTATTTTGTTTCTTTTTTATTCTTTCTTTAATCGCAGTTTAAAACACTGGAAATTCGTGGGTTAGGATTGGGGAAATGCTTTTAAAATTATTGTTTTTTCCTTTTTTGTTTTCTTTTGTATCGCTTAAGCTGCTTTGCAAGTAGCTTTTTATAGACCTCTACGTCTATTTCCCCTTTCTTTTTAACCGCTATTTCCTGAAAATCGAACTCTAATTTGCTTTTTTGTGGCTCTAATTCATCATCTAAAAAAGCGCGTTGAAGGATGTCTTCTATTAAAAAGTCCTCATTTACAGATGCCGGATGGTATTCATCCTTCAAAGAAAGCTTAAAAACATTGGCTGTTGTATTGTACCAAAATGCATTCCATCCACTTCTGAGGGCTTTTATATTCTGAAAAGCGGTTTTACCTGTTTGACGATGAATCAATTTTATTAAAATTCTACCTTCTGTGTTTGTCAACTTTTTCATCTGATCAGAAAACTCACCTTCTATATAATCCTGAATTAGCTTGATATACTTTTTCTTTTTCCGCTTCGATTTTATTTTAGATAGCCGTGTGTTGAGCGTATCTAATCTTTGGGATGCTAATTTTGCAAACGGATAAACTTTAAATACTTTACTTTTAAACCAAAAATAATAACGAATGTCTTTTTGTGATTTGAATTTCCTTTTTGGCAAGAGCATGAATTCATTCAACTTTACAACAGCGGTATCTCCAGGATTAACGAAGATAATGTCATCTATAGGGACAGGCAAAGTATCTTTTTCTCTTTTTTGTGAAAAAGTAATGACCGAATACAGGAGAATATATATGTATATGAGTTTCTTCAATAGGTGCTTAAAATAAAGTGTAAATATAATGGTTTTAGGAAAGCAAAAACCTCGCCATTGAATGTACGAGGTTTTAACGTTCTTGTAAGTAATTTATTTTGAATTAGAGCTTTCTTCTATTGTCATCAGACTGGGTATCTATTAATTTATTGTAGGGGTCTACTCCTACTTCGGATGGTTTTTTATTTACAATGATTGAAACCTTATTATGTATTGCTGTAATTTTATGTTTTTCAAAGTATAAAAAAATTTCTTTCTTTTTGCCATCAATCTCTTCTTCTGTAAAAATACCAAGATCAATATAATCGGCTAATGGAACAGAAAGAATTGGTTTTTTCATTTTAGCTGTTTTATAAGAAAGGGTATCTCCTACTTTTTCGCCATAATATTTTCTTCCTTTCTCATCATTTCGATATTTAGAAACTTCAAACTCAATATCTACTTGATATTTCCCATTTTCTAATTCGGTTGTTTTTGCTTCAACAATTCGATTGCTATATAAGGTGATGGTTTCAAACATATCTTTAATTACATATTGTAACGAATCTGGCGTTGCTTCTTTGATATGATTCACCATGTCTATGGAGGTGGTATAAGGCGCTTCTTGAAACTGCACTTTTTCTACATATTTCTTTAATGCATTGTTTAAGTTTTTTTCGCCGATATAATCACTCAAGGCATAGAGGACTAAAGATCCTTTTTGATAATGAATATATCCTTGTCCGTCATTATACATCAATGCGTTTTCTCTTTTTCTTTCGAAGGTTCTTTGTTGTAAGTAATCGTCTAATGCTTTCTTTAAAAATTTACGCATTTCTGTTTTTCCTTGTTGTTCTTCTAAAACCTTTAAAGAAACGTATTCTGCCAAACTTTCTGATAGTAAAGTAGCTCCTAAAACATCGGCACCAATCACTTGATGTGCCCACCATTGATGTGCAACTTCATGAACTGTTACCGCAAACGGATAATCAACGCCACTTTCACCTGAATCATCTACATCAGCAATAAAACCAATTCCTTCAGAAAAAGGCATTGTGTTTGCAAAAGCTTGTGCGAATGTCCCGCCAGTTCTCGGAAATTCGATAATTCTTGCTTGTCTAAATTGATAAGGACTAAAATTCTTTGCATTATAATCTAAGGAGGCTTTCATACCTGCCATCATTCGGTCTAAATTGAATTCATGTCCTTTGTGATAATAAATTTCTAAACTAATATCATTATACATTTCTTTTTTCACTTCGTAACGTGCCGAATTAAATGCATAAAAATTTAATATTTTATTATCCATTTTATAATGAAAATACTTTCTACCGTCTTTAACCCACTCTTTTTGTAGATATCCTGGTGCAATGGCTATTTGATCTTCGGAAGTAGAAACGGTTGCCTCAAAATCAATCCAATCAGAATCTTTGCTGATATAAGTGTTTCCTAAAGCAGTAGAATCGGAAGGATGTGGTTTTAGGTTATTTGGCGGTAAACCGAATTTTTTACGGGTCTTATTGTCTGTTAATTCTCCGCCTGATGCGTATCCTAAAGTTGGAAAAATACCACTATTTATGAAAGTACCATTTTCAATTACGGGTGAATTGTTTCGTAAAGTCGTATTAATTTTATTTTTTACATTTACCGCAAGCGTTAAAGTATCTCCTGGTTGAATTTTTTGATCGAATTTATAAATATCAAAATTCTGAAGGGTATCTTCTAATACCAATGTATTTGCCAAACTGAATTTGAAAGTACTGGGATACCCGTTATGGTTTAAGAAAAGGCTATCAATAGCTATATCTGTTTTGTTCACCAAGGTCATAACTGCAGATGCTTCAAAATTTCTTTCTTTTGGAAAAAGATTCATATCTACGTTAACAGCAGTAACTCTTGGCTGGGCATAGTTTTCAAACTTCTTATAGTCTTTTTCCCATTTCACTCTTAATGCTTCTCTTTCTTTGGAAGATGTCCTTTTATTATCTATATTATTTTCTTTATAAATAGTAAATCCAAGGATAAAAAACCCAGTCAGAAAAACTAGAAAACCAATGACTGTGACCCCTTTAAATCTTTTCATTGCAATAAAAAATCGTTCTTTAAAAGAACTCGGAATTCCACGAACCCAGAATAGAGAAGATGAAATTAATAACACCAACCCAAACAAAAGCCAATAAAATTTATAAATAAAGAAGATGGCTTCTCCAGATCCGTATCTATTTAAATCAGAATAACTAAAACCAGGTCCTGCATTGTATTTAAAAATTGCTTGCTCTACTCCTGCCAATGATAATAAAGGAATACCAACTGAAAGTACTAATAAAACAAACAAACCAACATAGGGATTGCCAATTAATGTTTGTACATACAAGGCTAATAATGCCCAAATTAAATACCCTATAAAGTTTAAAATATATAACTCATAGATATACAGTCCTATTTGAAAATCGTAAAAACCATTGTATATCTGAAATGAAAGTCCAGAAATCAGTACAACTGTTAATAGCGCAAACTGCATTTTTATCAATGCAATTAATTTTGATACTAATAAAGACCAATTTGGTATTGGGGTTGCATCAATAATATGATTCGCTCTTGCAATTTTTGCACGATGTACCAACATTCCTGCATATAAAAATGTACAAATATTTATAGAAACTGCAAATGCAGAATCTCCTTGACTCAACATTTTCCATGTCATTGGTAGAGTTGCTGTGCCAAATAAATTACCAACTTGAGAATATCCTATCAAGATAAAAATTAAGCCCACTAAAACAATACTAATAAATGCCCAGCTTTTAATGATGTATTTAAAATCGATGTTTGATAATTTCCAAGTTGTTTTTAAATTTTGAAGAAAAGAATAATCATACGAAACTTTGGGTAAGTTGATTCTTGTAATTCCTCCAAAATTGGATTTTGTAGCTCTTTCTGATTTTTTCTTTCCAAAAGAAAAAGAAAATGCGTGCTGACTGAATGTAAAGAATTTAAATACCAAACCAAAAACAGCCGTTCCAACTCCTAACCAAATTAAACGATTGTAAACAATCATCTCTTTGATAGGGATTTGCAATTCATTCTGTTCTGAAACCGTCCAATATTGTGTATAATATCTGATTGATGCACTTCCAAAAGGATCTAAAAGCGCTGCAATAAATCTATTTTCAGGGTCTGATAACAAACTTTCCAACAAGCCTTGGCCAAACATAATAATAATGACCGTTATAAAACCTGCAGCTATATTTCTTGTAAACGCTACCACACCAAATACAATCGCCCCAAAAAAGAGAATATTTGGTAAAATAAATATTAAATAAGTCTGTATGTAACTCATTAAATTAAAAGAACCTACAATTTCTGAATTGGTTCCTGGCATTCTAAAACCAATCACCATACCAAAACCAATGACCAAAACAATTAAAGTAACGATTGTAATGGCACTAAAAAACTTAGCAAACAAGTAATTTGATTTGGTAAATGGATACGAATACAAAATGGTATGCATCTCGCTTTTGTAATCTCTGTAAATAGAAACTCCAATTATAGATGGAAATAAAAAGAAAATAAATGTTGTTAATCCGTTAAACAAATTAGACAATCCAATTGGCGAGTTTACCACCAGAGAAGAACCTGTAGTTACTGTAATGGAATCGAAAATACCTGCAGACACAGCTGCAACAAAAACAGACAATAGTAAAAAAATACCTGCATAAATATAAAAGGCCGGTTTTTTTAGCCAGTATTTTAATTCTTGTTTGAATATGGTAGAAAACATAATTTTAAAGTGTAAAAGTTGAACTATTAGATTTTTTTAGTTCTCGATTTTGCTCGAACTAATCGTTTCATTAAGCAATAACGGGTTCATCTTGCTTTAAAGCGATAAAATACACATCATCTAATTGTGGTGCTGTTTGCTCAAAACCATCAGCGGGTTTTTCTGCTGAATGCACTCTCACATTCAACGTGTTGTCTTGGTTGTAATTTGATGACAATAGATTGTATTTTGCTTCTATGCCTTCCAAATCTTCTCTGTTAATGATCTTGGTCCAGATGGTTTCTTCAATTTCTTTCGTTGCTTCTTGTGGTGTAGTGTGTTTTAAAATTCTCCCACCATTTAAGATCGCCATTTCGTTACACAATTCTTTGACGTCTTCTACAATATGAGTTGAAAAAATAACGGTACTATTGGTTCCTACTTCTCTTAAAACATTTAAAAAACGATGTCTTTCTGCGGGGTCTAATCCTGCGGTTGGTTCATCAACAATAATTAACTTGGGGTTGTTGAGCAACAACTGTGCAATTCCAAAACGCTGTTTCATTCCTCCAGAATATCCAGCAACATGCTTTCTTCTCACATCATACAAATTGGTAATTTCCAAAACTTCTTTTACAATTGCATTTCGTTCTGCTTTGTTCGAAATTCCTTTTAAAGTTGCAAAATAATCTAAGAGATCTTCTGCTGACATTTTTGGATACACACCAAAAGATTGTGGCAAATAACCTAAAACCTTTCTTAAAGACATCTTGTCTTCTAAAACATGAATATCTCCAAATGTAATCGTCCCAGAATCTGGTGTTTGTAAGGTAGCAATTGTTCGCATTAAAGACGATTTACCTGCACCGTTTGGCCCTAAAAGTCCAAACATTCCTTTTCCAATTTCGATACTTAAATCATCAATGGCTTTAACACCATTCTTATACGTCTTTGTCAAGTTCTGAATTACTAATTTCATCTGATCGGTTTTATTTGGTTGTGTACTTCTTGAATAAGTGTGCAATTAACAACTTTTGTTACAAGTTTTTAAATTTTATTTCAATAGAACTCAAAATTCGCTTTATTTTTACAAAAAAAATCTAAACCATTTCACTTTTAAACCTATATAACCATCTATGGCAAACAAATCAATATTAAATACAGCATCGATTTCATTTTTAGAGAAATATTTAAACAATGCGGCTCCCACGGGTTATGAATGGGAAGGGCAAAAAATTTGGATGGACTATCTAACACCTTATGTTGATGAGTTTATTACAGATACCTATGGAACTGCGGTTGGAGTTATTAATCCAGATGCAAAATACAAAGTAGTGATTGAGGGACATGCAGATGAAATTTCTTGGTATGTAAATTATATTTCTGATAAAGGGTTGATTTACGTGATTCGTAATGGAGGTTCAGATCATCAAATTGCACCGAGTAAAATTGTAAATATTCATACAGATAAAGGCATTGTAAAGGGTGTTTTTGGATGGCCTGCAATCCATACTCGAAACAAAGCAAATGAAGAAGCTCCAAAACCTGACAATATTTTTATTGACACAGGCTGTGCAACCAAAAAAGAAGTGGAAGCACTAGGCGTTCATGTTGGTTGTGTAATTACATACCCAGATGAGTTTCATATTTTAAATGGTGATAAATTTGTATGTAGAGCCTTAGACAACAGAATGGGTGGTTTTATGATTGCTGAAGTGGCTCGTCTTTTAAAAGAAAACAAAAAAGAATTGCCGTTTGGATTGTACATAACCAATTCTGTTCAAGAGGAAATTGGTTTGCGGGGTGCGGAAATGATTACCCACACCATAAAACCTAATGTTGCCATAGTTACGGATGTAACACATGATACGACCACTCCAATGATTGATGTTAAAAAAGAAGGGCTTTTAGAATTGGGGAAAGGTCCTGTGGTTGCCTATGCTCCAGCAGTTCAACAAAAATTACGCGATTTAATTACTACGACCGCTACTGAAAATAAAATTCCATTCCAGCGATCGGCACTTTCAAGAGCAACAGGTACAGATACTGATGCTTTTGCATACAGCAATGGGGGTGTTGCTTCTGCATTAATTTCGCTTCCTTTAAGATACATGCATACTACAGTAGAAATGGTACATCGGGAGGATGTTGAAAATGTCATTAAAATGATTTATGAAACCTTATTGAAAATTGAAGGCGGGGAAACCTTTTCTTATTTTGAGTAAACTTTAAATGACACGAATTTCACAAAGCTGTGTGCAACAATTTGTGAAATTCCTGTCTTAATATTATGGACGAACTCATAGACATTCTAACTTCCGAAGGAAAAGCAACTGGAAAATCAGCTTTAAAGTCCGAAGCACACCATCACGGCTGGTTTCATGCAACAGTTCATATTTGGTTGTTTACTGCAAATGCAAAAATATTACTTCAAAAAAGAGCGTTGACAAAAAAAGTATTCCCTGGTTTGTGGGATATTTCTGTGGCAGGACATATTGGTGCTGGTGAAGAAGTTTTAACCGCGGCTAAAAGAGAAGTTTTTGAGGAAATTGGCTTGCCATTAATCGATTCTGATTTCACAAAAATAGCCACCAGAAAACATCAGGTTTCGCATAAAAATGGAATTATAGACAATGAATTTCATCAAGTATTTATTGCGGAATTAAAAATTCCATTATCGGAATTAACGCTTCAAGAAGCGGAAGTAGACGATATTGGATTGTATGATTTAACAATTCTAAAACAAACCAAAAATCTTCACAATATTTTACTCCCAGAATATCATGAATATTATTGCAAGGTATATGACGCCATTAATAGCAAGATTCTAAACAGAATAATTACTTCTTGATTTTATTTATCGTTTATTCTCAATAATACTTTGTACCACTTCTGGATTTAGCAGTGTAGAGATATCACCAATACGCTCCATTTCATTGGCGGCAATTTTACGAAGAATACGACGCATTATTTTTCCAGAACGGGTTTTTGGAAGTCCATCTGTAAACTGAATTTTATCCAACTTTGCAATGGGTCCAATATGTTCTGTAATTACTTGATTGATTTCTTTCCTCAAGTTAGCATGGTTTCTACTTTCTCCAGCATCTTTTAAAATGACATACCCATACAAAGCACTTCCTTTAACGTCATGCGGAAAACCAACAATAGCTGATTCTACAACGGCTGGATGTTCATTTATAGCATCTTCTATGGGAGCGGTTCCTAAATTATGACCAGAAACAATAATGACATCGTCTACTCTTCCAGTAATTCGATAATATCCAACCTCATCTCTCAAGGCTCCATCTCCTGTAAAATACTTATTTTCATAAGCCGAAAAATAGGTTTCTTTATACCGTTGGTGATTTCCCCAAATGGTACGGGCAATACTTGGCCAAGGAAATTTTATACACAACCTACCTTCTACTTGATTTCCATTTAATTCTTGGCCATTTTCATCCATTAAACAAGCTTGAATCCCTATAAAAGGCAAGGTTGCATAGGTAGGTTTTGTTGGGGTAACGTAAGGAATAGGAGTAATCATTATTCCACCCGTTTCTGTTTGCCACCAAGTATCAATAATCGGACTTTTCTTCTTTCCTATATTATCATTGTACCAATGCCAAGCTTCTTCATTGATAGGTTCTCCAACAGATCCCAAAACTTTTAAAGAGGACAAATCATATGTATTCACCAATTCGGTTCCATGTTTTGCCAAAGCTCTTATGGCTGTGGGTGCTGTATAAAATTGGTTGATTTTGTGTTTTTGAACAATTTTCCAAAAACGCCCAAAATCGGGATAACTAGGAACTCCTTCAAACATTACTGTAGTGGCGCCATTTGCCAAAGGTCCATATACAATATAAGAATGCCCTGTTATCCAACCAATATCTGCCGTACACCAATACACATCATTTTCTTTATATTGAAATGCATTTTTAAAAGTATAAGCTGTATAAACCATATATCCAGCGATACTATGTACCATTCCTTTTGGCATTCCTGTAGAACCCGAGGTATATAAAATAAAAAGCGGATCTTCAGCATCCATAATTTCAATTTCACAAGCATCTGAAGCCTTTTCTAACAAAGGGGCAATCCAAAAATCTCTTTCCGATTTCATCTGAATTTCAGAATTGATTCTTTTGACAACTAAAACACTTTCTACACATGTACAACGATCCATTGCTTCATCTACAATTCCTTTTAAATCGATGGTTTTGTTCCCACGAAAAGAGCCGTCAGAAGTAATGACCATTTTACAATCGGAATCATTAATTCTTGTTGCCAATGCGGTGGCTGAAAACCCTGCAAAAACAACAGAATGAATGGCACCAATTCTTGCACAAGCAAGCAAAGCAATAGAAAGCTCTGGAATCATTGGTAAATAAATACACACACGATCTCCTTTTTGAATCCCTTTTGACTTTAAAACATTTGCAAATTTATTAACACGTACCGAAAGTTGTTTATAGGTAATGTGTTCTGCAGGTTCATTAGGGTCATTCGGTTCAAACAAAATCGCTGTTTGGTCTCCTCGTGTGAGCAAATGACGATCAATACAATTTTCTGTAATGTTTAGTTTAGCCCCTTTGAACCATTTTACTGCTGGCTTTGAAAAATCCCATTCTAAAACAGTATCCCATTTTTTTCGCCACATAAAATTTTCTTCGGCAATCTCTTCCCAAAAAGCTTCTGGTTGATTTACAGACTTTCGATATACTTGGAAATATTCTTCTAAATGTTTTATGTGATAATTGCTCATAATAGTTGTATGCTTTTTAGGAGATTCTAAAAATAGAAAATTTATCTTTGTTATATGAATTTTCAAACCGTTTTTGAATCCATTTTAGCAAATTGGCATCTAATCATACTATTTTTTACGGCTGCAATTTTATATTCATCTGTTGGTTTTGGTGGTGGTTCAAGCTATTTAGCCATTTTAGCATTCGCAGGAATTGCATTTACACAAATTAGAGTTACTGCATTATTGTGTAATATTGTGGTTGTTTTTGGAAACGTGATGCTCTTTTATCAACAAAAAAAAATCCCCTGGAAAAAGGTTATTCCCATAGTTTTATGGAGTGTTCCGCTAGCCTATCTTGGTGGAAGACTAGCCATTAACAAAACACTATTTTTCATTCTTTTAGGATTTACTTTATTATTTGCTGCACTTTCCATGTGGATTTCCAAACGTCTTATTTCAACTGTAAAAGAAAAAAAAACCTTTAACACAGTCAAAAATTCATTCTTCGGTGGCGGTATCGGATTTCTTTCTGGTATGGTCGGAATTGGTGGCGGTATTTTTTTAGCACCGCTGCTTCATCTAAGCAATTGGGATACTCCAAAAAAAATAGCTGCAACGGCTAGTTTCTTCATTTTGGTAAACTCTATTGCGGGTATTTTTGGGCTATATAGCAATCCTAATCTTCAAGTAGATTGGATGCTTACATCTATCCTACTCGTCACTGTATTTATTGGTGGGCAAATTGGCTCAAGAGTAAGCAATACAATATTAACACCTGTACTACTGAAAAAAGCGACGGCAATTTTAATAGGATCTGTGAGTATTCGCATACTGTGCAAGCACTTATTTCCTTTCTTCACATAGTAAAACCAAAGGGAAATTAATTTTTAACGATTCGTTTTTTTAGCTGATTGTGATATTTTTTCATGAAAAAACCTTTTATGATGCCAATTCTAAAAGACTATCCTTGAGTCTTTTCTTAATCATTGCAAAAATTCTTTTATTAAATTCTGAAGGTGTTTTGCTATAAAGCATAAACTCCTCAAGCGTAAATTGACCTACGATAAGCCCAATCATTTTATTTTTAAAAGCAACATCTTTAGACAGCGCACTTTCTATAAATCTTTTTATGCGTTGTTCGGTTAACGTATTTAAAACTGTTTTTCTGGTGATTGCATAGTCTTGAAATAGCGCAATGAGTAAAGGATGCTGTAATTTTATAACTTGCCGTAATGTTGTGTTTTGAAATTTCTCCTCAATACTACATTTTTCAGTTGCTTCAATTTTTGCCAAAACGGGGCGTAACTCTTTTCTGTTATCCATTTTTATGAGTGAATTTCTAAATTTTCAATTTCTATTTGATAATCATACTGTAAATCTTCATGTAAAGTGCCCACCGCTTTCTTAATCATCTTAAGCTGGGTTTGATATACGTTTAGCAAACGAGAACTATGAGTGATTGAAGGAGAAAAATTTTTTAATTTGTAACAGTAATGCAGCAGTAATTCCGCTTCTGTTTCTTTCTTTTTAGAATACCGGATATACTTTTTGGTCAATGTTAAAATTTTTCTCGCACTTTTTCTGATGAAGAAAAAATTTTTGGTATTGATGTCTACAAAGAGCAAATCCATTTGTGCTTTTACACTTTCGATATAAGCTTCCTCATCATGAGACTCAAACATTAAATAGGTGAGTAATTCTTTGTTCTCTTTTTTATACTTTGATAAATGCAAGCAAAGCTCCATCAATTCGTTGGCAGATTTATGCGATAATTCCTCTTTTAACTTTTTTAAGGCTACTGCTTTCATTTATTAATTTTTGTGAATGCGTTAAAAATAAAAACCTCATAAAAAAAGATATTATTTATGAGGTTTAATAATTTTACTTTCTATACATTATTCTTGAATACTTGGTATTGAAACCATTTCATTGACATCTTTTGCATAATCTACACCTGGTACTTTAAACCCAAATAAGTTATAAAAGTCGGTACTATATCCTTCTAAATCTCCAATTTCAGATAAGTTTTCTGTTGTTGCAGATTCCCAAAGCTTGATCACTTTTGCTTGAATATCTTCGCGCATTTCCCAATCGTCAACTCGAATTCTTCCTTTTTCATCCAGAGACAAATCACTAGCATACAGGCGTTTACTGTATAAACGTTGAATTTGTTCGATACATCCTTCATGTATTCCTTCTTCTTTCATTATTTTATACAACAAAGAAATATACAAAGGAATTACTGGAATTGCTGAACTCGCTTGTGTAACCAATGCCTTGTTTACAGAAACATATGCATTTCCGTTAATTGTTTTTAAAGCGTCTGTTATGGTAAATGCTTTCGCTTCTAAATCGTCTTTTGCAGCACCAATGGTTCCGTTTCTATAAACTGGTTTTGTTACTTCTGGTCCAATATAAGAATATGCTACGGTTTTTACACCTTCTGCTAAAACGTTTGCTTCATGCAAAGCATCCATCCACATCTTCCAATCTTCACCTCCCATTACCGTTACCGTATTTTCGATATCCGCTCCTTCTGCTGGATTGATAGAGATTTCAGATACATTTCCTGTATGAAAATCTACCGTCTTATTTGTAAAATTTTCTCCAATTGGTTTTAAAACAGATTTGAAACGTTTTCCTGAAACTGGATGTGTTCTTACTGGGGAAGCCAAACTATAGATGATCAAATCTATTTGACCTAAGTCTTGTTTGATTAAATTGACAACCTGTTCTTTAATCTCATTAGAAAAAGCATCTCCGTTGATACTTTTTGCATACAAACCTGCTTTGTGCGCTGCTTCTTCAAAAGCAGCTGTATTGTAAAAACCAGGAGAAGCAGGTCTATTTGGACTCGCAGGTTTGTCAAAAAAGACTCCAATAGTTGCCGCGTCGGACCCAAAGGCGCTTGTAATTCTAGATGCAAGTCCAAAACCTGTGGAAGATCCAATAACCAATACTTTTTTGGCTCCGGCAATTTTTCCTTTTGAAGTTACATAGTCAATTTGATTTTTAACATTTTGTGCACAACCTTCTGGGTGAGCTGTTAAACAAATAAATCCTCTTGTTCTTGGTTCTATAATCATAATTGTTTATTTATTAGTGGTTGGCTAAAAATGCGTTTACATTGTTAGCAATTCTTTCTAAAACATTTTCTGTAGCTGCTTTCACAAAAGTTTCTCCAGTAATTTGTTCGTACAATTCAATATATCGATTTGAAATTTCGATCACTTTTTCATCTGACATTACTGGAATCTGCTGTCCTTCTTGTCCTTGAAAACCGTTTTCAATTAACCATTGACGTACAAATTCTTTTGACAATTGTTTTTGTGCCACACCTTTTTCTTGTCTTTCGGCGTAGCCTTCAGCATAAAAATAACGAGAAGAATCTGGAGTGTGAATTTCATCAATCAACAAAATTTTACCCTCTTTTGTTTTTCCAAATTCATATTTTGTATCTACCAAAATTAAACCACGAGAAGCAGCAATTTCAGTTCCTCTTTGAAATAATTTTCGGGTATAGTCTTCTAACACCAAATAGTCTTCTTCAGAAACAATACCGTTAGATAAAATTGCTTCGCGAGTAATGTCTTCATCATGATCTCCATTATCTGCTTTTGTAGATGGAGTAATTATTGGACTCGGAAACTGATCATTTTCACACATCCCTTCTGGCATCGAAACACCACACAATATTCTTTTTCCTGCTTTGTATTCTCTTGCCGCGTGTCCAGACATGTAGCCTCTGATAACCATTTCTACTTTAAAAGGCTCACATAAATGTCCAATCGCAACATTTTCATCAGGAGTGGCTAGAAGCCAATTGGGAACGATATCTGCTGTTTCATGCAACATCTTAGTTGCAATTTGATTTAAGATTTGACCTTTGTAGGGAATTTGACGAGGTAAAATGACATCGAAAGCCGATAATCGATCGGAAGCAATCATCACCAAATGCTTGTCATCTATGGTATAAACCTCTCTTACTTTTCCTTTGTATAGTGCTTTCTGCTTTGGAAACTGAAAATTGGTATCGTTAATTGTGTTCATTAATAATGGTGTTGTTTGTTAGGACAAAAGTAAACTAAAGACTAATTACTAACAACTAAAAACTTATTCTGTTTCGATACGCTTGTAGGCGGAGATAATTCTTTTTACCAATCGGTGTCTTACCACATCGCTATCATCTAAATAAACTTGTGCTATCCCTTCGATATCTTTCAAAGCCAACAAGGATTCTTTCAAACCCGAGACTTGTTTTCTTGGCAAATCTATTTGACCAGGGTCTCCGTTAATTATAAATTTTGCATTCTTCCCCATACGTGTCAAAAACATTTTCATTTGGCTGTGCGTTGTATTTTGGGCTTCGTCTAAAATAACAAAGGCATTGTCCAACGTTCTCCCTCTCATAAAAGCCAATGGAGCAATTTGTATGATTCCTTTTTCTATGTGTGAAGCCAATCTTTCATGCGGAATCATATCTCGCAATGCATCGTACAAAGGTTGCATATAAGGATCCAACTTGTCTTTTAAATCTCCTGGTAAAAATCCAAGGTTTTCTCCAGACTCTACGGCAGGTCTGGTTAAAATAATTTTACGAACTTCTTTTTCTTTCAATGCTTTTACGGCAATTGCTACTGCGGTGTATGTTTTCCCAGTTCCTGCAGGACCTACTGCAAAAAGCATGTCATTTTTCTGAATTAAAGCAACCATTTTCTTTTGATTGGCAGTCTTTGGTTTTATTAATTTCCCATTAACACCATGCAGCAACACCTCTTTTGCACTCATGGCCGCAGCTGTTTTTTCTTCCTTTCCAGTAGAAGTTAAAATACGTTCAATACTGTTTTCATCTAATTTATTGTACTTATGAAAGTATTTAATGAGCTGTTCTAAACGGTTTTCAAATTCATCTAAAAGAGTGGCTTCACCATAAATTTTCAAATTAGTGCCTCTTGCAACTAATTTTATTTTTGGAAAATATTTTTTAAGCTGCTCAATCGTACTATTGTGCTCACCAAAAAAATCTTTTGGATCTATTTCTGTTAATGCAATGCTTCTTTCGTTCAAATGTTTTTTTTATTAAAATAGGAGTTCAAATTATTAAATTAAAAATAGTCAATAAATTTACGAAATTGATTAGATTTGCGTTAAATAGTCAACAACTTTTACACATTTAATTAACAGCAAACATTGATCTCTTTTATCACTTTAACGACCGATTTCGGCACAAAAGACCACTTTGTTGGAGCGGTAAAAGGCGCTATCTATTCGGAGTTAGAAAATGCAAAAATTGTAGACATCACCCATGAAATATCTCCTTTTAACATTACAGAAACTGCCTATATCATAAAGAACTCTTACAAGAGTTTCCCAGACGGCACCATCCATATTATTGGAGTAGATTCAGAATTAAGCGAAGACAACAAACACATAGCACTTGAGTTGGACAATCATTTTTTTGTGTGTCCAGATAATGGATTGATCTCTATGATTGCCTCAGAAATTAATCCGACCAAAATTGTCGAAATCAATATTCATGATCGTATTGAAAGTAGTTTTCCTGTTTTAGATGTATTTGTACAAGTTGCTTGTTTCATTGCCCGAGGCGGAAATTTAACGGTGATTGGGAAGGAAATTAAAAACTACAAAAAACTCATTGAAATTCAACCCAAGGTAAACCAAGCCCAAAACCAAATTATTGGCGGTGTCATTTATATTGATAACTATGGGAATATCATTACAAATATTAAAGAAAAAATGTTCAATGAGGTTGGAAAAGGCAGAAAATTTAGCATCAAAGCGTCTCGGTATTCCTTCGAAAAAATTTATAGTAAGTACAACGAAATAAAAGGAATCGATTCAAAAGAACTCAGTTTTGACGGAAGTAGATTGGCAATATTTAATTCTGCAGGCTATTTAGAAATTGCCTTGTATCGAAGTAATTTAAATACAGTGGGGGGCGCTTCTACATTATTGGGATTGGCTTATCGAGATCCAATTATTATTGAATTTGTAAACGAAGTACTTCCAGAGTTTACCACATTATCTTAAAATATGTTTGTTCGCATCGTAAAAATGAGTTTTCACTCAAAACATATCTATGAATTTGAAGAAATCTTTGCTGTAAAAAAAACATTGATTCGGGCATCTAAAGGGTGTACTCTTTTAGAGTTGTACCAAGACAAAACAAATCCTGAAATCTTTTTTACCTACTCTTATTGGGAACAGGAAGAAGATTTAGAAAACTATCGAAATTCAACGCTTTTTAAAAACGTTTGGGCAAAAACAAAAGTATTATTCAATGACAAACCCCAAGCTTGGAGTGTCAATAAAAATGTAAGTCTTTCCTAATGGTATTTAATTGCGAGACATTCCCTGTTTTAAAAACCCAAAGATTAACCTTAAGGGAACTGAAACTTGACGATGCAGACACCCTACTTGCATTGCGTTCTAGCGAAAAAATTAATAAATTTGTAGCTACCAAAAGAATGCAAAATTTGGAAGAAGCAAAAGATTTTATACAAACATGTAGTTCCCTATATCAAAAAGAAAAACGTATTTTTTGGGTGATCATAAACCAAAAGGAAATTTTGGGTACGATTGTATTGCATCGAATTTCTTTAGCTCGAAAATATGCAGAAATTGGATACAAATTAAAAACTGAAATGCAGCAAAAGGGATTTATGAGTGAAGCAATTACGGCAGTTTTACATTTTGGTATTGAGCAATTAAATTTAAAAACGATCGAAGCATATACCCACAAAAATAATGTGCGTTCAATAATGTTATTAGAAAAACACCAATTTATTTTTCAAGCACACATGAAAGACCCAAGTTTTGAACACAATCGAATTTATAGGTTTGAAACCAGTTCCTAAAAAAAATCCTTTTAAGTCCTATTAAAATAGAAAGGGTGAATTTATTTTGAAGATAAAATCGTAGCTTGCAAGCACATCGAAATTAAAAAAAACATAAAAAAATTATATAATTGATTGCCATTTTAAAAAAAGAATTCAATTCGTTTTTCGCCGCCCCCATCGCCTATTTAGTAATCGGTGTATTTTTACTAATAAATGGGCTGTTTCTATGGGTTTTTAAAGACGATTTTAACATATTGAATGCGGGTTTTGCAGACATCAATTCGTTTTTCTATTTAACCCCCTGGATTTTTCTCTTTCTAATTCCAGCAATTACTATGAAAAGTTTTGCCGACGAATTCAACAGTGGAACCATTGAAATCCTAAAAACAAGACCCATTACAAATTGGCAAATTGTGCTTGGAAAATTCTGGGCTTCATTGCTATTAGTTATTGTTGCATTGGTTCCAACACTCACCTATGTGTATTCGGTTTATCAATTAGGAAGCCCCACAGGAAACTTAGATTTTGGCAGTATCATTGGGTCTTACATTGGGTTACTTTTTTTAGCTGCCACCTATACTGCTATCGGTTTGTTTACCTCAACGTTGTCAAAAAATCAAATTGTCGCTTTTATCTTAGGAGTTTTTATTACCTTCTTGTTGTTTTATGGATTTGATGCCATTTCCAATTCATTTTCAAATCAGCGTATTTTGATTCAAAAGTTAGGCATCAATGAACACTTTAAGAGTATCGCACGGGGCGTAATTGATACACGAGATATACTCTACTTCCTAAGTGTGACGTTGTTCTTTTTATGCATCACTAAAAACCGTTTAGACCATGAATAAAAAGATAAAAAATACAACAATAGTATTGATTATTTTGGTGCTACTAAACATTGTAAACCAATCGTTTTATAAGCGTTTGGATTTAACCAATGATCAACGATATACCTTATCAGAAACAACAAAAAACACCGTCCAACGCATTGAACAACCCTTGTTTATTAATGTGTATCTAGAGGGAGATTTTCCTTCAGAATTCAAAAGACTTCAAGTAGAAACATTACAGTATCTAGAAGAATTGGCCGCTAAAAACTCAAACATTATTATTCACTTTGTAAACCCTGATTTACAACGGGAAAGTTTAATAAAAAAAGGAATGCTCCCAAGTCAACTGACTGTTGAAGAAGATGGAAAACTTTCTGAAGCGATTATTTTCCCTTGGGCCGAAATAAAATATAAAAATAAAAGTACGATTGTATCTTTGTTACCTACCGCAATTGTTACCTCACAAGAAGAACAATTGCAGAAAGCAGTTGAAAACTTAGAATATGGTTTTACAAATGCAATGCATCGTTTACTATTAGGAACACAACAAAAAATTGCATTACTATCTGGTAATGGTGAACTAGAAGATATTTATTTGTATAGTTTTTTGAGTGAAGTTGCAAAAAAACACAAATTGGCAAAATTCACCTTAGATTCCGTAGCAAAGAACCCAAAGCAAACTCTAAAAGATCTCATTGATTTCGATTTGGCAATTATTGCAAAACCAACAACGGAATTTTCGGCATCAGAAAAATTTACCTTAGATCAATTTATTACCAATGGTGGAAAAACCCTTTGGATGATTGACAATGTAATCGCAGATCAAGACAGCTTGTTTAATGGCGGAAAAATGCTCGCATATCCAAGAAATTTAAATCTTACTGATTTATTATTTTCCTATGGAGTGAGAATCAATACAACATTGATTAAAGATTTGTATGCTGCAAAAATTCCAGTAGCAACAGGAATGGTAGGGAATCAAACACAATTTAAAAATTTAGAATGGTTTTTTCACCCTTTGGCGGGCGGAAATCCAAATCACCCGATTACAAAAAATGTTTTACCAGTTCGATTTCAGTTTACAAATCAAATAGACACCTTAAAAAACAACATCAAAAAGACGCCTTTATTAGTCAGTTCTGTGTTGACTCAAAAATTTGGGACGCCTAATTTTATTGCATTGCAATCCATTGCAGACGAACCGATTGAAGAAGATTATCGCAATGGAAATCAATTACTTGCCGTCTTACTAGAGGGCGATTTTAACTCAGCATACCGAAACAGAGTTCACCCCTTTAAAACACCTATTTACAAAGCGAATGCTAGTGGCAATAAAATGATTGTAATTGCGGATGGAGATGTAGGTAAAAATCAAATTTTAAAAAAAGAGCCTTACGATTTATCCAGAGATAAATGGACCAATGAACAATTTGGAAATAAAGACTTTTTGTTGAATGCAGTCGATTATTTATTGGATGATATTGGCTTGATGGAATTGAGAAATAAATCCTTACAAATTCCTATTTTAGACAAGCAAAGAGCCTTTAGAGAGCGTACTTACTGGCAATTTATAAACTTAGGAATCCCTGTACTAATGCTGTTGGTTTTTGGAATTGGGTTTCACTGGCTAAGAAAACGGAAATACCAATAGCGATTCCTTTTGTCATGTAGTCACTAAATTGACAACAAATCATTGTGTATAAACTCATATCCTAAAACATCTTGTAGCTTTTTAGGGCTTACAATTTTATAACGTAAAATTTCGTTCTTCTCAAATTGAGGTAACGTCAAATCTTTGCACAATTTTGCAATTGCATAAAATTCCTTTCTAGTTGGATGATGATCTGCACAGGCATTAAAAGTGGTATCCCAACAATTCTGATCAATAATTTCGTGAATGATTTCAATACAATCTTCTTGATGAATCATGTTTACATACCCTTTAGGTTGGGGGATTTTACGGCCATCTGAAAACCAATTCCCAGGATGTCTTTCGCCACCAAACAAACCTGCAAAACGTAAAATAGTTGTTTCAAAAAAATTATTTTGTCGAAACAATTCTTCAATTTCCGCCAACGGGACGTCTTTTGTTTTCGTCTCCTCGGTAACGACAGCATTCATATTTGGGTATACTGATGTAGAGCTTATGAAAATTACTTTCTGTATTGATGAGTTTTCTATTTGAGCAATCAAACTTTCAAAACCATCAATATCTTTAGAAGTGATGGCAATGATTAAAATATCGGTGTGCAAAAAAGCATCATAGTCTTCAAATTCAGCAATATCTAAAAGATAGGCCTCAATTTGAGAGGCTTCTAAAGTCGCCAATTTCGATTCAGTTGTGGTAGATCCTTTTACTGAGTACCCCGCCTCTAAAAGCGAGATTGCCAAAGGCGCTCCTAACCAACCACATCCTAAAACACTTATATTTTTCAAGTTAATGAATTTTAATTTTTAACAATTCGAATCCTCACAGCAATTTTCTTCTTTCACCAATTTACAAGAAATAACAGCCAAAATGGCTCCAAGTATAGGTGCTAGAATATACATCCATAAATGCTGCATTTTACCTGCAACAATTGCCGGTGCAATCGATCTTGCTGGATTCATAGACGCATTGGTAATCGGTCCTGCAAACATGGCCTCTAAAAGGACAACAGCACCAACGGCAATTCCTGCAATAATACCGATTTCCTTACTTCCCGTAGAAACATTAATGATAACCACCATCAAGAAAAATGTGAGCAGCAACTCCATCACAAAAGCTCGTCCAACATCTACCGTTGGTATTGTTGCTCCTAAATATTCACTGGTTGGAAAAAGATAGCACAATATAAGACTTGCTGCAAAAGCACCTAAAACTTGTGCAAGGATGTACTTTGGAACTTCTTTCCAAGCAAACTTCTTTGCGTAAGCAAAAGCAATGGTAACGGCTGGATTAAAATGCGCGCCTGAAGTTTCACCAAAAGCATAAATCATTGCCATTACAATGAGTCCCCAAGTAATTGCAATCCCCACATGGGTTACATCACCGCCAGTTACTTCATTTACAGTCATCGCTCCTGTTCCACAAAAAATCATAGAAAATGTACCGATAAATTCTGAGATGTATTTCTTCATTGCTTTAAAAATAAGTACAAAGATACGATGCTTTACTTTAAGGTTTTGTTAACATTATACCTTTTTAGAATTTGTAATTTTGAGAACAATCAAAAAAAACCACCATGAAAAAATTAGTCTTAAGCCTCTTTGTTGCTGCTATTTCGTACATAACAAATGCACAAATTGAAACACCTGCCCCCAGTCCTTCTCAAAAAATTGAACAAAAAGTTGGGTTAACAGACGTAACTGTAAACTACTCAAGACCTAGTATGAAAGGACGAAAAATCTTTGGCGGATTAGAAACCTATGGAAAAGTGTGGCGAACCGGTGCCAATGAAAATACCAAAATCACCTTTTCTACCGATTTTACAATAGATGGAAAAGAAATGAAAAAAGGAACCTATGCTTTGTTTACGATTCCAGGAAAAGAAACTTGGGACATCATCTTGTATTCGGATGCAACCAATTGGGGAGTACCCCAAAAATGGGAAGCATCAAAAGTAGCCGCAAAAGTAAGGGTAACTCCTATTAAAATGCCAATGCTTATTGAAACCTTTACCATTACATTTGACGATTTGACAAACAATTCTGCTGTATTGGGCATTCTTTGGGAAGATGTTTATGTCGGTTTAAAATTTGAAACACCTACGGATGCAATGGTATCTGAAAATATTGAAAAAGCAATGGGGGGACCAGCTGCTCAGGATTTATATGCAGCTGCAGACTATTACCTAACTGCAGACAAAGACATTCAAAAGGCAAAAACATGGATCGACAAAGCGGTAACCTTAACGGCTGATACGCCTCGTTTTTGGTATCTCAGAAGACAAGCTTTAATTCACGCTAAAGCTGGAAATAAGAAAACTGCCATTGCTGCTGCAAAATTTTCCTTACAATTGGCAGAAAAAGCGGGCAACCAAGCTTATGTAAAAATGAATAAAGCGTCCTTAAAAGAATGGGGAGCTAAATAGTATTCCTCTTTTACAATAAAAAAACCGAGCAATAGCTCGGTTTTTTTATTGTTAAGATTTTTCTAGCGTAACTTTTAATAATTACGATATTGACTCGTTGCTTCAAAAACATGTTCTAAAATAGCTTGTTCTTTTACATCAAATGTAATTCCTCGTCTTTGCATCACTACTTCGGCAACTTCAAAGACTTTGTTTGTTTTGTATTCTGTAAACCCAGAGGCTCCTCCCCAACTAAACGATGGGACAAAATTTCTGGGAAAACCACTTCCAAAAATATTTACAGAAACCCCAATAACGGTTCCTGTATTGAACATGGTATTGATCCCACATTTAGAATGATCTCCCATCATTAAACCACAAAACTGAAGACCTGTTTTGACAAATCGTCCCGTATTGTAGTTCCAGAGTTTTACCTCTGCATAATTGTTTTTTAAATTTGAGTTGTTGGTATCGGCTCCTAAATTGCACCACTCACCAATCACTGAATTCCCTAAGAAACCATCGTGTCCTTTACTAGAATACCCAAACAATACCGAATTATTGACTTCTCCTCCTACTTTACAAAAGGGTCCAATAGTGGTAGCTCCGTATACTTTTGCGCCTAATTTCAATACTGAGTTTTCACACATTGCCAAGGCACCTCGGACAACTACACCTTCCATAATTTCAGCATTTTCGCCAATATAAATAGGACCGTCTGTGGCGTTTAAAGTTGCAAAAGTAAGTTTTGCGCCTTCTTCAATAAAAATATTATCTGGATTGATTGCTTGAACTCCTTCTGGAATCGGCTGCGAAGTACGATCTTCTGTAATCAAATCAAAATCTTGCTGAATGGCTTTATCATTCAAGGAAAAAATATCCCAGGTATTTTTAACTTGTAGCAATTCTTCATCAAAATCATATTGTTGATAAGCCTCGAAGTTAATTTCTTCTTGTGAGTCTGTCGTAAAAAAAGCAATTACGTCATCTCCTTTAAAGATGGCTTCGTTTGCTTTTAATTTTTTTATTTGAGCAACCAATTCTTTGGTTGGTATAAAAGAAGCATTGATCATGATGTTTTCTTCCATCTCTACCATCGGATATTTCTCTTCTAAATATGCTTCAGTAATGGTCGTTGTGGTTAAGCCCAAATGTTTTTCCCATTTTTCACGAAGGGTTAAAATACCAATTCGAATTTCTGCAACAGGTCTTGTATATGTAAATGGGAGCAATAAATTTCTCACTTCTCCGTCAAATAAAATATAATTCATAGGGTTGTTTTATAACAGGGCAAATTTACTTTAAAATAGGCACAAAAAAAACCGATCGCACAAATTACCATCGGTTTTAAGAAAATAGCTTTGAAAACTTATTCTTTGATGAATTTTTGAGATCCTATTTTATCTTCAGAAAGTACTTTTAATAGATAGATTCCACTACTTAAAGGAGAAACATTTATGTGCGGATTCGATATTGTAATTTTTTTGGACAATGACAAGCGCCCCATCGTATCGTAGAATTCTACCAATGCTTCGTTGGCACCACTTGGCAACTGTATGCTGAGTTCTGTAACTGCTGGGTTTGGATACATTTCAAAATCCAACCGTTTTGCTTCTGCAATACTCAAAGAACTAATTTGTCCTGAATCTCCAGTAACCACTTGATCTCCAGAAGTTGTTCCATTCCCATTTGCAGCAACTAAAGCCCCAAAAAATGTAACCCTCCCTTGGTCTGTTGTTGGTGATTTCCACTGAAAAGACCAAGAATTATTACTTGAATTTGTATGCGTAATATTTGCATTTCCATTGGTCAAACTTGACGTAGATCCTGCAATAAGAGTTCCTATTTTACTATTATCAGAAACCTTCTCGGCGGTCATTTGAAAACCATGTGCAGCTGCTGAAGAGCTTCCTGTTACTGTTACATCGTAATTGGTATCTAATAGATATCCGGTATCTGGAATATTGTGTGTAATTGCTACAGAAGCACCAAAGTTACCACCGTTGTGACAAGCGGTACATGAAGTTCCTCCATCCCCTGGAGAACCTGAGAAAGCTCCTGACTTTCCACCCGAGTTAGACATTAACAAGAATGCCATCGTTGGAATCATTAATAACGAAGTTTTAAAAAAGTAATTTTTTTTCATAATTTGGTGTTTTAGGATTAAAAACTAGGTTCATTTCAATAAAACATTTTATAAATTTAGTGAATTATTTTTTATATTTTTAATTTTAAATTAGAATTTGTAAAAAGCGCTAATTTAAAGGTGTTTTAAAAATTTAAAAGAAAAAGAATACTAGGCGGTACCCTAAACAAAAAATGATGGAATATTCAAGAGTCTTTAAAATGTCTTTTGCAGGCGTTTATCCACACTATGTTTCTAAGGTCGAAAAAAAAGGCAAAACCAAAGATGAGGTAGATGCCATTATTTTCTGGCTAACTGGATATGATAAAGAATCCCTTGAAAAGCAAATTGAAGGTCGAGTTGATTTTGAAACTTTTTTTGCTGAGGCTCCTGCGATGCATCCAAATACCAGTAAAATTAAAGGACTCATTTGTGGGTATCGTGTTGAAGAGATTGAAAACAAATTGATGCAGCAAATTCGTTATTTAGACAAGCTAATCGATGAATTGGCTCGGGGCAAGAAAATGAAAAGTATCCTACGTGAATAAAAAAAACATCCAATTGTTGAGTCAATTCAAAACAAAGGGATGTTTTTAATAAGATAATCTTTTGAGGTTACTTACTCAAATACATTTTACGTCTTGAATATAAGTCATAAAACTGATCGTCTTTAAGACTGTCTATAAACAAAATGCTCTCTCCTGTAGATTTCATTTCTGGTCCTAGTGCTTTGTCTACATTTGGAAATTTATTGAATGAAAATACCGGTTTCTTTATTGCATATCCCTCCAATTGTGGATTGAAATCAAAGTCAGTTACTTTCTTTTCTCCTAACATTATCTTAGTTGCATAGTTTACATACGGTTCTTTGTATGCTTTTGCAATGAAAGGAACCGTTCTGGATGCTCTTGGATTTGCTTCAATAATATAAACAATGTCATTTTTAACAGCAAATTGCACATTAATCAATCCTACTGTTTTTAATTCTCTTGCAATGGTATGTGTATGGTCTTTAATTTGTTGCATCACTAAATCGCCCAAATTAAATACTGGCAATACGGAGTTGGAATCTCCAGAGTGAACACCACAAGGTTCAATATGCTCCATAATACCAATGATGTACACATTTCCATCTGCATCACAGATGGCATCTGCTTCCGCTTCAATGGCTCCATCTAAATAATGATCTAACAACAATTTGTTGTTTGGCATTCTACCCAATAAGTCTACAACATGTGCAACTAATTCTTCTTTATTGATGACAATTTTCATTCCTTGCCCTCCCAATACATAAGAAGGTCTTACCAAAATAGGGAAATCCAATTCATCGGCCAATACCAAAGCTTCATCGGCAGTTTCTGCAATTCCGAAATCTGGATACGGTATATTATTGTTTTTTAATAAGGTGGAAAAACTACCTCTGTCTTCAGCTAAATCAAGGGCTTCAAAGCTGGTTCCGATAATTTTAATACCATATTTGGTTAGTTTTTCTGCTAACTTTAAGGCTGTTTGACCTCCTAATTGTACAATCACTCCTTCTGGTTTTTCATGACGAATGATGTCATAAATGTGTTCCCAAAAAACAGGTTCGAAATACAATTTATCGGCGGTGTCAAAATCTGTAGAAACCGTTTCTGGGTTACAGTTGATCATAATGGTTTCATAGCCACATTCTGCAGCAGCTAAAACTCCATGCACACAACAGTAATCAAATTCAATCCCTTGCCCAATTCTGTTGGGTCCAGATCCTAAAACAATTATTTTCTTCTTTGGAGTTACAATACTTTCGTTTGCAATGGTAATCTCGCCAGATGCCGTTTCAATTTCATTTTCAAAAGTAGAATAATAATACGGTGTTTTTGCTGTAAACTCTGCAGCACAGGTGTCTACTAACTTATAGACTCTTTGTATTTTTAATGCATCTCTTTTGTTATATACTTGACTTTCTAAACAGCCCAACATATGTGCTATTTGTCGATCTCCATATCCTTTTTGTTTTGCTTCTAGCAATAAATCTCGTTGTATGGTATCAATCGTAAACGTTGAAATTTCTTTTTGAAGTTGAAACAACTCTTCATATTGTTTTAGATACCACATGTCAATCTTGGTAATCTCATAGATCTGACTTAATGGAATCCCGATCGCGATGGCATCATAAATAGCAAAAACACGGTCCCAACTTGCATTGGTTAATTTTTCAACAATCTGATTGTAATTGGTATATCCTTTTCCATCGGCACCTAAACCATTTCTTTTAATTTCTAAAGATTGAGTTGCCTTGTGTAAAGCTTCTTGGAAAGAGCGTCCAATTCCCATCACTTCCCCTACCGATTTCATTTGCAATCCTAAAGTTCTGTCTGAACCTTCAAATTTGTCAAAGTTCCAACGAGGTATTTTTACGATTACGTAATCTAATGTTGGCTCAAAGAGTGCAGACGTAGATTTTGTAATTCCGTTTTCTAATTCATCTAAAGTATATCCAATGGCTAATTTGGTAGCTACTTTTGCAATCGGGTATCCTGTGGCTTTACTCGCTAATGCTGAAGAACGAGAAACTCTTGGATTGATTTCAATGGCAATAATGTCTTCTTTTTCGTCTGGAGAAACAGCAAATTGCACATTACATCCTCCTTCGAAATCACCAATAGAACGCATCATATGAATGGCCATATCTCGCATTTTTTGGTATGTTTTATCAGAGAGTGTCATAGCTGGAGCTACTGTAATGGAATCTCCTGTGTGAATTCCCATTGGATCCATATTTTCAATCGAACAAATAATAACTACGTTGTCATTTTTGTCTCGTAACAATTCCAATTCATATTCTTTCCAGCCCATCATCGCTTTGTCAATCATCACCTCATGAATTGGGGATGCTTCTAAACCTCTTCGTAATAGTTCATCGAAATCTTTTGATTCATATACTATAGAAGCTCCTGCCCCACCTAGTGTATAAGAAGATCTAATTACTAATGGAAACCCATATTCTTGTGCAATTTCTTTTCCTTTTAAGAACGAAGTAGCCGTCGATTGAGGTGCCATTGGTACGCCAATTTTCAACATCAATTCTCTAAATTGTTCACGATCTTCGGTCACATTAATTGCATCGATATCGACCCCAATTAACTCAACATTAAAATCCTTCCAAATTCCTTTATCATCTGCTTCAATACACAAGTTTAAGGCAGTTTGCCCTCCCATGGTTGGTAAAACAGCATCAATTTGCGGATGTTCTTTTAAAATTTGAATGATCGATTTGGTCGTTAGCGGCAACAAGTAAATATGATCGGCCATCGAAGGATCGGTCATAATAGTTGCTGGATTTGAATTGATTAAAACAGTTTCAATTCCATCTTCTCGCAAAGACCTTAAAGACTGAGAGCCAGAATAATCAAATTCACAGGCTTGTCCAATAACAATAGGGCCGGAACCTATGATTAAAATCGATTTTAGTTGGTTGTTTTTTGGCATTATAGTAGTGTGTATTAATTTTTGTAAAAGTAATTACTGTATGGATATAAAAAAAGGTGTTGCTAAAAATAGCAACACCTTAATTATTAACAAATTGTTAATCATTATATTATTTTTTATGTCTTGGTTCTGAAGACACAGAAACTTTCTTTCTTCCTTTAGCTCTTCTTCTAGCTAAAACTTTTCTACCATTAGCAGATGCCATTCTCTCTCTGAAACCGTGCTTGTTTCTTCTCTTTCTATTCGATGGTTGGTACGTTCTTTTCGGCATTGTATGTATTTTTAAAAGTCTTCTTTGTTATTTTTTTCTTGCTGTATAAGTTTACCTCATTTAAGCGTGGGCAAATATACAACTGTTTTTATTGATGACAAATACAATTTTAAAAAAAAAGTAAATTATTTTCAATCCCCTAAAAAAGCCCTTTTTTTCAAAATCTTTTTGCCTTTTTTATTTGTGATGAAAAGGAGAGTTGTTACTTTTGTCCAAACCTAATAATGGCATGCACAATACTAAATACGTTTTTGTAACTGGAGGCGTAACTTCATCACTGGGAAAAGGAATTATTGCAGCTTCTCTTGCAAAATTATTACAAGAAAGAGGCTATTCTGTAACCATTCAAAAATTAGATCCCTATATCAATATAGACCCTGGAACCTTAAATCCTTATGAACATGGCGAATGCTATGTAACAGATGATGGTGCTGAGACCGACTTAGATTTAGGGCATTACGAACGTTTTTTAAACATTCCAACCTCACAAGCCAACAATGTTACGACGGGTAAAATTTACCAATCCGTGATCAACAAAGAACGTAAAGGGGAATTTTTAGGAAAAACAGTGCAAGTAATACCGCATATTACCGACGAAATTAAACGCAGAATTCAAATCTTGGGAGAAACGGGGGACTATGACATCGTGATCACCGAAATTGGGGGTACTGTTGGAGATATAGAATCACTTCCGTATGTAGAATCTGTACGTCAATTGTTGTGGGAAAAAGGATCTGAAAACGCCATTGTTATTCACTTAACATTGGTTCCCTATTTAGCTGCCGCAGGGGAATTAAAGACGAAACCTACCCAACACTCCGTAAAGATGTTGATGCAAAGTGGAGTAAGTCCCGATATTTTAGTGTGTAGAACTGAGCATGAAATCTCTGAAGACATCAAGCGGAAATTGGCCTTGTTTTGCAACGTTAAAAAAGAAGATGTCATTCAATCTATAGACGCTGAAACTATTTATGATGTCCCAAACTTGATGTTTGAAGAAGGTTTGGACAACGTTGTTTTAGAAAAGCTAGAATTGTGTTCAAAAAAACAACCCGAACTCCTCGTTTGGAATGATTTTATTCAAAAACATAAAAATCCTACATCGGAAGTAGAAATTGGATTGATTGGAAAATATGTGGAATTACATGATTCCTACAAATCGATCACAGAAGCATTTATACACGCAGGTTCTTCTAACGAAACCAAAGTAAAAGTACGTTGGATTCATTCGGAAAGCTTAACGCCTAAAAACGTTGAAAAGAAATTAGAAGGTTTGAACGGAATCTTAGTGGCTCCAGGTTTTGGAGATCGCGGAATAGAAGGAAAAATTAAAGCTGTAAAATATGCCCGAGAAAACAACATTCCATTTTTCGGAATTTGTTTAGGAATGCAAATGGCGGTCATCGAATTCTCTAGAAATGTATTGGGAATGAGTGATGCTTTTTCTACAGAAATGAAGAAAAATTGCAAAAGTCCGGTAATTAATTTGATGGAGAGTCAAAAAGACGTAACCGAAAAAGGAGGTACTATGCGTTTGGGAGCTTGGGACTGTACGGTTGCTAAAAACTCTAAAGCCTACGATGCATATCAATCAGAATTAATCAGTGAACGCCACAGACACCGCTATGAATTTAATAATGAATATTTAGAAGCGATTGAAAATTCGGGTATGAAAGCCACCGGAATCAACCCAAAAACAGGTTTGGTAGAAGTCGTTGAACTCGCAAACCACCCTTGGTTTGTGGGTGTACAATACCATCCAGAATACAAGAGTACAGTATTAAATCCGCACCCTTTATTTGTTGATTTTATAAAAGCCGCTTTAAAGCAATCTAAAAAATAAATTTAAGAACACTATTTGAATAGTAGAATGCAACAATAATAATCACAGCAAAAGCAATTAAAAACACTTGAGTTTTGCTACATTTGTCGACTTCTGTTTTTATAAACAGTAACGAAAATGACAAATTGACATTTTAAAAACACACATGGAACAAAAAAAATTCGATTATAATTCCTTTATAGGAATAATTTTATTGGGAGGTATTTTATTATGGTGGATGAATTCTAACAAAGAAGAAATTCTTTCGGAAAAAACAACAGAAATTGTTGCACCCAACAGTAAAGAAACAGACGACTCATTTGCAACGGCAAAACCAGTTTTTGAAAGCGACTCTTTAAAAGCAGCTGCACTACAGAACAAATTAGGAGCTTTTGCATACAGTGCTATGCAAGGTGCACCAGGTGTAAGAGTCATTGAAAATGAACTACTAAAGCTAACGATTGATAACAAAGGTGGACAAATTATAGAAGCATTAATTAAAAATTACAAAACCTACGACTCACTTCCTTTGTATATGATAAAAGACAACAATGCGTCTTTTAACATCAACTTTGGAACTACAGACAATAGAATTTTAAACACCAAAGATTTATTCTTCATTCCAACACTTAGTAAAAGTAATGGAAATGATGTGTTGTCTATGAAACTAAAAGTTTCAGATACACAGTTTTTAGAATATCGATATGAAATGAAACCGAATGAGTACATGGTTGATTTTTCTATTCGTTCTCAAGGCTTGAGTACTGTAATTAATGGATCCAACGCAATTCAATTAGACTGGTCTCTTAAAGGATTTCGACATGAGAAAAGTTTAAGAACTGAAAACACCATGTATTCATGGTACTACTACAAGACCGATGGAGAAGTAGATTATATGCGACCTGGAAATACGGAAGTTGTAAATAGCCTGGATTGGGTTGCTTACAAACAACACTTTTTCATGTCCAACTTATTGACAGATACTCCTTTTAAGAACGCTACGGTTACCTCTACAGATTTAGTAGAAGACGAAAAAATAGACACTGTTTTTACGAAAAACTATGAGTTAAAAGCTCCATTAACCTTAACGGGAGGAGAATTCAATTACAACATGAAGTGGTTCTACGGACCGAGTGATTATAATTTATTAACCACCTACGAAGGAACTGGATTGGACGAAACTGCTGATCTCGGTTGGGGAATCTTTGGTTTCTTAAACAGGACGGTCTTTTATCCGGTTTTTAATCTATTAAAAGGGTTTCTAGGGAACTATGGATTGATTATTATTTTGATGACCATTGTGGTTCGAATTTTAATGTCTCCATTGGTTTACAAATCCTATGTTTCAAGTGCGAAGATGAAAGTAATTCGTCCAGAACTAACCGCAGTGAACGAAAAATTCCCTGGAAAAGAAAACGCAATGAAGCGTCAGCAAGAAACCATGGCCATACAGCGAAAAGCAGGCGTAAGCATGCTCTCGGGTTGTATTCCTGCCCTACTGCAGATGCCAATATTCTTTGCTTTATTTAAATTCTTTCCAACAAATTTAGACTTACGTCAAAAAGGTTTTTTGTGGGCACCAGATTTATCTTCCTACGATACTATTTTTACCCTGCCTTTTGACATTCCTTTTTATGGAAACCACGTGAGTTTATTTCCTATTTTGGCTTCCATCGCTATTTTCTTTTACATGAAAATGAACCAAAGCCAACAAGCAAATATGCAGGCACCAGCACAAGAAGGAATGCCAGACATGCAAAAGATGATGAAGTACATGATTTACTTCTCTCCTATTATGATGTTGTTTTTCTTTAACAATTATGCAAGTAGTTTGAGTTTGTATTATTTTATCTCTAACTTGTTAACCATCGTTATCATGTTAGTCATTAAAAACTACGTAATTGATGAAGACAAAATTCATGCACAAATAGAGGAAAACAAGAAACGTCCTGAAAAGAAAAAGAGCAAGTTCAGAGAACGCATCGACATTGCCATGAAACAAGCACAAGAACAACAAGCACAACAAAAAAGAAAAAAATAAGGAATCGTCTCTTGTACCAAATAAAAAACCAAAACTATATTGTTTTGGTTTTTTTATGAATTATTACTTCATTAATAATGTGGAATAAAAATCATTGGTTTTTTTTCACGCCTCTGAAGTAAATATGAAACTCTTTTCGTTTTATAATTCTAAAAGAATATTCGCCAATTTTTCTGGTTGTGAGAAATTGGGAGTGTGACTAGAGTGCAAAGTAAATACTTTTTTAACCTTTCCCTTATACATCGATCTTTGTACCTCAATTGGTATTGCACGATCTTCAGTACATTCAATATAATATTTTGGTATGCTTCCAAAGATTGCATCCGTGACTTCCAAATGATACATTAATGGAGCAGATGGTTCAGGTACAATATTGGGTTTTGCACCATCAAATGCCTCTTTAGGGATATCGTGAGCAAAAGCATTTTGGATCTCATCTTCTTTCACCAAAGCATAGGTTTTGTCTTCAGAAAGATAGAAATTATCAACAGCTTTTGAACCTTTTACTCCCTCTACCGCTTTGAAAAATGATCCTCCATTTGGCAATAAGAAAGCAGTTAAGTATACAAGACTTTTTATTTTTTCAGGTCTTAGTTCTGCGACTCTACTTATGGTGATACCATTAAAACTATGTCCGACTAAAATTACAGAATCTTCTTGTTTATCTAGAATATCGGTAATTGTCTTTACGTAATTTTCCATAGTAATAGCTCCTGGAGAAGTTTTATCACTACCATGCCCTGGTAAATCAGGTGTAATTACTGAGTGTCCCTTTTCTTTCAACACGTTGGCAATATTCCCCCATTGCCAAGCACCTAGCCAAGCAGCGTGAACTAATACATAGGTTTCTTTTTTGTTCATTACTTTCATTTTTTTGTTATTAAATTGTTCTTGTACTTCGAAATGATCTTCTTTTAATTTCCAATTACCATCTACTTTTATCCAAGTTTCGTTGGTAATTATCCCTTTTCCAACATTCATACTCCAATCTGATGAAATGATGGCTTTGGTATTACTTACTATTTTAACGGATGTGTTAGTGTATTTTAAATCAGTAGCACCAGATTTTATAAAAGGTGTCCAAAATTCGCTAATGGATTTTCTTCCTTCAAAAGTTCCAAATGGTTTGGCAACCATAATGGCCTCTTCTGAGTATGCATTTGCAATTTCGGTAGTGTTTCCGTTATTGAAATTTGAAATCCAGTTTTTACTGGCTTTTAAAACTTCTTTTTCTACTTTTTGTGTGTCTGTGCATCCAGTAATGAAAACCGCAACTAAAAGGATGGTAATAAGTGGATAAATTTTTCGTATCATCATTTTTAATTTAAATTTATTATTTATGTTAACTTCTATACAAATGTAAAACGAGAAATGTAGTAGTACCTGTACCTTTTGTTACAAGTAGTAAACTAAAATTAATAAAAGTAATTTTTAAAGTACTTCTATTTGCATAAACCTTAAGTTTACGAGACCTATAAGTTCAAATTGTTTTAGAATTTTGGATACTACTTCTCGTGTGGTGCCAATTTCTTTTGCTAACTGGCTGTGAGATAATTTAATATACCGAGAATTATTTTTCTTACTAATAGACCGAATATATTCTAATAAGCGTTTGTCGATTTTATTAAACGCTAAATTCTTATAGGAATGTAGTAAATCTTCATAACTAAATATGAATGAGTTTAGTGTAAATTTATTCCAAGAATTATATTTAAAACTCCATTCAGCAGCATGCCTAACTGGAATCTTAATAATCGTAGTTTCCTCTTCGGTTTTAGCATTTACGATACTTTTACAATCTCTAAATATAGCAGAGAGAGATAATACACATGTTTGAACGGGACAGACATAATAGAGAAGAATTTGACGATCTTCTTTTTCTTGCCAAACTCGCACCTTACCCGAAATGACCAACGCCAACCATTTAATATATTTGTCCTGTTCTATGATATATGAATTTTTTGATACATTTTGTAAAACCCCAAACATCAAGAATTTCTTCTTTTAGATTGTCCTCATTTATCTGTAAGGCTTTAAATAATTGATCAAATTCTGTCATATTTGTTTCATTGAATATTCGCAATTATATATTGAAATTTAACTAACTAGAGCTTTTTCTTAAAACTTAAAAACATTAATTATAATAGAATAATTAGTAGTGTTTTTTTTGAGTTTTAAAAGGGTCTATACTCTTTAATATAAAGGGCATCATAGTTTTATTTTCATCATCCTTAGAATCAATGTCATTTTTTGCCATTGAAATAATATTTGTTCCTTTTATTATTATATCTCCTTTTCCAGAGTCATAGTGACTAGTACAGTTATAAAGAAACACTAAAAGTATTGCCTGTATTAGAAAGTTTTGAAGGTTCATAAATTTACTTTTAATTGTGAGAGTTAACCTAGAGATCCTAATCATTATTAAATAAAGATCCTATATTCAGAACTTTTCGAATCAAAAATATCAAAAAATAAAAGACAAAACTAACCCCAATAAACAAGTGGGCGCTTAAGAGAATAAGTGGTACATATAGAGAATAAGTGTATTTATATCATAACAAAAAAAAGGCACAACGCTATGAAAACGCTGTGCTGCTGCTCCAAAAAAGGAGCATATTTCCTATGGAAAAACAGAAAAAGAAGAATGCTACCCTTTTTTAGACTTCACAAATCCGAAATACAAGATATACCCGTAACAAAAAATGGTTAAAATAAAAGCGGTGTGAAAGCCAAATCCGTCAATTAAATTTCCAAAAGCAAAAGGGATTATGGCTCCCCCTACAATAGCCATACACAGTAGTCCAGAGGCCTGTGCCTTTAAATCGCCCAAACCTTCGAGCGACAAGGTAAAAATGGTTGGGAACATAATGGAATTGAATAATCCAACTGCCAAAATAGACCACATTGATAACAGTCCTGTGGTGTTCATCGAAATTAAAATCAAGGCAATGGCCAAAGAAGCAAAAATGCCCAAGACTTTTCCAGGTGCTAAAATGCGGGTCAGATAAGCACCCACAAAACGACCAATCATGGCACCACCCCAATAGAAAATAACAAAAACACCTAACAACGATTTCGGATCAGAGCCCGAAAATGTTTTATTAAAAGTACTCGCAATGGTATTGGCAATTTGCATCATGGTTTTATTTTGAGCAACCAGCGGAGCTAAATTCATGTCCGAAAAATAGTTGACCAAAAAGCTCCCAATAGAAACCTCAGCTCCTACATAGACAAAAATACCCAAAGCCCCCATCAGCATCAATTTGTTTTTCAATAAGACTCCATAGCCTCCTTTCGGACTTTCTTGGAGCAGTTTTGGTAAATTAATACACGAAAAAATCAATGCTAAAATTGCAATAAAACCTGCAATGAGTAGAAACGGAATTTGAACAGTAGCAGCTTCTGCCATATAATATTCCGCTTTTTCAGTAGCATTCAATCCGTTAATTTCTATGGATGATTTTACAGAATCACTCAATAAAAACAACGCACCAACAATGGGTGCAATGGTGGTTCCCAAAGAGTTGAAGGCTTGCGATAAATTTAGCCTACTTGACGCAGCTTCTTCACTCCCTAATAAAGCTACATAGGGATTTGCCGCTACTTGCAAAATGGTGATTCCACCGGCCAGGGTAAAATAGCCCACTAAAAATACAGGGAAGGCTCTGTAAGAAGCCGCTGGATAAAACAATAAACAACCAAATGCCATGGTTAACAATCCTAAAATAATGCCTTTTTTATACCCTATTTTAGACAACAGAAATCCTGCAGGTAGAGAGAAAACAAAGAAGGCTACAAAAAAAGCAAATTGTACCAAAACCGTTTTTCCATAGGACATTTCGAAAACATCTTTTAGCCTAGGAATCAAGCTATCTACCAAAACAGTAATAAATCCCCAAAGGAAAAATAAGGTTGTTATAAAAATAAAAGCACTTTTGTATGATTTTTGTGTTGCAGTTGTTGGCATAAAATATTAAGCTTTGTTATAATAATCTGATTTGTAATTCTTGTTTTCTTTTGCGGTATGTACTTGATAGCTGAACCATTCATGAATGCAATACGATCCAGTTTCCCCCGCTTTGTTTAAAGCGATAAACCCAACTTGAAAATCTTTATAGCGATCACCAGCACTCTTAATCACTCTGCTAACAGCTTCTTCGCAGGCTTCTTGAGGTGTTTTTCCCTGACGCATTAATTCTACAATCAGAAAACTCCCCACCGTTTTTAAAACTTCCTCGCCCATTCCTGTAGCCGTGGCACCCCCTACTTCATTATCGATAAACAATCCCGAACCTATAATGGCCGAATCTCCCACTCTACCCGCCATTTTATAAGACAAGCCACTCGTGGTACATCCACCAGCAATATCGCCTTTTTTATCGATGGCCAACATGCCAATCGTATCGTGATTTTCAATATTGATAATGGGTTTGTATTGAGCGGTTTCTTTCCAAACTTCCCATGCTTTTTTTGCTGATTCGGTTAATAAATTTTCTTTTTCAAAACCCTGTTCATAAGCAAATTTCTCTGCGCCTTTTCCAGTGAGAATTACATGTGGGGTTTCTTCCATTACCTTTCTAGCAAGAGAAATGACATGGGTGATGTTCTCAACAGCCGTTACTGCACCATAATTCCCTTCCTTATTCATGATACAAGCATCTAAAGTAACGTTCCCGTCTCGATCTGGCAATCCGCCCTTCCCTACTGACTGATTGGCAATCGCTGCCTCTTCCACTCGGCAACCTTGCTCTACAGCATCTAAAGAACTTCCGTTATTTTGTAGTATTTCCCAAGCTTTTTCAGTAGCATTTGGTACCCGCCAAGTAGCTATTACAATCGGTTTTATAGCTTTTGACTGTGGGGCTATTATTGGCGTTGGAACATTAGTTGAAGTATCACAACTTAAAAAGGAATTGACCGCTACGATGGACAGCCCGGAAACAGTTGCTTTTTTTAAAAAATTTCTTCTTTTCATGGAGTTTATTGTATCTGAATTTCGTCGACAAACAGCCAAGAGCGTCCATCGTGTTTGTAGCCTAAATGCCAAGTAGGAAGTTCGCCGAGCTTTTTGGCAATGACTTTGACATATCTAAAAGAACCTGTTCCTTTAAATTGAACCCTTTTAAGGGTTATGGCTTCTGTTTGAATCGTTGAATTTATAGTTCTATTCCCATTGGGATATGCTTTAAAATTAACCCCATCATTGGACACAAGACAACTGACCGCTGTTGGATAAAAAATCCAACTCCGTTGATCTTGTAAAAATCCAATAGCCACTTCATGGATCTTTTTTTTACTTCCTAAATCTACCACTGCAACTAAATCCGAATCAAAATAACCTTGCCAGGTACCGGTTCTAAAATCTTCTGTACCGAGAACACCATCGATAAGGGCATTATCGCCTCCCGCATTGTATTGGTTGGCATAGCTTGTTTGTAAGTCAATTGTAAGGTTGGGATCAATTTTATAAAAATCGGTCGTAATTACAGCACTTTTGGTACTGCCTTTTTGTGCATAAACCGCTAAAGTTGTATTTTCTGAAATGATCAATGGACGGGTGTATTTCTGAAATTCACCTCCCAAAGAAAAATAAATGGTCGCATTTTTATCTACCGAAGACAAACTCACTGCTGTACTTCCTTTAAAGGCTGTTTTCCCTTTGGCGATAAATGGTGCTGGAACAATGCGGTGGTCTTCAATTTTTGTTACTGGAATAAAAGCGTCTTGGGTGCCCCAATCAGAAGGCTGATCTGTCATTTCAAAAACCAAAAGCCCTCCTTGCATAATCGCGTGATGCTGTATATAGGAAAAAGGATGCTCCTTACCATTCAATGTAACCGATTTAATGTATTTGTTTTTTTCAGAAAGTCGATTGGCTTGTACTGCAAATGTATTGCCGTTTTCTAGGTTGAGAGTCGCTTTTTCAAACAGCGGTGCTCCAATAATGTATTGATTGGAGCCGGGTGTTACTGGATAAAAACCCAAGGCACTAAAAATATACCAAGCACTCATTTGACCACAATCTTCGTTGCCCGCGATTCCATCTGGGGTGTTGGAATACAATTCGGTTAGAATCTGACGTACTTTTTCTTGCGTTTTAGCAGGTTTATTCACAAAGTTGTACAAATATGCCATATGATGACTGGGCTCGTTTCCATGGGCATATTGCCCGATTAAACCCGTAATATCAACTTGATGACGACCAGACGTTTTATTTGCTGCCACAAACAAAGCATCTAACTGGTTTTCAAGTGCTTTTTTTCCGCCCAACAAGTGAGTAAAACCCGAAATATCTTGAGGTACATAAAAACTGTATTGCCAAGCATTGGCTTCTGTATAATTAAAATTCACTTCGTACGGATCAAAAGGTGCAAACCAGGTATTTCTAAAACGTCCTCTCATGAATTGACTTTCTGGATCAAATACATTTTTATAGGACTGAGCTCTTTCAATGTAGGTTTTATAATCTTTTTCATTTTCGAGTGCATATGCCATTTGCGCAATGGTCCAATCGTCATAGGCATACTCTAGTGTTTTTGAAACAGACTCACTTTCTTTTTCTACCGGAATAAACCCAAAGTTCTTGTAGGTATCCAAGCCTAATTTGTCTCTGGTTGCAGAATGTTTCATCGCTTTAAAAGCCTTATCAACATCATAATTCCGAATGCCTTTTAAGTAAGCATCTGCAATTACTGGAATTGCATGATATCCAATCATACACCCTGTATAATTTGCAGACAAATCCCATATGGGGAAAATTCCGCCTTCATCATATTTTGCTAAAAAGGTATTGATAAAGTCGTTTGTTTTTTCGGTCTCTAGAAGCGTATAAAGCGGATGTGCAGCTCGATAGGTATCCCACAAAGAAAATACGGTATAATACTCAAAAGCGGTTGTTTGGTGAATTTTTAAATCCATACCACGATAACGTCCGTCCACATCTTGGTACAAATTTGGTGCAATCGAGACATGATACATTGCCGTATAAAAATTAGTTTTATCGGCTAGCTTTGAATCTTCGATGACAATTTTTTGAAGTTGTTGCTCCCATATTTTTTGAGCTTCTTGTTTCACTTCTTCAAAGGTTTTGTCTCCAATTTCAGTTGCTAAATTCATTTTTGCCCCAGCAATATCAACGGCAGAAATTCCAATTTTAATAATGACAGGTTCATTCTTTGGATTGATAAACGTCAACGCTATTTTTTGTCCACCCAGCATTCCTTTTTTTGGAGGAGATTGAAGCATATCATTGAATGGATGCGATGTTTTGATACTAAAAAACAAACGCTGATCGGTTGCCCAAGCTTTCGAGAATCGATATCCTGAAAGTTCTGTTGCTGAAATTGTATTGATTTTTGCATCTAAAACTTCATCACGATGCAACAAATCTAAAATGACCACTTGATTTTTGTTGGCTGGAAATTGATAGGCATGCATGCCGCTTCTTTTGGAAACAGTCAACGCAACATCAATATTGGTATCGTCTAAATGTACTTTGTAAAAACCTGGTTCAGCAATTTCATTTTCATGAGAAAATTTAGATTTATAGCCTTCCTTCTCTGCTGCGCTTGAAGAAGTATCAGCTCCATTGTTAAAAACAATTTTATTGGTAGGCATGAGCAGGATGTCTCCATAATCAGAAACACCGGTTCCACTTAAATGGGTATGAGAAAATCCATAAATTTCGGTATCTGAATAATGATATCCTGAACAACCATCCCAACCCTCTAAACGGGTGTCCGGTGAGAGTTGCATCATTCCAAACGGTAAAGTTGCACCAGGATAGGTATGCCCATGACCTCCGGTTCCTATCAATGGATTTACATACGAAATTAGCGGCTGTTGCAGTTTTGCAGTAACACCTTGTTCTTTGGTACAACAAAGCATCAAAAACAGCAACATGTAGAGTAAAGATTGTTTGTGTTTCATGATTGGCTTTCTGAATTGGAATCTAAAAATACAGAAAAAAAAAAGAAGCAAAAGATTATTTCTTTTTCAACTGAGTTGAAAGAAATCCTAAACCATATCCTAAAAACTGAGTTAAAGAAGTAATACCACTTAAAAAAGCAACGGATATACTTTTATACTGAATGAATGCATCGATAAAAAGGAGCACAAAATACACTCCATATAAAATAATTAATTGGGGAATTCCAAAAATGAGAAGGAGCAAACTCACATCAAAACCAATGATAAAAACGGTTGGAAACCAATACGTAATTTTAGCTGTTTTTGGATACTTTTTATTTAAAAGTGGTCTCGCAGTTCCAAAGCCAAAAGTTTGCTTAAAAAATTGTGATAAGGTACTTCTCCGTTTATGATATACAAATGCGTTCGCTAGGAGTTGTGTTTCAAATCCGTTATGCCACAGTCGAAAAGTAAGATCGATGTCTTCGCCATTTTTCATGGTAGAAAAACCTTGTGTTTTTTCAAAAGCTGTTTTTGAGATTCCTAAATTAAAACTTCTCGGTTGAAATGTACCAACGGCTTGTTTTTTTCCCCGAATTCCACCAGTAGTTAAAACGGCGGTCATGGAATAGTTGATTGCTTTTTGCAAAGAAGTAAAACTATCATGTGCAGCATCGGGTCCTCCGAATGCATCGGTAAAACGATGTACCAATCCTTTCTGAACTTCTGCTAAATATGTTTTAGGGAGGAGAACATCTGAATCTAAGATGATGAAATAATTTCCTGTTGCCCGTTGCATTCCGTAATTACGACTTGAGCCTGCACCACTGTTTTCTTTAAAAAAATAATGCACATTTAATTGTGACTGGTACTTTTTAACAATATTTTCTGCAGCAATCTCTGAGCCATCTTCAATAATTAGGACTTCAAAGTCATCAGAAAAATGTTGTTTTGTCAAACTTTCTAACAATGCGTCAATTTCGTTTGGACGATTGTAAACAGGAACAATAATGGAGAAATTGAGTTTCAACGATTAAATTTTAAACGAATCTACAAAAAACGTTGAAAACAAAAGAAATTATAATGAATTACTAGGTTTCTAATATTGATCCAAAAAAAAAGAGGATGTATTTGCATACATCCCCTTTTTGATATTTGTATTTATAAATACTTAGTTCTTCACAAATTTCTTTGTACTTGTACTATTATTTATTTCATACTTAATTAAATAGATTCCAGCATTTAAGTTGGAAACATTAATTTCTGCACTTGTATCTTCTACTTGTATCGTAATCACTTTCTGTCCAAGGACATTAAAGATCTCTACGGTATTGATGGTGCTCTGTGCTGAGATATTTAACACATCAATTGCAGGGTTTGGATACATATTTAAAGTTACTAAACTTTCGTTTTCAACTCCTGCTGTATCAGCTCCAATCCATACTCCTGGATCAAAACCTCCATCAACATTTAATGCACCGTCTCCAGCTCCAGCATCATTATCGATATTCCATTCGTTCACATCCCATGTAGCTGTTCCTTGAGTAACAGAAGCTTTTCTTTCTGCTCTTCCATCTTCAAACTCATGATCTGTTCCTGAACCATCTTCTCCTGGAACTCCAAAAAAGTCTACAATAGTATCGGATGCATCTGTAATATAGATTTGATCATCTCCATTACTATCTGCAGGTCCGCCTGATCCAGCAGAGATATCTGCTGCCATTCCGAAAGCTGCTTCAAATGCGGTTCCATTTGCAGCAATAATTGCAATCGCTCCAGGTGCTAAAGAACCAATTGGTGATAAATCTTCTCCGGTTGTTTGTGGCTCTGCATTCCCATTTGTATATCTTCTAAGTGTCCAACCTGTTAAATCGACATCAGAAGTACCTCCATTGTAGATCTCAACATAACGTGCAGCTGCATTGTCATTTGGATCTGCTAATTCAGTAATAAAAATAATATCTGAAGTAGTTGATGGTTCTTTGTAGAAGTAAAAGTTGTCTACATAAACAGTTGCTGCACGGTCTACTGCATCAATTAAGATTTGAGTAATCTTCTCTGTATTTGCTAAGTTACCTCCATCAAATCCAGTCATGTCTAAATCTATACTTTGCCATGATCCTGCAACTGTGGTTCCTAATGATTCTACATCTTCTCCACCATCGATCGTATTTACAATCTTAACGAGTAATTCATTTTCTACTCCTGTTGGAACCCAGTAATCAATGTGTAATTTCTCCATAGAAGAAACATCGATACCTGTATCATAGTTTGTTACCATTCCTAAGAATTCTAAACCTGATAACTTCCAAACATTATCACTTGCTACTGTCGTTGCTTCAAATGTAGTTACATCTGACCAATCGGTAGGGAGTTCTGTTAATGTTACATCGGTATAAGCATCACTAAATAATGAAACAACATCTGCTGTTTCTCTTGCAGGTGGTGTTGGTGCTGCCTCTGTTGGCTCAGTTACTACAACTGGTTCTTTGTAGAAGTAAAAGTTGTCTACATAAACAGTTGCTGCACGGTCTACTGCATCAATTAAGATTTGAGTAATCTTCTCTGTATTTGCTAAGTTACCTCCATCAAATCCAGTCATGTCTAAATCTATACTTTGCCATGATCCTGCAACTGTGGTTCCTAATGATTCTACATCTTCTCCACCATCGATCGTATTTACAATCTTAACGAGTAATTCATTTTCTACTCCTGTTGGAACCCAGTAATCAATGTGTAATTTCTCCATAGAAGAAACATCGATACCTGTATCATAGTTTGTTACCATTCCTAAGAATTCTAAACCTGATAACTTCCAAACATTATCACTTGCTACTGTCGTTGCTTCAAATGTAGTTACATCTGACCAATCGGTAGGGAGTTCTGTTAATGTTACATCGGTATAAGCATCACTAAATAATGAAACAACATCTGCTGCTGCTCTTGCAGGTGGTGTTGGTGCTGCCTCTGTTGGATCGGTTACTGGTGCTAAAGATGCTGCTGTAATTTGGAAATTATCAATAAATAAATCGTTATCTACACCACTTGTATCTGAAAAAGCGTAAAAAGCAAAATAAGTATCATTGTTATACCCCGAAAGCATTATCTCATCCATTGGAGCTCCTTCTGGTGTTAAAGTACTGGTTTCATCCCAACGGGCTAATTCAGTCCAAGTAGCACCATCGTCTTGGGTAACCAATAAGACTAAATAATCATCTGGATCTAAAGCAGATGCCATTGAATTTCCATACAATGTTAAAGCTAAATCAGCATTTAAATAATAAGTACCTCCAGATAAGTCAAATTTAGGGGTTATTAAATATTCATCTACACTGGTTCCATAGATGTTAATTCTTGCCGATTTACCATTTTCATGTGTCGTATCATTCCCAAAATCATCCTGTACAAAAGCAGAAGAGGTTCCTGCTGGTTCATTAATTGGACCAGCTGCTTCAGCCCAACCCGCTCCAGGGAAGGTTGTAAACGGATTTAAATAATCTATATTGGCCATTGGATCTGTTGTAAAGCTCCATTCTGCACAACCTTCAGCAGACCCGCCAGCATTGCTAGGGACTACCATCCAATAATAGGTGGTATTGTAATTTACATTCGTAATGCTAACAGCTGTATCAGTAGTAGATCCTATAGAAGTTAAACTTCCAGAGGTTTCTCCCCAAAAAACTTCATAACCTGTTGGTGCAGGACCCGAAGCTGGAGCTTCCCATCCTATATTCACACTTGCGGTAGCAGTATTGATTTGTACATCGGTTGCTGCTATTGCTGGTGATGGTGTTGTTGCACATTCAGGCACAGCCACTTCAATTCCACTATATACATCATCTACATACAATGCAAAACGATCGGTGTCTGTTGCTCTAACAGCTACATAAACGGTTTGACCATCATAGGCCGAAAGATCAAATAGAATTTTTGTCCATGCATTAGGGGCATCAGAAGAGGCCTGTAAAACAACTGAAAACGCTGCTTCTGAGGTGTCCGTTGTTGAAAGTAGTACTTCATAAGCTTCTAAATAAGCTGAACTCCTAGATTTTACATTGAATGCTAAAGATTCATTTACTCCAACACTAACTGCAATGGCTGGGGTGATTAAATAATCATCATGCGCAGAACTGTTGTAGGTGATACTTGCAACAGCAGTACCTTCTAAAGCACCATCAACAGGTGATGTATTTTGAACCCAACCATTTGCACCACCATTGTTAATGACGGTCCAATCGTCTGGAATACCTGACTCAAAACCCTCAGTAAACTGAGCATTTATCGAGAACGATAGGGTTAATAATAAAAATAAAGTAATTTTTTTCATAAAAAGTAGTTTAAAGTTAATTGGCTTTAAAATTACATTTATTTTAATAATAAAACTAATACTAACAGTATAATTTTAAACATATGGGCTTATTACTGAAAAAATGACATAAAAAAACGACTATGAATTCACGATTCATAGTCGTTTGAGTATACTATTGAGAATAATTCATTCTACGTGTTCCATAACAGCATCACTAACTCCCATATTTGAAAAACCTCCATCGTGGAATAAGTTTTGAAGCGTCACCTTTTTTGTCAAATCGGAGAACATGGCAATGGTATAATCTGCACAATCTGCGGCGGTAGCATTTCCTAGAGGAGCCATTTTATCTGCGTACGCATAAAAACCATCAAAACCTTTTACACCAGTACCTGCTGTGGTTGGGGTTGGCGATTGTGAAATAGTGTTGACTCTCACTTTCTGATCTCTACCAAAAAAGTACCCAAAACTACGTGCAATGCTTTCTAAATAGGCTTTATTGTCGGCCATATCGTTATAATCTGGAAAAACTCTTTGGGCTGCCATATAACTGAGCGCGATAATACTTCCCCAAGAATTCATTGCCTTTTTATGATACAATACATTCAAGACTTTGTGAAATGAAACCGAAGAGACGTTCCATCCTTTGGCCGTAAAGTCATAATTTGGATCGGTATACGATTTTCCTTTTCTAACATTTACCGACATTCCGATGGAATGCAATACAAAATCAATTTTACCCCCTAAAATTTCCATTGATTTCGAAATCAAATTTTCTAAATCTTCAATAGAAGTGGCGTCTGCAGGAATGATTTGAGCATTTGTCTTTTCGGCTAAAACGTGTAAGTTCCCCATTTTTAAGGCTGCTGGTGCGTTTGTCAACACAAATTCTGCACCTTCTTCATGAGCTCTTTCGGCTGTTTTCCATGCGATGGAATGTGCGTTTAAGGCTCCAAAAATGATGCCTTTTTTCCCTTTTAATAAATTGTACATGATATTGTATAAATAAGTAAGTATTTTGCTGTTTTCTAATGCAACAACTCTTTTGCATGTGTAAGTGCGGAGTCTGAAATGTCTTTACCACTCAACATTTCTGCAATTTCAATGATCCTTTCTTCTGGAGAAAGTTGTTTTAAATTCGTCGTCGTTTTGCCATTTACATCACTTTTAAAAACTTTGTAATGTTGCGCTCCTTTTGCTGCTATTTGAGGCAAATGCGTAATCGTAATTACCTGCATGTGCTGACTCATCTGCTGCATAATCTGTGCTATTTTATTTGAAATTTCACCGGAAACACCCGTGTCTATTTCATCGAAAATAATAGTTGGCAATTGAGTATGTTCAGAAAGTATTTTCTTGACAGATAGCATAATTCGAGACAATTCTCCACCGGAAGCCACTTTTTTAAGTTCACCAAAATTACCTCCTTTATTTGCTGAAAATAAGAACTGTAATTCGTCTTTTCCATTGGTAAAGTAATTTTGAGAAGGTGAAATTTGAATTGAAAAACGAGCATTCTCCATTCCAAGTTCTGAGAGCAAATGCTCTAGTGATTTTTTTAATTTTGGAACCGTTTTTATACGAGCATCGGAAATACTAAGCGCAACTTTGTCTAACTTTTCTGAAATCGCTTCAATTTCTTTATGCTTTGCTGCAATGTGTTCCTCAGCATTTTCTTTCTGCAATAACTTTTCAGAGAGTGTTGTTTGAATATTGATTAAATCCGAGATCGAATTTACATAATGCTTTTTCTGTAAATTATAAATCAGCTGCAATCGATCATTAATTTTCTCGGCCTCATTGGGATTGAATTCCAAAAGCTCATTGGCATTTTCTAATTCACCCACAAGATCATCCAATTCAATTTTAAGACTCGAAAATCGGGTTGCTATTGCTTCGTATTCTTTTGAAAATGGTGCTACTTTTTGTAGGTTACTTGCCACAGATGACAATAGATTTTGTATTCCTATTTCATCACTAATCGTTAGCGACAATGCTGCTGACAAATGCAATTGAATTTCTTCTACATTATTCAGTTTGTCCAAAGAGACTTCTAAAGTTTCTTGTTCGTTTGCAACCAAATTTGCCGCTTCTAACTCTTCAAACAAATGAAGATTATAGTCATATTGTTGGTTCGCTTCTCGTTGAGTTTCTTCTATTTGAAGCAATTCTTTTTTAAGTGTATTCAACTGCTTTAAACCTCTTTTATAGGAACCTGTTTTTGTTTGATTCTTAGAAAGTGCATCAATCATGGTAAATTGAAAATTCACATCCGACAATTCACTTGTTTGATGTTGCGAATGCACATCCATCAATTTTACTTTAAGGGCATTTAACACAGATAATGTCACTGGCGTATCGTTTACAAATGCGCGGGACTTCCCCGAAGGTAAAATCTCTCTACGAATAATTGTATCCTGTTCATAATCTAAATCTGCATTTTCAAAAAAAGATTGAAGTGCATAGGTGCCAACGGCAAGTTTTGCTTCTACAACACATTTTTTAGAACTGTCTTTTAAAGCAGACAAATCGGCTCTATTTCCAAGCACTAAACCTAAAGCACCTAACAAAATGGACTTTCCTGCTCCTGTTTCTCCTGTTATAATAGACAAACCAGATGAAAAATCAATATGTAAATGATTGATTAATGCGTAATTATTTATGGAAATGGAACTCAACAATAGCTGATTATTTTAAAAATTAAAATTAGTGAATTTTAATGAAATTTCCTTCTGTATTTCTAATCTAACTTCCGCCATTTTGCACTGTTATTTGGAGATATTTTACGAAGCGTTTTGGCCACTAATGAAGCCTTTTGTGTTTTGCTTCCTCCAGAGTATAAATTCACAATTTCGTCGGATTTGGCATCTAAAAACAACCGAATGAGATAGTTTCCAACGGTTTTGTTATAAATTGATTCCAGGGAAATCAAACTATTCTCAACAGCTTGTTTTGCAGCGCGTTCGTTTTTGTGTAAATTATCAAATCCCTTTCGATGATAATCGTACAAAATCGTTCTATAGTTTTTGAGTTTCGGAGACAAGAGGTTGTCAATCAATAAATAACGATTTTGCTTCCCAACTACATTTTGCCATGATTGAATGCCACTTTGCTGCGCTTGTAACATTACATTTTGTGCTTCTTTTAAATATTTTTCTCCACCGTACTTTTTAAAAGTATCTGCATCTGCTCCTAAAATAATGTTGACATAAAAGACAATGGTAGAGATTAAATTGCTATCAAATGAATTTGGATTGTAGATAAACGGATCAAACTCGTTGTAGGTAAAAGAAAATTTCTCATCTCTTATATTTAAAATCGGTGAATCGTAAGTGGTCCCATAAACGGGTCTTGTAGACTGTACTTGAATGGATGCTTCAAAAGTATTATTGTCTCTTGAAGTGATGATAATATTTATTGCACAGGTGATGCGCTCTTCCACCTCAACCTCATTATCGGTCCATTTTGTTTGATTGATAAACTCAGACAAAGAACTTTGTAGGGTTTTAAACACCTGCACATTTGAACCTTGTACTTGTGCAGAATTCACAGTCACCAAACAATTTAGTTCTTGTGCACTAATACTAATGGTTGAAAAAAAAAGGAAGAAAAGGGCTATTTTTTGTTGCATTTTTTTGGTTTTTTATCAAGTTTAAGAAGTGTTAGCATCTAAAAACATAGGAGAATCCTCAACTACTTTAAAGACGATATCTTACACTTATAATTTGGCGACAATAGCATTCATAATGTCTTCAGCTACTGCATCTTTAGATTTCAATCCGAATGTTTGCATACTCAAATCTTTATCAATAATAGTAATTTTATTGGTATCTGTTGCAAAACCAGCTCCTTTATCTTGTAAGGAATTCAAAACAATGAGATCTAAATTTTTCTTTTTCAACTTGCCTTTTGCGTTTTCCGCTTCGTTATTTGTTTCCAATGCAAAACCCACTAATAATTGATGTTCTTTAATTTCACCTAAAGAAGCTAAAATGTCTTTAGTCTTTTCCAAAACAATTTCAATGGTAGCCTCCTTCTTTTTTATTTTCTGAGTAGCCACATTTTTTGGTCGATAGTCTGCAACCGCTGCAGACAGTATCGCAATGTCAGTATCTTTAAAATACTGATGGGCTTGGGCATACATTTCTTCGGCTGATTTTACATCAATTCTTTTCACAAATGAATGTTGAATGGTTTCAGCACTCGGACCAGCTATTAAGATGACTTCTGCGCCTAAATTTGCAGCTGTTTTTGCAATTGCAAACCCCATTTTTCCTGACGAATGATTTCCTATAAAACGTACAGGGTCGATTGCTTCGTATGTAGGTCCAGCAGTTAATAGTAGTTTTTTTCCTTTTAAAGGCAATTTATTTAGAAGATCCTTTTCTATAAAAGATACAATATCTTCGGGTTCAGCCATTCTTCCTTCTCCAACCAAACCACTTGCTAGTTCGCCGGAGGTTGCAGGAATCATGACATTACCAAAACCTTGTAATTGGTCTAAATTATTTTTTGTTGATGGATGAATGTACATGTCTAGATCCATTGCTGGAGCAAAATAAACAGGACATTTAGAAGACAAATAAGTTGCCAATAATAAGTTGTCGCAAACGCCATTCATCATTTTTGAAAGGGTATTTGCAGTGGCTGGAGCAATGACCATAATGTCTGCCCAAAGCCCTAATTCTACATGATTGTTCCAGAGTTCATTTTCTGATTCTTTATCATAAAAAGTAGAATGAACAGGGTTTTTGGAAAGTGTAGAAAGTGTAAGGGGGGTAATAAAATCTTTAGACGCAGGAGTCATAATTACTTGAACTTCTGCGCCTAGTTTTATAAATAAACGGACTAGACTTGCCGTTTTGTAGGCGGCAATTCCAGCAGTGATACCTAATAACACTTTTTTACCGCTTAAAACAGACATATTATTCTGTTTCTGGTGTTCTGTGATATACTTTATTGTTTAACCATTCCTCAACAGCTAGTGCGGTTGGCTTTGGCAATCTTTCATAAAATTTAGAAACTTCTATCTGTTCCTTATTTTCAAAAACCTCTTCTAAACTATCATTGTAAGTGGCAAACTCATCTAATTTGTCAACCAATTCTGTCTTTAAATCGTTGTTGATTTGAGTCGCTCTTTTTGCTATAATTGAAATGGCTTCGTAGATGTTTTCTGTCTGCGCTTCAATTTCTTTTTTGTCATAAGTAACAGTACTTACAGCAGCTTTCGTTTCTTTATAATCCATGATTGTTATTTACTTTTTTGTTTCAATTTGTATTTTCCCTTTTTGCACTAAATCTGCTACTCTTGTTTGCTCTTTTTGTAAAGTAGCGAACATTTCATTGGCGTCTACTAGATACTTAGATTCTGGGAAGTTTCGCTTCAGTTTGTCATAAGCATTTACTGCATCTTTAATTCGTTCGAGCTTTCTTCTATCAAAACTTTTTAGAACAAAATCGTGTGCCGCTTTTAAACGGTAATAAAGGGCTTCTTCTTTAAACTCAGAACCTAGATAGTCTGACAATAAGTTATCGAAAGCCTGAATTGCAGCTTTGTAATTTCTTAGGTCATAATCCGCAGTTCTGTAATATGTTTTTGCAATTTCAAAAGATTTTTTTTGCAATTTTATTCTCAACTCAGCATAATGTTTATTTGCTTCGGGAAGTTTTTCTGAATCTGGATATTCGTTTATAAATCCTTGAAAAGCTTCTAATGCTTTATTGGTATCTGTTGGATCTAAACTAAAAACTGGAGATGCTAATTTATAGCTATATGCCGATAAAAAAGAAGCTTCTTCTTTCTTTGAACTTTTTGGGTAGTTGCTTGCAAATCGGTCAAAGTAATATCCAGCTGTTGTATAGTTTTTTTCATTGAAATTAGATTGCGCAACCATAAACTGAATTCTTTCCATTTGAGGTTTCCCTCTATAATAAGGAGTTACTTTTTCAAACAAACGCAATGCCTTGGTATACTTTTGAGATTCGTATAACTTGACAGCCATTTTGTATTGTTCTTCTTCAGAACCCTTATTGAGCACTTTTTGATATTCTCCACAAGAGAATAACATTGCACAAAGCACGAATAAACAAGCTAAATTTTTAATTTTTTGCATCGGGCAAAATTACTAATTAAATATGGATTAATAAAACGATTTTCAAACACTCTTAATAGTGTTTTGCAATAATCCGTAAAAAACAGCATAATAGCGCATCATTGGGTGCTAAAAGTTTGTTAATCTTATCTTTTACAGGAAAGAAAACACAAAAAATGAGCGCAGATATTTTTAAAAATTATTGACAAATTCAGCAATCTTAGACTGTAAATCAGCACTTGCTTTTACCAACGGCAAACGAACTTCATTTGAAGTTATCTTTAATTCTTGTAAAACGGTTTTGATTCCCGCAGGATTGTTCTCCTCAAAAATATAATCTACAACATCCATTAATTGAAAATGCAATTGATAGGCTTCTTTGTTTTTTCCCTCCAAACCTAACTGAATCATTTCTGAAAACACCTTCGGAAATGCTTGACCAATTACAGAAATTACCCCCGATCCTCCAGCTAAGGTAATCGCAAGCGCCAAATCATCATCTCCAGAAATGACTAAAAAACCAGCAGGTTTATTTTTGATCAATTCTAAATATTGTTGGGTGTTATTTCCAGCTTCTTTAACAGCGATAATATTTTTAAAATCATTTGCCAGTCGCAAAGTTGTTTCAACAGACATGTTTTTTGCAGTTCTTCCAGGAACATTGTATAAAATAACTGGAACTGGTGAGGCTTCTGCGATGGCTTTAAAATGCTGATAAAACCCCTCTTGTGTTGGCTTACTGTAGTAGGGTGCAACGGATAAAATCGCATCGATATTGGTAAAATCTCTTGTTGTCAATTCATGAACAACACGAGCAGTATTATTACCTCCAACACCCAAAACCAAAGGCAACCTTCCATTATTGGCGGTCACAATTACCTCAATTATTTTTAATTTTTCTTCAGATGTAATCGTAGCACTTTCGCCAGTGGTTCCATTAATCACAAGGTAATCTACACCGTTATCAATATTAAAATTTACTAACTTTATAAGCGACTCAAAATCGACACTTTGATCAGCTTTAAAAGGGGTTACCAAAGCAACTCCTGTTCCTACAAATTTTTGCATTTTTTTTATTTATTTAAAGGACAAAAATATTAAATTATTTATCGTAAAAAGCAATCAAAACTTCCAAACACAATAATTTTACAACTTCCTCTTTTTTTGTTGAATTATGACGCTTCGATACTTCCGAGAATTTGAAGGTATTTTTCGAGTTCTGCATGAAAACTGTCAATATTATCTATCTGTTCTGAAATTTCTAAATCAAACAAGGATTGATTGACATTCGAAAAACCAATTTTAAAACAGGCTTGCGATTGTTGAATAAGACTTTCTAAAAAAACGTGATTTGTATCAAAATAACAAATTAAGAGATCAAATGGAGTATCTACAAAAATTTGCAAGCTCACATCCTTGATTTTTCCTTTCCAATTAAAATCATTGTCAGAAAAATGATGAAACGATTTTTCGTCACTTTTATGGAATTCTCTGTAGCAATACCAGTTGACACTTCGATGTTCTGAAAATAATTTTTTAACTTTTTCTTGAAACTCATGAACATCATTCAATGCCATTGTCGATACAATACCAATGTTTTTTATTTTGTTATTGGCAACAACTCTTTTACGTGTTTGGGAAGCTTGTTTAATTTCCTTCTGTAAAAAATATTTTTTAATTTTAGAAAAAATCATTTGCTGTAATTGATAATAGCTTAAATTAGCTGGTACAAATTTACTTAAAAAGAGCTTACCAAGTCTATGAAAAAAGCACTTCTTCTCTTCAGCCTCTTCCTCCTCTTTGTTGGATGTGAAAAAAAATCAGTTTCCCTAGTTAAAACAACAGCTGATATGATTACGATTGACAGTACTCTTATCGAGAAAGCTGCATTCAATAAACAAATAGCACCCTACAAGAAAAAAATGATTGCAGAAATAAATACTGTAATTTCATATGCCCCAAAAAACATTAACCGATATGATGGAAAAATGCAAAGCTCGTTAGGAAATTTATTAGCGGATTTATGTTATGAAAGAGCAAATGTCATTTTCAAAGAGCGTACAGGAAAGGAAATCGATTTTTCAATGTTTAACTATGGCGGAATTAGAGCAAGTATTTCTAAAGGAACCGTAACAAATAAAAACCCTTTTGAATTAATGCCTTTCGAAAACAGCCTAGTTGTTGTTGAACTTTCTGGAAAAAAAATAGCCGAATTAGTCGACTACTTTATAAAAAATAAAAGTGCGCACCCCCTATCTAAAAATATTGAACTGCTGATTAACACCGATACATCCTATCAATTAAAAATAAACAATCAAGAATTTGACCTTTCAGAAAACTACTTTGTTTTAACTTCTGATTATTTGCAAAGTGGTGGAGATAAAATGGATTTTTTTAAAAACCCAATTTCGCTTTTCAAAACAGATTATAAAATGCGACATGCCATCATCGACGAATTTAAAAGCTTAGATACCTTGAGAACCTCGTTAGACAATCGCGTAATACTTCAATAAAATGGACAGAAGAAAATTTATACATCAAACAGCTGCTGCTGCCGTACTTACTTCTGTTGGTAGCTTAACGTTGCCTAGTTTCACGAAAAAAAGAAAACACATTACCATTTTACACACCAATGATACCCACAGTAGAATTGAACCTTTTGAAACCTCGCATCACAGATACCCAAACAAAGGAGGGGTAGCCAGGAGAGCCACGTTAGTGGAACGTATTCGTAAAGAAAATGCAAATACATTATTATTAGATGCTGGAGATATCTTCCAAGGAACCCCCTATTTTAATTATTTTGGTGGTGAATTAGAGTTCAAGCTAATGAGCATGCTAAAATACGATGTAGCGACCATTGGAAATCACGATTTTGACAATTCAATCGAGGGTTTACACAAACAATTACCAAATGCAAATTTCGATTTTGTTTCTGCGAATTACGATTTTAAAAATACCGTCTTAGACACCCATGTAAAACCCTATAAAATCATAATGAAAGATGGTATTAAAATTGGAGTTTTCGGCTTAGGAATACAATTAGAAGCTTTGGTAGATCCAAAAATGTACAAAGAGACAGCGTATCTTGATCCCTTAGAAATTGCGCAAGACATGAGTCGGATTTTAAAAAAAGACGAAGAATGTGATTTGGTGATTTGTCTTTCTCATTTAGGCTATTTCTACAAACGAAATCCTACTAAAATATCGGATTTAAATTTAGCAAAAAACACGAAAAACATTGATTTAATTATTGGTGGACACACACACACTTTTTTACCAAAACCAACAATTGTAAGAAACAGTGCCGACAAAAACATGTTGGTCAACCAAGTAGGTGCTTATGGAATTAACTTGGGCAGAGTTGACTTCTATTTTGATGAAAACAATAAAAAATCGTCAGAAGGAACTACTATTTTGGTTTAAATAATTACACAGTGACTAAAAACAATATTAAATATCCTATAGCTTATAATAAGCTAACTAAAGAGTTAGTAAATATCTCTGATGTGACAGAGCATAATAAAACACATTTAATATGTAAAGATTGTGAAGGAGTTTTTATTAGTTACTTAAACCACAAAACACCACATTTTAAACATAAATCAATAACAAATTGTGAAAAAGTAGAATCCTATATTCATTGGGTTACTAAAGAGGTTTTTAGAAATATTGATACAATAAAGCTTCCAAAGATTTTTAAAACTGATTTAACTGAAACTCAGAGAAAAGAATTAAAAACTGCTATAGATAACTTAATAAATGATAAAGTTCCAGAAACATTACATATCTATTTTTGGCGTAATTTCAAGAAAAATATAACAGAAAATATAGAGTTTAAAATTGATGAAGTAGAGATTGAAAAACCCTACACAACAAGATTAGGTAATATTAAAGTAGATATAGTTGCAAACATTAACAATCAAGAATTATTTATTGAACCCTATTTCACAAACCCAATTGATAACTTAAAAAAAGAAAAATTAATTCAACATGGAACACCAACAATAGCTATTAACTTAGTGTTATTTATTGAAAAATTCGGATATGGATATACTATTGAGAATTTGACTAAATATTTAATTTCAATAGAAGGAAAAAGTTGGGTTTACTTTAGAGAAAATCAAATTAAAAATCACATATCTAAGTATTTAGGGTATGTAAAAGAAGAAATTGAAAAAAATAAAAATATTATAGAAAAACATAATACCAAAACTAAAGAAATAGTTAGACTTAAAAAAGAGTTAAAAATACTTGAAGATAAAATTAAACCTACTGTAGAAAAAATATCGGACATTAGAGAAGATATATGGAATTTAGAAAAGGAAATTAAACATTAATATCTAATAATCAATCATACCCATAAAATCTTGTTCAGAAATAATTGCAACGCCTAAGTCTTGGGCTTTGGCCAATTTACTCGGCCCCATATTATCTCCCGCAACAATGAAATTTGTTTTTTTAGAAATTGATGCACTTACTTTTCCTCCATTATCTTCAATTGCTTTTTTAAGTTCATTTCGTGATAATTGGTAAAAAACACCTGAAACTACAAATATTTTTGCCTCCAATTTATTGGTTTGATTTTCCAGGCTCGCTGCGGAAACGGCTAATTGAATCCCATGATGTTTCAAACGATTTATCATTTGAATGTTACTTAAATCGTTTGAAAAATCAAGAATACTTTGTGCGATTCTGTCACCAATTTCATCTACAGAAATTAAGGTTTCAAAATCAGCAACCATTAAATTATCAATCGATTTAAAATGTTTGGCCAATTTCTTTGCAACGGTTTCTCCTACAAATCGAATTCCGAGAGCAAACAACACTTTTTCAAAAGGTATTTCTTTTGATTTCTCAATTCCTGCAATCATATTTTGTGCAGATTTCGCAGCCATTCTTTCTAATGGAATTACTTGTGCTTCGGTTAAATCATACAAATCTGCATAACTAGAAATCAAGTTTTCTTTACGCAATAAATCAACAGTCTCTCCTCCTAACCCATCAATATCCATCGCTTTTCTTGAAATAAAATGCTGGATTCTTCCTGTTATTTGTGGCGCACACCCAAACTCATTGGGACAATAATGTTTTGCGTCTCCTGCTGCTCTGACTAATTCTGATTCGCATTCTGGGCATTTTGTAGCATACAAAGTGGGTTGAGAATCGGTTGGGCGTTTTGTAAAGTCGACTGCGATGATTTTTGGAATAATCTCCCCTCCTTTTTCTACAAAAACGGTATCGTTAATTCGAATGTCTAATTTCTCTATTTGATCTGCATTGTGCAATGAAGCACGCTTTACAGTGGTTCCTGCCAATTGAACGGGCGCTAAATTTGCGACGGGGGTAATGGCACCTGTACGCCCCACTTGATAGGTAATTTCATGTAAAATAGTTGAAACCTGTGCTGCCTTAAACTTATAAGCAATGGCCCATCTTGGCGCTTTTGCAGTATAACCTAACTCTTCTTGTTGCTGTAAATTATTCACTTTTATAACAATACCATCGGTTTCATAAGGCAAGTTATGGCGCTCAGTATCCCAATGATTTACAAAGTCAAAAACAGCGTTGATGGATGTTGCAAGCGCCATTGTTTTTGGCACTTTAAACCCTACTTTTCGGGCGTTTTCTAAACTTTCAAAATGGGTTTTGTATTTTCTTTCTTCGGTAACAACTTGGTATAATAGACAGTCTAATGGACGTTTAGCAACTTCTGCACTGTCTTGTAGTTTTAAACTTCCGCTTGCAGTATTTCTTGGGTTTTTATATTCTTCTTCTCCATTTGCAGCTCGTTCTTCGTTCATTTTATGAAACCCTTTTAAAGGTAAAATGATTTCGCCTCGCATTTCAAAATTGGAAACAAAATCTCCATTTGGCAACAAGGGTATGGATCGAATTGTTTTGATATTTTTGGTTACATCATCTCCTTGAAAACCATCTCCTCGAGTTACTGCTTTTATAAACTGTCCGTTTTCAAATGTTAAGTTTATAGAAGCACCATCGTATTTTAATTCACAGGTAAATTCTATCGCATCGGTTCCTAAAACTTTTTGCACTCTTTTTTCCCAATCTAATAAATCTTCTTTGGAATAGGAATTGTCTAAAGAATACATTCTGTTCTTATGGGTAACGGTTTCAAAATTCTTTGTAATTCCGCCGCCAACTCTTTGGGTGGGTGAATTTGAATCAAAAAAAGCTGGGTTTGCAGCTTCTAAAGCTTCTAGTTCTTTTAATTTGATATCAAACTCGTAATCTGAAATTGTAGCACTGTCCAAGACATAATAATCATGATTGTACTGGCGTAATTGGTCGCGAAGTGCGGCTATTTTTTCTTGAATTGTCATTATTTTTGTTCGCTTACAGTTCCTGAGAATTGATTGATTTTTGAATGGATTGGATTGCCAGAAGAACGTCTAAAACTTGCTACTTGTCCAGTATGCCAAATGGCATCGGCAATAGGGCCATTTATTAAATTATACAATGGAATTGTAATTTTTCCATCTTTTTTAGTATCAAATTCCGATACATTTTCACTTGCTTTCATGCGATTGCTTACTGCTTGCAAATTCAATAATGTTTGGGTTCTTATTGCTGTAAAACTCATGACTAGTTTTTCTTTTTTCTGGGGAAAATTGGTGGTTGTCAACCTGATTAAAACGGTTGACAAATCATATAAATGGGTAATGGTTTCTTGACAAGTTCTTCCGGCTCCTTTTGGCTGATAGGCCAAGTCTTCTGATCGCAAACCTTCTGTTGACCAATAGTAGCGAAAGCCAAGACCGTCAATCATTCTTCCTAATACATTTTGGGGTGTATAGGTTTCTGCTGTTGCTGGAATTTCATAAAAAGGTAATTTCTCTTGCGCACTTGTATTAAAAAGCATGAAAAATAATGATAGGGTTGACAAAAGTAATTTCATGTATTTTCTTTGAAGTGCTAATTTAAGGAAAAGTTTAATTTTATGACTGTCTTAAACGCAGAGAAAATTGAGTTTCCATCTCCCTTTCGATTTCTATAAATTGGCAAACAAGTTTAACCCTGATTGAACGGCTTGTTTGAGCGCTCACACTTTTTTGTGTGAAGCGAGAAGTGAAAGCAGGAAATAGCTTCTAAAAACAAACCCCGAAACAAAATTGATTCGGGGTTTTATAATTCATCTAAGAAAATGTATAATTTAGGTCTAATAATAGGTATATCTTCTCACTTTTGCGATGTATTTTGCCAAACGCATTACTTGATGTGAATAGCCGTATTCATTGTCATACCAAACATAAATAACGATACTTTCTTTATCTGTAATGGTTGCCTTACTATCAAAAATAGCCGGCGCTGTAGTGCCAATAATATCGGAAGAAACGAGTTCGTTATCTAACGAGTATTTAATTTGCTCGACCAAATCTCCTTCTAATGCGTATTGTTTTATAATTGCGTTTAGAGTTTCTATGGTTACTTCTGTTTTTAATTGGAGGCTTAAAATGGCTAAGGAACCATTGGGTACTGGAACACGAATGGCATTGGAAGTTAATTTCCCCGCTAGAGCAGGTAGTGCTTTTGCAACTGCTTTTCCTGCGCCTGTTTCTGTGATGACCATATTTAATGCTGCAGCTCTCCCTCTTCGGTATTTAGGATGCATATTGTCTACTAAATTTTGGTCATTTGTGTAGGCGTGAATCGTTTCTAGATGTCCTTTTTTTATTCCAAAATTTTCTTCCAAAACTTTTAAAACTGGGGTAATGGCGTTGGTGGTACAAGAAGCTGCTGAAAAAATAGATTTCTTATCTGGGTGATGCGCTAAATGATTGACGCCGTAAACAATATTTGGTATTCCTTTTGCTGGCGCAGTGAGTAAAACTTTAGATGCTCCTTGGGGAACTAAATGCCTACTTAGGGCTGCTTTGTCTCTAAAAACCCCTGTATTATCTATAATTAAGGCGTTGTTAATTCCGTATTGAGTGTAGTCAATGTCTTCAGGCTGTTTGGCTGCAATCATATAAACGGTCGTTCCATTAATGATTAAAGCATTGTTCTCGACATCGGTTACTACGGTACCTAAAAAATCGCCATGAACAGAATCGACACTCAATAGTGATGCTCTCTTTTCTAATACGGTTTGGTTGATTTCGCCACGGGTAACAATGGCTCTCAATCTTAATTGCGATCCTTTGCCCATTTTCGTCATTAATTCGCGCGCCAACAAACGACCAATTCTACCAAAACCATACAAAACAACGTCTTTGGGTGCTGCATTTTCAATCTCTTTTACAGCGTTTAATTGATGTTTTACAAAAGCGACTTTGTCTGTGCTTCTTTTTGGATGTAAATAATATTCATAAGCCAATTTACCAATATCTAATTTTGATGCTGGTAAAGTTAATTGCTGAATTGCTTTTGCAATATCTAAAGCATCTAAGATCGTAATTGGTTTGCTAACAAACTCTTTTGCATAGTTGATTAGATGTAACACCTCTCCAGCTCTTTTGTCTACTAATGGATTTCTAAACAATACCAGTTCAATGCTTTTATCATACCATAAACTGTTTACGATATTGATAAATTCTACGGTTGCTTTTCTGTTTTGTGCTTGCGCCAAAACTTCTGTTTCATAATTAATTATTGTTGCCATCGGATACTAAAATTATTATTTTTTCCGCAAAAGTATTTCTTTTTATTCAAAATACGAAATCGATTTCGCTTAAATTAATAAAACAAAAAAATCCTGACTTTCATCAGGACTTTAAACTTCAATTTATTGTGCGCTTTATCGATAAATATATTTTTCTGTTTCACCTGTTAAAGTAATCATTTCTACAATAATTCGGTACCTGTTACTTGCCAAGTTATCCAGTAAACGAACTGTTTCTTTTGCATTACTTACATCTTGGTTATTAATTTTAGTTATAATGAAACCTTTTAAATTATTTTCGAAGCCATCTTTACCTGTTCTGATAATTTGCACACCATGTTGAATCGCTCTTTTCTGCTTCTCCTTTTTTGTAATGTCTTTTAACTCCCATTGAAATACTGAGGAGATATGCCTTTCTATTGATTTAGATAATTTTACTTTTTTAACATATATTTCTCCGTCTCTGTTGATTGTTACGTTAACAAAATCACCTGGTCTTTTAGCTGTTAATTGTCCCTTTAAATCTGAGAATTTTGAGATTTTTACATCGTTTATTTTGATAATAACATCCCCTTTTTTTAGTCCAAAATTTTGACTTTTTTCAGTCAATTCTAAAACTCCTGAAACTTTTACACCTTCCTCATCATAAGTAGTATCGACATTGATTCCTAAAATGGCTTGTTGCACAGTTCCAAATTCTAAGATATCATCAATAATTTTTTTAGCAATATTAGAAGGTACTGCAAAAGAATAGCCTACAAAAGAACCTGTTCTCGAAGAAATAGCAGTATTAACACCAATCAACTCTCCTTTGGTATTTACCAATGCACCGCCACTATTCCCAGGATTCACTGCAGCATCCGTTTGAATGAAGGATTCAATATTTCGATTGCCTTCTAAATCTCTACCTTTCGCACTTACAATTCCAGCAGTTACTGTTGATGTTAGATTGTAAGGGTTTCCAACCGCCAATACCCACTCCCCTATTTGAACAGCATCTGAGTTCGCAAAAGGAATGTATGGCAAATCCACATCCGTATTAATCTTTAACAAAGCAATGTCATTGCTTGGGTCTGTACCAATTAAAGATGCTTTGTATTTTTGCTTATTATTTAACGTAATTTCTAAGTCCGTAGCACCTTCTATCACATGATTGTTAGTAACAATATAACCGTCTTGAGAAATAATAACACCACTCCCAGTTCCAACTTGTTCATATTTCCTAGATCCGTTTCCATTTCCATAAAATAATTCTGCCCACGGATTCTTTTGCGTCCTAACAGCCGTATTTTTAACATGAACTACAGCATGCACTGTGCTTTCTGCTGCTAAAGTAAAATCTGTTGTATTTTCAATAGCAGCAGAAGTCAGAACAATTGGACTAAAATTTGAATTGGAGGGTTTCATTGAGATTTCTGAAGTTTGATGCAGAACCTTCTCTTTTTCCATAAAAACTTTATAGCCACCTAAAGTAAGAATCCCTCCTAAAATTGCCATTCCTAAAAAACTAAAAAAATGCTTCATTGTATCTGGTTTTAAATAAAGAAATCAAATATATAATTTTGATAATAATGAAAAATTTGTTTAACGTCATTTTAACGGACTTTAACCCATTTTTAACATCTATAAAATCCTATTGAAATTGCTATCTTTGTCTTCATGAAGATGCCATTTTATAAATACCAAGGAACCGGGAATGATTTTGTTATGATTGACAACAGATCAAAACGATTTCCAAAAGAGAATACAACCGCAATATTAAAAATTTGTGATCGTAATTTTGGTATTGGTGCTGATGGGGTTATTTTAATTGAAAATGATACTGATTTCGACTTTAGAATGCTTTATTTTAATGCAGATGGTAGTCAAACTTTCTGTGGAAATGGAGGCAGGTGTGCAGTTGCTTTTGCAAAGCACTTAGAAATCATTACATTAGAAACAAACTTTATAGCTTTTGATGGTGCGCATTTTGCGAAAATTGAAAACGACATTGTCGCTTTACAAATGATTGATGTAACTGAAGTAATGGTAAAAGAAAACAGTGTTTTTGCATACACAGGAACACAACACCATGTAGAATTGGTTGAAGATTTAGAGAACTATCCAGTAGTTGAAATGGGAAGAAAAATAAGAAATTCCTATCCAGCTCCAGGAAGTAATGTGAATTTTGTGGAACAACTGAATCGCAATACATTTCAAGTAAGAACCTATGAAAAAGGCGTTGAAAATGAAACATTGGCATGTGGAACAGGAGTAACTGCCGTTGCAATTGCCATGCATAAAACAAAAAAAACAACAGAACAAGTAATTAAGTTACCCGTTATGGGAGGAAATTTACAAGTTTCTTTTGATGAAAACAAAGGGAAATACACCCATGTATTTCTAAAAGGACCCGCTGAATTTGTTTTTAAGGGTGATATTGAGATTTAACATTTAACTAAAGAAACTAGCAGCGAACATAAAAAAGTAAACATCCACCTGTTTTCAGCATCGAGTACAAAAAAATTTCGCAAATGATATTTTTAGAGAATTACCAGAATAAGCTATGAATCCTATGAATCTATGTGGTCAGAAAATGAATCTACGTGCTTTAGAACCAGAAGATTTAGAATTTCTATTTGAAATAGAAAACAATGAATCCTTTTGGGAAGTAAGCCACACACAAGTTCCATTTTCAAAATATGCATTAAAACAATATTTAGAAAATGCACACTTAGATATATTTGAAACCAAACAATTACGGCTTTTAATCGAAGAAAAAAGCACCAAGAAGCGAATGGGTATGATTGATTTTTTTGATTTTAATCCACAACATCAAAGAGCTGGAATCGGAATTTTGGTACATCCTAAATTTCAAAAAAAAGGAGTTGCTTCTATAGCATTAGAAATGGTTATTAGGTATGCCTTTTCGCAATTGAACTTACATCAATTATATGCAAACATCCTCTCAGACAACAAACATAGCATCACATTATTCAAAAAGAATAATTTTGTGATGGTAGCTGAGAAAAAAGATTGGATACTTTCGAATGGAGCTTTTAAAAATGAACTTTTATTTCAATTAATCAATGAATAAAAAAATAATTTCAATAGGTATTGTAGCAATACTAGTAATAGGCGGAATGATTAGCCTTCAATATTACAATCGAATATTTGCAGACAATATTCGTAAATCAGGTAGCATCTTTATCGAATCGGAAGATGACCTATTGGATTTAAAAAAGAAAATGGCTTCGTTTTTAAAAGATAAGAAGGCTTTTAATTGGGTAGCTGTTCAAAAAAAGTTCACCAATCCAAAAGCAGGAAAATACACTTTGAAGAAAGGAATGTCAAATAATGACATTGTCAATCTTTTAAGAAGCGGGAATCAAACCCCTGTAAATGTAACATTCAACAATCAAGACACCCTAGAAAAATTGATCAATAGAATTGCAGCACAAGTGGAAACAGATACTACACATTTGATGCGTGCCTTCTTAGACCCAAACTTTTTAAAAGAAAACAACCTTAATAAAAAAACAGTTTTAGGTATTTTCATTCCAAATCGTTATGAAGTGTATTGGACCATATCTGCGGAAAAGTTTCGTGATAAAATGCTGAAAGAATACGCTCTTTTTTGGAATGCACAAAGAGTAGAAAAAGCAAAGAGACTGAACTTATCAAAAAAAGAAGTCATTACATTAGCCTCTATTGTTCAAAAGGAAACAGCTCAGAAGATAGAAAGACCCATTGTTGCAGGCTTGTATTTAAATCGACTCAAAAAAGGATGGCCATTGCAAGCAGATCCTACAATAATCTTTTGTATTCGTGAGAAAAAAGGACAAAACACGGTGATTAAAAGAGTACTAACCGCCGATTTGAAAATTAATTCCCCATACAACACATATTTAAATAAAGGTTTGCCTCCTGGCCTGATTTCAATGCCAGACGTTTCCGCAATTGATGCAGTATTAAATGCTAGCAAACACAACTATTTCTATATGTGTGCAAATACAGATAAAATAGGTTTTCATACATTTGCAAAAACACTTTCTCAGCACAATAGAAATGCCGAAAAATACCATCGATGGCTTAATAAAAAAGGAATTAATCGATAACAGAAAAAAAAATGCCTTCAACCAAAAGAAACAATTGAACTCGAAATCTCTTTACAATCGCAATACCAAAGAGGGTTTCAATGGTTTTAATCTATTTAAATAACATGTTTTTTATAGAAATCCATTAAAAGCAATAAATAATGAAAACCCTGTTTTTTATTATTAAATTCATAAAAAAAATAGTTCTGTCTCAACAATTTGACATTAAAAAAGAGCTAAATCCATATTATTTGTATTTATTTTCAAATTTAATACTCTGATAATCAGTAATATGATATTAGTACTTAAATTTGCAAACGCGAAACAGAAAGTTATTATTTATCAAAAATTTATTTTTATTACCCCTCACGCTATTTTTATTCATCAATGCAACTCTTATAGAACCAGTTAAGACCATTGAAGTCATAGAAAACAATTCCCCAAAAAACAACTCATTAGAATTTCCTTATCTACAAAAAAACTTTGTAGGCTTTAAAGAAGCGCTTGCTTTTAAAGAATCCCAAGGAAGGTATAATGTAATAAACACCCTAGGATATCTAGGAAAATATCAATTCGGAAGAACAACTTTAAAACGATTTCGAATATACAACACAAAAGAATTTTTAAAAAATCCAGAATTACAAGAAAAAGCTTTTGCCGCTTACTGTTCTGTAAACAAATGGATTTTAAGAAAAGATATTAGACGCACTGTCGGAAAAACAATCAACGGAATAGAAATTACTGAATCTGGAATTTTAGCAGCTGCTCATTTGGGAGGTGCAGGAAATGTAAAAAAGTATTTGCGTAGCAACGGAAGAATCCGTTTCTCAGATGCTTACGGTTCTTCGATTCACTCTTATTTAAAAAAATTTGCGGGTTACAATGTTTCTAACATTAAAGCAGAAAGAATGGCAAAGGTTTAAATAAGTCGTTAGCAAATAACTGGGCATGCGAATTTTAATGCGACTCTTATTTATGAATAATAAAAATCGCTGGCTTCTTATGTAAATCTGGAGACTGATGTTTCCAATCTTTTACAGCTAATGTTTTGATGTATTCGGAGGAAAGGGTAATATCTGCTGCAATACATAAATTGGTTGTTGGTGACAATGCCGCTTTTAAATCTGCAAACATTTTTTCATTCCGATACGGAGTTTCAATAAAAATTTGTGATTGATTTTTATTGAGAGATAATTTCTCCAACTCTTTAATTGCTTTTTTTCGCGCTCCCTTATCAATTGGTAAATATCCATTAAAAGCAAAGTTTTGCCCATTCATTCCAGAACTCATCATTGCCATTAATATCGATGAAGGCCCTACTAAGGGAACCACTTGAATTCCTTTTTCGTGTGCCAACTTAACAATCGTTGCACCTGGATCTGCTACAGCAGGCACTCCCGCTTCCGATAATAAGCCAACATGGGTACCGTTTTTACAAACATCCAAATAGGTGCGTGTTTCCAATTCTTCAGCATACTTATCTAACGACATTAGATGTAATGAAGACTGCGATTTTTTTGGAGTAATTTTTTTGATAAATCTTCTCGCAGTTTTTTCATTTTCAACAATAAAAAAATCAACTTCTTCAATTACCTTTTTCACAGATAAAGGCATCACTTCTAAAGGTTCTGTATCTCCTAACGTAGTTGGAATTAAATATAATTTACCGATCATTTTGTAATTTTTCTGCAATTATTGAACAAGCTTCTTCAAGCATCATATATACTTTTTCAAATCCCTGAGTACCCCCGTAATAAGGGTCTGGAACACTCTGATTTGAAAGTGGATTGACTTCATTTAAAATTAGTTTCACTTTAGAAATGTGAGAATTATTTTTAGCTAATTTTATAATATTTTGATAATTGCTTTCATCCATTGCGTAAATAATATCAAAACTATCAAAATCGGTCACCGTAAACTTTCGTGCTTTTTGGTTTTTCAAATTTACGTTGTATTTTGATGCAATGTATATTGAGCGTTTATCAGGAGCATTACCAACATGAAATGCAGCAGTTCCAGCAGAATCAACAAAAACAAGGTCTGAATTTACTTTAGATTGCAAAACCCCTTCAGCAATTGGAGAACGACAAATGTTTCCCAAACAAACCATGAGTATTTTATGCATAAAAAAGAATTTAGAAAGTCAATTTCTTCGTTAAATCGTCAACGTATTTTTTAAATTGCTTATCCGTTTCAGTTAAGTTATCAACGGTTTTACAAGCATGTAAAACAGTCGCATGGTCTCTTTGTCCAATTTGATTCCCAATACTTGCCAATGAAGTTTTTGTTAATCTTTTTGCAAAAAACATGGCCAATTGTCTTGCTTGAACAATATGACGCTTTCGTGTTTTAGATTGTAATGTAGCAACATCCATATCGAAATACTTAGAAACTTCCTTTTGAATGTAATCGATAGAAACTTCTTTCTTGGTGTTTTTCACAAACTTATCGACAATTTGTTTTGCCAATTCGATAGAAAATTCGCGTCTATTAAACGAAGCTTGTGCAATCATAGAAATAATCACCCCCTCTAATTCTCGAACATTCGATTTAATATTCTTAGCAATATATTCTACGATCTCTTCTGGCATTTCAACACCATCTCTAAAAAGTTTATTGTGAAGAATAGAAACTCTAGTTTCGTAATCTGGTGCTTGTAATTCTGCAGACAACCCCCATTTAAAACGAGATAACAAACGCTGTTCTATGTCTTGCATATCTACAGGTGCTTTGTCTGAAGTTAAAATTACTTGCTTTCCATTTTGATGTAAGTGGTTAAATATGTGGAAGAAAACATCTTGTGTTCCTGCCTTACCCGATAAAAACTGAACGTCATCAATCAATAAAACATCAATCATTTGATAAAAATGAATAAAATCATTTCTAGTATTCGATTTTACAGAGTCTATAAATTGTTGTGTAAATTTTTCTGAAGAAATATACAAAACGGTTTTGTCTGGATACTTGTCTTTGATGTCTACACCAATAGCATGTGCTAAATGTGTTTTTCCTAAACCAACACCTCCATAAATTAACAATGGGTTGAAGGAAGTTCCACCTGGTTTATTGGCAACCGCCATACCTGCAGAACGAGCCAATCTATTAGAATCTCCTTCAACAAAATTATTAAAATTGTAATTCGGATTTAATTGAGATTCTATTTTTACTTTTTGTAGTCCTGGAATTATAAATGGATTCCTCAATTCTCTTTTACTAGCATCCAAAGGCATTGTTACCTTTTGTGGTTTTAAAGGGTCTCTATTAGAACTTGGAATTTTCACTATTTGGGGCCTATTACTACTATACGTATTTTCCATACGAACGTCATAAACCAACTTTGCATCATTCCCTAATTGACGCACTAAAGCAACTCTTAATAATTTAATATAATGTTCCTCTAACCATTCATAAAAAAACTTACTAGGCACCTGAATCGTTAACGCTTCTCCGGATAATTTTACTGGTTTGATGGGCTCAAACCAAGTTTTGTATGCTTGTGGCTTTATATTGTCTTTTATAAAAGACAAACACTCAGTCCAAACGGAATCGGCAGTTAATGTCATTTAGGGTAATTTGTATTATAAGTTAATGGTTGTTTAATGCGGAATTTTATTGCTCTCCCATAAGCACTACAAAAGTGTGAATAAAATTCAGTATAAAAAAATCTATTTGCTATTGATTATTAACTTTTTTTTACGTACACTCCATGGCATAATTTAAATTTCATTTTTTTGAAAAAAAATACCACAAAAATTAGAGTTCGCTACGCTGAAACCGATCAGATGGGCGTTGTATATCATGGAAATTACGCACAGTTTTTTGAAATTGGCAGAACTGAATGGCTTAGAAACATGGGAGTTACGTATAAAAAAATGGAAACCACAGGCATTATGCTACCCGTTATTTCTTTGCAATGCAACTTCATTAAATCGGCGCTCTATGATGATGTTTTAACAATTGATACCTTACTCAAAAAAAAACCAACAGTTAAAATTGAATTTGATTATGAAATAAAAAATCAAAACAACGATTTAATATGTACAGGAAGCTCCGTTTTAGCATTTATGAATATGGAAACTATGAAACCTACACGATGCCCAAAATACCTACTGGATCTGATCGATTTTAAAAGTGAGCTAAATATTATTCCTCCTTTGTAATTAGAACTTTGTGCAAGGCTTCAAAAATTTGAAAAATACGATCTGCGTCACTTTTTCTAACTGAAATTATATAGGTGCAATCCATTTCTAATTTCTGATGAACGATTTCAATTTGTTTCTCCTTGATGATTCTCATCACAGGATTCATTAATTTATACTTAAAAGTCAACTTAAACTGAACATTAATTGTTTTTTCGATAATTTCGGAAGCAGTTAATGCCAATTGTGCCGATTTTTTATAGGCTGAAATCAAACCTCCAACGCCCAATTTGGTACCTCCAAAATAACGCACAGAAACAATAAGAGTATTGGTAACTTCAAAAGATTGAATTTGCCCATAAATTGGCAACCCTGCAGAATTATTTGGCTCTCCATCATCATTTGCTCTGTATTGGGTGTGTTCCACTCCTATTTGATAGGCGTAGCAGAAATGGCGTGCTGAATGATGTTTCTTTTTCAATACTTCAAGACAATCTTTTACATCATTTTCAGATAAAACAGGAAAAGCATACCCAAAAAACTTACTCCCCTTTTCTTTAAAAAGAGTTTCCTCGGAAGCGATATCAATTGTTTTATAGGTGTCCTCTTTCATTTACGCAATGGTAACTAGTATAATTCCTAAAACGGCTAAAACCAAGCCTATTTTGTTTTTCAAACTAAATGTTTCTTTAAAAATAAGCAATCCAACAAAAGTAGATAAAATTACAATTCCAACATTATTGACAGTAAACAATACAGAACTTTCAAAATCTTCATTCTGTAAAGCTTTTATTAAAAATATGATGGAAAAATAGTTTGGAACTCCTAAAACAAAACCTGCAATGATATTTTTAACCCCAAAAGACGATTTCTTTCTGATTTGTTGAATGAATAAAATTGTGGCTGCAAAAACTGCTGCAATCCCAAACAAGCTTCCAGAAAACAAAGACACATCTTCTTTAGGGACAAAATTTACCTCAACATACTTGAGCGTCGTATCAATAATCCCCGATCCAAAAAACAATAAAACAGGGAATAGCATTCCACCAGATTTTGTATTTTTTTCATCTTTAACAGACGCCAAATAAACAGCAATTAAAGCAATTAAAATTCCAATCACTTTTAAGAAAGTAATCGACTCATTATATAAAAAAGTACCAAACATCACAGGAACTACCACTGACATTTTACCTGCCACAGAAGCAACTGAAACACCATTTCGTTGCGCTGTTGTGGCCATGACAAAAAAGATAGAAACAAACAAAGCGCCTAAAAAGAGAGCCCCAAAGAACCAGGATTGCTGAGGCAATTCTGTAAGAGAAACCGTTCCTTCTGCCAGTCCAATTCCCATAGCAAAGGCTACAATGTAGTTCACAAAAATTGCTTTTAAAGTATCTATTTTATAGATTCCAAAATATTTAAAAATAACAAATAAGCCTGTAGAAAAAAGGATACTCAATAATAGGTAGATCAATTTGAAAATTGTTTTTGGTTGAATAAATGAATAATGTCGTCTTGCCCAGGAATTAAGTTCCAAGTTTGTATTCCTAGTAACTTTGCTGCGTCTGTATTTTCCTTTGTATCATCTATAAAAAGTGTTTCTAGAGGCACTAAAGAATGCTCCTTTAAAATATATTCGTAGATAATTGCATTGGGTTTTCTCATTTTCATTTCATGGGATAGGTAAAAATATCCAAAACAATTTTTAAAGGTATTGTAGAGGTGCATTCCCCAGTTTTCTTGAATCCAAGAAATATGTAACTCATTGGTATTGCTTAATAAAAATAAGTTGTAGTTTGCATTTTTTGCCAACTCTTGAATGAACTTTAATCGATGCGCTGGAAAATCTAATAAAATAGCATTCCAAGCTGTTATTAATTTTTCAGATGGAATTTGAAACTTCGTTTCAAAAAAATCAATAAAACCTGTTGTAGACAACAAGCCCATTTCGTACTGTTTACAAATCATTAATGTTTCTTCAGAAATCTCAGTAATCCCTAATTGAGCAAGTGCCTTCGCCGTTGCTTCTTTATCTAAATTGATAAAAATATCGCCAAAATCGAAAATGATATTTTTAATCATTCATGTATATTTTTAAGAAGTCAGTATCTATATGAGTAGCTGTCATTCTTTTTGAAACTAAACGAGGCGCTTTTACACCCTGGTTAAAACAAACATCTCCTACATAAACGTGCGCTTCATCCCAAATTCTGGCATCAATAAACGTCTGTAAAGTTTGAGCCCCCCCTTCAACAATGACCGATTGGATTTTATGTTTATGAAGTACATCGCAAATCTGAGAGGCGATATTTTTAGAAAAATCAATCAATTCAAAATGTATTTCTGGACTGCAATCAAAAGGATACTTTTGTTTTTCAGTAAACACAATCGTTTGGGCGCTTCCATCCAAAACAGCAGCCGTTGCGGAAATTCTTGCTTTTCGATCCAGTACAATTCGAACTGGATTAGTACCCGACCAACTTCGTAAATTTAATTTCGGATTGTCATCAATAACCGTATTAGTGCCTACCAAAATTGCATGCTCTTTACTTCGCAGCTTATGGACCGTTTGTTGTGAAAATGGATTCGAAATCCAAACAGGTTTTTGGGCTGGTCTAGATAGCGGTGCTACAAAACCATCTTTCGTTTCCGCCCATTTCAAAATCACATACGGTCTCTTTTTATTTTGAACTGTAAAAAACCTTTTGTGATGTGCTTTACACGCAGCTTCTAACACCCCAACTACAACATTGATTCCCGCTGCTTCAAGATGAGCGATCCCTTTACCCGCAACAAGTATATTTGAATCTACACATCCAATGACGACCTTTTTAAGCTGGTGTTTTACAATCAAATCGGAACAAGGCGGTGTTTTACCAAAATGCGCACAAGGCTCCAAAGTAACATAGAGCGTCGCTTGTTTTAACATGGCTTTGTTCGCCACGGCATTGATTGCATTTACTTCAGCATGATTGCCGCCATGGGGAGATGTAAAACCTTCTCCAATGATTTTTTTGTTGAGCACAATAACTGCACCTACAGACGGATTTGGACGTGTATTTCCAATTCCATTTTTAGCAATTTGCAAGCAGCGGTGTATGTAAAATTCGTAACTCAATAAAATTTAAAGTTTAATTTCTTGTACTTTATCAATAGAATAAGTGTTAGAAAACCCAAATACTTTGTATTTTAAATTCCCTTTGAACCTTAATTTAATCGATTTATTTAAAAAAGAATTGATCAACCCTCCAAGAATACCATTCTTATTATTTTGAAAAACTTTTTTAGTTGGAATCACTGCCATTAATGGAACTGAAAAGGAAGCTCTCGCTGGTACTTTAAATTCATCTACATAAACGGATGCAATAGATGCACCCTTTACAATTATTTGAATTTTATCACTAGAAATAGTTCCGCCAACCCCATTTGGGTTCTCAAAAAATGCAGCTGCTTTTAATCGAATTGTGTCCATAGTTACCGATACAATCTTCACATCATCTACTTTGATAAAAATGGGTTTTTTCTTGACTGCACAACTGCTCATCAACAAAAATAAAAGAAAAAAATATAGTCGATTTTTCATGAAAATTATTTAAAAAAATTGATACCTTGCTATTGCAAAAATAAGGGAATAAATGACAACAGAAGATTTTATCATTAGAGAAATTCAAGCCAAAGACAATGCGCAGGTTGCAAAGCTAATCCGTGGTGTTTTAATTGAGTTGGGTGTTCCGAAAGTAGGGACTGCTTATGAAGATAAAGCTACAGATAAAATGTTTGAACATTTTCAAAAAAAAACGTCCGAATACTATGTACTTGAGTACAAAAACAAAATTGTTGGCGGTGTTGGAATTGCAAAATTAGATAATTTTGAAGGCAATATTTGCGAACTTCAGAAAATGTACTTTGCCCCTATAGCAAGAGGAAAAGGACTGGGATCAAAATTGATAGAAAAGTGCCTTGAGAAAGCAAAGGCTCTAAATTTTGAAAGTTGTTACTTGGAAACAATGCCTTACATGGATGCTGCAAAAGCTCTGTATCAAAAAAACGGGTTTAAAAACCTTGACAAACCGATGGGGAATACGGGGCATTATTCATGTAATGTTTGGATGTTAAAAAAATTATGATTTTAAAAGAATATAAAACCTACTTTACAGAAGTATTGGCTAATCTATACCCACAAACAGAAATTGACACGTTCTTTTTTTACTTGATGGAAGCCTACTTAGATTTCCAACGAATTGATCTTGTCTTAAAAGCTGATTTTGAACTCTCAACCGAAGTAGATATGCAATTTAAAAAGGCTTTAGAGGCCCTTAAAAAAGAAATTCCCATTCAATATATTTTAGGGGAAACTGAATTTTATGGCCTTCCCTTTATTGTAAATAGACACACCTTAATACCAAGACCAGAAACAGAATCATTGGTAGCGTGGATTTTAGAAACAGCAGACACTACAGCCCCTTTACAAATTATTGATATTGGTACAGGAACTGGCTGTATTCCCATTACATTAGCAAAACACCTGCCCAAAGCAAACCTCTTTGGGATAGACGTTTCTAAAGAAGCTTTAAGAATTGCAAAACAAAATACCACACTAAACAAAGTAAAAATTCACTTTACTGAAAAAAACATTTTAGAAACCACAGTACTTCCTCAAAAATTTGATGTTATTGTCTCGAATCCACCCTACGTGAGAGCACTGGAAAAAGTGGATATTAAAAAAAATGTTTTAGAAAATGAACCGCATTTAGCGTTGTTTGTAGAAGATGACAACCCGTTGCTTTTTTATGATAAAATAGCTGACATAGCTAAAGAACACCTTACTATAAATGGATTGCTTTTTTTTGAAATCAATCAATATCTAGGAACTGAAACCGTTGAAATGCTGCATAAAAAAGGGTTTAAAAACATCAAACTGAGGAAAGATCTATTCGGAAAGGATCGAATGATACAATGTTCTTTTTTTGAATCAGAATCAAAAGATTAGCCGCTAAGAATCACTTGAAAAAACGATTAAATATATTCAATTTTAAATCTTTTTATTTCCATACTTTTGCAAAATGATTAAAGAGATTCAACTCCGAGTAAATTTAATAGAAGAACGCAAAGAAAATATCCTTTTATATAAGGCAGCCAAGCAATTGAATGTTGATAAAAGTGAGATTTCTGCTGTAAAAGTATTGCGTAAATCGATTGATGCTCGTAAAAAAGACATCATCTTTAATTATAAAGTTGCTGTATATATTTCGGAAAATATTCCTGAAAAATCAGACTATATTTTTGATTACAAAGATGTTTCTACTGCTAAAGAAGTGCATATTGTTGGTTTTGGACCTGCTGGAATGTATGCTGCTTTACGTTGCATCGAATTAGGTTTCAAGCCTATTGTGCTAGAACGTGGAAAAAATGTACAAAACAGAAGGCGTGATATCAAAGCCATTAACCAGGATCATATTGTAAATGACGATTCGAACTATTGTTATGGTGAAGGGGGAGCTGGCACCTATTCTGACGGAAAACTCTACACCCGTTCTTTAAAACGTGGAGACGTAAGACGAATTTTTGAAAACTTAGTTTTTCATGGTGCAACCGAACAAATTTTAATTGACGCACATCCACATATTGGAACCAACAAGCTTCCAAAAATCATACAAAATATTCGAGAAAACATCCTCAAATATGGTGGTGAGGTTCATTTTGAAACGCGCGTCGAAGATTTTGTAATCAAAAACAACAAAATACAAGCACTTCGCCTTCAAAACGGTCAAGAAATGGCAGTAAATTCTGTGATTTTAGCAACTGGCCATTCTGCAAGAGATATTTACCAATTACTACACAAAAAGAACATTGCCTTAAAAGCGAAGTCTTTTGCAATGGGTGTTCGTGTAGAGCATCCACAAGAAATTATTGACCAAATTCAATATAGTTGTTCTGGTGAAAGAGATGAGTTATTACCTGCAGCTGCCTATAGTTTGGTGCAACAAGTAAACAACAGAGGCGTATACTCCTTCTGCATGTGTCCTGGTGGATTTATTGTTCCAGCAGCGACAGCATCAGGGGAAGTCGTAGTAAATGGAATGTCGCCTTCACGTAGAAACAATAAGTTTGCAAACTCTGGAATTGTAGTTGAATTAGATATTGACCGAGATTTTAAAAAATACGAAAAATTTGGCGCCTTAAAAGGACTGGAATTTCAGAAAGATTTGGAAAAAATTTCCTTTTTTGCTGGTGGACGTACACAAACAGCTCCCGCACAAAGATTGGTGGATTTTGTGGATGGAAAACTATCTACAAATTTAAACGAGACCTCCTATCAACCTGGACTAAATTCGGCACCACTACACTCTCTATTACCAAAAATTATTGGAAGTAGATTGCGCAAAGGTTTTGAAGGTTTTGGAAAAAAAATGCACGGATATTATACCAATGAAGCAAACATTGTTGGTGTAGAATCGCGTACCTCATCACCTGTAAACATCCCAAGGAAAGAAGATTTGGAACATACAGAAATTGAAGGATTGTTTCCTTGTGGCGAGGGTGGCGGTTATGCTGGAGGAATTGTTTCTGCCGCAATGGACGGAGAACGTTGTGCTGAAGCTGCAATTGCAAAAATATAAACAACTTGATAATGAAACTAAAAAACCAAGGGTAGATGAAAATAACTATTGGCCGTTCAGACAAAGCTGATTTTCCAGAATTATCGCTTTTAGACATCGACTTAAAAGTAGACTCCGGTGCTTATACATCCTCTATTCATTGTACAAACATTCAAGAAATCATCTTAAAAGATGAATTGCATGTTCAATTCACCCTATTAGACCCAACACATCCATTATTTAACAACACTATTTTTAAAACAAAAAAATATACTTCAAAAGCTGTAAAAAGCTCGAATGGAATTACAGAAATTCGTTTTTTAATAGCTACAGAAATCATTATTTTTGGCCAACAATTCCCTATAGAATTAACATTAACTGAAAGAAAAGAAATGAAATTTCCTATCTTGCTAGGAAGGAAATTTTTAAAAAAGAAGTTCATCATCGATACCACGAAAAAGAATTTATCCTACAAATTAAAAAACAAGAACGAATGCGCATTGTAATTTTATCAAGAAACCCCAAATTGTATTCTACTAGAAGACTCGTAGAAACAGCAGAACAAAGAGGCCATGAAGTCTTAGTTGTAGATCATTTGAAATGTAATATTGAGATTGAAAAAAAGTCTCCAAAAATTCACTACAAAGGGGAATATTTAGAAAATATTGATGCAATTATCCCAAGAATTGGTGCTTCTGTTACTTTCTATGGAACAGCAGTAATCCGTCAATTTGAAATGATGAAAGTTTTTACTTCTGTATCATCTCAAGCATTGACAAGATCTAGAGATAAATTAAGCAGTTTGCAAATTTTAGCAAGAGCTGGAGTAGGCTTACCAAAAACAGTTTTTACAAACTACACCAAAGATGTAGAACATGTTGTTAAGTCTGTAGGAGGCGCACCTTTGGTTTTAAAGTTACTTGAAGGTACACAAGGATTAGGAGTTGTTTTAGCAGAAACTAAAAATGCTGCAACATCCGTTCTTGAGGCATTTAATGGATTGGGGGCAAGAGTGATAGCGCAAGAATTCATTAAAGAAGCTGGAGGGGCAGATATCAGAGTATTTGTAGTTGATGGAAAAGTAATTGGCGCAATGAAGCGTCAAGGAAAAGAAGGAGAGTTTCGCTCAAATTTACACAGAGGCGGAAACGCAACCATCATCGAATTAACAGATGAGGAAGAAAAAACAGCCTTAAAAGCAACCAAAGCACTAGGTTTGGGAGTAGCTGGCGTAGACATGCTGCAGTCATCTAAAGGGCCATTGGTATTAGAAGTAAACTCTTCACCTGGTTTAGAGGGAATAGAAACTGCTACCGGAAAAAACATTGCGAAAGAGATTATCAGATATTTAGAAATTCATGCTGAATAAACCTTTTGTTATTTTAGGAAAAGAAATTTCTGAAGGAACCAGAACCATTTTGGACCTAGAAGTGGCTAAATTACATACCAGAACAACGGTAAAAATTCCAGTAATTATTGAGCGTTCTAAAAACCCTGGACCTGTTGTTTTATTATTAGCAGGAATTCATGGTGATGAGATAAATGGCGTTGGAATTATCAGGGAAATAATTAGTCAGAAAATAAACAAACCAATATCAGGTACTATTATCTGTATTCCTGTTTTTAATATTTTCGGCTATCTAATCCAAACAAGAGAGTTTCCTGATGGACGAGATTTGAATCGAATGTTTCCAGGCTCTTTGAATGGGTCTTTAGCGAGTCAGTTTGCCCATCAATTTACCAAAGAAATTGCGCCCCATGTAGATTATGTCATTGATTTCCATACAGGAGGAGGAGAACGAGATAATATTGCTCAAATTAGATGTAGCAAAGAGGACCAAAAAGGATTGGAGCTTGCAAAAATATTCAATCCGCCAATGATTGTTTTTTCAGAGACTATTTCTAAATCTTTGAGAGATACGCTGCTAAAGATGGGAAAGACTAGCTTATTGTTTGAAGGAGGAAAATCAAAGGAATTAGATGCCTCTATTATAAGTGAAGGTGTAAACGGAACCAGAAACATCTTAACCCATTTGGGATTGCTTGAAGGTGAGATTACTGTCAGAAAAACACCCATCTTTGTGGAAAAAGCAAAATGGTTAAGAGCTTCTTATTCTGGAATGTTTAAAATTATGGTCAAAAATGGAACTTATGTAAAGAAAAAAGAAATTCTTGGAATTATTCAAGATCCTTTTGGTGAATTTAAAAAGAACGTATATGCTCCTTTTGATGGTCATATTTTCTGTATTAATAAAACACCTATTGTAAACAAAGGAGATGCATTATTCCACTTAAGCATTGAAAAATAAAAAATATTAGATCGGATAAAATGCCAAAAAAAGGAAAAGGAAAAGCAAAAAACACTACTACCAAGGCGAAGTACAATCGATTGATGCTTCAGAAGGTGAATAAAGTTAAGCTAGAAAAAAAACAGCATAAAGAGCGTATCAAAGCACTCATGAGAAAAATAAACGAAGAAAAACTGCATCTATAAAAAAACCCAAGCTTTCACTTGGGTTTTTAATTTTTATATTGAAAATACTACTTATCTATAGCTCCTAAAACACGTTTCATAAAAGCATTTAAAGCTTCTTTTTTGGGTGTTCCTTCTTTGATCATTTTATCAACTTCAACCGCTCCATAAAGATTGGAAATCAATTCGCCAATAACGTCTAATTCTTCATCTTTCAAGGACGGGACTTCTGTGAGTGCCTCTAGTGTTTCAATTGTTTCTAAAACGTAATCTTGATCGTTTTCTTCGATAAAATTGGTCAAGTGTTTTATAATAGGTAACTTCATTCTATAAAATTTCTGATAAGAATTCTTTCAAAACATCAAACTTATTGGTTTGTGTCTGACCTGCAAATTTACCATCTACAAAAGTAGCAAAAGTTGGAAGATTACTAACATCTGCCAATTTCCTGCTCTCTGGAAATTTCTCCGCGTCAACAATTACGAAAGTTGCTGCTTCGTTTTCTGTAGATAATTTCTTGAATTTTGGTTTCATAATTCTGCAATTACCACACCATCCTGCAGAATATTGTACAATAACCGTTTGGTTATCGGCAACAATTTCTGCTAAATTATCTTGATTTAACTCTTGTACCATAGGAATCGAATATTAGTTTGCTGCTAAATAAGCAGCAGTTCCTTTTGCATTTGGCGCCATCGCTGTTTTCCCTTCTTCCCAGTTTGCTGGACATACTTCACCGTTCGTTTGAACATGTGCATACGCATCTACCAAACGTAAAAATTCATTTACATTTCTACCCACTGGCATGTGGTTTACTCCTTCATGAAATACCGTTCCTTCTTCATCAATTAAATAAGTAGCTCTGTAAGTTACGTTATCTCCTTCAACTTGAATGGTCTGTGTTGCTTCATCAAAAGTTTCATTCGTAATGTCTAAAATACCTAATACTGAAGATAAATTACGGTTACTATCTGCTAAAATTGGGTAAGTTACACCTTCTATACCTCCGTTATCTTTTGCAGTACTTAACCATGCAAAATGCACTTCTGGAGTATCACAAGAGGCACCAATTAGGATCGTGTTTCTTTTTTCAAACTCACCTAAGGCTGCTTGAAATGCGTGCAATTCTGTAGGACATACAAATGTAAAATCTTTCGGATACCAAAATAACAACACTTTTTTGTTGTTTTTCTTGGCTTCTTCCAATACATTTAGTTTAAATGTATCCCCCATTTCATTCATTGCATCTACGCTTAAATCTGGAAATTGTTTCCCTACTAATGTTGCCATTTTTTTATGATTTTTAAATTAAATATTTTCTTTAAGACTGCAAATATACACTTTGAATAGAGCTTAAAAACTATATGGAAATTTTATTTTTTATGCTACAATAAAATTTATTTATATCGCATTTATCATATAAATAATATCCCTTTTTGATTGATAAAAACTCCTAACTAAAAACAAGTCCATAACATAAATCTATTATTTTATAAAAAATGTAGATATAAAACATAATAAATACAAACATAGTTTTATAAATTTGAAGATATTAATTTTAAAAAAATTAAAAAATATGGAACCAAAAAAAACAAGTCAATGCCCTTTTATGAGTGGAGTTCAAAAGAAACCTGCTGGTGGCGGAACAAACAATCGTGACTGGTGGCCTAATGAATTAAAATTAAATATTTTACGCCAACATGCAACAAAATCAAATCCTTTGGGAGAAAATTTTGATTATGTAAAAGCTTTTAACAGTATCGATTTTATCGAACTTAAGAAAGACATTATTAATTTGATGACTGACTCACAATATTGGTGGCCAGCAGATTATGGTCATTATGGACCTTTAATGATTCGGATGGCCTGGCATAGTGCTGGAACCTATAGAGTTGGGGATGGCCGTGGAGGCGCAAGTTCAGGGTCTCAACGTTTTGCTCCTTTAAATAGTTGGCCAGATAACGCTAATTTAGACAAAGCACGTTTACTTTTATGGCCCATAAAAAAGAAATATGGAAATACAATATCTTGGTCAGATTTAATGATTCTTGCTGGCAACTGTGCTTTAGAATCTATGGGCTTTAAAACTTTCGGTTTTGCTGGTGGAAGAGAAGAAATCTGGGAGCCTGAACAAGATATTTACTGGGGTTCTGAAACCGAATGGCTAGCAAATGAAGCACGATATGAAGAAGGTCATTTGGAAGGTCATTTGGGTGCTGTACATATGGGATTAATTTATGTGAATCCTGAAGGGCCAAATGGAAACCCAGATCCAATGTCTTCGGGTATTGATATTAGAGAAACTTTTGGTAGAATGGCAATGAATGATGAAGAAACGGTAGCATTGATTGCCGGTGGACACACTTTTGGGAAGGCACATGGTGCTGCAGAACCTGAAAAGTATGTAGGTGCAGAACCTGCTGGTGCGTCTATCGAAGAAATGAGTACTGGTTGGAAAAACACATTTGGAACTGGAGTTTTAGATGAAACTATTACAAGTGGAATTGAAGGTGCATGGACACCAAATCCTATCAAATGGGATCATGACTATTTTGATGTTTTATTAAATTATGATTGGGAATTAACAAAAAGTCCAGCTGGAGCACATCAATGGACCCCAACAGCTGCATCGAATGCAAAAATGGCCCCAAAAGCTGGAGATCGTGATGCTCGACAAGCATTAATGATGACTACTGCAGATATGGCTTTAAAAATAGACCCTGCTTATTTGGAAATTTCAAAGCGTTTTCATAAAGATCATACTGCTTTTGAAGATGCTTTTGCTAGAGCCTGGTTCAAACTAACTCACAGAGACATGGGACCTGTTTCTCTTTATTTAGGACCAGAGGTTCCTAAAGAAGAATTAATATGGCAAGACCCTATTCCAACTGGAACACTTCTTTCAGAAGAAAACATTACAACTTTAAAAACGAGTCTTCTTACTTGTGGATTGTCTATATCTCAATTAGTAACTACTGCATGGGCTTCTGCTTCGACTTATAGAAATTCAGATAAACGAGGAGGAGCAAATGGTGGACGAATTCGTTTAGCTCCTCAAAAAAACTGGACCGTTAATAATCCAAATGAATTAAAAAAAGTCCTCGCTGTTTATGAAAAGATTAAAAATGATTTCACAGGAATTGTTTCTATTGCTGATTTAATTGTTTTAGGAGGTTCTGTAGGAATTGAACAAGCTGCAAAAAAAGCAGGTCGAGCCATAACGATTCCTTTTACTTCTGGAAGAGGAGATGCTTCGCAAGAACAAACAGATGTTGAATCTTTTGGTTACTTAGAACCGAAAGCTGATGGTTTTAGAAATTACTTAAAAAGTGGTTTACAATTAGCAGCAGAAGAGTTATTGGTAGATCAGGCTAACTTGTTAACGCTAACTGTACCAGAAATGACTGTTTTAGTAGGAGGCTTAAGAGTCTTAGGAACAAACTATAACGGCTGTGATGAGGGTGTATTTACGAATAATAAAGGAACACTTTCTAACGACTTTTTCACAAATGTATTAGATTTTAATATTACATGGAAAGCAACCTCAAAAAATGATGCTTTTTTTGAAGGTATCGATCGTAAATCTGGAGCAGTAAAGTTTACGGGAACTAGAGCTGATTTAATTTTTGGTTCTAATACAGAATTAAGAGCGATTGCAGAAGTGTATGGTGCTAATGATGCACAAGAAAAGTTTATAACCGATTTTATTGCTGCATGGACAAAGGTTATGAACTTAGATCGGTTCGATTTATAAAACTCGAAGTGTAAATACGTAAAAAAAAAGTGATCAAAATTTGATCACTTTTTTTTATTTTTATCCATTGGAAATATTATTTGCTCGCAAATAATTTTACATCATTTTCAGAAACTTCATTTTCACCCAAAATGATAAGCCGTTCAATGACATTTCTTAGCTCTCTAATGTTACCAGTCCAGTCGTATACTTGTAATTTTTTAAGGGCATTTTTTGAGAAGGTTTTCAGAGGTATCCCTTGTTCTTTTGCAATTTTTGAGGAAAAGAAATCAACCAATAAGGGAATGTCATCTCTTCGATCATTCAGTGCAGGGACCTTTATTAAAATAACCGCCAATCTGTGGTATAAATCCTCTCTAAAACGACCAGCTTCAATTTCTTTTTTTAAATCTTTGTTTGTGGCTGCAACCACTCGAACATTTACTTTAATATCGCTGTCCGAACCTACTCTTGAAATTTTATTTTCTTGAAGTGCTCGCAATACTTTGGCTTGTGCAGACAAGCTCATATCTCCTATTTCGTCGAGAAAAATTGTTCCCCCAGTAGCGGCTTCAAACTTTCCTGCTCGATCTTTATTGGCGCCTGTAAATGATCCTTTAACATGTCCGAAAAGCTCACTTTCAATTAATTCTGACGGAATTGCTGCACAATTCACTTCAATCATAGGCGCTTTTGAGCGGTCAGATTTTTCATGCAACCAATGGGCTACTAATTCTTTTCCAGTTCCATTTGGCCCTGTTATTAAAACCCTGGCATCGGTGGTGGACACTTTTTCGATGATCTCCTTGATATGCGAAATTTGTGGACTCTCACCAATCATTTCATAGTTTTTACTGACTTTCTTTTTCAAGCGTTTGTTTTCAACGATCAACCCTTTTTTATCCAAGGCATTTCGAACGGTATTTAACAAACGATTTAAATCTGGCGGTTTCGAAATATAGTCAAAAGCCCCTAGGCGCATGGTATTTACTGCGGTGTCTAAATCGCCATGACCCGAAATCATCACAATCGGAATTTCTGGTTTTACTTTTTTCACTTTGTCTAACACCTCAACACCATCCATTTTTGGCATTTTAATATCGCACAAAACCAAATCATAGTCATTGTTTAAAATCATTTCAAGACCCAGCAAACCATCTGCTGCTTCTTCAACTTGGTAACCTTCATTTTCTTCAGAAATAATTTTTTTCAATACTCTTCTAATCGCTGCTTCGTCTTCTATGATTAATATTTTGCTCATAATTTTGTTTAAACTTCTTTTTGTTGAAATAAATGCACATCTCTTTGTGGAAAAGGTATTGAAATCTTATTTTCTCGAAACAAAGCATCAATTTTAAAACGAATATCACTTTGTGTTATTGCGGCTTCAAAACTATTATTTAATGTAAAAACAACTTTAAATTCCAATGCACTGTCACCAAAATTGGTAAAATAGACAGTAGGTCCTGGTTTGGATATGACCTTCGAACTTGAATTGACTGCTTTTATTAACAAACTTTTCACGAGTTGAACATCCGTTCCGTAAGCAACCCCTACGGTTACGGATTCTCTAGTTTCCTCGCCATTTTCTGTCCAATTATAGAGACTGTTTGTAAGGTATAAATGGTTGGGAATCACCAATACCTTATTGTCAATTGTTACCGCTCGGGTGGTTCTTAATTTTATTTCTACTACGCGTCCTACTTTCCCTTCCAATTCAATAATATCTCCTACATGCACAGATTGGTCTATCAAAATAAAAATTCCAGATATGATGTCTTGAAAAAGTGTTTGCAATGCCAAACCAACACCAATAAGCAAAGCAGCGGAGGCTGCAAAGATCGCGGTAACATTTACCCCTGAAGATTGAAGCGTGACCAAAAAAATAATAATATAAGCTAGCCATGTTAAATATCCAAAAACGGAAACAAATTTCTCTTTGTCATTTTTAGGTAATTTTCTGGTGATTAATTTCATTGAAAACCGCAATAAGTAAGAGGCTAAAATTAAAGCAAGAATGACTACTATGATTGTTTGAACAGAAATGTGTACATCAGCTCCAAAACTGAAGCTATAATTTAAAAATGCTTTTATTTTATCCATATATTGAAGTATTTATCCTTTATATTTTATCCATTTGTACAAATCTTTGTAAGTTGGTTTTTTGCCATACATTAGGATTCCAACCCTATAAATCTTCGCTGTTAACCAAACCATAAAGACAAAGGTAACAATTAATAATGCCATCGAAATGGCGAGTTCATACCAAGAAACCCCAAAAGGCACTCTCATTAACATGACGATTGGACTGGTAAAGGGAATGATCGAACAAATCGTTGCAATAGGTCCGTGTGGATCATTAATTACCGTTGCAAAACCTACATAAACCCCTAAAATTAAAGGCGCCATAATTGGCAACATAAACTGTTGAGTATCTGTTTCATTATCTACCGCTGCCCCCACAGCTGCAAATAGCGAACTGTAGAGAAAGAAACCTCCTAAGAAGTAAAAAATGAATAGCACAAATAATTTTAAAATAGGTAGTCTCGAAATTTCTTGCAAAATTAACTGTAACTTATCAGGATTTACGGCTTCTTTTGCTGCATTCAATTGGTCTTCTGGGATTTTAGATGCTTGCATTTCTACCATATCTATGCCAAAAACGGCAGATGCGATAATGCTGATTACAAACAAAAGGATTCCCCAAATAAAGAATTGCAAGAGTCCTGCAGAGGCATTTCCAATAATTTTACCTAACATTAATTGAAAAGGTTTTACAGACGAAACAATGATTTCTACAATTCTACTTGTTTTTTCTTCAATGACACTTCGCATGACAGAAGTTCCATAAATCATTACAAACATCATTAATAAATATCCAGCAATTGCTCCTACGGCTATTTTTAAACCGTTGATTAGTTTGGAAGATTCTTCACCCGAAAAATTAAACATTTTAATATCCGAAGCGATTTCTGATGCTTTTATTTGCATTAAATCAATTTCAAAATGGGTAAGCTTTAAATTTCTTAAATGGGTTTCTACCCGAGTCTCTAGTCCGTCCATAAGAGACATTCCTGGAGAATCTATCGAATAAAACGCTATGGATTTGGCCAACAATTCTAAACTGTCTTTTTTAGGAATATAAAGTACACCATAAAAATCACCCTTTTCTACTTTTTTCTTTGTTTCCGTTAGCCCAAGTGCTGTATAATCTTGGTATTTTACAGTTTTAGAATCTTTAAAATTTTCCTTTGTAAACAATCCTGAAGCATCTACGTAAACAATTTCTTTTACTTTTTCGTCGTTTTTTTTCATTAAAAACACGACCAAAGCACCCATTACTACCATTAAAACAGGACTTAAAAAAGTCATTATTAAAAAGGATTTGTTCCTTACTTTAGCAATAAACTCTCTGTGAATAATTAATTTTAACTTGCTCATCTTAACTATTTTTATTTACTGCCTGCATAAATATTTCATTCGCGTCAGGAACTAATTCTACAAAATGTTGCACTTGCCCTTGTGAGGTTAAAAAGGATAATAAATCATTTGGATTTTCTCCTTTTTTTAAAGTTACATTTAATTTCAACCCCTCATTTATAATTCTGAAATCTGCGGGAGAAACTGCATACAATTGTTTTAATTTTGCTTCTACTTCTCTTGGATTTGTAGTTGCTATTCCTACTTGAAATGTATTGGTACGAAAAGCACGTTTTATATCATCTAGTTTCCCTTCTACGATTTTATTGGATTGATCTATTAAGGCAATATAATCACACATTTCTTCTACCGATTCCATTCGATGGGTAGAAAAAATAATGGTAGCGCCTTCATCTCTCAATTGCAAAATTTCTTTTGCAATTAACTGCGCGTTTATAGGATCAAAACCTGAGAAAGGTTCATCAAAAATCAACAACTTTGGTTTGTGCATTACGGTCACAATAAATTGTACTTTTTGCGCCATTCCCTTAGAAAGCTCTTCTATTTTCTTATCCCACCAAGCAGAAATATCAAATTTATCAAACCAATACTTCAATCGTTTTTTTGCTTCAGATTTGCTCAACCCTTTCAATTGTGCTAAATACAACGCTTGCTCTCCTACCTTCATGCTCTTATACAAACCGCGTTCTTCTGGCATATACCCTATGTGTTCTACGTCATTTGGAGCCAACAATTTTCCATCAAAATAAACATCACCAGTATCTTGCATCGTGATCTGATTGATGATTCTAATTAACGAGGTTTTTCCAGCTCCGTTTGGACCCAACAAACCAAAGACACTTCCTCTGGGTATGGTCAGTGAAACGTTATTTAATGCCGTAAAATCTCCATAGGTTTTTACTACATTTTTAATTTCTAACAAGTTATTCATTGTTTTTTCATTTGATTTTTTAGAAACATATTCTCCATACAAAACTACATTTTTTACACTGAATAAGACACATAACTACTCCTATTGTTACACGTTATAAAAATTATAATTACTATGCATGCATAACTTTTTTATAATTTACTATGCATGCATAATAAATTTGTATATCTTTGGAGCAATGAAAAAACAAAAGTCAATAGATCACGAGTTAAGAGCCACTTGGCAAGCAGTTGCTAAGATGTACAATGAGCAAGCAGTTAGACATGAAAGTACCATGTCTACAGCATTTGTTCTTTTAAATATAGATGCTGAAAAAGGAACTCCATCTACAGCATTGGGGCCACTAATGGGAATGGAGCCCACGAGCCTTTCGCGTATATTAAAGAACATGGAAGACAAAGGAGCCATTTCTCGAGAGAAAAATCCAGATGATGGTAGAAGCGTCATTATAAAACTAACCCCCTATGGAAAAGAAATGCGTTCGATTTCTAAAGGCCACGTATACCAGTTTAATAATAAAGTAAAAGAACACATTACGGAGGAAGAGTTAGAAAACTTCTTTAAAGTGACCTCCACAATAAATAAATTAATAGCAAATAAGAACGTCTTTGAAGACCTTCAATTAAAATCTATTTAAATAAAACTACAAACAAATGACAAGAAGAATTAAAAAAGTAGCAATCATCGGTTCTGGAATTATGGGAAGCGGAATTGCATGTCATTTTGCCAACATTGGCGTTGAAGTTCTTTTATTGGACATTGTACCAAGAGAACTAAATGACAAAGAAAAAGCAAAAGGACTCACATTAGAAAGTAAAGTTGTTCGTAATCGTTTAGTAAATGACGCTTTAAGAACGTCTTTAAAGTCAAAACCCTCACCAATTTACAATCAGAAGTTTGCCAGCAGAATAACAACTGGTAATATTGATGATGATTTGCATTTAATTAAGGATGTAGACTGGATAATGGAAGTTGTAGTAGAGCGATTGGATATCAAAAAGATGGTTTTCGAGAAAATTGAAAAACATAGAACAGCAGGAACATTGATTACATCAAACACTTCTGGAATTCCAATCAAATTTATGAATGAAGGACGTAGTGAAGACTTTCAAAAACACTTTGCAGTAACTCACTTTTTTAATCCTCCAAGATATTTAAAATTATTTGAGGTTGTTCCAGGACCGAACTGTGATCAGGCAGTAACAGATTTCTTAATGATGTATGGTGATAAGTTCTTAGGAAAAACTTCGGTTTTAGCAAAAGACACTCCAGCCTTTATTGGAAACAGAATAGGGATTTTTAGCATTATGAATTTATTTCATATTGTAAAAGAAATGGGCTTAACGATTGAAGAAGTAGACAAGTTAACAGGTCCTGTTATTGGTCGTCCAAAATCGGCTACTTTCAGAACTATTGATGTTGTTGGATTAGACACCTTAGTGCATACTGCAAACGGTGTAAAAGACAACTGTCCTGAAGACGAAATGAGAGCTCAGTTTGAAATCCCTGCATTTGTAAATCAAATGATGGAGAACAAATGGTTGGGAAGTAAAACAAAACAAGGATTCTATAAAAAATCTGTAAATGCAGATGGTAAAAAAGAAATTTTATCATTAGACTTGAACACCTTAGAATACCGTTCTAAAAAACGCGCATCATTTGCAACGTTAGAATTAACGAAAACAATAGATAATGTAGGCGATCGTTTTAAAGTATTGGTCAAAGGAAAAGACAGAGCAGGAGAATTTTATAGAAAATGCTTGTCGGCCTTATTTGCATACGTACAAAACAGAGTGCCCGAAATTTCAGATGAAATTTATAGAATTGATGACGGTTTAAGAGCCGGATTTGGTTGGGAACACGGACCATTTCAAATTTGGAATGAAATCGGTGTTGCTGCTGGAGTCGAACTCATGAAAGCAGAAGGTAAAGAACCTGCTGCATGGGTTACCGAAATGTTAGAAAAAGGAGAAACTTCATTTTACACTGTAAAAGAGGGTGCAACTTATTATTATGACATTCCTGCAAAAGCACAAATAAAAAAACCAGGACAAGATTCCTTTATCATTTTAGACAATATTAGAAAATCGACTGAAGTCTTCAAAAACTCAGGAGTTTCTCTACAAGACATTGGAGATGGAATTTTAAACTTAGAATTCCGTTCTAAAATGAATACTATTGGTGGTGATGTTTTAACAGGACTGAACAGAGCGATTGATATTGCCGAAAAAGACTTTCAAGGATTGGTTGTTGGAAATCAAGCCCCCAACTTTTCTGTAGGTGCCAATATCGGAATGATCTTTATGATGGCTGCAGAACAGGAATATGATGAGCTAAACATGGCGATTAAATATTTCCAAGACTCTATGATGCGCATGCGTTATTCATCGATCCCAACAATTTCTGCTCCTCATGGAATGGCTTTAGGGGGTGGTTGTGAAATTTCATTACATGCAGACAAAGTAGTTGCAGCAGCAGAAACCTATATGGGATTGGTTGAATTTGGTGTAGGTGTTATTCCAGGTGGTGGTGGTTCTAAAGAAATGGCTTTAAGAGCATCCGACGCCTTTCAAAAAGGAGATGTAGAGCTCAATCTTTTACAAGAAAATTTCTTAACCATAGGGATGGCAAAAGTATCTACTTCTGCCTATGAAGCCTTCGATTTAGGATTACTTCAAAAAGGGAAAGACATTGTTGTTGTCAATAAAGAAAGACAAATTGCAACAGCAAAGGCACATGCAAAATTAATGGCAGAAAGCGGATACACACAACCAGTGACTCGAAAGGATGTAAAAGTGTTAGGAAAACAAGCCTTGGGAATGTTCTTAGTAGGAACCGACTCTATGGAACACTCCAAATACATTTCTGCACACGATCAAAAAATTGCAAACAAATTAGCAAATGTAATGGCAGGTGGAGATTTATCAGAGCCTACACTCGTAAGCGAACAATACCTATTGGATCTTGAGAGAGAAGCCTTTTTATCGCTTTGTACCGAAAGAAAGACCTTAGAACGTATTCAACACATGTTAAAAACTGGGAAACCATTAAGAAACTAAAAATTATGAAAACAGCATATATAGTAAAAGCATATAGAACTGCAGTTGGTAAAGCGCCAAAAGGTGTTTTCCGTTTTAAACGTGCAGACGAATTGGGTGCAGAAACCATTCAACATATGATGAAAGAATTGCCAAATTTAGACGTAAAGCGTATAGATGACGTGATTGTTGGTAATGCAATGCCAGAAGGTGCACAAGGTTTAAACATGGCACGTTTTATTTCATTAATCGGATTGGATTCTGTGGATGTACCAGGAGTTACCGTAAATCGTTTTTGTTCTTCAGGAATTGAAACCATTGGAATGGCTGCTGCAAAAATTCAAGCAGGAATGGCAGATTGTATCATTGCTGGTGGAGCAGAAAGCATGAGCTCGGTACCCATGACTGGATTTAAACCAGAATTAAATTATAACACCATTCATGCAGGTCACGCAGATTATTATTGGGGAATGGGAAACACAGCAGAAGCAGTTGCCAACCAATTCAAAGTATCTCGAGAAGACCAAGATGAATTTGCTTTTAACTCACACATGAAAGCTTTAAGAGCACAAGCAGAAAATCGTTTTCAAGAGCAAATTGCACCCATCGAAGTTGAAGAAACCTACTTGGATGACAATGGTAAAAAAGCAACTCGAAAATATACTGTAACCAAAGATGAAGGCCCTCGAAAAGGAACTTCTACCGCCGTTTTAAACAAATTGCGCCCAGTATTTGCAGCAGGAGGTAGTGTTACCGCAGGAAATTCATCACAAATGAGTGACGGTGCGGCATTTGTAATGGTCATGAGTGAAGAAATGGTGAAGGAATTAAACATTGAACCCATTGCAAGAATGGTCAACTATGCTGCAGCAGGTGTGGAACCAAGAATTATGGGAATTGGTCCTGTAGCTGCAATTCCAAAGGTTTTAAGACAAGCTGGATTGCAACAAAATGACATCGATTTAATTGAGTTAAATGAAGCATTTGCATCTCAATCATTAGCTGTGATGCGTGAATTGGATTTAAACCAAGACATCGTAAACGTAAATGGTGGCGCCATTGCACTAGGGCACCCATTAGGATGTACTGGTGCAAAATTATCGGTACAGTTGTTTGATGAAATGCGTAAAAGAGAGATGAAAGGAAAATATGGAATGGTCACTATGTGTGTTGGAACTGGACAAGGTGCAGCAGGTGTATTTGAATTCTTAAATTAATAAATAAAGATTAAAAAAAATAAAATGGCAGAGTTATTAAGAGGTGGTCAATTTCTTGTAAAAGAAACAAAATGTGAGGATATATTTACTCCAGAAGATTTTTCTGAAGAGCAACTAATGATGAAGGAGGCTGTTAAAGAATTTAACGAAAGAGAGATTATTGCACATAAAGATCGTTTTGAGGCAAAAGACTACAAGCTCACTGAGGAAGTAATGAAAAAAGCTGGGGAACTTGGTTTCTTAGGAGTTGCTGTTCCAGAGGCGTATGGAGGAATGGGCATGGGCTTTGTATCTACAATGCTTACATGTGAATATATTTCTAGCGGGAATGGATCTTTAAGCACTGCTTTTGGTGCACATACAGGTATTGGTACCATGCCAATTACCTTATATGGTACCGAAGCACAAAAGCAAAAATATGTTACAAAATTAGCAACCGGTGAGTGGATGGGTGCGTATTGTTTGACAGAACCCGGAGCTGGATCGGATGCAAACTCTGGTAAGACAACTGCTGAACTTTCTGCGGATGGAAAATCCTACAAAATAAACGGTCAAAAAATGTGGATCTCCAATGCAGGGTTCTGTAATATGATGATTGTTTTTGCTCGTATTGAAGAGGATAAAAACATTACTGGTTTTATTGTTGAATATGATCCTACCAACCCAAACGGAATTACTTTAGGAGAAGAAGAACGCAAATTAGGAATACGCGCAAGTTCTACCCGACAAGTATTTTTTAATGATACCGAAGTCCCAGCAGAAAACATGTTATCTGTGCGTGGAGGTGGATTTAAAATTGCTGTAAATGCATTGAACGTAGGTCGTATTAAATTGGCAGCAGCCTGTATTGATTCTCAAAGAAGAGTTACAGAAACCGCTTTACAATATGCCACTGAACGAAGACAATTTAAAACACCCATTGCAGATTTTGGTGCTATCAAAGCAAAATTAGCAGAGATGGCAACAAACACCTATGCGGGTGAGGCTGCAAGTTATAGAGCAGCAAAAGATATTGAAGATCGTATTGCAATGCGTCTGGAAGGTGGAAACACACACCAAGAAGCAGAATTAAAAGGAGTTGAGGAATACGCAATCGAATGCTCTATTTTAAAAGTGACCGTTTCCGAAGATGTACAAGCATGTGCAGATGAAGGAATTCAAATTTTTGGTGGAATGGGATTCTCTGAAGAAACACCAATGGAAGCTGCTTGGAGAGATTCAAGAATTTCTCGTATTTACGAAGGAACCAATGAAATCAACAAAATGCTTTCTGTAGGAATGTTGATAAAAAAAGCAATGAAAGGACATGTAGACTTATTAGGACCAGCAACCGCGGTTGCAGATGAGTTAATGGGCATTCCTTCTTTTGACACACCAGACTATTCTGAATTGTTTGCGGAAGAAAAAGAAATGATTGGAAAATTAAAAAAGGTTTTCTTAATGGTAGCGGGAGCTGCTATCCAAAAATTTGGAACAGAATTAGACCAACACCAACAATTATTAATGGCGGCTGCTAATATTTTGAACGAAGTATACATGGCAGAATCTACCCTACTGCGTGCAGAGAAAAATGTAAAACGCTTTGGTGAAGAGGCACAAGAAGGGCAAATTGCAATGGCAAAATTGTATTTATACAATGCCGTAGAAATTGTTACACAAAATGGTAAAGAAGGAATTATTTCCTTTGCAGAAGGCGATGAACAACGCATGATGTTAATGGGATTAAAACGTTTTACCAAATACACCAACTACCCGAATGTAATTGCGTTGCGTAATGAAATTGCAGAAAAATTAAAAGCAGCAAATAAATACTGCTTCTAAAATATATAAAATTTCATAGCAGTTAATAAGTCTATAATGCATTGTTTGTTTAGAAAGATCATCCTTAACGGGTGATCTTTTTTTTGGCAAAAAAATAAGTTGCAGTTTATTAGTAATTGGTTGCATCTTAAATTGATATTTTACTGTTTAATCAATTTAATATCAATACTTTTGCACGCAATTTGAAAACAGCACACATGAAGCGTATAAAAGAATATAAAAAACTTTTTAAAGTAGCAGGTCCAATAGATTTGAAAGAATTAAAAAAAGCCTACAGAGGATTGGTAAAAGAATGGCATCCTGACAAGTTTTTAGAAGAGGGTCAAAAAGCCGAAGCTGAAATAAAAAGCACACAAATTATCGATGGGTATCACTTTTTAGTAAGCATTGCACCAGAAACAAAAGAAGCACATTTAGAAGCTTATAAAAAAACAATTACAGAATTTCAAGTAGCTGACTGGCACCATAAAAGCATGCTTTTAGAAGTTACTTTTACCGATGGTAATTCTTATGAATACTTTGGTGTAAGTAAAATTTTGTTTGGAAAATTTGTCAATGCAAAATCTATGAATAATTTTGGAAAAAGAAATATTTTCAATTCTTTTATCTATAGAAAATCAATGAAAGCCTCTGCGACAGCATAAATCATTGTTATTTCTTAAATCCTAAGAAAACAAAATACAACCATAAAAAAAGAGATTACTGATTCAGTAATCTCTTTTTCTGTTTTATATAACTTCTATTTTAAATTGCTCCTTAATAAATGTCATTCAAAATTTTAGCCAAACGAATTCCACCTCGCTGTAACTGATTTCTAACAGTACCAAAATGATCGTAAGAATAGCGGTAACGCAAGTTCTCTCCCTCTTTTACTGAACTGTAGAGTTCTTTAGTAATTTCATGTACTTCGTTCACCCAATCTTCTACCGAACCCTTTTCGATGGCTTTCAATTGCGCTTTAGAAAGGTCTTTGGCATTGTTTGCCAACTCAATATAACTCATATTCCAAGCTTCAATCATTTTCGTATCCCAAACAGAATGTAAGTTGGTTCCTTGTCCAAACCATTGAACTTTTATTCGATTTCCTCCACGGTCTTCTTTCTGACCAATATGCATTGGCTGATGCAAATCTCCTACAAAATGAACCAACATTTTCAAATAAAACACCTTGTCTTCCTCTTTACTCTTCGGGTCTTTTAAAACCGAAACACACTTTGCAATAGCAGTGACCAAATCTCCTTTTGGATTTTTTTCTGCCGCTTCATAGCTTTCATCTATCCCCATATTTACATAATGCCACGCAGAAAATTCACGGTATTTCCGATCTGACTTAATTTCGTCAGCAAAAGTAGATACAAAGGCCAAACTCTGGCCTTTCAATAATTTATCAATCTTTCTCTTTGCTCTTTTTGTCAAATGCTGTGTTGCAATTTCACCTGTTGCTCGGTGCCCGTTTTGTCCCCAAAAAACAGATTCATCCACATTAGGAGTCGTTACGAAGAAGATAGAAATAAATAGAAGTATAGATGCTTTCATTTTAAATTTTTAAAATTAATTTTCAGCTAAATTATAAAAATAAAGATGAAAAAAATTGAAATAACAAAAAAAAATATCATATCTTTGTGATATCAAATTAATATCAATTATGAAATCAGAAAAAATAATCAAGCCCGCAAATGGCTATTTAATGTTATTCATCCTAATCGCATTATTTTTTGGAAGTATTGCAACAGCGATACGCACGGAAGACCCACGTTTTTTAATCGTCACTTTTATTGGTTTCTTTGGACTGTTTGGCTTTATCTTAGTAAACCCAAATACTTCGAAAGTGGTTTTGCTTTTCGGAAAGTACATCGGAACGATTAAAGACAACGGTCTTTACTGGGCTAACCCTTTATTCAGAAAAAAAACCATTTCATTAAGAGCGAGTAATTTTGACAGTGAACGCTTAAAAGTAAACGACAAATTAGGAAATCCAATTATGATTTCTACCATTTTAGTTTGGCGGGTTACCAATACCTACAAAGCTGCATTTGATGTCGATAATTATGAAAATTTTGTACGCGTTCAAACCGATGCTGCAGTTCGAAAGTTAGCAAGTATGTATCCCTACGATAATTTTGCTGATGAAGGACATGACGAAGACATTACCTTACGTTCTAGTGTAAATGAGGTTTCTGAAGCTTTGGAGAAAGAAATTGACGAGCGACTATCCATTGCCGGAATTGAAGTTTTAGAGGCTCGAATTGGCTACTTGGCATATGCCCAAGAAATTGCAAGTGCCATGCTAAAAAGACAACAAGCAACTGCAATTGTTGCCGCTAGACATAAAATCGTACAAGGAGCCGTAGAGATGGTAGAAATGGCCTTGGAAGAATTAGATAAAAAGGAAATTGTTGTACTAGATGACGAACGAAAAGCTGCGATGGTGAGTAACTTATTGGTGATCTTATGTGGAGATAAAGAGGCCTCTCCTGTGGTGAATACAGGAACTTTGAATCATTAGTAGACCGTAAAAAAATAAAAAAATGAAAGAATATAAAGTAGTAACATTAAAATTAGGTTTTAGAAATAGAACTCAAAACTTTGAGGACCTTTTAAATCAATATGCAAGAGAAGGTTGGACATTAAAAGATGTGCCTACCAATTGGAATTCAATGATATTAGAAAGAGATAAAAACAGGTAATCGTGAAAGTTTTCAAGGAAGAACAACGATTTAGACAGCTTTGGCTCATGGTACTTTTAGGGTTTAGTCTCCTGGTTCCGGTTGGGTTGATTATCAATGAATATATAAAAGACAACACCAGCATGACAAATAATGAATTCCTAGGATCACTGATTGGAATCATTGCCTCTGTTTTGTTGATTTTCATATTCAAATTATCTACAAGAATCGATGAAAAAGGGATTCATTATCAATTTTTTCCATTCCATTTTTCAATGAAAACACTTTTATGGTCAGAAATCACCAAAGCAGAAGTAAGAACTTACGACCCCATAGGAGAATATGGTGGTTGGGGTTTGCGTTACAGTTTCAACAAAAAGAAAGGGAATGCCGTGAATGTTTCTGGTGATATTGGTATCCAATTAACACTAAAAAACGGTAAAAAATTACTGATTGGAACCCAAAAAAAAGAAGCTGTAAGCAGAGTTTTAAAAACGTATAATTTGATACAATCATGATGCGATCACGCTACTTTTTGATAGTTATTTTACTGGGAATCACAAACGGATTTTCACAAATAACAATAGAAGAAATTACAATTCAAAACCAAGCAATTCAGTTGCCAGGTACGCTAAGCTATCCAGAAGAAAAAAGCCCCCTCATTATCTGGGTTCATGGATCTGGTGGTGTTGATCGAGATGGGAATCAACCCCAATACATCAAACAATTTAGGGCTGCAGTAAACAAAGAAAATATCGCTTTCTTTAGCTACGATAAGCGAACCGCAAATCCCAAAAATAGCACATTCTTAAAAGACGGTGTTTTTTTTAATGATTTCATTTTTGATGTTGAGGAAGTCGTAAATCATTTTAAAAACGACATCCGTTTTAGCAGCATTATTTTAGCAGGTCATAGCCAAGGTTCTTTGATTGCCATGATGGCTTTGAAAAATGTGGACAAATACATTTCTATTGCAGGTGCAGGAGAAACGATTGACAAAATTCTGATAAAACAACTCAATGCACAGAGTCCTGAATTCGGCAAAATAGCAAAAGCACATTTTAAAGAACTCAAAGAGACAGGAAATATTAAAGAAGTAAATCCAAATTTGATGGCAATTTTCGCAAAACCAAACCAAGAGTTTTGGTCTTCTTGGATAGTCATAGATCCCATAACAGCAATTAAAAAAATAACCATTCCCACACTTATTGTAAACGGTGACAAAGACATCCAAGTTGGGGTTGAAAATGCTTCAAAACTAAAAGAAGCAAAGCCAAATGCAACTTTTGTGATTATTAAGAACATGAATCACATTTTAAAGGATATTCAAAACGAGGAAGACAATATCAAATCGTATAGTTCTCCAGAGTTCCCAATCTCAAAAAAACTGATTAACACGATTGTTTCATTTATAAAAAAGACACCTTAAAATGTCAAAGAAAAAAGCCTTTGCATTGCGCGTTAATGAAGATATGATGAAAGCCATTGAAAAATGGGCTGCAGATGAATTTCGCTCTACAAACGGTCAGATAGAATGGATGCTAACACAAGCTTTAAAAGAGGCAAAAAGAACCCCCATAAAAAAAGAGAAATCATAAAAAAAAGCGCCTTTTTGAAGGCGCTTTTTTAGGTATTCGTTTTAAGTATTAATACCTTTTAATAGTCTTAGCGGTATAATTTCTAACATGTTCAACTTTTCCTCGATTTTTATAATACTTTTTCCAAGGTTTTGTAATTTTTTTCATTGCTCTTCGAGTTGAAATCAAGTCAGACCAATCATTTGCTGTGATTGCAACCCAATGCGTCGCTCCTTGAAATCCAGCGATTTCATAACTTCCAAAACCAACTTCTCCTTTTCTATAAGGGGCCATTTCACTAACGATTTCATCATGAGCTGCTTGAAAAGCTGCTGGATCACTCGCTTTAAATTCAAAAATCTGAACATAATTATACGCTTCATTGTCACCAACCCAACTCATTACATTTCCAGAAGAACTATGCGTCCACTTGTCAATATGATTGTTTAATTTCTGAATAAAAACACCCCATTTATTTGTCGCTGATATCGAGTCATTTCTTCCCCAATTCCCAGGATCACCGTACAAAACAATTCTATGGGTAGACCCCTCATTACCAATACTAAAAGACTCAATATTAATCCCTCCAGATTTAAATTTTGCATCTCCCCAAATATCATCTGTTAGGGCTAAAATTGCACTTTCCGTTCCTCTTTTAGCAGAAAATTGGTACTCCATAAAAGCGTTTTGAGAATATGAAATCGTACTCACAAACAATAATAAATAAACTAATTTTTTCATAAATATATGATTTTGATTAATAACAAATTTACTAATATTAACTGTATAATGCAATTAATTTTACAATTATTAATTTCATAAAGCAATTAATAATATTGTTATTAATATTGACCTTTTAGCGAGAAGAAAAAATTCTATTTTGTATCTTGTTGCCTGTTATTTAATATTAATATAAACCATAATGAAAAAACTACTCACGCTATTATTTTTATGTACTGCCTCCCTATCATTCTCTCAAGAGTTTTCGATGGACATGGTAAAAAACATGAAACCCAGAAACATTGGCCCTGGAGGAATGTCTGGTCGTGTGACTGCTATTGATGTTGTAGAATCGAATCCTGAAATAATGTATGTGGGTACTGCTTCTGGCGGAATTTGGAAATCTACTTCTGGCGGAATAAAATGGGCACCTATATTCGAAAATGAAATAACAGCTTCTATTGGCGCCATTGCCATTCAACAATCAAACCCAAGTGTTCTTTGGGCAGGTACTGGGGAAGGAAACCCAAGAAATAGTTTGAATGGTGGATTTGGAATTTACAAATCTTTGGATGCTGGAAAAACATGGAAATCCATGGGATTGGAAAAGACACGACACATACACCGGGTTCTTATTCACCCAACAAACCCAGACATAGTATATGTCGGTGCTATTGGATCTCCTTGGGGAGAACACAAAGAACGTGGGGTTTATAAAACAATCGATGGAGGAAAAACTTGGAAACAAATTTTATTTACAAATAATAAGTCTGGGGCTGCTGATTTAATTATGGATCCTACCAATCCAAATAAAATCATTGCAGCAATGTGGGAACACAAACGCGACCCTTGGTTTTTTAAATCTGGTGGTGAAGGAAGTGGTTTATACATTACCCATGACGGTGGAGAAAACTGGAAAAAAATTACAGAAAAAGAAGGTTTACCAAAAGGGGAACTAGGAAGAATTGGTGTGGCCATAGCCCCCAATAATCCAGAAGTTATCTATGCCTTGATAGAAGCGAAAAAAAACGCACTCTATAAAAGTGAAGATGGGGGTTTTAAATGGAAAAAAATTAATGACAAACCTGGCATTGGAAATCGTCCTTTTTATTATTCAGAAATTTATGTAGATCCACAAAATGAAAACAAATTATATACTGTTTTTACTTACATCAACGTTTCTAAAGATGGTGGAAAATCATTTAAACAATTAATGCCTGCCTATGGTGTGGACAATGGCGTTCACCCAGACCATCATGCTTGGTGGATACACCCTACCAATGGGAAATTTATGATTGATGGAAATGACGGTGGTTTAAACATCACAAAAGATGGTGGAAAAACCTGGCGTTTTATCGGAAACATTCCAGTTGCGCAATTCTATCATATCAATGTAGACAATGAGTTTCCTTACAATGTCTATGGCGGAATGCAAGACAATGGTTCTTGGAGAGGCCCTGCATATGTTTGGAAAAGTCAAGGAATTCGAAATTCATATTGGCAAGAAATAAGCTTTGGGGATGGTTTTGATGTTGTACCTGACAAAGAGGATGCGCGGTATGGATGGACAATGAGTCAACAAGGATCCGTTTCAAGATATGATTATCTAACAGGAAATAACTACGGAGTAAAACCGACACATAAAGACGCAGCCGTAAAATTACGTTTCAATTGGAACGCTGCAATAAATATAGATCCTTTTGATAGTTCAACACTGTATTTTGGAAGTCAATTTGTACACAAATCAACCGATAAAGGATTAACCTGGAATACGATTTCACCAGATCTATCTACCAATGATCCAGAAAAATTAAAACAAGCCGAAAGTGGTGGTTTAACGATGGATGCAACAGGTGCAGAAAACCATTGTACAATTTTAGTTATTGAACCCACCGTTGTGGAGAAAGATGTTTTATGGGCAGCAACAGATGATGGTCAAGTACACATTACTAAAAATGGTGGTAAAAGTTGGACCAATGTCGCAAAAAACATCAAAGGGTTGCCAAAAAATTCTTGGATTACACAAATAAAAGCATCCAACAAAAACAAAGGAGAAGCTCTCTTAATTGCAAATGATTATCGTCGATTTAACTATACGCCCTATGCTTACAGAACCAAAAACTATGGAAAATCATGGACCCGAATCGTTGATGAAAATGACGTACAAAGTTATACTTTATGTATTGTAGAAGATCCTGAAAATGAAAACTTATTATTTTTAGGAACCGATGATGGATTGTACATTTCGATCAATGCTGGAAAAAAATGGACAAAATGGACAGCCGGTTTTCCTACAGTACCTGTTAAAGATTTGGTCATTCAAGAAAGGGAACACGATTTAGTGATTGGAACTTTTGGAAGAGCTGCATGGGTTTTAGATGACATTCGTCCCTTAAGGGCCTTGGCAAATGGCAATATCACCAAAGAAAAACTCGTCTTATTTTCACCGCCAACAGCCTATCAGGCTGCATATCAACAACCCACAGGAAGTCGATTTGGAGCCGATGCGATCTATCAAGGTGAAAATAGAAAAAGGGGAGCAATTATTTCTTATTACATCAATAAACCTGTTGAAGAAAAAAAGAAGGTATCTAAAGATAATAAGAAAGAAATACGTCACGATTCCATAAAATTAGAAATTTTTGACGGTAGCAAAAAAATAAGAACATTGCAATTTAAAACACCGAAAGAAAGTGGTATTCATAAAACCATCTGGTACTTGAGAGAAAAAGGAGTTGCAAGAGCTTCCAGAAAAATAAGTAAATCGAAAAGAGAACCGGCAGGAGTTGCTGTAAAACCCGGGATTTATCATTTAAAAATGACTTTTGGGACAGCAGTTTCCGAACAAGACATTACTGTTTCTTTTGATCCGAGACTAGAAATCTCTCAAGACGCCATCCATCAAAAATATGATGCAAGCAAAGAATTAGAAGGTTATCAAGCAAAAATTGCAGCGATGGTGAAGCAATTGGTTGAAAGTAAAAATACAGCAACCACTTTGAAAGTAAAATTAGAAAAAGAGGATGCTAAAAAATATAAAAGTGAAATTACTACATCCAAAGAAATCATTAAAAAGGTAGACGGATTGATCGCAATGTATTTGGGAACAATTGATAAAAGACAAGGAATTACTAGAAACCCAGAAGTGACCGTAAATCAACGTTTGGGACTCGCTAGTAGATACATTCGATCTCGTTTTGGCGAGCAAACGGATACAGAGAAAACACTCATGAATCAATTTAAAGAAACATTTAAAAAAACGGTCTCTAAAACAAACTCTTTTTTTAAGGAGGACTGGTTCGCCTATATGGCTTCTATAGAAAAAATAGAAATCTCTCCTTTTAAGGACTTCAAAATTTTTACTACAAATTAAAGTTTATCTATGAAAAAAGTCATTTTATTATGTTGTTTGAGCTTGCTTTTCACAAAAGTGCAGGCACAAGAATCTCCAGAAAACAAATTAGGTGCATGGTTTATGTACAACGGTTCGCATAAAGTATCCAATCAATTCTCACTAAAAACGATGGCACACTATCGTTATTTTGAAACAACGAGTGAATTTCAACAATCGATCTACCGATTGGGTTTAAATTATACGGCAAATAAAAACTTTAATTTCACATTTGGAATTAGTCCCGTAAAAACAGATACACAATATCAAGAACCTTCGGAATTTGCTACAGAGTTTAGATTGTATGAAGACATCAATTGGAATACTAATTTAACAAAATTAAAAATAAGACATCGTTTTCGATTCGAACATCGTTTTATAGAATTTCAAGGTGAAAAATCTACTGAAAACTGGGTTCGTTATGATTTAAATGCCACCTATCCACTTTCAAAAACTTGGAGTATTTATGCTTTCAATGAAATTTTTATTAATTTTAAAGGAGAAACCATTCCTCAAAATTGGACAGGTGGTGGATTACTATATACACTTAATTCTCATTTGAAATTGAAGGCAGGATATTTCAATCAACAATTTAAGAACAGAGCTTTTGACAGGCTTCAATTAGGCATCCTTTTAAATACTGATTTTAGAAAAAAAGCCATTCAATAAAAATTTAGAAAATGACAGCACCCACTTTTACAAATGACGCAATCGTGTTTGGAATTTTAATGGTTTCATTAGGTTTCGTTTTTTATACTGAAAATTTAAAAACCGGCTTTTGGGCAAAATTCTATAAAATTGTACCTGGGTTATTTATGGCCTATTTCATCCCTGCAATATTTACAACGTTTGGTTTGATTTCTCCAGAATGGGAAACAACGAATGCAATGGGAGAAAATGTAGCAATAAAATCTCAACTGTACTATGTCTCTAGTCGGTTCTTACTCCCAGCTGCATTGGTTTTAATGACTTTAAGCATCGATTTAAAAGCCATTTTTAACTTGGGATCTAAAGCTTTGATTATGTTTTTTACAGGTACCGTTGGTATTATAATTGGTGGTCCCTTAGCCATTTTGTTGATTGCTGTTTTTTCACCAGAAACTGTTGGAGCGGAAGGTTTTGACGCTGTATGGCGTGGACTTTCTACCTTGGCAGGAAGTTGGATTGGTGGGGGTGCCAACCAAACGGCCATGTTCGAAATCTACCAATACAATCCGTCCAAATATGGCGGAATGGTCATTGTAGATATTGTCGTGGCAAATGTATGGATGGCTATTTTATTGGTTGGAATTGGTAAAAAAGATAAGATTAATAAATGGCTAAAAGCAGATACTTCTGCCATTGAGAAACTAAAAGAAAAAGTCATTGAATTTACGGAAAAAGTAAAAAGAAACCCGTCATTAGCGGACATTATGATTATGTTGGCAATTGCATTTGGAACGGTTGGTTTTGGGCATTTTTCATCAAAATACCTCAGCCTCTTTTTTACAAACATTGTAGGTTCAATGGATTCACAGACTGGGAGGAATATTTTTTCTTTCCTAGGATCTAGCTTCTTTTGGTTGATTAGTATTTCTACAATTATCGCCATTATTTTATCCTATACAAAGGCAAAAAATTATGAAGGTGCTGGCGCGAGTAAGTTAGGTAGTGTCTTTATCTATATTTTAGTAGCAACAATTGGTATGAAAATGGATTTAAATCAAGCATTTGAAAACCCAGGTTTAATTGCAATTGGTTTTGTATGGATGGGGATTCATGCCGGTTTGCTCATTTTTGTTGCAAAAATGATTCGCGCTCCTTATTTCTTTTTGGCGGTTGGTAGTCAGGCAAATGTTGGTGGCGCAGCTTCTGCTCCTATTGTAGCGCAAGCGTTTCATCCATCATTGGCCACTGTTGGCGTTTTATTGGCAGTATTTGGGTATGCAATTGGTACTGTTGGTGCTATTTTATGTACCATTTTAATGGAATTATCAGCACCCATTTAAATAAAATTCAGCATATTTGCATTCGAAAAACACAGATAAAATGAAGAAAATTATTACAGGGATTGTATTTGCTATTTTAATCGTTGCTTGCGCTACTGAGAAAAATGGAAACATGGTTGTTCAAGGTAAAATTGAAGGTCTTAAAAAAGGAACTTTATACCTACAAAAAATGAAAGATACTGTATTGATTTCTGTTGACTCTGTTGCTATTCTAGGAGATAACACCTATAGACTTGTAGACAATATTGATGCACCAGAATTATTTTTCTTAACTTTTAAAGGATCAAATGCTAAAGAAAGAATTTTGTTTTTTGGAGAAGAAGGTGTGATTACAATTAATGATAAGATTGAAAAATTTGGTTTAAGTCCAGAGATTAGCGGTTCTAAAAACCAAGTTGTTTTAGACAAATTTAATAAAGTAAACAGACGCTTTGTGAACCAGCGTTTGGATTTCATTCAAAAAGATTTTGAAGCAAAAAAATCTGGAGACAAAGCAGTCATGAAAAAGTTAGATGACGACTATAATAATTTGACAAGACGTAGGGTTTTATTTGTTGCCAATTATGCGATTTCAAATGCTGATTTTGAAGCAGCTCCTTATATTGGACTTACCGAACTCTACAATGCAAGCACTCAAATGTTAGATACCGTTAATAATTCTTTTTCTGATAAAATAAAAAATTCAGTATATGGAAAGCGCTTTAATGAATATGTAACAAACATTAAGAAAAATGAATCGGTAGTAAAGCAATAACAAGGGTATTATATTACTTCCAAAATACTAAAAAAGCAAATTTAATTTCGAATGGCAATCGCTTCGGAAATTAAATTTGCTTTTTCATTGGTTGCTTCAGCAGATAGTGTGGTTCCAATTAAATTACTATTCTCATAAGGATCCTGCACTAAGTTGTACAATTCCTCATCTCCATTGTCATACTTCATTAATTTATAGGTTACATTTCGAATTGCATATCCATCTACTATTTCAGTATACACAAACGATCTACCATCATTAGTAGCAGAAGTTAATTGTGGGTAAAAACTTTTGCTATTGTGAATTTCTGATACAGAAACTCCTGTAATATTTGCTATTGTAGCAAACAAGTCAGTCGTATGAATCAAAGCATCTTCTCTTTCTCCAAGTCGCCTTACATCAACTCCTGAAACGATCATCGGAACATTTACACCTCCTTGATATAAAGTCCCTTTTACAGTCAATCTAGAATAAGGGTTTTGCGCAACCTTACCTGGCGTTCCATTATCGCCAATAAAAATAATAACAGTATTGGCCCTTTCTTCGGAAGACAAATTACTTAAAAAACGACCTAACTCAGTATCCATTGCTTCAATTGCTGACATATAATATGGTATTGGATTGGCATTAATTGAAGCTTCATCGGTTGGCAAATTCCCTTGAGAATGCAAATCGGTTGGCGCTAAATGAAAAGGTGTATGCGGTGCATTGTAAGCCATCCAAAGAAACCAGGGCTTGGTTTGGTCGTCTACCCAATCAATTGCAGTATCTGTCAATTTAGTGGTGGTATAGGTTGTTGAATTCGAAGCGATTCCATTTTCATTGAAATTCCAATTGAAATAATCTCCCACCCCTCCATTTACAATTCCTGCAAAATAATCGATTCCCATGGTTATTGGGTCTGTTGCTCTGTTAGACAAATGCCATTTGCCAATAATGGCCGTAGCATAATCATTATTTGTGTTCGAATTAATATAAGACTGCAAAGAAGTTTCAGCCGTAGAAATTGGATCTCCAACGTCTATCACATTTGTATTGATCCCATATTTACCCGTTAAAATTGAAGCCCTTGTAGGGGTACATACTGGGTATGACCAGAAATTATCAAACGTTATCCCTGAATTCATAAGAGATTGCAGTGTTGGCATATTGGGCTTGATCGTTCCTTCTGAAAAATTCGGCGTCGCATCTTTCCCCATGTCATCTGCAATGACAAGCAATATGTTTGGTTTTCTAACCTCGACACCACCTGAATCTATTGGGGTTTCTAAAGGTGAACTACAACTCAAACAAAAAAGAGAAAATAAAAATAATGAATACTGTTTCATATATTATGAGGTTTGAATTTAAACGAAGTATACAATAAAAAGTTTAATTTTGAAAAAATGTAACATAAATATAGATACAAACGTCTTATAAAGCACAATACACAGCGAAGAAATGAGAAAATATTCCTACCTACTATTATTACTGGTAACATTGACGAACTGTACCTCTCAAAAAAACTCCGATGACTTTATAAGAGAAACTACTGGGCGGTATTTATTTAATGTCAATGAAGTTTTAGAAGTTTATTTTAAAGAGAAAGTCTTGTATGTAAAATGGAGAGGAAACGAACGTATTTCTCCACTAAAAGTAAATGACAGTTCTTTTTATATGAAAGAATTGAATGAGAAAATAGTTTTTGTAAGTCTTCCAAAAACACATATTGAATTAGCGCCAAAAAGGGAACATAAAAACGTTAAGTATCATTTTAAAAAGATGAATTCGGGTGAGAAAACACCTAATGAGTATTTAGCTTTAAACGATTTTAACAATGCCTTAAAAGCGTTTATAGCAATCCAAAAAAAGGACTCTTTAAATCCCGTAATCCGAGAACGCCAATTAAATAAATTGGGCTATGCCCATCTCAATCAAAAAGAAATTGACATAGCCATCGAAGTCTTCAAAATAAATACGGTACTGTATCCTAAAAGCTCAAATACTTTTGACAGTTTAGCGGATGCATTTTTAAAGAAAGGGGATACTGTAAATGCGATTGATCATCTCAAAAAAGCATTGGCAATTAATCCTGAAAACCGAGGGTCAAAAAATACCTTAAAAAAAATCACTCAAAAATAAATGGGCTTAGAAAACTTACAATACCCGATTGGTCGAGCTTCAATTCCAAAAAAATAGAACAAAAAGACCTTACGAATTGGATTAGTATTGTCAGCATCATTTTGCACACATAGAACAGCTTTTAATTCGTAAGAACTGGGTCTAGTTCATAAACCAAAAAAGCACAGAACTAGAATCAAAAAAAATCTAATCCTACTTTTCATCCCTTCTTTAGTTTTTTTTCTAAAAAATATCAATATCTTTAAAAATATAATTTAAAGGAATGAAAACAGCAAAACAATGGTTTGACGAGTATGCCGTAAGCCACCAAAATGAAACCAACCAAAAGGTACACTATATCTGTGTTCCTTTAATTTTCTTTAGTGTTTTTGGCTTATTAATGAGCATTCCAACTACTTTTCTAGAAAATACATTTCACATATACAATCCGATTGTAGAAAACTGGGGACTTGTTTTTGGACTGTTGGTTTCTCTTTTTTACCTCAGGTTGGGCTTTTGGTATTTCATAGAGATGCTCTTTATAATGCTATTAGCGATTGTTGGTAATTTTTGGTTAGGGAACAATGTCAATTTATTATACACTTCCATCATCATTTTTGTTTTGGCGTGGATTGGTCAATTTTGGGGACATAAAGTAGAAGGTTTAAAACCTTCCTTTGCCAAAGATTTACAGTTTCTGTTGATTGGACCACTTTGGGTGATTCAGAAATTAGGAAAGAAAAAAAAATAATCCCTCCGAATAAAATCCTTACTCCTCTTGTAACTTAAAAAGAACAAGCACCTTAAAAATAATTCTATGAAACCAGAAATAAATTTTGAAGACTTTTTAAAAGTAGATCTTCGTGTTGGTACCATTATCGAAGTCAACGATTTCCCAAAAGCGAGAAAACCGGCATATCAATTAAAAATAGATTTTGGAGAATTGGGTATCAAAAAATCGAGTGCACAAATCACCGATTTGTACACCAAAGAAGCATTGCTAAACAAACAGGTTTCTGCAATTTTAAATTTCAAACCAAGGCAAATTGCAAATTTCATGAGTGAATGCTTGGTTTTGGGAATTTACAACACCCATGGGGAAGTTGTCTTATTACAAGCTAGTAAACCTGTTAAAAACGGCGAGCAAATTAATTAATTTTTAGGAATGTTTAAAATAACCAAAGCGGCTATGACCCCGGGAATCTATCCGCAAAGGGTTAACAAAAAAATAATTACAAAAGAACCACATCCTTTATCTATGACTGAAAATGGAGATAGTAAAACTCTAAAAAAATTAATACAGTAATTTTAATAGCTAATCAAAAGACCTAATTTTAACTATTTTGTTATAAAAAAATATTGTAAGTTTGATTAGAAATGTTCATGTAGATTTAAAATACTTTTATGAAGCTATCTCTAAACAGGCCTATTTCTTTTCTGAAAAATGCAAAAAAAAGATTTCAAATTTCTTTATTATTTTCCTTATATATTTATGTTTTTCTATATATTTTTACTCCCTTTGAGATTAGAACCATTACAAGTAATATAATAATTTATCTATTTGGTTTTTTTTTAATCACATTTGCAGTTCTTTTTCTTTCATTTTTCTTACTACCAAAAATATGTAAGGAATGGTTTACAAAATGGACGCTAAAAAAATTACTTTTTTTTAGTTTGGTTAATTTTTTTATTATTTCTATTCTGAATTGGATCTATCACGACAAGATGCTTTCCGAATTTTCAGAAAGCACTTCATGGATTACTTTCTTTTTCAGAACGTTATCTGTAGGTATTATCCCTTTTATTTTTTTAATGATTTATATAAAAAACATCAAATCATTAAAAATGATAAGTAAAACTATTTTAAAAAAAAGAGGCAAAAAAGTAATTTTTTTATCTCTCAATAAAAAAGAGAGCTTTGCCCTTCTATTAAGTCAACTCTTAGCCATAAAATCGGAAGGGAATTATGTGAAAATTTATTTTATTGAAAAAGAACTACTTTCGCAAAAGCTTATTCACAACTCACTTACCAATATTGAAAAGCAATTCAAGAAGGAAGTATTAATAGTTCGTTGCCATCGTTCTTTTATTGTAAATTGTTATCATGGCTACATAATAAAAGGAAATAAAAGGAATTATAATTTATATCTCAAAAACTTAACTTTTTCAATTCCTGTTTCAAGAAGTTTTCCAAAAGAGACATTAGAAAAACTACTTTTCCAAAAAGAATAATTATATTTTTTTCTACTCCCGTACAAATAAAAAACAGCCTATTTAAATAATAATTTTATTTCATATTTACAAAACATTTAAGTTTGCTTATCATTTATGCAGTCTTAAATCAAAAAAAATGAAAAGGAAATCAATATTAATAATAGCAATTCTTATTTCTTTAAAATCAATTGGACAAACAAGTACAATTAGAGGTGTTGTTCTAGACAAACATAGTGGGCTGCCTATTCCATCTGTAAATATTCAGTTAATTGAAGACAAAAACAAAGGTACAATTACAGATGCATCAGGTAAATTTGTCTTAAAAAAGATACCCACAGGTAGGGTTTCTTTACTTTTTTCTAGCTTAGGCAGAAAAAATGAAGTTTTTAAAAATTTAGAACTTTTTAGTTCTAAGGAACTGGTTTTAGAAGTACTTCTGGAAGATGAATGGATAGATTTAGATGAGGTTATTATTGATACTAGAAAAAAAGTAAAGATCAAAAACAAACATGCATTAATTTCTTTAAGAAATATTTCTGTAGAGCAAATAAATCAGTTTGCAGGAAGTTTAAATGATATTTCTAGAATGGTAATGAACTATGGAGGAATGAGAGAGGTTGATGATGCAAAAAATGATATTGTAATAAGAGGAAATTCATCGAATGGTCTTTTATGGCGTTTGAATGATATTGATATTCCGAACCCAAATCATTTTGGTTCTGTAGGCGCAACTGGAGGACCTGTAAGTATGCTAAACACAAATACTTTATCAAACTCAGACTTTTTTATCTCTGCATTTCCTTCGGAATACGGGAATGCGATTTCTGGTGTTTTTGATTTAAAAATGAGAAAGGGAAATTTATATAAAAAAGAATTTACGGGACAAATTGCATTTAATGGGTTGGAATTTTTAACGGAAGGACCAATAAATGATGGAAAATCATCTTATTTAGCTAGCTATAGGTACTCTTTTTTAGATTTTATTTCAAATTTGGGTGTTGACTTTGGAACTGGTACAGCCATTCCAAAATATCAGGATGCTTCTTTTAACACCTATTTTGAAATAGGTAAAAAAGGACAATTAACTTTTTTTGGATTGGCGGGTCTTAGCAACATTCATTTTACAAAAGATTCCGAAAATTTATATACAGAAGATGAAACTTTTAGTAAATCAAAAATGCTGGTTTTAGGAACCCAATATAGACATCAGTGGAGTGACAAAACCTTTTCTAAAACTACTTTTTCATTTTCAGCAAATCAGTCTGAGGACGAACTTATAGATTCAGAAACTCCTAATAAAAGAACTTATTTAGGTATTTTTTCTAAAAACAACTTTCAGTTATCATCTTATATAAAAACAAAATTAAATAACAAAGAAAATATAAAATCCGGGATTAGAGTACAGAAATTAGGAATTGATTTTAAAGAAGATGTTGAAATAACAAATGCCCTACAAAGAATTTCTAATTTAGAAGAAAACTACTATTCTTTTCAAGGTTATGTTTCTTATTATAAAAAAATCACTAAAAAAACAACTACAGTTGTAGGTTTCTCCTCTCAATATTTTAATGCAAATCAAAAAATCACATTAGAACCGAGGGCTTCATTGTCATATAAATTAAATAATAGTAGTACCTTTAATGCAGGCTATGGATTTCATTCTAGACTACCAAATTTATATCACATTTCTTTGTCTGATGAACTAACAAATTCTACTCCAAATAAAAAATTAGACTATATAAAATCGCATCATTTTGTTTTAGGGTACAACTTACTCTTAAACAAAGGATTGCAGTTTAAAGCAGAAGCCTATTATCAAAAAATTACCAATGCAACAATTGCAGCAAATTCTAATATGCATAGGAATCCTGACTATGCAAATGTTTACTCTTCATTAAATACAAATTCATTCTCTATTAGATCGAATACAAATAGAGTGCCTATCTTTTTATCAGATGGTGGTAAAGGAGAAAATTATGGACTAGAATTCACTTTAGAAAAACCATTAAGTAATGGACTTTATTTTTTAACCACACTTTCTTTGTTTGAATCTAACTATGTCGCAAAAGACAAAAAAAAGAGAAATACTGTTTTTAACGGTAATATAGTATCAAATGCTTTACTAGGTAAAGAATGGAAACTAACAAAAAAACTTAGAGTCAATGCAAATATTAAAGCGGTCTTTGCTGGAGGATTAAGAACCATTCCAATAGATCTAGAAGAAAGTATTGTGAATGATGGTGAAATATATGATTACTCCAAAACATACCAATCAAAACAACCTGATTATGTGAGAGCAGACATTAGTCTTGGTTTAAAACTAGAACAAAAATCTGTATCACAAGAATGGAAAGTAGCACTCAAAAACGTTACCAATCGAAAAAATATTTTCAAAACAAAATACAATTCAACATCACAAAAAATTGAAAATCAATACCAAGCAAGCTTATTTCCTGTTGTATTCTATAGAATATTTTTTTAAAAAACCAAAAGACGACTGTTCTTAATTACATCTGATTCCCAAAGAAAATCGCATTCATTAAAAGTTTGTTAGTACCATACCAAAAAGCTCTAAAGTTGGTATTATCTGTAAAGACTATAACGCGCCCATTTCCCATTCTTTGTACTTGAAAGGGCACTGAATTTTTCAAGACAGCAAGGTTTGGAGCTGAAACATAACCACTTAAAAGGGGGGATTCTGAATACTGAATCGGATTGTTATAACTTCTTTTATTGGGTTTTATAAAAATAGTCGTATTTCTAAACAGGGCCAATTTGTCATTTTTATAACCAAAATTAATAGGATGAGAACGATCTAATGTTGCCTCAAATATAGCGCCTCCAATAACCTGTGCTCCAGAGTTCAATGATTTTTCTTCGAAAGAAACCCCTTTAGTCATCTCTCTTTTTACGGTATCAAATGTTAAGCTGATAAATTTATTTTTAGCCAACATTTTAACGGCACTTCGATAGCCAATTAATGTCCCTCCATTTTTTACCCATGTCTTTAGTTTGTCTTGAGAAGCTTTGTCTAAAGAAGAAAGGCTCGGAATGATGATGGTGGTATATTTTTGGATGTCTGTTCGTGAAAAATAACTTAGATCTAACTTGGTCAGCAACATATCAAAACGTTGATCTAACAAGTGCCAAACTTCGCCAGCATCATTTCCAAAAACACGCCCTCCAACCAACATGGCTACTTTTTGTTTTTTTATCGCTCGGAAATTATTACTTCCCAAATCAATTCCGTCATTCAACCCAGTTGTAACTCCTTTCATATTTAAATGGTTATCTTGAGCCACTTCTTCTAAAAAGGCAAACAAATCGGTATCTGTTAGTAGCTGATTTTGCGAGGGAATAAAAATAGTTCCGTAGTCATAATCGATTCCGTCATTTTTAAAATTCTTCATAGAAACCTTAGCGCGAATTCCCTTTTGAAGGATTGTATTCAATGCCTTGGGTGCATAATATTCATTCCATGGCATTAAATAACCAACAGAACTCAATAAACGATTGCCACCCTTTTTCATTGCTAAATTGACAATTTCATTCCCTGCATTTGATAACGAAATATTGTTTGCAAAATCGACACCAAAAGAGTGATTAAAAGTCCATGCAGAAACATCATAAAACAAGCTGTCTTTAAATTGAGTTCGAACATCAAACATTGCTTTTACCAAACATTGGTTCTTCTGATTCATTGGAACCAGATAACTATATCCTTTTTTAAAGGTTTTTCCATTTTTCGTAAAATCCGCTTTTACTTCGTGAATTTTTATTTGATGTCTTTTTAAAACCTCTGCCAAATGATAACTTTTTGCAGCATCTTTTTCATCTCCAAAAACAAAGGCTTTCTTCTCCCCTGTTCTTCTTGCTTCTTTATAAAAATCTTGTTGATATTCTAAGATTTTTACGCGCATTTTATTGGCGGCTTCTAAAGTGGACAAAGCTGCGGTAAATTGATTTCTAATCGTAAAAGGAAAAGTCAATACACCATTTACTGTTTCTTGTGCATGCCCTCTAGAACTTGCTTGTTCAAACAGAATTCCAATACTTCCATTGATATCTGGAAACGTGGAGCCTTTTCCGTAATAAAAATCATCAAAACTTTCTTCAGAATAATAGGTAGATCCTAATTTGTCAAATGCTTTTGCGTGATAAGTCCCTATTTCCTTAGTGAGTTCCTGATTTAATTTTGGCGTCAAAGGGTGGGTTCTACTCTGTATTCCTGGTTGAAAAAAGAAGGTCGAATTACTGCCCATTTCATGATGATCTGTTAAAATATTTGGCAACCACTCATGAAAACTCGCAATTCTTGCGCGACTTTCTGGCAATTGCACTGGCAACCAATCTCGGTTCATATCAAACCAATAATGATTGGTTCTTCCACGTGGCCATATCTCATTATATTCCCGATCATTGGGGTCTGGATTGATATTTTTACTCTTATTAGTATTCGCCCAATAAGCAAAACGCTGCAATCCATCTGGGTTGTAGGAAGGGTCAAAAAGAATCACGGTATTGTCTAAGAGATTGTCTATATCATTTGCAGCAGCTAAATAATACGCTACTGCCAAAGCCGCATTAGAACCGCTAGGTTCATTCCCATGTATCGAAAAACCTTGGTATACGACTATGGGGTCTTTAGAAACATCTTTAGCACTATTATCGGTTCCATAAATATGATTTTCTTTAATCCTAGTAATGTTTTTATGATTTTCAGGGGATGTAATGGTCAATAAAAGTAAAGGTCTTCCTTCAAAAGTAGTGCCTCTGTTTTCAAGAGAGATCCGGTCAGATGCTTTTGCCAAGGCCTTCATGTATTCGACCAATTTATCGTGGGTAACGTGCCACTCACCTACCTCATGACCAATGACGCTTTTAGGCGTTGGAATGTTTTGATTGTAGGTTGCCTCTTTGGGTAGATAGTACGATAAATCTACTTCTTGTGATGAAATAGTAAAAGAAATGCAGAAGAAAAATAAAAATAAGTTTTTCATTTGAATACATATTTGAATGTGAAACAAATATAGGGATTCGAAAATATCTCTCTAACAGAACTTCAGTCGATTTGTAAAGCATCCATTAAAAAATATTTTGAGCAAAAAAAATCTTAATTTCTTAGAAATACACTTTGGAAAACGTCAAATTAATAAAAATGTTGAAACTAATTGGGAATCTTCTTATTATGATTTTTTTTATTCAGATATTTGTAAAAGACGAATATTTTAGGACTATCTATGATTCCAAATGCAACTTTAGAGAAATTACACCAATCACTTTCTGGTACCGTTTTATTTGACGACTTACATAAAACCATCTATGCGACAGATGCTTCTGTGTATCGAAAAATTCCAATGGCAGTTGCCTTTCCAAAAGATGAAAAAGACCTAAAAACACTCATCGATTTTGCAACCGAGTATCAAATTACATTGATCCCTAGAACCGCAGGAACCTCTTTAGCAGGACAGTGTGTTGGAGATGGAATTGTAGTAGATGTTGCAAAACACTTTACGTCCATTTTAGAATTTGATGAATTGGCAAAAACAATTACGGTACAACCCGGAATTGTAAGAGATGAACTCAATGTTTTCTTAAAACCCTTCGGATTGTTTTTTGGTCCAAACACCTCAACATCTAACCGTTGTATGATTGGTGGAATGGTAGGAAACAATTCTTCAGGAAGTACCTCTATAAAGTATGGCGTAACTCGGGATAAAGTGTTGCAGATTGACACCATTTTAAGTGATGGAACTACAGCAATATTTAATGAAATTTCCTCGGCAGATTTCAACCAAAAAAAACGAGAAACCACATTAGAGGGAAGTATTTATCGATCAATTTTTACGGAGCTTTCTTCGGAAGAAAACCAACAAGAAATTAAAGCACAGTTTCCTAAAGAAACTATTCACCGAAGAAATACTGGATATGCAGTTGACGAATTTTTAACTTCTGATTTATTTGGTGGAAAAGACCCTACTATAAATGTTGCGAAATTTTTATCTGGAAGTGAAGGCACCTTGGCTTTTTCTACTGCAATTACCCTACAATTAGATGTCTTGCCTCCTACCGAAAGCATTATGGTAACGGCTCATTTTACAAGTATCAATGAAAGTTTAATTGCTACCGTGACAGCCATGAACCACAATTTATACAATTGTGAATTAATGGACAAAACTATTTTAGATTGTACAAAGAGTAACCGAGAACAAGTTAAAAACAGGTTTTTCTTACAAGGAGATCCTGAAGCTGTATTAATGTTGGAAGTTGCTGCAAATACGCTTGAAGAAACAGAAGTATTGGCAGACAACTTAATTGCCGATTTGAAAGAAAACAACTTTGGATACCATCATCCTAAGGTGTATGGAAAAGACATTGCCAAAGTACACCATTTAAGAAAAGCAGGTTTGGGCTTACTAGGGAATATGGTAGGAGACAAAAAAGCAGTGGCCTGTATTGAAGATACAGCAGTGGCATTGGAAGACTTGCCAACCTATATTGAAGAGTTTACGCAAATAATGGACAAATACCAGCAAGAAGCGGTGTATTATGCACATGCTGGCGCTGGAGAATTGCATTTGCGTCCGATTTTAAATTTAAAGAAGAAAGAAGATGTTGTTTTATTTCGAAAAATAACAACTGAAACTGCAGAATTAGTAAAAAAATATAAGGGTTCTTTTAGTGGTGAACATGGTGACGGAATTGTTCGTGCCGAATTTATTCCACTCATGATTGGTGAACAAAATTACCAATTGTTAAGACGCATCAAAAAAGCTTTTGACCCCAATAATATTTTCAATAAAGGAAAAATTACCGATGCCTTTTCTATGGACGAAAGTCTGCGTTATGAAATTGACAGGATTGAACCCAAAATTGAAACCATTCAAGATTTTTCTGATAGTGAAGGGATTCTAAAACTCGCTGAAAAATGTAACGGTTCTGGAGACTGTAGAAAACCTGCTTCTGCTGGTGGTACCATGTGCCCTAGTTACAGAGCTACTAAAAACGAGAAAGACACCACTCGTGCTAGGGCAAATATGTTGCGTGAGGTATTGACAAACAACGAAGCAAAAAACAAATTTGATTCCGCTGAATTGAAAGAAGTGTTTGACCTTTGTTTGAGCTGTAAAGCATGTGCTTCTGAATGTCCAAGTAATGTAGACATTGCAACTTTAAAAGCAGAATTCTTATACCAGTACCAAGAAACAAATGGGTATTCTTTTAGGAGTAAGTTATTTGCAAATAATGTAAAGTACAATAAATTAGGGAGCATTGCCCCTGCACTTACCAATGCGATTTTAAATACCCCTTTTGCAAAAGCTGCCATGGGCGTTGCGCAGCAACGAAGTGTTCCGAAATTAGCTCCAAAAACTTTGAAAAAGTGGGTAAAAAAACAACCCAAAACTTCACATGCAAAAACGGTCTATTTCTTTTGTGATGAGTTTACTAATTTTTATGATGTCACAATTGGAAAAGATGCCTTTTACCTATTTGATAAATTAGGCTATAATTTAAAATTGATCGCTCATGAAGAATCTGGAAGAAGTTTTATTTCTAAAGGATTTTTAAAACAAGCCAAAGCAATTTGTAATTTGAATGTTGCAATTTTTAAAGACCTTATCACCGAAGAAACGCCTTTAATCGGAATTGAACCTTCGGCTATTTTAACCTTTAGAGACGAGTACATCCGTTTGGCAGATGATACCGCTTCAGCAGAAAGGATTGCTAAAAATGCATTTACTTTTGAAGAGTTTTTAGCAAAAGAGTTTGAAAAGGGCGCATTCAATGCGAACTTATTTACCTCAACAACGAAGACCTTAAAAATCCATGGGCATTGTCATCAAAAGGCATTGTCTGGAACACATTCAAGTTTTCAAATATTAAATATTCCAAAAAATTATGGCGTCACCATTATGAATACAGGTTGTTGCGGAATGGCAGGGTCTTTTGGGTACGAAAAAGAGCATTATGCAATTTCAATGCAAGTAGGTGAAGATACCTTGTTTCCAAAAATAAGAAACACGTCCTTAGAGACAGAAATTGTTGCGGCTGGAACAAGTTGTAGACATCAAATTTATGATGGAACAGAGCGACTTGCTAAACACCCAATAACCATTTTAAAAGAAGCATTAAAATAAGAATTATAACACATAAAAAAAAGCGAAGTTTATACTTCGCTTTTTTTGTTCTTTATAGTGATGTTTTAGTCTTTATAAACACCCATTGCTGAGTATTTATCCATTCTTTTCGCAACTAAATCTTCTTTTGTCAAGTCTTTTAATTCGTCAAAAGCCTTTGTAATTTGTTCTTCTACTGCTAAAAAAGCACTTTCTCTATCGTAGTGAGCACCTCCCAAAGGTTCTTTGATAATCCCATCAATTAGCTTCAACTTTTTCATATCGGTTCCCGTCAATTTAAGTGCTTCTGCTGCCTGTTCTTTATACTCCCAACTTCTCCATAATATCGAAGAACAAGATTCGGGTGAAATTACGGTATACCAAGTGTTTTCCATCATGTATACTTTGTCTCCAACACCAATTCCTAAAGCACCACCTGAAGCTCCTTCACCAATAACAATGGTAATAATAGGCGTCTTTAAACGAGTCATTTCTAAGATGTTTCTGGCAATTGCCTCTCCTTGTCCGCGTTCTTCTGCTTCTAGTCCTGGGTATGCTCCAGGAGTATCTAATAAAGTAACAACAGGAATGTTAAATTTCTCTGCCATTTTCATAAGACGCAACGCTTTTCGGTACCCTTCAGGATTTGCCATTCCAAAATTACGATACTGACGTGTTTTTGTATTGTATCCTTTTTGTTGGCCAATAAACATGTACGATTGGTTACCAATTTTACCCAAACCACCAATCATTGCTTTGTCGTCCTTTACATTTCTGTCTCCATGAAGCTCCATAAACGTATCTCCACACAAGGCTTTGATATAATCTAAGGTATAGGGTCTGTTTGGGTGACGAGACAATTGAACACGTTGCCAAGGAGTTAAGTTTTTGTAGATATCTTTCTTTGCTTTTACAAGCTTTTGTTCTATTTTCTTACACGTTGCAGTAACATCAACCTCGTTATCTGCACCAATTTCATGACATTTAATGAGCTGTTGTTCTAACTCTTTAATTGGCATTTCAAAATCTAAATATTCCATTTAGTAATTCTTTGATTTGAGTTTGTTCGTAAAGGCAAACATACTATAAAATTTACTTTTTAATGTAAATTAGGATTAATTTTTGTGAATAGTTTTACGAGAAAACTTCTTTTTTAAGATTGTTTTGTTCTTTAGGAATCCATTTAATAACACTACGAAAAAAACCACAAAGGCCCCATAATAAAATTCGGGATTCATTTTTTCTTTTTCACCAAAAATGAATAAGGCCAATAGAATCGCATAAATAGGCTCTAAATTAATAGTTAACATGACCGTATATGGCGAAATGTATTTCATTACTTCAACGGAAGCGATAAATGCATAAGCTGTACAAATACTACTTAAAATAAAAAGATAGACCCAATCCAATTGTGGCAATTGAAAAAAGGCGGCATTGAAACTACCGAAATAGAAAAGGTAAATTGTAACAAAAAGCACTCCAAATAAAAGTTGGTACAACGAAATGACATCTGCTTCATAGTCTTTAATGAACAATCCATTTAAAACGGCAAAAAGAGCTCCTAAAAAAGAAGCAATAGATGCATAGATAACTCCTGTTTTATATTGTGCTACTTCAAAATTATCAAAAATAATATAGAGACCAAAAACGACCACCAAACCTAAAATTATTTCAATGGACTTTATCTTTCTTTTAAAGAAAAAAGGCTCAATCAAAGCAGTAAAAAATGCACCTGTACCCATGGTTACAAGTGCGACGGAAACATTGGAAATTTTTATGGCCTTAAAAAAGAAAATCCAATGCAAAGCGATAATGATTCCAGTAAACAAAAATTTTAGAATTCCTTTCCGATCGAGTTTAAATGATTTTTTTTTCAGCAAAAAATAAATGGCAATGATAAGGACTGCCAATCCCATACGAAACCAAACTAATGGCACTGCATCAATGGTAATTAAAGCGCCTAAAATTGCGGTAAACCCCCATATAAAAATAATGAAATGAAGGAGCGCATAATTCTTTAATTTATTTTCTTGCATTGAGATATAAATAGAGGGCTAAACAGCCAAAAATGATGTTTGGAATCCAAACATATAAAAGAGAATTCACCCCTGCTACGGCACCTAAAACCTCTGCAATTTTTAACAAAAAGACATACACAAACATCACCGAAATACCAATGGCAAGGTTGACACCTGTACCGCCTCTTTTCTTTCTAAAAGCCAACGCTACCGCTATAATTGTTAAAATATAAGACGCTATTGGCAAACTGGTTCTTTTGTAATACTCAACATAGTAAGCATTTAAATTTTTGATCCCTCTTTTTTTAGACAATGCAATAAAAGCACTCAGTTCATTGGAGGGCATTTCTTGTGACAAGGCCGATTTATAAATTAAATCTCTAGGGGTAAACGCAAAAACAGTGTCACGCCTGCGGGCTTGAGAAATACTGTCCTTATTAGGGTGTAGAATTCGTAACTTCCAATTTAACAGCGTAAAAGTACTGTCGGTTTCTTTCCAGTTGATGTTGTCAGCAACTAACTTTGACTTTAATTTTAAACCATCATAGAGTTCTGAAGAAAAATTAAATCCTGAATTGGATTTTGTATCAAAATTTTGAATAAAAATATAGGTACTATCTGTTAGTTGCAAGCTAAAGTTCTTTACATATTTTGCTTGGTAATCTTTTTGTTTGAAATACGTGTTTTCAAACTTCTTTCTTTCTTTACTACTGCTTGGTACTACAAAATGATTCATTAACAACGCCATAATCGTGACCAAAGTTGCACCAATAAAATAAGGATATAAAAATCGTGTGAAAGAAACTTTGGCATTGTTAATGGCAATAATCTCTGTATTGTTTGAGAGTTTTGAAGTAAATAAAATTACAGCAATAAATAACGCCAAGGGCATAAATGTATTGGCATAATAAATAATGAAATTGCTGTAGTACTCGTCTACAACTTGATAAAAAGAAAGGTTGTGGTTTATAAATTTATCGATCTTTTCTGATATGTCTATTGCAATTGCAATAGGAATCAAAATTAATAAGGTAAAAAAGAAAGTTACCAAATAACGTTTTAATATGTACCAATCTAAAATCTTCAAAAGCGTGCTTTATAGTGTTTCTGTTTTTGTGATTTACTTACAAACGTTTGTCCATTTGTTTGACCATTTTATCTTTCCATTCTCTAAAGTCTCCCGCTAAAATATGTTTTCTTGCCTCTCTGGTAAGCCAAACATAAAAACCAAGATTATGAATCGATGCAATTTGTTTTCCTAACATTTCTTTGGCTGCAAACAAATGGCGTAAATAAGCTTTTGAATACATGGTATCTACCCAAGTAATGCCCATTTCATCTATCGGAGAAAAGTCATCTGCCCACTTTTTATTTTTTATGTTAATACTTCCATGTGCAGTAAACAACATGCCGTTTCTAGCATTTCTAGTCGGCATTACACAGTCAAACATATCAACTCCAAGTCCAATGTTTTCTAAAATATTGATGGGAGTCCCTACTCCCATTAAATAACGAGGTTTGTCTTCAGGTAAAATTTCAGTAACAATTTCTGTCATTGCATACAGCTCTTCTGCAGGTTCTCCTACGGAAAGGCCTCCAATTGCATTTCCTTGCGCTCCTACATTGGCAATGTATTCTGCAGATTGTCTTCTTAAGTCTTTATAGGTACTTCCTTGAACAATTGGAAAAAAGGTTTGTTCATACCCGTACTTAAAGGGTAATTTCTCTAGGTGATTTACACAACGATTCAACCATCGATGGGTCATATGCATTGAGCGTTTTGCGTAATTGTATTCACATGGATATGGAGTACATTCATCAAAAGCCATAATAATATCGGCTCCAATGGTACGCTGAATTTCCATGACATTCTCCGGTGAAAAAAAGTGCATAGAACCGTCAATATGACTTTTAAAATTAACACCTTCTTCCTTTATTTTTCTTCGCCCTGAAAGAGAATATACTTGATATCCTCCCGAATCGGTTAGAATATTACGATCCCAATTCATAAATTTATGCAGACCGCCTGCTTTTTCTAGAATATCGGTACCTGGACGTAAATATAAGTGGTAGGTATTTCCTAAAATAATATCCGGATTTACCTCATTTTTAAGTTCTGTTTGGTGCACTCCCTTTACAGTACCAACGGTACCAACAGGCATAAAAATAGGCGTTTCTATCGTTCCGTGATCGGTGGTGATCACTCCTGCTCTTGCCTTACTTTTGGGGTCGGTTATTTTTAAATCAAATTTCATTGCGGCAAAGATACTATTATTTAAGAAGTGAAAAATTAAAAGATTCTTAAAGGTTTTCCTTTAGAACCTGCGTTTCTTTTTTGATGAAAAACTTGTATTCGTTTTTTTAGATTTTGGTGAAGATTTTCGAAAACTTGCGCTTTTCTTATTAAAATTGTCTTTGGCGGGTACAGTTCTTTTCTTGGAGGTAGTTTTTTTTACTTGCAGTTTTTTCGGAGATGCTTCTGCGGTTTTTGAAGAAGCGGAAATCATTTTATTGATTTCATTCATTTCTTCGTCTGTAAGTTCTCTCCAATCTCCCGTTTGTAAATAGCCCAACGCTACATTCATAATTCGAGTACGCTTTAACTTTGTTACTTCGTATTCTAAATATTCGCACATGCGTCGTATTTGACGATTGAGGCCTTGCGTTAAAATAATTTTAAACACTTTATCGCTTACTTTTTCTACGAAACACTTTTTGGTAACTGCACCTAAAATAGGAATTCCGTTCCCCATTTTTTGAACAAAATCTTCAGTGACCGTTTTATTCACAGACACATAATACTCTTTCTCGTGGTTGTTTCCTGCCCGTAAAATTTTATTGACAATATCTCCATCATTGGTTAAGAAAATTAACCCTTCCGAGGGTTTGTCTAAACGTCCAATCGGAAATAATCGATCTGGGTAATTGATGTGTTGTATGATGTTGTTTGGTTCTCGTTCATCCGTCGTAGAGACAATTCCAACAGGTTTGTTGAGTGCAATGTATAAGGTCGTATTTTGAGGAACAACAAGCCGACCGTCTAATTTGACTACATCTCTTTTTGCAACTCTATTCCCTAGTTGGGTTGGTTTCCCATTAATAGTAACCCTGCCTTCACTGATAAATTTCTCGGCCTCTCTTCTAGAACAAATTCCTGAGGAGCTGATGTATTTATTTAAGTTTGTAGTTGCTTGTATCTTAGAATCCAATTGAGAAATGTTTCTGCAAAAGTAATTGAATCTTTACAATTCAATGGTTCTAAATGTTAAATTTATTCTGGGTGAATTCACTTTTTTTGTGGGCGGCAATCGGTGCAACCAATGCGTTTGTGTGGTATCTTTCATCACCAAAAGACTTCCACTTTCAAGAAGCACATCTACTTTTTGCTTTGTTTCTTTATGTTTGAAAGAAAATTTTCGAGCTGCACCTAAAGTTACAGACGCAATTTCGCCATTCTTTTTAAGCATTTTCTCATCATCTGAATGCCAAGCCATTCCTTCTTCTCCGGTATGGTATAAATTCAACAAACAAGAATTGTAGGTAGCGTTGCTTTCCTTTTCTATAATTTTCTTTAAATTCAGTAATTCTTCGGTGAATAACATGGCCCTTTTCGTCACTTTAGAATAGGTATATGAAAATTCCGATTCGCCATACCAAGCCACTTTTCGCTTTGTGATAATGTGTTTTCCAAAAATAAAGGCTTCGTCGTTTTTCCAATGAATGGTGCGTATAAAAGCCTCATAAAAAAAAGCACATTGTTGGCTGTTTAATATTTTACCATGGTAATTGGTGATTCCATCAAAAGGTAAAATGTTGTTTATAAGTGAAGTATTGAATAAATCCATAAGATTCTCAAAAATAGTAAATATAAACTACAAAAAATAGTTTTTGAATCTTATATTTGTAGTATTATGAATCACATTTCACAAAACATTCGCCATTTAAGAAAATTAAGAAAACTTACACAAGAAGAGTTTTCAAAGGAATTAAACATGACCAAATCTCGGATTGGTTCTTATGAAGAAGGACGTTCTGAACCCTCTATTGAGACTTTAATTGAGCTTTCTAACTTCTTTAAATTGCCCGTGGATGTATTGATTAAGAACAACTTGTCATACGCGACAGATGCTTCCTTTATAGAAATTGGAAACCAACGCGTATTGTTTCCTATTATGGTAGAAGCAGATGATGATCATCTGATTGAAGTGGTACCTGTAAAAGCCTCCGCGGGGTATTTACTTGGTTATAACGATCCTGAATATATTGAACAATTACAGAAAATAAAATTGCCTTTTTTACCTACCGGAAAACACCGTGCCTTTCCAATAAAAGGAGATTCTATGCTCCCCATGAAAGACGGTGCTTATGTGGTTGCCAAATTTGTAGACGATTTTAACGACATTAAAAACGGAAGTTCTTATGTGGTCGTAACGGCCAATGACGGAATGACCTATAAGCGTATCTATGACAAAGTGGAAGAAAAAGGAGCGCTTCTATTGTCTCCAGACAACACTTCCTATCAATCCTATCATGTGCCAATTTCTGAAGTATTAGAGTTGTGGGAATTTACCTGTAGCATTAATACCCAAGAATATGACGAGCGCGATTTAAAGTTGAGCAGTATCATTAAGATGTTTAATGATTTGAAAGTAGAATTGGAAACCTTTGTTAGAAACTAAAGTATGACGGTACAAGATATTGTTGGTAGGTATGCAATTCTCGGAAACAATCAAGATGCGCAAGGCTCTGAATACACCGGAATCCTTACACTCACTTTAGATGCCCATCAAAAAATTATTGCTGAGTGGAACATCAATGAAGATCAGCAACAATTTGGTACAGGTTTTTTTAAAGACAACCTACTCGTTATCAATTTTAAGTATCCAGGTGAAGACGCAAAAATCTATAAAGGAACTGTGGTTTATAAATTCTTCAACAAAGAAACTTTTGAAGGCTTTTGGTCAGAAAAACATGCAAATCAACAATTTTTAGGCTTGGAAAGAGGTACTAAAATTGATAAAAAACTGCTTCAAAATTAATTCGTTGGGTATCATTAATAAGAAATTCAATGCGAACTTCAATTACGTTTATACAGGTAAAATGATAATGCCTCATTTTGGAGGCGCTCCTAATCAATTGATTGATGAAATATACACTTCAGATCCTTTTTCAGAATTAAGCACAAAAATTGGTTATACGATTGAGGTTGAAAAAATAGAATCCAACATAGAATTTTACAGTGGTATAAAAAATATTTTTAATTCATATCAGTCAAACTTTGATATTGGAAAAAATAGAGATAGTAACTTTGTTTTTGGACCTTCGCTACCAAGAACATTCTATATTGGTATAAAATGGATGTCAAAGTAACACTGGTTTCAACAACGTTTGAAATGCTACTTTTGGATGAAAAAAAACCTTACAATCCAAAGAGTGTAAGGTTTTTGCGGAGAGAACAGGATTCGAACCTGCAACGGTTTAACCCGCGATAGTTTTCAAGACTACTTGACGACCACTGTCCATCTCTCCAGTTGTCGTATCAGATATTCTCTGAATGCGGATGCAAATATAGAAAGTTTTTTACTTTTTGGAAATTAATTAACCATTATTTTTCATCTTTTTTGAATATCGTAAAAAGGATTTTCTATTCCCTTAAAAACCAACCCTTTTAGTTGAATTCTCAATTATGAATATTGGCAACAAAATTAAAAAAAAGAAGTACTGTCGATAAGACTTTAGTATCTTTACCACTTACCTTATAAAATAACACGTTATGTCTTTCAATTCATTTGGAAATCTATTAAAATTAACCACCTACGGAGAATCTCACGGAGTTGCTATTGGAGGAGTTATTGATGGATTCCCTGCAGGTTTACAGGTAGATTTCGATGCCATACAAGAAGAATTGAACCGAAGAAAACCAGGGCAATCCAAAATAGTCACCCAAAGAAAAGAGCCAGATACTGTTCAATTTTTATCGGGAATTTTTGAAGGAAAAACCACAGGTACTTCCATCGGTTTTACCATTCAAAACACCAATCAGAAATCAAAAGATTACAATCACAATACCAATATTTACAGACCTTCTCATGCAGATTATACCTATGACAAAAAGTTTGGAGAGCGCGATTACCGAGGTGGTGGTAGAAGCTCTGCCAGAGAAACAGCAAATTGGGTGGTTGCAGGCGCACTTGCAAAACAATTAATTGCTGAGATTTCTATCAACGCATTTACCTCCTCTGTAGGAGAAATTTTCCTTGACAAGCCTTATCAAGAGTTGGATTTTTCTAAAACAGAAGACAATATCATTCGCTGTCCAGACGACGTTTCTGCACAAAAAATGATTGACAAAGTAAAAGAAATTAGAAAAGCAGGAGACACCATTGGCGGCACCATTACCTGTGTGGCTAAAAATGTACCCGTAGGTTTGGGAGAACCGATTTTTCACAAACTGCATGCTGAATTAGGAAAAGCAATGCTATCGATCAATGCCGTGAAAGGGTTTGAATTTGGAAGTGGTTTTTGTGGGGCAAAAATGAAAGGTTCAGAGCACAATGATATTTTCAACCAAGATGGCTCTACACAATCAAATCTTTCGGGAGGAATTCAAGGAGGAATTAGCAACGGAATGGACATTTATTTTAGAGTCGCCTTCAAACCTGTTGCTACGATTATGAGTTCGCAACAAACCATTAATTCTGAAAATGAAATTGCAGAAATCACAGGAAAAGGAAGACACGATCCTTGTGTGGTTCCAAGAGCAGTGCCAATTGTAGAGGCAATGACTGCTTTGGTGCTTGCAGATTACTACTTGTTAAACAGAACGAGAACGGTCTAAAACCATTACTTAATATACAAACAAAAAGAGCGTACATTTCTGTACGCTCTTTTTGTTTGTATGTGGTTTCAAAAACTATTCCAAAGCACCTAAATAACGTTCTGCATCTAAGGCGGCCATACATCCAGTTCCGGCTGCAGTAACTGCTTGCCTGTATTCTTTGTCTTGAATATCTCCAGCAGCAAAAACACCTGGTCTGTTTGTTTTGGTTGATTTTCCCTCAGTAATTAAGTATCCAGTATCATCCATATCTAAAACACCTTTAAACAAATTGGAGTTTGGCGTATGTCCAATAGCAATAAAAACGCCCGTTACCGGAATGTCATGCTTCTCCTTTGTTTGGTTGTTAACGGCTCTTACCCCTTCTACCACACTTTCACCTAAAACCTCATCGATTTCTGTGTTGTACAAAACTTCAATGTTTTCTGTTTTATGAACTCGGTGTTGCATTGCTTTTGAAGCTCTCATAAAATCTTTACGGACCAATATGGTTACTTTATTACATATGTTTGATAAGTAGGTTGCTTCTTCCGCAGCAGTATCTCCTGCTCCGACAACCACAACATCTTGTCCTTTGTAGAAAAATCCATCGCAAGTAGCACAGGCAGAAACACCTCCACCAATTAAACGTTGTTCACTCTCAATTCCTAAATATTTAGCGGTAGCTCCTGTAGAAATAATGATTGTTTCCGCTTCAATATGTTTCGACTCGTCCACAATTACTTGATGGATTCCACCAACTTCCTCACTTAAAGTAACTTCGGTTACCATACCAAAACGTACTTCGGTTCCAAAACGCTCTGCTTGATTTTTTAAATCTTCCATCATGGCAGTTCCATCGGTTCCATTTGCATATCCTGGAAAATTATCAACTTCTGTAGTGGTTGTCAATTGACCTCCCATTTGCAATCCAGTATACATTACTGGTTTCATATCTGCTCTAGCAGCATAAATTGCAGCAGTATAACCTGCAGGTCCAGAACCAATAATTAAACATTTTATTTTCTCTATATTTTCTGACATTGTTTTCTTCTTTTTAGAAGCGTAAATGTATCAATTTTTACAACTTGTTAAAACCAATGTTTATAAGTTTTAATAATGTATACATAAATCTTTACAATCAAATTGATGAAATAAAAAACGCTAAGAAAGGGTGTTTATTAAGAAAAGAGTGTATATTTGCCGTCCTTAAATGAGCAATCATTTATCGGGGTGTAGCGTAGCCCGGTCATCGCGCCTCGTTTGGGACGAGGAGGTCGCAGGTTCGAATCCTGCCACCCCGACTTAAACCAGTAACTTTTTGTTGCTGGTTTTCTTTGTTTTATAAATAAACATAACCGAACAATATGGTGTCACGCTGAATGCGTGAAAATCGTAAACACTACTCCAGTCAACTTTAAAAAATCATTCTAAAATTAACAAAACATTTTGTTTAGACTTAACTACAAATTGTTAAACATTATGTATCTTTGTAGGGATAAATATCAATCATTATGGCAAGAAAAAAAACCGTTAAAAAGCACGATTTAATCTCAATGTTTATGGAATTCGTTTTAGAAAACGACCATCCACCAAAATCTGTATTTATTTTCGCAAAAGAGAATAATTTTGAAGAGGCTAGTTTTTACGAATTTTTCGGTTCGTTTGAAGCACTTGAAGGAGCTGTATTTGAAGCTTTTTTTGAAAACACATTGCAATTACTTTCTAAAAGTGAAGCGTATCAAGATTACGATGCCAGAAACAAATTACTGAGTTTCTATTTTACATTTTTCGAACTGCTAACTGCAAACAGAAGCTATGTTGTTTACGCTTTCAACAAAGGGAAAAACAACCTAAAAAGTTTACAAAGCTTAAAAGGTTTTCACAAACACTTCAAACAGTTTATAGATGATCTAGACATAGAAACACTAGACATTCAACAAGATCAGATAGAAAAATTTCAGCACAAAGCCCTCCAAGAATCTGCATGGATTCAGCTTTTAGTGACCATGAAGTTTTGGTTAGAAGACACTTCTTCTTCATTTGAAAAAACAGATATTTTTATTGAAAAATCGGTCAACACAAGTTTCGATTTATTAAACATCAAACCCTTGAAAAGCATTATTGACTTTGGAAAATTCCTATTCAAAGAAAAAATGGTGCAAAAATAAAAACGATGAAAACATTAGACTCAATACCAACATCAAAAATTCAACGTGCCACAAAACTAGTAACAACGGGTGCAAAGGTTGGTGTGAACTATTTAAAATATTATGGTGACAAAATTGTTAATAACGAAATAGATGCCAAAGCAAGGCTCAATGAAAACAATGCTGAAGACATCTACGACGGTTTAAAACAATTAAAGGGAAGTGCCTTAAAGGTTGCCCAGATGCTAAGTATGGAAAAGAGTATTCTTCCTGCAGCTTATGTAGAAAAATTTTCTTTGGCTCAATTTTCTGTACCTCCACTTTCGCCTCCATTGGTAAATAAAACGTTTAAAAAATACTTTGGTAAAAACCCAAATGAAATCTTTGACAAATTCAATTCTACTTCTGTAAATGCAGCCAGTATTGGTCAGGTTCACAAAGCAGAAAAAGACGGTAAAACACTTGCGGTTAAAATTCAATATCCAGGTGTTGCAGAAAGTGTTGCATCTGATTTGGCATTGGTAAAACCGATTGCCATAAAGATGTTTAACATTCGAGGTAAAGACTCAGACAAATATTTTAAAGAGGTTGAGGACAAACTAACGGAAGAAACCAACTACATCTTAGAAATAGAGCAAAGTAAAGAAATTGTTGAAAAATGCAAGCACATTCCAAATTTAAAATTTCCTGAATATTATTCAAAATACTCTTCCAACAGAATCATAACAATGGATTGGATGAAAGGAGAACACCTTTCAGAATTTACAGCCCATAACAAAGATCCTGAAGTTTCAAATAAATTAGGCCAAGCTTTGTGGGATTTTTACATGCATCAAATTCACAATCTGCGAAAAGTACACGCAGATCCACATCCAGGGAATTTTTTAGTTTCTAAAGATGCCGATTTGATTGCCCTCGATTTTGGTTGCATGAAAACAATTCCTGAAGAATTTTACATTCCTTATTTCGAATTGGCAAAACCGGAAAGCATTGAAGATCCTGCTATTTTTGAAAAAAAATTATACGAACTAGAAATTCTTAGAGAAGACGATTCGAAAGAAGAGTTGGTGTTTTTTAGAGCAATGTTTCACGAAATGTTGAGCTTATTTACCCAACCTTTTCATGGAGAAGAATTTGATTTTTCGGATGCAGAATTCTTTGGACGAATTTCTGACTTAGGGGCAAAATATGCCAAAAGTTCTGAATTGAAAAACATGAATGGAAACAGAGGATCCAAACATTTTATTTATATTAATAGAACCTTTTTTGGCTTGTATAACTTGATGCACGACTTGAAAGCAACGAATGTAAAAATTAACAATTTTAATAACTATTAATGGCTTTTTATCAAAGAGAGGACATCGACAACTTAGAGAAGATTTTTAAAATAAATTTAATTAACAGTTGTTCTGGATTTAAATCTGCAAATCTTCTAGGTTCTATTTCGAATGAAGGAGTTTCTAATGTTGCTGTATTTAGCTCCGTGATTCACTTAGGCTCTAACCCCCCAACATTGGGTTTTATCCTTAGACCTACAACGGTCCCAAGAGACACGTATAAAAACATAAAAGAAAGTGGTGTATTTACCATCAATCATATTTATGAAGAAATTATAGAAGACGCACATCATACTTCGGCGAAATATCCAGAAAACGTGTCCGAATTTGATATTACAAATTTAGAGGAAGAGTTTAAAGGGGCATTTAAAGCTCCTTTTGTAACGGGATCTCCTGTACAAATGAGTATGAAATTTATTGAAGAAATTCCGGTTCCCTCCAACAATGTAATGTTAATTGTTGCACAAATTGAGGAACTCTATATTGAGGATGCACTTTTACAGAGTGATGGATTGATCAATCTTTCAATTGGAAAAGTTGCCACAATAAATGGATTGGATACCTATGCGATTCCAACCTTTAAAAAACAATTATCTTACCAAAGACCCAAAAAATAAAATAAAAATGTCATGAAAATTCTCGTTACAGGAGCAACAGGCTATATTGGCAAACGGTTAATTCCGTTGTTGCTAAACGATGGCCACACCGTTGTTTGTGCTGTACGAGATAAGGAAAGGGCTAAAAATTATTTTCGAGATCGTAAAAACATTGTGCTGGTTGAGATTGACTTTCTAAACTACGAGAGTTTGGATGCGATTCCAAAAGATATTGACAGCGCCTATTACCTGATTCATTCCATGTCAAATTCTGCAAAAGAATTTCATGTATTGGAAGAGAAATGTGCATTTAATTTTAAACGTTTTGCTGAAAGAACTGCTTTAAAGCAGGTTATTTATTTAAGTGGAATCACCAACGACACCAAGCTATCGAAACATTTACTTTCGAGAAAAAATGTAGAAAAGACCTTGTCTTCTTCAAGCTATGCTTTAACGACTTTTAAGGCGGGTATCATTGTCGGATCTGGAAGCTCGTCCTTTGAAATTATTAGAGATATTGTTGAAAAACTACCCCTAATGGTCGCTCCAAAATGGCTGAATACAAAAACGCAGCCTCTTGGTATTCGAGATGTATTGTCTTTCTTACACAAAGCATTGAACAAGAAAGAATTGTACAATCAATCCTTTGATGTTTTTGGCCCGGAAGTAATGACCTACAAAGAAATGCTCTTGCAATTTGCAGAAGTTCGAGGATTGAAAAGGTGGATTTTTACGGTACCGGTAATGACTCCAAAACTTTCTTCTTATTGGTTGTATTTTGTTACCTCTACCTCCTACAAATTGGCCAATTCGTTGGTAAATTCTATGGGTGTTGAAGTGATTGGAAACCAAAGTGCCATTAATAAAATATTAGAAGTAAATCCAATGACCTACAAACAGGCGGTTGAATTTGCATTCGTTAAAATAAAACAAAATAGTATCATCTCCAGTTGGAAAGATTCTTACATCAGTAGTGGAAAACTAAAGAACTATGTTCATGAATTCATTAATGTACCAAAGCACGGTTGTTTTCGAGATTTAAAGCGTCGAAAAATTGTAGACAGTGAGAAATCTTTGAATAAAATTTGGGCAATTGGTGGTGATACAGGCTGGTATTACGGTACTTTTTTATGGAAAGTAAGAGGTTTTATGGATCAATTTTTTGGAGGCGCTGGTTTGCGACGAGGAAGAAGACATCCAACAGAATTAAATGCGGGTGATGCTTTGGATTTTTGGCGTGTAATTTATGCTGATAAAGCAAATCAGAAATTACTTCTATATGCAGAAATGGTATTGCCCGGAGAAGCATGGTTGGAATTTAAAATTGAAGACGGAATCTTATATCAAACAGCAACATTTCGTCCAAAGGGATTGCCAGGGAGACTATACTGGTATTCGGTAGCCCCTTTTCATTGGTTTATTTTTAACGGAATGATTGATAAAATTTCTAAACCATAGCTTTTGAAAAAACAACATTTACCCGAAAAAATATGTACGGTCTGCGAAAAACCTTACAGCTGGAGAAAAAAATGGGAAAAGAACTGGGAAAACGTAAAATATTGTAGTGAAAGATGCAGAAGAAACAAAAATCAACAGGATTAATATGGTTTACAAATAACCTAAGAGTTCGAGACAATAGCTCAATCGAATTGGCATGTGAAAAACACGAGCAAGTAATTGCTATTTATGTTTTTGACAAACATATTTTTGAAAAAAATCTTTTTGGTTTTAAAAAAATTGAACGGTATAGAGCAAATTTTTTACTTGAAACGGTGCGCGATTTAAAAGAACACTTAGCACAAAAAAACATCACACTCCTTACCTATTTTGATTTTCCAGAAGTGGTCATTCCTAAGATTTGTGAAACGCATCTCGTAAAAGAGATTTTCACCCAAAAAGAATGGACTTCAGAGGAAGTAGGTACCTTTAAAAAAGTAGCCTCTAAACTAACGGATGAATGTACAATCACCGATTCCTATGATCAGTTTTTATACCATCCTGAAGACATCAATATGGATCTTAAATCGATACCCGCTGTCTTTACAAACTTCAGGAAAAAGGTAGAAAAATATGCATCAATACGATCAGAAAGTAACAGCGTACACAAAGAAGTGTCGAACCGCATTGTAAACAACACGAAGCTTCCAGACCTACAGGAATTGGGGTATTCAGAAGTAAAGACAGATCTCAGATCCGCTTTCCCATTTCATGGAGGAGAAAGTGAGGCCCTAAAGAGAATTGACGATTACTTTTTTGAATCTAAAAAACTAAGTGTTTACAAACAGACCCGGAATGGATTGATTGGCACCGATTATAGTTCAAAGCTTTCTTCTTGGCTAGCAAATGGAAGTATTTCGGCGAAAACTATTTATTGGAAAATTAAAGAATATGAAACCGTAAATGGAGCAAATGATTCTACATATTGGTTGATTTTTGAATTGATTTGGAGAGACTACTTCAAATTCATTTCACTGAAACATGGGAATGCTTTATTTAAGATTGATGGAATTTTAGAAAAGCACTATGAATGGAAAACGGAGGAAAAGTTGGTTCAAAAATGGATCCACGGTCAAACCAATGCACCATTTGTAAATGCGAATATGATTGAATTGAAGGCAACTGGATTTATGAGCAATCGAGGCAGGCAAAATGTTGCATCCTACTTTTCAAAAGAACTTCTATTAGATTGGCGCATCGGTGCCGCTTACTTTGAATCGATGCTGATTGATTATGATGTGCATTCAAACTACGGAAACTGGCTGTATATATCGGGTGTTGGCAACGACCCTAGAGATCGTAAATTCAATATAGAACGTCAAGCAGAACGCTATGACCCAGACAATCAGTATCAAAATAAATGGTTATAAAATCACCTTTTTTAGCATATGAAAATAGTTCGATTAGTTCTTGGAGATCAATTAAACAGCTCGCATTCTTGGTTTCAAGAAAAAGACGATAACATCTTATATTGTCTGTTTGAAATGCGTCAAGAAACAGACTACATAACGCACCACATTCAAAAAGTTACAGGTTTTTTTGCTGCCATGAGAAATTTTGCTGACGGTTTAATTAAAGATGGACATAGAGTGAAGTATCTAAACATATTAGCTCCCGAAAACACACACTCTTTAACCAAAAACCTAACGCAACAAATCGAACAGTTTAATGCTGATAAATTTGAATACTTACTACCCGATGAATATCGTTTAGACAAACAACTAAAAGACTTCTGCGGCACGTTAACGATAGAAAACGCGGTTACTGACACTGAGCACTTTTATACAAAAAGAGAAGATTTAGGGGTGTTTTTTGAAGGTAAAAAGCAATTTTTGATGGAGAATTTTTATAGAAATATGAGAAAAAAACATCAAATATTAACTGTCAATGCGCAACCGGAAGGCGGTCAATGGAACTATGACAAAAACAATCGAAAAAAATGGAAAGAAAATACATTGGTCCCTCCTTTTAAAAGTTTCGATAATAATGTAGTAATTATTTGTGAAGAGATCCAGAAAGCAGGCATAAAAACCATTGGGAAAATCAATCCAAAATATTTTGAATATCCTATAAGCAGAGAGCAGGCACATGAACAATTGGAATATTTTTGCGAACATTTATTGGTCCATTTTGGGGACTACCAAGATGCAATGCACACGAATCAAATCTATTTGTATCATGCAAGAATTTCGTTTGCTATGAATATCAAATTAATTTCTCCCAAGGAAGTAATTGCTAAAACTTTGGCAACGTATCGAGACCCAAAAGCTACCATTGAAATTTCACAAGTAGAAGGTTTTATTCGGCAAATTTTAGGCTGGAGAGAATACATGCGAGGGATGTATTGGGCATTAATGCCCAACTATAAAACACTAAACGCTTTAAACAATACCAATAAATTGCCTGATTTTTATTGGACAGGGAATACCAAGATGAATTGTTTAAAAAATGCAATCAACAATTCGCTAGACAACAGTTATGCGCATCATATACAACGTTTAATGATTACTGGGAATTATGCATTGCTAACACAAACCAATCCAGATGAAGTAGATGCTTGGTATTTGGGCATTTATGCCGATGCCGTAGAATGGGTACAACTCCCAAATACACGGGGAATGAGTCAATTTGCTGATGGCGGAAAAATAGCAACAAAACCTTATATTTCTAGTGGAAGTTATGTGCATAAAATGGGGAATTATTGCGATAGCTGTCATTATAACAAAAAAGAAAAGACGACCAAAGATGCATGTCCATTTAATAGCTTGTATTGGAATTTTTTAGACGACAAAAAGGAAGAACTTTCTGGAAATTTTAGAATGGGAATGATGTACAGTTTACTGCGAAAGATTCCTGCAGAAAAATTATTTGAAATAAAAGAAAAAGCAGCGCACATAATTGCAAATCCAAATGAATACTAATAAAGAAACCCTACAAGTTGTTTGGCTCAAACGAGATTTACGGTTAGATGACAACGAGGCCATCACGAATGCACTGGCATCGAAAAATCGTGTACTGTTTGCTTATATTTTCGAAGATTCTCTGAGAAACGACAGGCATTATAATGAGCGACACTGGATTTTTATAAAACAATCTTTAGAAGACCTAAACGTCCGATTAAAAAAACACAACACGCAGGTTTTAACGGTAAATTCAGAAGTAATTCCGTTTTTTAACCAGTTGCAGAATTCTTTTCAAATAGCGCATGTTTATTCGCATCAGGAAACGGGACTTTTAATCACCTACAATAGAGACAAATATTTTAAAAGGTATTGCAAAAACAACTCGATCGAATGGAATGAAAGTACTAACAATGGGGTCTTAAGAGGTTTATTAAATAGAGACGATTGGTTTGAAAACTGGAATCGATACATGCATAATGAAAAATGCTCTTTTGAACCGAAAAAGAATCAATTGATAACGGTTGCTGAAATAGCGGAAATATCAAAGGTTTTTAATTGTACGGATTTAAAAACAAAAACATCACAAATCTTTCAAAAAGGAGGAACTACTACTGCTTGGAAATATGCAAATTCTTTCTTTGAGGAAAGACATAAAGCGTATTTATTTAATATTTCTAAACCCGAAAAATCAAGAACGAGTTCGAGTAGATTATCTCCTTATATTGCTTGGGGAAATGTATCGATAAGAGAGGTTTTTCAAAAAGCGACACAGCTAAAATCTGAAAAAAAAGGGGATAAACATTTGGGTGCGTTTATTTCAAGATTGCGATGGCAAGCACATTTTATTCAGAAATTTGAAATGGAACATACCATGGAAGAAGCGAGTATTAACAAAGGCTATCACAAGCTTAAAAAGAGCATCTCCGAATCCTATAAAACAGCATGGGAAAAAGGAAATACAGGGTTTCCTTTGGTAGACGCGAGTATGCGCTGTTTAAATGAAACTGGTTTTTTAAATTTTAGAATGCGTGCCATGCTCGTTTCCTTCTTTACGCACATCCTATGGCAACCTTGGCAAGAAGCAACTTCGCATTTATCAAAAATGTTTTTAGATTTTGAACCTGGAATTCATTTTCCACAGATACAAATGCAAGCTGGAGAAACTGGTATCAATAATTTAAGAATTTATAGTCCTGTAAAAAACAGTATTGAGCATGATACGAATGCCGTTTTCATAAAAAAATGGTGTCCCGAATTAGCAAATTTACCAATTAACTTTATACATGAGCCATCCCTAATGACTCCTTTGGATATGCAGTTTAACAATTTTGAATTGGGCATCGATTATCCGAATCCGATTGTTGATATTAAAGAGAATAGAAAAAAAGCAAGTGATATTCTCTGGAATTTGAAAAAGAATCCACAAGTACGATCAGAAAGTTTTAGAATTCTCAAAAAACACACCATAACCGACCGAAACAAGCTACTCCAAAGCGATTAAAAAAATGTTCAGTTATGATGTAGTACAATTTTAATGTTTTTTGTCTAATGATTATTACAAAACGTTAAACATTTTGTACCTTTGAATAGAATCTAACAGCAATGATTGTAAACACTACCTACACAAACAAAGAGACCGCAAGGATTATCAATGACCTAATAGGCCCTTCATATTCTTTTTTTGAAGCGATCAGACGAAAGGGTGTTGGATCTAAGAGAATGATTGTATCTAGCGTGAGTGAAGGCTTTCAAAAGGTGATGAATACTGTTTCTGACATTAATTATGCAAATATTGAATTGCGCGAAAAAGGAATTTTGGTACATATCAATAAGGGGCTAAATGCGTATAGTTGGGCAATTCCATATTACCAACTTCACACCTACAAAACAAATGGTTACAGCATTTATGCACAAGGTAATTTTGTAAAGTTTGCGAATAACAAATTGCTAAAGGAAAACAAATCATTTATTGAAAAACTAACGGATTTGAAAATTGAGAACGATAAACATTACGCTTTCTACGAATGATAAAATTAGAGGACATAGCCATCGATAGAGTCATTGAAATGGCTTGGGAAGACAGAACTACTTTTGAAGCCATTGAATACCAATTTGGATTAAAAGAGCAGGAAGTGATCAACTTAATGCGCAACCAAATGAAATTGAAAAGTTTTAAACTTTGGAGAGAAAGAGTTCAGGGAAGAAAAACAAAGCATGAAAAATTAAGAACCTTTGAAAAAGGAAGGTTTAAGTGTACGAGACAAAGATCGATCTCTAATAACGGGATTTCAAAAAGATAAACCATTTGAAGAAATAACAAGGAAAAGAAGACGATGCACCCTGAACAATAATCTTGTATATTGGCAGTAAATTTAAGAAATCCAAAAAAATGCTTAAATTACAAAACTCTTTAAATTATTAAATTATGGAACTAATTGAAAAAGCTTTAGAATACGAAAAAAGAAAAATGCGGTTTCCGACCACTAGTGACCGAATTATGGCGGCTAGAGAAGCGAAAGATTTAATTTTAAGTTTGAATGAAGTTTTCAAAGAAAATAAAGATCCTAACATCATGGACATCATGAAGCGGCTCACGGTAATAAAGCAAAGAATCGAGAAGCGTTTAAAGGGAAAACCTTTAACATCATAAAAATTCAGTTTTATATTGCTTTTCTAACTTTTATATATATATTCGAAAATCACATTAAAATCGAAAAATAGATATAATGACTTTAGCAGAAAAAGCAGTAGAATTCGAAACAAGAAAATTCTCATTCAAAACAACGAGTGATAGAATTGTAGCATCTAGAGAGGTAAAAGCCTTAATACTAGAGCTCAATGAAGTTTATAAAATAGATAAAGATCCACAAATAATGGATTACATGAAACGCTTGACAGTTGTAAAACAAAAAATTGAAAAGCGTTTGAAAGGAAGACCTTAGACGTATTATGAAAAAAATTTTAGTGATTGGTGGAAGTAAAGGAATAGGAAAGGCGATTATCGCTTCTCTAATAGAAAAAAATAACATCATAAACCTTAGCCGAACTCCTCCTTCGCTAGCGCATGAAAATTTAACGCATTATAATTGCGATATATTATCCGATGAATTACCGCAGCTAGATGCTGTAGATACTTTAATATACTGCCCCGGAAGTATCAATTTAAAACCTATTTCGCGACTAAAACTGGATGATTTCAGAGCAGATTTCGAAATCAATGTTGTAGGAGCTGTCAAAGCAATTCAACAATACCTGCCTTTATTAAAAAGAGGAAATACCCCATCCATACTTTTATTTAGTACCGTTGCATCAAAATTAGGGATGCCGTATCATGCTAGTGTAGCAGCTGCAAAATCGGGTGTTGAAGGTTTGGTAAAGTCTTTAGGTGCTGAATTGGCACCAACAATAAGAGTCAACGCCATAGCTCCAACAGTTACCGACACCGACTTAGCCTCAAAATTATTAAGAAATGAAAGAATGATTGAGAGCATTACAGAACGTCATCCTCTTAAAAAATTCTTAAATCCAGCAGAAGTAGCAGACATGGCTACCTTTTTAACATCAGAAAGCGCAAGCTCAATATCCGGTCAGATTTTTCAAATGGACTGTGGTATTGTTAGTTTCAAATTATAAAAAATGGCAAGAACATCATTCTATGACCTTCAGATAAGAGATTTGCAAGGAAAAGCAATCTACCTATCTGAGTTTAAAGGCAAGCACGTACTTTTCGTGAATGTTGCCTCGAAATGTGGATTTACACCACAATACGAAAGCTTAGAGAAATTGAGCAATACCTACAAAAATAACTTAGTCGTTGTAGGAGTCCCTTGCAATCAATTTGGGAAACAAGAACCTGGAAATGCAGATGAAATTCAAGATTTTTGTCAAGCAAACTATGGTGTTACTTTTCTAATGACTGAAAAAATTGATGTAAAAGGGAGTGAACAGCATCCATTATATGAATGGTTAACATTGAGAAGTTTGAATGGAAAGAAAAGCTCTTCAGTAAAATGGAATTTTCAAAAATACTTGATCGATCCTGAAGGAAAATTAATCGATTATTTCTTTTCCATTACCAAACCATTTAGCTCAAAAATAACAAAACACTTAAGATATTAAATTATGTTCGGCATTTTTAAAAAGAAAACAGCAGTAGAAAAACTGGAAGAAAAATATAAAAAGGTCATGGAAGAAGGCTTTAAACTGCAATCCATTAACAGAAGCGATAGCGATGAAAAATATTTGGAAGCCGATACTATTTTAAAGGAAATAGACAAACTGAAAGCATAAATTTTCATGAAAATTACCCGCGCCATCTTTCTTTTCTTACTCATTAATTTTGGCGGACTTGCAATTGGAAGTTGGCTGATGGATGGTGGCCCTACTTCTCTCTGGTACACAACACTTAATCAAGCTCCATGGACTCCTCCAGGAATTGTCTTTGGAATTGCATGGACCACCATCATGCTCTTATTCTCTATATATTTAGGGATTCTATACCAAAGTGAAAACACCCAAAGAAATAAGATATTTTATGGACTTCAAGTTCTTTTAAACGTCAGTTGGAATTTCATTTTTTTCAATCAACACCTTGTACTACTCGCACTTATTAATATTGTGCTTTTAACCGCAATTGTATTTTATTTCTTTTTTAAAGGAAGTGAAAAAAATACAAAAATCAAGTATTTATTACTCCCCTATATGATATGGCTTTGCATTGCCACTTCATTAAATTTATATATTTTAATTCATAATTAAATGAAAATTTATACCCTTCACAAAAAACTAAAGCTCCCGATTACTTTAGACGAAGCATGGGATTTTTTATCCAATCCCAAAAACTTAAAAATTATCACGCCCGATTCCATGAGTTTTAATATCGTTTCAACGATAGATAGGCCCTTATATACAGGACAAATCATTCAATACATCGTTACTCCATTGTTGGGTATTAAAACCAAATGGGTTTCTGAAATAACACATATTGAAGAAAAAAAATATTTTGTAGATGAGCAAATGTATGGCCCTTATGCACTTTGGCATCACAAGCACTTTATAAAGGAAGTTGAAGGCGGCGTAGAAATGGAAGACATTATCGATTACAAAGTTCCCTTAGGAATTTTGGGGCAGCTCGTACACCCTATTTTAGTGAAACCAAAATTGGAAGAAATATTTTCTTACCGACAAAAAAAGTTAGTTGAACTTTTTGGAACCTACAAATAATGAAAGAACAGATACAGCTTTTTTGGTTTCGGAGAGACTTGCGATTGAACGATAACTGCGGATTATTTCATGCTTTAAATAGCGGTAAAAAAGTACTTCCAATCTTTATTTTTGATGAAGACATCCTATCTCGATTGCCCGACAATGATGCACGTGTAAGTTTTTTGCATCAGGAGTTGGCGAATATCAATACACAATTGAATGAAATTGGCACTAGCTTGGCCGTATTTCATGGGAAACCAATTGAAATATACAAGCAATTACTAGAAAAATATAACGTAGAAACGGTCTTCACAAATCATGACTATGAACCCTATGCACTTCAGAGAGACGCAACAATTAAAGCCTTTCTAGCGTCAAAAAATACAGGGTTTAACACCTATAAAGATCAAGTAATTTTTGAGCGAAATGAAATTGTAAAAAAGGATGGTACTGCCTATAAAGTATACACCCCCTATTCCAAAAAATGGCTCGAAGCGTTTCATCACAAAGGCATTCAATTTTTTCCTTCTGAAGAAAAACTGGATGGATTGGTGCAAACTACAGATCACCCATTTTTAAGTCTTGGTGATATCGGATTTCAACCTTCAACCATAAAAGTGGCTTCCTATAAAGTTACTCCGAAATTGATAGATGCTTATGAAGAAACCCGAAACTTCCCTGCAAAAGACAGTACTTCCAAATTAGGCACACATTTGCGTTTTGGAACAGTAAGTGTTCGAGAAATGGTTGCTAAAGCCTCGAAGAGCAATAACATTGTTTTTTTGAAAGAATTGATCTGGAGAGAGTTTTTTATGCAAATTTTATGGCATTATCCACATACCACTAAAGACAGTTTCAAACCTCAATATGACCGAATTCTTTGGAGAAACAATGAAGAAGAATTTAAAAAATGGTGTGCTGGAGAAACAGGATATCCACTGGTAGACGCAGGAATGCGAGAACTCAACCAAACAGGGTTTATGCACAACAGAGTGCGCATGCTAGTGGGAAGTTTTTTGTGCAAGCACCTTTTAATCGATTGGCGTTTTGGCGAAGCCTATTTTGCAGAAAAATTGCACGATTACGAGCAGTCTAGCAATGTTGGAAACTGGCAATGGGTTGCAGGATGTGGTGTAGATGCGGCTCCGTATTTCAGAATCTTCAACCCAACCACCCAAATTCAGAAATTTGACAAAGATCTAACCTATATCAAAAAATGGGTTCCTGATTTTCAAGAGCTTACCTACCCTGCACAAATGGTCGATCATAAACTGGCAAGAGAACGTTGTTTAACTACCTATAAAGAAGCATTGAATAGCACCTAATATCATATTTTTCTGAATTTAAAAAATAAACGAAGAATGTTTTGGTGGTTCTCTAAAAAACGCATTAATTTGCCGTCTCTTAATTAAAAGCCGATGTAGCTCAGCTGGCTAGAGCAGCTGATTTGTAATCAGCAGGTCGTGGGTTCGAGTCCCTCTATCGGCTCAAAAAGTTCTTTCAAATGAAAGAACTTTTTTTATGCACATTAATCACGATTTTTTATTTAAATTTGTTCAGAATCATTTATAAAATTAATGTCGAACAATATGCTCATTATTGGAATTGCAGGAGGTACTGGAAGCGGAAAAACTACGGTAGTAAATCAGATTATAAACCAACTTCCCACCAACGAAGTTTGTGTCATATCACAAGATTCTTACTACAAAGCAACCGATGAATTGTCTTATGATGAAAGGATAAAAATCAATTTTGATCATCCAAGAGCCATCGATTTTGAACTATTGGTACAACACCTAAAAAGTCTTAAAAAAGGGGAAATTGTGGAGCAACCTGTTTATTCCTTTGTAGCCCATAACCGAACGAGCGATACCGTAAAAACACATCCACGAAAAGTAATTATAGTAGAAGGCATCTTAATCTTTAATAGTGAAGAATTGCGAAACCTCTTTGATATTAAAATATTTGTCCATGCAGAAACCGATGAACGACTGATTCGAAGATTGCGAAGAGACATCACCGAACGTGGTAGAGATATTAATGAAGTTTTAAATCGATATCAAGATACCTTAAAACCCATGCATCAACAATTTATTGAACCGACTAAAAACTATGCCGATATTATCATACCAAACGATCGTTTCAATACCGTTGCCATCGATATTGTAAGAACTGTCATCAACGAACGTTTATAAAATACAATGAATTTCAAGAAAGCAAAAAGCAACTCAAAAATATTCTCATTACTCACAAATACTTTTGTGCTTATTTTGGTGCCCTTTCTCATTTGGATGCTTTTCTTTGATGAAAACTCCTATATAAACCATCGAAAATACAATGCAGAGATAGAAGATTTACAAAATACCATTGAATTTTATAAATCAGAAATTTCAAAAGACAGTACCATTATCAAAAGTTTAAAAGATACAGTAGCCTTAGAAAAATTTGCTCGCGAAAAGTATTTGATGAAAAAGAAAAATGAGGCGATTTATATGATTGAATTTGATACAATAAAAAAATAATGAAACCATTTCTATTTGATGAATTTGACACAAAATCTGCAGCGGCTTGGAAACAAAAAATTCAAGTAGACCTGAAAGGATTGGACTACAACGACACACTTCTCTGGAAAACAGAAGAAGACATTGTTGTAAAACCCTTTTATACGGTAGCAGATCGAAAAGCACTTCCTATAGACCTACCAACGAGTTCTTTTGCTGTTTGTCAAACGATTTTTGTAGATGACGAGAAAATAGCCAATTCACTCGCCGTAGATGCTTTAAAAAGAGGTGCAAATGCCCTACAATTTATTGCAAATAAGAAATTTGATTGTGTCGCATTATTAGAAAAAATCGACCTTGAAGCGACCAAACTTTTTTTCAAACTACATTTTTTGGATGAAAAATTTGTCGAAAAATTATCAAAGATTACCGCATTAGCAACCCCCTTTTTTCAAATAGACATTCTAGGAAACTTGGCAGAAACTGGAAATTGGTATGACAATTTAAAGGCAGATTTCAAAATCTTAAATGCCATTTCTAAAACAACAGCGCAAGCCATTTGTGTAGATGTTTCTCTGTATGAAAATGCAGGTGCAGGGTGTGTTCAACAACTGGCCTATGCCCTATCGCACACCAATGAATACCTAGAAAACTTGGCAGAAGGTGCCGTTAAAAACATTCATTTTATCTTTTCTGTACGCGGAAATTATTTTTTCGAAATCGCGAAATTAAGAGCCTTTCGGATTCTTGTAAAAGCACTTTTCAAAGAATACAATCATACAGACAGTCAGGTTGAAATCTTTGTGCAACCTAGTCTGCGAAATAAAACCATTTTTGATTACAATGTGAATATGCTCCGAACTACCTCAGAATGTATGAGTGCTATATTAGGAGGCGCTTCTACCATCTCTAATATTTCTTATGATGCGGTGTATCACAAATCAAATGAGTTTGGAGAACGCATCGCGAGAAATCAATTGCTCATTTTAAAAGAAGAAGCCGGTTTTAACCAAGGGCAGAGCTTTGCAGAAGGAAGCTACTATATTGAAGCTATAAGCAATCAATTGGCTGCAAAAGGATTGGCATTATTTCAACAATTGGAAAAAAAAGGAGGTTTTTTAAAATTGTTAAAAGACGGCGTTATTCAACAAAAAATAAGCGAAAAGGCTCGAAAAGAACAGGCCAAGTTTGACGCGCAAGAACGGCGTCTTTTGGGCACTAATTTACATGCAAATACAAGCAACAAAATGCTTGCTGATATCGAGTTATATCCGTTTGTAAAAAAGCGAAACATAAAAACGCTTTTGATTCCAATTACCAGAAATCGCTTGTCGGAAACCTACGAAAAGGAACGCTTAGAAAACGAAAAAAAATCGCTTCAAAAGCAACAAATAAAAACTTCTAATGGCTAGGAAAAATCTTCAACATCTAAAATTAGCCTACTCAAAAAATGAGGAAGCACGTTTTTTACATGAACATTTTATTGCTGGATCTGCACCCAATTTGCGCGGTCCATATAGCACCATGTACGTCAAAAAACCATGGACAATTCGACAATATGCTGGTTTTTCTACTGCCGAGGAAAGCAATGCTTTTTATCGAAGGAATTTAGAAGCCGGTCAAAAAGGACTTTCTGTAGCCTTTGATTTGGCCACACACCGTGGCTATGATTCCGATCATGAGCGGGTACAAGGCGATGTGGGAAAAGCAGGGGTTGCAATAGATTCTGTGGAAGACATGAAAATTTTATTTGACCAAATTCCGTTGGATAAAATGTCGGTTTCTATGACCATGAACGGCGCTGTACTGCCCATTTTAGCCTTTTATATTGTGGCAGCACAGGAACAAGGGGTGGCTTTGGAACAGCTTTCTGGGACCATTCAAAATGATATTTTAAAGGAGTTTATGGTGCGCAATACCTACATCTATCCTCCTACGCCTTCGATGAAAATTATTGCTGATATTTTTAAATATACCAGCAAACAAATGCCGAAATACAACTCGATTTCTATTTCTGGCTACCACATGCAAGAGGCGGGTGCTACCCAAGAAATAGAACTTGCTTATACCTTAGCGGATGGTTTGGAATACCTTCGAAAAGGCATAGAGGCGGGCATGGATATAGATGCTTTTGCTCCCAGATTGTCTTTCTTTTGGGCCATTGGAATGGACCATTTTAAAGAAATTGCAAAGTTGAGAGCGGGAAGAATGTTGTGGGCCAAAATCGTCAAAAAATTCAACCCAAAAAATCAAAAATCTTTTGCCTTGAGAACCCATTGCCAAACCAGTGGTTGGAGTTTAACAGCACAAGATCCGTTTAACAATGTTTCGAGAACGGCTATTGAAGCCATGGCAGCCGTTTTTGGCGGTACACAAAGTTTGCACACCAATGCCTTGGATGAAGCCATTGCGTTGCCCACAGAATTTTCTGCAAGAATTGCCAGAAACACTCAAATTTATTTACAAGAAGAAACCGACATTACCAAAACAGTAGACCCTTGGGCAGGGAGTTATTATATGGAGCAGCTTACGGAAGCGATTGCCAACAAGGCTTGGAAATTGATTGAAGAAGTAGAAGCTTTGGGTGGGATGACCAATGCCATTGAAAAAGGCATTCCGAAAATGCGTATTGAGGAAGCTGCTGCAAAAAAGCAAGCAAGAATAGACAGCGGAACGGATGTAATTGTAGGGGTGAATAAATATCCTTTAAAGCAAGAAGATCCGTTGCATATTTTAGAGGTAGACAATGAGGCCGTTCGGATAGCACAACTAAAAAGATTGGAAGTCTTAAAAAGAACGCGAAATACGGCAGCAGTTCAAAAATCTTTACTAAATTTAACCACTGCAGCGAAAACAGGCAACGAAAACTTGTTGGCATTGGCGGTAGAAGCAGCAAAAAACCGAGCTACTTTGGGCGAAATCTCCGATGCTTTGGAAGTTGTTTTTGGCCGTCACAAAGCGGTTCATAAAACCATCTCTGGCGTGTATAGCAAAGAAATAAAAGAAGATCCATTATTTAAGGAAGCAGCGCTGCTAACAGACCAGTTTGCCCAATTGGAAGGCAGGCGTCCAAGAATTATGATTGCAAAACTAGGGCAAGATGGGCATGACAGAGGTGCCAAGGTGGTAGCTACTGGCTATGCCGATTTGGGTTTTGATGTAGACATTGGTCCGTTGTTTCAAACTCCGCAAGAGGCTGCCAAACAAGCCGTTGAAAATGATGTGCATATTTTAGGAATTTCTTCGTTGGCCGCAGGACACAAAACCTTGGTTCCGCAAGTGATTGCAGCTTTAAAAGCTTATGGTAGAGAGGATATTATGGTAATTGTAGGGGGCGTGATTCCGCCGCAAGATTATCAATTTTTATTTGATGCAGGCGCTGTGGGTATTTTTGGCCCTGGTACTAAAATCGCACAAGCTGCCATCGATCTACTTAGCATTTTGATAGATAGTATTCAGGAATAAACCCTTCATCATCGACACCCCAGCCTTTCCTTCGTGAATTTGCTTTCTACTCCTCGATGCCTTACCGTCCACTCCGCTCAAAAAACCTGTTTTTAAGCCCTTTTATTTTCTTTTTTTAACGCAACACAAAATCGATATACAGATTTGTATTCTTTTGTTTCAATAATATAACAACCTAACTGTAATCACTTTGATTTTTTTTGTTAAAAAATTAAATTAACATTTGTTTATTAAAAATAATTTTTTACTTTTAACCTTCAGAAGAAAATAACATTGCAAATCTCCTATTGATAGGATTTATTTTAGAATAAAAACAACCCCGTTTTATGATAAAAAACGGGGTTTTGTGCGTTTGTTTTTTTTAAAAGAAATGAATTGTGAACATTAAAATAAAAAGATATGAAAAAAGTGTTGTTGTGTATTTTATTAATCTTCCATGCGGTCGTCTTCTTTTCTCAAGAAAAAAATGGTATCGAGCAATTCATCCCATCACAAACACCCGATGTTGTGCTTCCTGAGATTAATCCAGTAAAAGAAGTAAAACGTGTAATTACTGACCGTTTAAAAGACTATCGCAGGGATGTTTCAGTATTACTAAAGTGTGCTAATGAAAAACAACAGCAAAAAATCAAAGATTTAGGTTTTGATTTTTCTGAATTACAACGTGGATTAAATGTTGTAGCGTCACCGGCTTTAGATATTGTTATGAAAACTAAAGATAATCAGCTAACTAATATTCAACTCTATAATACATATGTAAAGTCTTTAAAGTCTATAGGCGATGCAGTGAATTATACAGAATTTAATATTAAGTGTCGTTCATTGATTAACACACAACGTTTACTTCGTAAAAAAGATGGAAATCCTAAAACTTCTCATGAAGATATTATTTCTTTAAATGGGAGAGTATTAACTACATCTCTAGAAAATCAAGTAGAAAAAAATTATATAACTATTTAAAAATATTAATAAATGAAAAAGATCCTTTTTACCTCTTTGTTTTTTATGCTTTATACTGTAATTTTTTCACAAGAAACTGAAGGAATTCCTCCATCTCCATCAGTTGCCTCATTAGTTACAGTTGAAAAAGATTCTGTTAATAGCACAGGTATGATTGTTCAAAGTGTACCACTTTGGAATATGAGTGTAGGGAAATATACTTTCCCCATTCATTTAACTTATAGTTCATCTGGAATAAAAGTTGAAGAAATTCCTTCTTATGTGGGAACAGGCTGGAACCTTTCTGCTGGAGGTGTTATTACTAGATCTGTGATAGATTTACCTGATGATATGATTAGTTCTTATCATGGTAAAGGTATTTTACATACCGATTTAATGAATAAAATTAAGACCTATGAATCTAACATTACAAATTACGGTTATGATGAAACTACAGCTAAAAATTTTTTTAAAAACGAAGTAAATGAAAATATTCAAAAAGACACCAGAAATGACACACAACCTGATGTTTTTTATTTTAACTTCTTTGGAATACAGGGAAAATTCATCTTTAACCATAATAAAGAAATAGTTAGCTTATCTAATGAAAATTATAAGTTTTCGTACAATCTAGCATCTGATAATACATTGCTTTCTTTTACTATTACGGATACTCAAGGAATTATTTACACTTTCTCTGAAAGAGAATATTCTGAAACATTATCAACAGGAAATACTGCATGGGAGTTTTTGATAAGTAGATCTGTAAGAAAGCGAGAATTAAATTACTATTCTGCTTGGCATTTAAAATCTGTACAAATACCCAATAACAGAGTTATTAATATTGAATATGAAAATGAAATTATTGAATATTCATTGAGAAATGCAGTTATGGGGAAAATTTGCGACACAGGGCAATGTGAAGATTTAAATATAACCGATACACAAGATTTAGACGTTTTAAATCAAACAGAAGGTAATTCAACAGAGTTTGTTGTCAATTCAAAGAAAATTAAAAAAATTAGTGTTGATGATTTATTTGAAATCCAATTTTCAAATACCAACCGAGATGACTTAAAAGGAGGTAAAAAGTTAAGTAATATAACTATTAGAGATGTCTTTGGGAATGAAATTCAAACTTATGGTTTCAATTACTCTTACCTTAACTCTCCAAATATGCCTAGCACAGGCAACTTTGAGTATAGGAGGCTTTTTTTAGAGAAAATTGGGAAAAACGGAGATTGTTATAGAAATTTTGAATACTATGAAAATTATGCTTTGCCTCATAGAAAATCTTTTGAACAAGATTTTTGGGGATATTATAATAAAAATGGAGCAAGCTCTTTAATCCCTAAGGTATATATGGAAAACACACAACAACCATACAAGTACCACATATTTGAACCTTTAAATACTTCATATGTTACTTATGGGCAAATAGAAAGAAGTGTAAATGAAAACTATATCCATATGGGAATGCTAAAAAAAATAGAATATGCTACCGCTGGATATAAAGAATTTTTTTATGAAGCGAATGAATTCACCCATACAGCATATACTAATTCCTCTAGTCCTAGCATAAAAGGAAATGGAGTGCGTCTTCAAAAAATAGAATATTTCAATGGTACAAATATAGAAACACTAAATTATTCTTATACAAATCCAAATATGAATATTTCTAGTGGTAAGCTTTCATACCTTCCTAAATTTGCTTCTCATATTCCTTGGAATTTTGTTTATAATATATCGACTAACTTTATTAATATTTCTAGCCCACGTAGTTCTTATAGTGTAGTAGTAGAAAACTTTTATGACCCTGAGCTACAGCAAAATGTTACATGCTGGAGGTATAGTAGTTCAAATTCAGAATTGTATAATTATACTCCTTCATATGAAAATCAAAAATATTTTGCAATGACTACGAGAAGATATTCATTGTCAGTATTACCATTAGCTACTAATGTTGAAAACCCATTAGCTTATGAATATATCACTTTAAAAGAAGGTAATAATGGTGAAAAAGTATATAAATTTAATACTTTAGGAGCTTTGGGAGATGATTTGCCTGCTAATTATGATGAAGATAATTTTAAAAACCGAGAATCATATAAAACTTATGATTGGTATACAGACGATCCTACTCCATTTCAAACTGGTATTTGTTTTGGGTCACAAGCTCCTCCTTTTGGATCTTGGACTTTAAACTTAGTAAATAATTATGATAGTTATTTAGATTTAACTGGTTCATCTCATCCTTTTTCTCCTAAACCAAATTGGAATCGATATTTTGGTACCTTACAAGAATATGCATATATAAATGAGATAGGGTTTAAGGTATTTAAAGAAGAATACGATTATGGTGTTAAAGGTGATTTTCATAATAGTACTTATAATAACACCTCTAATGTTCCAGAAAAAATAATAGGCTTAAAGCATCGATTATTTTCAAGACCTTGGGGGAGAGGTTGGTCTTTTGATCCAGTATTTGCTGGGGCTTCTACTCAGCCCACTATTTGGTTGTGGTCTTTTGAAGATAATTTTTACGGTATTGGCTTAGCTCCAGAAAAAGTTATAAGAACTTATTACTTTGAAAATGAAGCTAAAGAAATAGTTACAGAAATAGATTTTAATTACAACTGGGGCAATTTATTAACTTCAGAGAGCATCTCTGAGTCTACTGGAGAGAAATACAAAACACATTACAGGTATCCTATCTCCTTTGCTAACAACAATAATACCTACGAAAAATTAGTAAATGATAATATTTTTCAAACAATCTCTAATTTTAACTATAGGCAAGATAATGATGTTTCTCCTTTTAAAGTAACTAATGCAAGTCTTACTGAATATAAAGAGGAAAATGGAATTATTACTTCGTCAAAAACATTTGAATTAGAAAGAGATAATTATTCTTTTAACTATAGTTGGGATTATCCACCTAGCACTAATACTCATTATTCTACTATAAACAAAGATCCAAATTTGAAAGAAAAAGTAGAATATATTAAACACGATAATTATGGTAACTTATTAGAGTTTAAAAACGAAGGAGGTATAAATACTACATTAGTTTGGGGTTACAACCAAACAAGACCGATAGCAAAAATTGAAAATGCAACTTATAATGAAGTAGATTTATGGTTAGATAGAGAATATGACAAGCATTTAGATTACATCCAAAACCTATCCAATAACGACACTAATGAATCCACTGAAAATACACTAAGGTTATGGTTAGATAAATTAAGAGATGCTGTGTATTCTCAAAAAGAAGGAACTGAGGTTACTACTTTTACCTATAATCCTTTAATAGGAGTTACAAGTATTACTGATGCACGAGGTGAAATAGCTTTTTATGAATATGATAATTTTAATAGATTAGAACATATAAAAAATGCTGATGGTAAAATACTTAAAAGCTATAAGTATAACTATAAGTTGTCTTGTGAACTTGACGATGGCACAAATGATCCTAGTGTAGAATGTGAAACATATACTATACAAGTAATAGGGCATCGTGATGATGATTTTTATACATATTCATATACAAACTGTAACGGTGAAACAGTAAGCGTAGGAGATTACTTTGGTGCTACTGGCAGTTTCACCACTAGTGTATGTGTTAAAAAATACTCTGGAGGAGTAACAACTTCTGGAATTGCAAGTGCAACAAATACAGGCAATAGCTGTAATTAAACTCTCAATTAAAAATTCTACAAATGTTACAAAAGAAAAATATAATCGCTATAATTTACTTTTTATTTTTAACAGTAACCTCTTATACTGTTAATGCACAAATTACAGGAAATACTATTGTAGCTCCAAACAGTATAGAAACGTATACCTACAGCAATGGTAATAGCAAAGTATTTTGGAGTGTTGCAGGGGGTGAAATAATTTCAAATAATTTAGGTTCTACAATAGAAATAAGATGGGGTAATGTTGGAAATGGAGAAGTTTCCGTTAGCTTTGGGTTTGGATTATCTGATACTATAAGTATTACCATAACTTCTGATATTCCACCCTCCACTCCACCTACCCCAACTGTTGTTGCTGAAAGCCCTGATTGTTCAAGTGTTACTTTATCAAAATCAGGAGATATTCCAACTGGAGTTATGTGGTATTGGCAAGGAGCAAATGGTAATGGAACAAGTACTAGCTTACCTGCAACTAATAATTACGTGGTAAACCATTCTAGCAATTATTATATAAGAGCTAAAGACTTAAATACTGGTTTATGGAGTACTCAAGCCGCATGGATAAAAATAATTTTAGGAGCTAAAGATACTTGGTATTTAGATAGCGATAATGATGGTTATGGAGACCCAAATATATCAATAGAAAAATGTATTCAGCCTCCAGGATATGTTAATAATGATAATGATTTATGTCCTGAAGTATATGGAGAATCAAATGGGTGCCCTTCATTTTCTGTAGATGAGTTAAGCAATGACAATTACATTTATACTATAACTCCCAAAAAAGGAGTAAACAATCTTTCTCAAATTAATCAAATTAATGATGCAACTCATGAAGTTGAATATTTTGACGGATTGGGTAGGTCAAAACAAAAAATAGCTATTATGCAAAGTAGTATCTACAAAGATATAGTTACTCATGTTGCTTATGATAATTTAGGAAGGAAAGCTAAACAATTTTTACCTTATGTAGCATCAACAGAAAATGGATTGATAAAAAACAATGCTCATATAGCTACAAATGATTATTATATAGCTAATTATGCAACAGATATCAGTACTACTAATCCAAACCCTTATTCAGAAAAAAAGTACGACAACTCGCCACTCAACCGAGTACTCGAACAAGCCGCTCCCGGGAAAGACTGGAAAGTAGGCAACAACCACACAATAAAATTTGAATACGGCACCAACACCCACAACGAAGTTTTAAATTTTGGGGTTGGCGTTGAAAATGGCAATACCGCCACACCAACACTGCAAATCGCCGAGAGCTATTATGCCGCAGGCAGCCTGTACAAAACCATTACCAAAGACGAAAACTGGCAGACTTGGAACGGCAAAAACAAAACCACCGAAGAATACAAAAACAAACAAGGGCAGGTACTTTTAAAACGAACGTACAACCGTCGAGCACCACATGACACCCATTATGTGTACGATGATTTTGGCAATCTAAGCTATGTATTGCCCCCCTTGGTCAACGAACAAACCGCTTTTTATGAAACCGGCCTGACCACCTACCCGGCAAGTACCTTTGTAACAGGAGGCAATGCCACAGGAAGCGTTACACTTGGAATTGAACAAACCGCTCCCGGAACCTTTCGGTATGTAACCGATATTGATTTGCACAACCTGGCAAACAGTGAGTTTAAAACCGGTGAAATTATGGACCTCCCCAATGCGCCCGCTTCCATGAGTTCTACTTGGCTGGGCAGTGCCTCAGCTTGGAGCAACACAAACGGATTCTATGCCTATAAATCGGTGACCTTCTATGCAAACATGGGCAAATTAATGTGCTATGCCTATACCTACAATCAGAACAACATTCCTTTAACCCTTTCCGATTTTGAGAGGACCACCCACAGCGTCTTGCCACAAAACCTACAAGGCTTTACCGAAGCAGCAACCCAAGAAAAAGTAAATGAACTGCTAGAAGATCTCTGTTACCAATACAAATATGACCATCGAAACCGACTCATCGAAAAGAAAATACCCGGCAAAGGTTGGGAATCGATTGTCTATGACAATCTGGACCGCCCCGTGCTTACACAAGATGCCAATTTAAAGGCACAAAACAAATGGCTGTTTACCAAATATGATATTTTAGGAAGAGTGGCCTATACGGGTATCTATGCAAACGGAGCATCGAGAAGCACCCACCAAAATGCAATCAACACTTACACAGCAAACCAACCTACACGGTATTATGAAGACCGCAGCCCTGCCAATACCAACAATGGCGTGCAGTTGAACTATAGCAACAAAGCCTATCCAAACAGTTCGCATCTTAGTATATTAACACTCAACTACTATGATAGCTATGCAGACCTGCCTGCAGGCTTTAGCCCACCCACCAGCGTGTACAACCAACCCGTAACCACCAATACCAAAACCTTACTAACAGTAAGCAAAGTGCGCGTTTTAGACACCAATGATTGGATTACTACGCTTACCTATTACGATGAGAAAGCACGACCTATCTATGTGTATGCTAAAAATGACTACCTCCATACCATTGACATTATAGAAAGCAAATTGGACTTTACAGGCAAGGTTTTAGAAACAACCACCACCCATAAAAAAACAGGGAAACCAGCCCTTATTACAGTAGACAAATTGGACTACGACCATGCCGATCGCCTGCTTACCCATAAACAAACCATTAACAACCAAGACGAGGAGTTGCTTGCAAAAAACAGCTACGATGCACTGGGGCAATTAATTCAGAAAGAAGTAGGAGACACCGAGGCCTCTCCATTGCAAGACATCGACTATCGCTACAACATTCGAGGCTGGCTCAAAAAAATAAACGACCCCAAAACAGGGTTGGGCAGCAAGTTGTTTTCCATGCAGCTTTCTTACAACGACGATGGAAGGCGCTTGTACAATGGAAACATTTCAAAAACCGAATGGAAAACCGCCAGCGACAATATCAAAAGAAGGTACAATTATTACTATGACGATTTAAACAGAATAACCTATGCCTCTTATTACTCTTGGAGCGAAAGTGCTCGTTTTAATTTGGGAAGCATTTCTTATGACAAAAACGGAAACCTACAGCGTTTGTACAGACGCGGAGCCATTGTAGACAATCCAGAAGTAAGAAACCCAAGCCACTATGGTACCATGGATTATTTGAGCTATAACTACAAAGGCAATCAGCTAATTAAAGTAACCGACAATGGCAATGACAATTATGGTTTTAAAGACGGGACCAACACAGGAGATGATTACGTGTACGATGCCAATGGGAATCTAACGAGTGATACAAACAAGGGAATTGCCTCCATTACCTACAACCATTTGAACTTACCCGAACGTGTAGACTTTGGCAATAACAAATACATTGATTATACCTACGATGCCTCGGGAGTAAAATTGCGGAAACGAGTACGCAACGGAAGCACTTTTACCAACACCGACTATGCAAGCAATTATATCTATGAGAACAATGCCCTGCAATTTTTTAATACTGCAGAAGGTTATGCCACGCCCAACAGTTCTGGAAATTTTGATTATATTTACCAATACAAAGACCATTTGGGGAACGTGAGACTCTCTTATACAGAAAATACCGCCAACAGTCAGGAAACTATTTTTACAGATGGTTTTGAGAGTATGAGCAACTGGGACAGAAGCGAAAACAGTTTTGGTTGGGCACTTTCTGCTATTGACAGCAGTAAAAAGAAAACGGGAACCTATTCGGGAAGAATTGATGATAATTACCCAAGCAACTGGGAAAAATATGTATTTAGTGATACATGGACGCCCATAGAGAATACAGAAGACACCTATTATACCGTATCGGGTTGGGTTTTTGTAGAAGCTATAGCAAACAATGATGCGCAAATTTGGTTAATGACACGCAGGGCTGGAGAAAATGGTTATCCAACGGGAGCTTTTAATACCCTCTCCACAAAAAGAGGCAGTTGGGAATATTTAGAAAAAACAGTACTTGTTCCTGCCGATGTAAGAGAATTGAATGTACGTATAGACAATAATAGAGACGGTACTGTTTGGTTTGACGATGTGAAAATTGTAAAAGGAAATGCCGCCAGAACCGTTGTGGTAGCAGAAAGCAACTACTATCCCTTTGGACTTAAACACAAAGGATACAATAATACAATAACTTCCAACGGGAATAGTACCGCACAGAAGTTTGGTTATCAATCAAAAGAACTTCAAGAAGAACTTGGTTTAGATTGGATGGATTTTGGAGCTAGGAATTATGATGCTGCAATAGGTAGGTGGATGAATATAGATCCATTAGCTGAAAAGTATGACCCATTAAGTCCATATAATGCAATGCTTAATAATCCAATTATTTCTATTGATCCTGATGGTAGGGCTGCAATGTGGATTCCTGAAGTAAATTCAGAAACAGGGGAAACAAGTTATGTTGCTGAAGAAGGAGACAGTGCAGAATCACTTTCAAATCAATATGGAGTAAGTCAATCCAAAGCTGAAGCAATCACAGGAACAAAAGGAAGTGATAAAATTAAAGAAGGAACAACAATTTCAGGAAAGACTGTCGCTAAAAATAATAATGGTAATAATGTTTTAAGGTTAGATGTCGGAAATGAAAACACTACAGATGCTGATATGGTTCATCAAACTTTATTTGCTGTTAGAAATGAAACTGTAAAAGACAAATTATCTGATACTCCTGATGGTAAAGGAAATTTGTATGATTACTTTAAGACAAGAGCAGATGGCAAACCATCATATGGTAGAGTATTTGGTATTGATGGAAAAAGTCGAGTAAATCTAACAATTCTTGGTGATATTAAATTAAACTTAAGTGTTAGTTTTGCTCTTTATGATGGTACTTTTAGTACCTCTTTAGCTGCTGACAGACAAGTGTCATTAGGCGGGGGTAAATATCAAAGAAATTTGGATTTCAACTATCCTTCTAATGGTAAGAAAGGTTTTGCAGGTTTGACAGGTCGAATTTTTACCCTTACTAGTAGATCTGGGAATAGAAATACTAATACGCTTAGAAACTATTTATCTGGGTCAGATAAAAAGGATAAGAGTTTCTATGATTAAAACTAATATCATGATTAAAAAATTAATATTATTATTGGGATTATTATTGCTATTGAGTAGCTGTAAAGAAGATAAATCTTTAGGTAAATCTCCAGCCATAATGAAATTATTTAATAAGACAGAAATGTTAGATTTAGAGAAAATTTTAACTTTTTTTGACAATCAAATATTTAATAAATTTAAATCAAAATCATTAATACAAAATTATTCATTATTTTATGAAAAAAGCTTGAAGCGATTAGACAGTGGTGAAATTTATTTAGGGTTCAGTTATGAAAAACAAAATAAATTAATTCTTGAGTTAAAAGAATCTACTTTTAAGAAGATTTGGAATTTAGGTAAAAGTTATAATAAGAAAGATACTACAAGTATTGTAAATTTAAAAGTTGATGGAAATTATATAAAATTTCTTAAAACTTTAGGAAAAGAAAATATTGCTATAAAAAAGTATGTAGATGATTTAATTTTCAACTATGATATAACCCCAAGCCAGTCTTATTTTTTCATTAATAATTATGATTCTATAAATATTAAAGATGAAAGAATCAGATTAATGATTGCGATTCACTATTTAACCTTAAATAATATATATGGGGGAAGAGAAGTAATGAAATAACAATGGCGGCAGTGTCCTAAAAGGGTGCTTTTATAAAAGTATTAAGCAGTTTCCATTTTTGCTTAATTGTAATTTTTTCATAGCAGAAAACCACCTTTGGCGAGGTGGTTTTTTTGTGTTGTAATTTTTTAAGAGTATGCTTTTTTGGTTTTATGATAAGAGATCGCCATATCTATTAAATCATATATTTTAGTTTTTTCATCTTCTGTAAAACTCTCAATATCTTTAATTTTTTGAAGTAGATTTTTATCCATAATCATTTCATCTCCACCAAGTAAAAAATCAATAGTAACCCCTAATTTATCAGCAATATTTTTTGCTGTATCTATTGCAGGTTTAATCTCGTTACGTTCATAACGTCCAATAATGGGTGCAGATGTTCCTACTTTTTTAGCAAGTTCGTCTTGAGACCACTTTAAACGTTTTCTAATCGATAATATTCTTTCTCCAAAAGTCATATAAAAGTATTGTAAGTAACCGTATTTATTAGTATCAAGCAAATGTAAGTCACTTATTGGTATTAAGCAAATCACATTAATGTTGTTTTATTAGAACTTATTTATTAGTTTTGTCACCAATAAGTACTATAAATTATTTCAACAATGTTAGATACAAGCAACACCAACAATTACCAGTACACCACCAAATACCTAGAACTCCATGTTTTAGGCGGATTAAAGACCAACAAATTAGAAAGCCTACGAGTGACTTTATCAATACAAAAGAACTCATCAGCGCAGATTCTGCGCCAGAGCATCGATTTGTACAACGACAATCAAGTAGAAAAGTTGGTCAGAAAAATAGCAGAACGTTTAGAGATTGGGACGAGTGTTGTTCGCAAGACACTCCAAGAGCTCACCAAAGAATTAGAAAACTACCGCTTCCTATTACTTAAAAACGAGCAGCAGGCTGCAGCACCCTACATAAAAGAAATCACTAAAACCGAGCAACAAGCTGCAGAAACCTTTTTAAGGTCGCAGACCTTACTAGACAAAACCAACGAACTGATTGGTAAAAGTGGCGTTATTGGCGAAGACGTCAACCGACTATTAATGTACTTGATCTTCACAAGCAGAAAAACCAACAATCCGTTACACTGCATCAGCTTGGGGAGTTCTGGCGTTGGAAAAACGCATTTACAAAGTAAAGTTGGAGAACTCATTCCAGAAGAAGACAAAGTAGAAATTACGGTATTATCGGCCAACGCATTTTATTATTTTAATAGAACAGAACTGCAACACAAACTCCTTTTAATAGAAGATTTAGACGGCGCAGAATCGGTACTCTATCCACTTCGAGAATTACAATCTAAAAAACGCATTACAAAAACAGTAGTTCACAAAGACACCAAAGGAACTACAAAAACGATCCATTTAACGGTTGAAGGTCCTGTATCTGTTGCAGGTTGTACCACACAAGAAAGTATCTACGAAGACAATTCAAACAGAAATTTTTTACTGTATATCGATGAAAGTGCAGCACAAGACCAGCGAATAATGGACTATCAGCGCGCTGTGTCAGCGGGACAAGTAAATGAAGATGAAGAGTTAAAAGCTAAAATCCAACTCCGCAATGTGCAAAGAATACTCAAACCGATCAAGGTCATCAATCCTTTTGCAATGTACTTATCTCTGCCATCGGCAGTTTTTAAACCACGAAGAACCAACTCACATTATTTACAGTTTATAAGTGCAGTTACCTTTTACCATCAATATCAACGCCAACACAAAGTAAATAAAGAAACAGGCGAAGTATTTATAGAAACAAGTATAGAAGACATCCAAGAAGCGAACGAATTAATTATAGCTGTTTTGTTACGAAAGAGTGATTTATTAAGTGGCGCAAGTAGAACATTTTTTGAGCTCTTAAAAACACAATTAGCACACCACAAGCAAACAGATTTTAGCAATACAGAAGTTCGTAAATGGCTTAGGCTTCCAAAATCTACAGTTCGTAGAAAGTTTTTAGAATTGTTAGATGCAGATGTAATACAAAGAATTGCTACAAAAGAGAAAAGAATCTTCCGTTATGAACTGGTTCAAAAAGATGACTACAATAGCTTAAAAACTACTATTAGCAGGGCTTTGCAAGATTGTATAGACAAAATCAATCGAACCACTGGTTCAGAATGAACCAAACCTATTTGAACCGATTAAACATAAGATTTACAATAAGTTATAAGACAGGTTCATAAAATCTCAAAAAACACATACCGAAGTGAAAAAATTAAAGTTACAAAACGAATCCTATAAACTCTTTGTAAAGTCCTATAAAGAGTGGTTAGATATACTAGGTTATGCAGCAAGTACCGTCTATAGTTTACCCTTACATCTTCAAGAATTTTTTTATTATTTAGAGTGCCACGGGCACAACGATTTAGAAAGCATCACCACCAAAAACGTCAAAGAATACTACACCTATTTACAAGAAAGACCCAATGAAAGAAGAAATGGCGCACTGAGTAAAAGCTATTTAAACAAGCATCAACAAGCCTTGAAGAAATTTAGTGATTACCTAAAACAACACAATGCCAAATCACGCTTGAGCGTGCATCTAAAAACAGAACAACATCCAGTAGCAGAAAAACTAAATATACTTACGCAATCAGAAATAAAAGCCCTGTTTAGTGCAACAGCATACAGCCACCACAGCCAAAGAATGCAATTAAGAGACAAAGCCATTTTAGTGGTTTTATACAGCTGCGGCCTTCGCCGTAACGAAGCAGTACACTTAGATGTTAGTGATGTTTATTTTGATAAACAACGCCTGCACGTGCGACGAGCAAAGAATTACAAAGAACGATTTGTACCCATAAACAGAAAAAATGCAGCAATCTTAGAAGACTATATTTTTGAGGGGCGACCGCAGTTTCACAACAAAAACAATACAGAAGCTTTATTTATCAGCAAACAAGGAAGACGGTTAAACGGAATGAGTTTTGCAAATCGATTAAAAGCAATGGTAACAGCAACCAACAACAAAGAAATAGCAGAAAAAAGAATCACACTTCACACTTTAAGACACAGTATTGCCACCCATTTATTGCAACAAGAAGTAAAACTAGAAAGCATCAAAACCTTTTTAGGCCACAGCTCTTTAGAATCTACTCAAATCTATACGCACATTCTGAGCAAAGTCGAAGGATTAAAAACCATAGAAAATGAATCATGAATATAAAAAATACCTAGAAAAAGAAAAGTACCGAAAAACAACCATCGAGAGCTACACCAATCAAAGCCTTAAATTTATAGACTGGTGTACTAAAAACGACACGACTCCAGAAACGATAGATTATAAAACAATCCTAAAATATATTAAATACTTACAGCAAAGAAAGACAACACAAAAAACCGTAAAACACACCATTGGAACCCTGAAAATCTACTTTAAACACCTGCTATCAGAGAATTACAGAAGCGACAATCCTGTAGAAAACATCCATATAAAAGGCATCAAAAGAAACATTAATTATACCCTTTTAGAAGCAGACGAATTAGAAGATCTCTATTATAGTTTTGAGACTGAAAACATCGCAGATACCTATCACAAACTTTGTGCAAAGAGAAATAAAATAATCGTTGGCTTGTTGGTGTATCAAGGATTAAACACCACCGAATTAAAACATCTAACCCTTGAAGACTTACAACTCTACAAAGGAAAAATCTATATAAAAAGTGGCGCAAGAAGCAATCCAAGAACCTTAGAATTAAAAGCCTGGCAGGTGATCGAGTTTTTAGAATACATCCACCAGGTGCGAGAAGAAATATTGCAAAGAAAAAACTTAGAAACCAACAAAATTTTTATCCCCAACAATGCCCGTTTATCAATCACGATTCAGCATATTATAAAGAAGTTAAAGAAAACCAATCACAAAGTACAGAACATTCATCAAATAAGAGCAAGTGTGATTACAAACTGGTTAAAACACTACAATTTAAGACAAGTACAAGTACTGGCAGGACATCGATATATATCTTCAACAGAACGTTACTTAGAAGACGATTTAGAATCTTTACACGAAATCGTGAACAACTTCCATCCGATCAATTAAAAAAAGAGTGAATCCAAAAAAAATAGAATCCAAAAAAAATAGACGAAAATAAATTGCATCGGATAGAAATTATACGACAAAATGAATGCTAAAAAAACCGATTTTAATTTCTATTTTTCTTCTTTTTACTAAAAAAAATACACTTCATTTTTCTATCCATAAAACGACTTTCTGTGCAACAAACTTTTTATGGCTAAAAACAGTTAAAATACTGAATATCAGCATAATATATAAAATATTGTAAATCAGCGACTTAGCACTAATTTTAACACAAATTTAACATTTAGGGTTTATTCACTGATAAACAGATAGTTAACAAAAAATTACTTTCGTTTTCGTGGCTTGGCAAGGGGTGTTACTATAGACCCCTTTAAAAATTACAACTGAATCAATATTGTTTTTGAGAAAATCAAAAAAAAAGAAGCAAATGACTTCTTAAAGTAAATGAGCGCTTTAAAAAAAAGAAATGAAATAGATTATCTACAGCATCTTTTAAATGTCTAAAAACACACTAAAAAAGCATCACAACCCTCTTTTTTACATACCTTTTTGAAATCGTTAAAAAAAAACACATTTCGTTCACATTTATCAAGAAAAAAAAAGAGCATTTATATTGTTATTTAAGCAAGCAAATTTAGGCACGACTTTTAAAAGTAAAATTTATAAAACTTACAAAAAACTTGAAAGTCAGTTTTTCTTGTTTTATGGATTTTTCAGAATTAAAAGCTCTTTGCCTTTTCAGGCTTTATAAATAAAAAAATAATTAAAAATCTGAAATTAATTTCGAAAAAAAAGTGTTTCGAGCCAAGTGCCGCAACATGTAAATCTTACGTTAAAGATTGAGTGATTAAAAATGCATGAAAAACAAGCCCTTTTATTTTTGATGGAAAAGCCACGCACAGCCACCTCTTTTTCCACCAAAAAGAAAACGTTTGCTGATTCAAAACGTTTTAGAACTTGGCGATTTAGAGGGGGTTGAAGCAAGGAAAATCGACACGTTTTAAAATGTAAACTTCTTCATCTAGTTTGCGATAGCAAAGCATAAAAGTACCGAGTGCGCAGGCGCTGACTGAAGCTTGGCATTGGCAGAAGTGGCTGCAAAAAAGCTTTGGCAGTATGGGGCGAAGCTCAGGGAGTATTTTACATAATTTTCATTATAACTACGGCTTTGGTGGTGCGGTTGGGGTTGTAGCGGCAGTATTATAATGCCAATTATGTAGAATATCGAGGCAAGGAAACGCAAGAAATACAGGGATTTTTGAGCTTTCGGTAGGCTCAAGCCAAGGCAAGCGAAAATACTGGATTTTTGGAGTGCGGAAATCATCATTAAATAAATTAGGGTTCATAAAGGATATAAGAATTTTTTTATATATTTGGTAAGCCTATGATAATGTAGAAAGGACGTTCATAAAATTTTTTTGTTTCTCAGAAGTGTATGCGTTAAAAAAGGGCGACCGATAAAAAAAAACGCTTAAACTATTACCCTTTTGGACTTAAACACAAAGGATACAATAATGTGGTAACCACCAATGGAAACTCGGTGGCGCAGAAATTTGGTTATAATGGAAAAGAGTTGGAAGAAGGTTTAGGATATAATATGCATGATTTTGACATGCGACATTACGACCCCACCATTGCACGTTGGGTAGTGGTTGACCCATTGGCAGAACAAATGCGTAGACATAGTCCGTATAATTATGCTTTTAATAATCCAATATTTTTTATTGACCCAGATGGCATGTCTCCAGTTGCTACTTTAGAAGACCCTATTTATAATAAGAAAGCGGAATTAATTGGAGATGACGGAAAAAGTAATGGAAAAATTCATGTCGTTTACAATAATAAACAGGCAAAAGCAATCAAGAAAGAAACAGCAGCAGGAAATACTGCTATTGATTTAACAGGTAAAGATGTAGTAACTATTAACGGAGGAGAAGCTACTGTAAAAGGAGTTGTCGCTTCTGTGGAAGCACAAAGCAAAAACACTTCTGCTGGAGCAGGAGATGCAGGATTACACGAAGAAGGAGGTCATACAGAAACAGGTGCTAATGGTAATACAAAAATAGTTGCTTGGAAATCTGGACAAAAGAAAAGTAAGACTGGTAATGGGTCTATAAATTTATTTAATGGTATATCGCCAAAAGATTATCCAAAAGCAGATGAATTAGCAGATTATTGGCATGTTCATACCTCGAAAACACAAGAAGTCGAACAATCAGATGGAACAGTTAGAACTTATAGAGGTTCTATGGGACCTTCTGGAAGTTCTGGTAGTGCAGGAGGTGATATAGGTGCTGCCCGAAATCTTGAAAACAATGGTTATAAGGGAACAGCTATACAAGTAGGAACATCTGCAGGTAAAAAAGTAAACTTTTATAATGGTAAAGGAGTAATAACTACTATAAAATATAAAAACTTTAAAAAGCTAAAAAATGATTAAACAATTTTATTTTTTCTTTATTTGTTTTATTAATATTCATTTTTGTTATTCTCAAAAAAAGGTATCTGTAAATTTTATAGTTGGAAATGATACTATTAAAAATGTTGATTATTATTATTATTTAACAGAAAATAATCGTAAGAAAATATTTAAAAAAGAGAAAAATAAAATTATTCTCAGTAAAGAATTAATGGATCAAGAAGAAGTTAAAGTTTTTGCTATTACAAGAAGAAGAAAGCTAGAGTTTTATATAAAACCTAAAGAGATGTATTACTTAACTATCATGAAAGATAGAGGTCTTTTTAATAAAAAATATATTATTAATCAAGGATTTGATTACGAAGAAATTGTAAAGTGTAGCAATAATACAAATTAACTTTTATAAAATAATATTCCCCGCTGCGGTAGGGTCGTGTCCTAAATTGGCGCTTTTGTAGAAATTGTAAAATTTAGTACTGATAATCAAGGTTTTAAAAAATAAATACCCGTTTTGTTGTGGGGTATGTACGTTCATTGAAATAATAAAAGAATACCAGTACAAAGACCATTTGGGGAACGTGAGACTGAGTTATACAGAGAATCCAGATATCGATGTACCAGAAACTGTTTTTTATGACAATGCGACCAATACCCAAGGTTGGGATAGTAATGGACCTTCGAGCGGAGGGACTGCAGAGGTAGCTACAGACAAAAGTTATTCGGGTGGTAAATCCTTTAAAATTCATAGAACAACAGGGACAAGCTATTATGCCCATTCCAATGAGCGAGTTACTATTGATAATGATGAAGAAACAGCCTATACTTTTTCTGGAAGAATCTTTGTAGAAAGTGCGGGCTATGCTTGGGGGAGAATTATTTTATTCGTGGATGATGAAACGAGCACCGAAATTAGCACAGAAATTGCTCATGGCGATAAAATAAAAACAAAAGGAGAATGGGTCTATTATGAAAAAACAGTGATGGTACCGGCAAACATAGATAAAATTAACTTGCGAATTGGTTTGTACCACCAAACTGATAATGCTACCGCTTGGTTTGACGATCTTAAGATTGTAAAAGGAAACCTTTCTAGAACCACGCTAGTAGAAGAAAGCAACTACTATCCTTTTGGTCTTAAACACAAAGGTTACAATAATGTTGTAAGTTCCAATGGGAATAGTACCGCACAGAAGTTTGGGTTTGGTGGAAAAGAATTATCTGAAGAATTAGGAATCCAATGGCACGATTTTTCTGCAAGAAATTATGATGCTAGTTTAGGTAGATGGATGAATATAGATCCGTTGGCAGAGCAAATGAGAAGACATTCTCCATATAATTATGCTTTTAATAGCCCAGTTTATTTTATAGATCCTGATGGAATGGCGCCTGTTGGTTCGATGGAAGATCCTATTTATGATAAAAAAGCAAATCTAATAGGAGATGACGGAAAGTCTGGAGGAAAAATACATATTGTTTATAATAAAGATCAAGCAAAAGAAATAAAAGCTCAAACTAAAAACGGTAATACTGCCATCGATTTGAGCGGTAAAGATGTAGTTACATTACATGGTGGTAAAACTACAGTGAATGGAGTTATAAAAGCTGTTAATAATCAAGGAAAAGACACATCCCCGGGAGCGGGTGATGCAAAGTTACATGAAGAAGGAGGAAATGTTAATGTTGATTCGAAAGGCAAAGTTACTTCGGATACTTGGACACCTGGAGCAAAAAAGACTGGAACAAAAAATGCCTCAATAAAACCGTTTATAGGTGCTAAAAATAATCCAGCACAGACAGATGGCATTGATATGTATCACACACATACTAGCGGTTCAATTAATTCTACTGATTCTACTGGGGCTCCAATTGTAGCTAGTGCAGCTCCTGGTCCATCTAATGGAGATAAAAGACATTATAAGTCAATGGTAAAATCAGGTTATACGAATGTAACTGCTATTCAAATAGATACTAGAGGAGTTAAAAAAGTTAATTTTTATAATGGTGGAGGAACAGTAACATCAATTAAATATAAACACTTTAAAAAGTTGAAATAGGATGAAAAATCTTTTAGTAATATTACTATTAACATCATCATTATGTATTTATTCACAGAATAAAGAGAGTTTTATAATAAAATTCGATTTTTATATTAAAAATAAAATTGAATCAGGAAGTAAAATTTATTTTATAAAAAGTGATGGAAATGCATATTTACTGCCTCAAAAAGGTGATAAGGTAATTATTAATAGTATTACAGGGAAGAGTATTCCTTTAATACTAGTGAATGGAAAGCATAAAATTGTTTTCCCTCTTTTCTATTTTGACAAAGCTAAACATGTCAAGATTTATTATGATGCTAGAATTTTTGGAAATAAGACGAAGAAAAACTTAGGAATTAGCAGTTGGAAATATTTATTTAAAAAAGAATATTATGTTAATATTGACGAGTTTGATGACATTATTACTGTTTTTAAATCACCAAAAAAATATAAACTTATAGATTAACCCGGTAGTGTCCTAAATTGGCGCTTTTGTAGAAATTGTAAAATTTAGTGCTGATAATCAAGGTTTTAAAAAATAAATACCCGTTTTGTTGTGGGGGATGTACGTTCATTAAAATAATAAAAGTTTCTTAGAAGTTATTACTGGGTTTGTTTCTAGGTCGTGTCCTAAATTGGCGCTTAAAAAAGAAATGAATTGTACAAAATGTAATACTTCCAAAACGATTAGAAAAGGAGTTCGAAATAATAAGCAACGATTTTATTGCAAAGAGTGTCAAAAATATTTTCAAACAGCTTACAGTTATCAGGCATATACTACCGAAATCGATGTTTTCATTGTCAATTTACTAAAAGAAGGATGCAGTGTAAGAGGAGTTTCTAGAATCCTGAAAATTTCTAAAGACACTGTTTTATCTAGAATGCAAAAAATTAGCAAACAGATTCCGAAGCCTTCTTTTAAGCAATTGGGATGTACATTTGAAATAGACGAAATGTGGTGTTTTATTGGAAACAAGAAAAATGTTCTTTGGATTCCCTATGTTTTAGAAAGAGAAACCAGAAGTATTATTGATTTTCATGTAGGTAGAAAAACAAAAGAAACGATTCGCCCCTTAATTGATAAAGTATTGTTATTAAACCCTACGCGAATATACACCGACCGATTGAATATATATCCAAGTTTAATTCCAAAAGAAATTCACAAACGATTTCAATATTGTACCAACAAAATCGAAAGAATGAACTTGAATTTAAGAACCCATATAAAAAGACTGAATAGAAAAACCATCTGTTTCTCAAGAGATCAAAAAAATCTGGAAGCCCATTTAAAGATTTATTTTTGGGGATGAACATGAAATACCTAATACTTAAAAGGTTCCAATACATGAAATGACCGCTTATAAAAGCATTTTATGAACATCAATCCTTTACAATTTCCCTCAAGTTTTTATCTTGGTCAATTTCCCAAACATTAAAAACACCATCGCCATCAAAATCTGCAACAGCAATCGCTTTTACTTTAAACGTAGTGTTTGTGGCTTCAGCTATTTCAAACTCATAATTGGCAGTACCTCCGTTTTTAATCGTTTTGTTGGGCAAATAGTCAATATCATTAAAATGAGCTGCATATTTTGAATGCATAAAAAAGTAATTTCTTTGAGAACTATAAATCGCCATTAAGTTGGTTTTAGCTTCCAAAGCCTTTGCTTTTGAAATAATAGGCATTAAGTTGGGCAAAGCAATCAATATTAAAATACCAATAATTACCAATACGGTTAAAAGTTCTTGCATATTAAATGCAGCCACTTTTTTTGGAAAATTCCATTTTGTTTTTTTCATAACATAGATTTATGGTTTTACATTTCAAATGTATACAATTAATTAGAAATGGTTTTTTGAATTCCAAAAAAATACACTTAAACCCAAAATAAGTACACTTATTCCCGTATATGACCACTTGTTTATTGGGGTTAGGTTTTACATGAATAATTTCATTCCTTTATAAAAAAAAAGTGATGAAAACCTGGATAAATAAATTATTTGTTGCCTTTATTACGGTATGCCTATGGAGTAATTGTGAAGCTGTTTTTATTGAAAACATTTCTGAAGAGACCATTGTATTATTGGCTCCTTCAAACAATGTCCAAATCGATAGTATTGAAATTCAGTTTAACTGGAAACCTTTACAAGATGCAACTGCTTATGAAATTCAAATTGCAACCCCCACATTTGAAGCCGCAACCCAACTTGTTTTAGATTCTATTATCTCGAATACCATAATTTCTAAAAGCCTCGATCTTGGCCCTTATGAATGGCGCGTAAAAGGAAAGAATGCAGCATATTCAACAAACTTCACCACAAATAGTTTTACCATTAATTAGAAAAAACCATGCGCATACTTCAAAAATATAGCTTCCTCGTTTTAATGGTTCTTTTTTTAGCACCACCCCTTCATAGTCAGTCGAAAACAGATCGAATTCAACAATTAGAAATCACCTTAAATCGTTTGTCGGATTCGATCTCTGGATTGAATAACAAAGTTGATTTTAATGTAAAAGAGTCTGAATTGACAACTCTTTTAAGATCGATTGCGAAAACAAATAAAATAAACCTAAGCATCGCTTCGGAACTAAAACAAATAAGGGTAACCCAAAACTTCGCGAATGCTACCGTAAAAAATGTTTTGCTGTATGTCTGTAAACAACACCAACTAACCCTAGATATATTAGGATCGATTCTAAGTGTAAAAAGATATGTACATCCATTTCGAAAAAGAACGATTGAAGCAACCTACCAAAAAGAAAAAGATCTATTTTCAATACACCTTAAAAACGATACATTATTTACCGCTTTTAAAAGAATAACCGATGTAACCGGAAAGAACCTCGTTTTTGCACCTGGGATTGAACATCAAAAATTATCCGCTTATATTAAAGAGAAATCATTTGAAAGTGCGATTGATAAAATTGCCTTTGCAAACAATCTGTCGGTCACGAAAACAAAAGACAATTACTACCTTTTTGAAAGCGCAAGGAATCCAAATCAGAAAGAAATTAAAGACACGCGAAGGCAAAAACCAGCGAGGTATCGAAATTCGAATTTCTATTTTAAAGTGCAAGACACCGTACAACAAATTGTGGATGTAGATTTTGAAAATGTTTCCATTGCTTCCATTGTAAAGGATATTGGTTTCGATTTAAACATCAATATGTTCACAAGTACACCACTTGCCAGTGCCGGAAATGCCACAGTAAAAGCAACAAATATTTCTTTTGATGATTTGTTGCGGAGTATTTTGGAAAATACCCAATGGAGTTTTAAGAAAAAAAATAATGTTTACTTTTTTGGTGATGAAAAACAGGCATCTTTAGGAAGTACTACTTCCATTCCCCTACTACACCGGTCAATTGAAATCATGCACAATTCGGAAAGCAAACGGAATACTGTCTTTCCCGGGTTTCAGGACAATGTCGGAAATTTTTCGAACAACATAAATAACAATCAATTCAACCAAAACCAAGGCAATATACAACACACAAATAATTCGAACCGAAGATCTAGCAGAACAAATCGAAATTCTTTTCAAGACTACGCAAACAACACCGAAGTCTTATTGGATTTAATTCCTAAAGGGATTAAAGAGGGGATTGACATTGCTGTAGATGTAGAACAAAACGCATTTATTGTGGATGGAAACGCGCAGAAAATAGAGGCCTTTAAAGTATTTTTAAAAACCATTGATAAGCCGGTTCCTGTTATTTTAATTGAAGTGATGATTATTGAAGTTTCAAATTCAAACAGTGTATCGGTAGGTTTAGATTTGGGGTTAGGAGAAAACCCTATTGAAGATCAAGGCACTATTTTTCAGGGAACAAATTTAAGCCTAGGAGCAGCAAGTATCAATAAGATTATTGGTGGTTTTAATGGGTTTGGATCTTTAAATGTTGGGAAGGTGACTGAAAATTTTTATGCAAAAATTGAGGCTTTGGAAACCAATGGCGATTTAAAAATTCATTCAACACCAAAACTATCTACGCTAAATGGGCATCAAGCTGCCTTATCGATAGGAAAACGTTCGTATTATGCCGTAACTCAAACCAATACAATAGGCACTCAAAATCCATTAATTACAAATGTAAAAAACTACTTACCTATTGATGCAGACTTGTCTATTGGCATTCGCCCCTTGGTTTCTGGTGATGAGAACATTACGCTAAGCATTAATGTTTTGCAATCTAGTTTTAATGGAGAACGTATTGATCCGGAAGCCCCTCCTGGAATGGATTCTAGAGAATTTACCTCTACAATAAGAGTGAAAGATAAAGATGTGATTATTTTGGGAGGCATTGAAGAAACTTCCAAAAACAGTTCGGGCTCAGGAGTACCGTTTTTAGCTAGAATTCCGCTGATAAAATATTTTTTTAGTAAGCGAACAAGAACCGCTTCTAAGAGCAAATTGTCTGTATTAATTAAACCAACAATTATTCGATAATGCTTTGGCAAAACCTCACATATGGGAAAAATTATGCAGCCATTGAACATGCAGAGAACAATGTTTTTCAACTGCTTCAATTAAAAAAACAAAAAAAAACATTTGTAATTTCAAAGCGAAGTCAGGAAAAGGATTTTCGGGAACTCATGGTCTCTTTAAAAAAACAAACCCATGTATTTGTTATTTTTAATAATGAACAGATTCTTACAAAAAAAATTTCCGAAATACACCCAGAAGAAAAGGCATTGCTTCGATTGGCATTTCCTACAATTAAAATTAGTGATTTCTATTATGAAACCTATCAAACCAATGGAAATACTTTTGTAGCAATTGCACGAAAAAAATACATTGATGCGATGCTTCTTCAATATCAAAAAAAAGGAATTTCGGTCATCGATTTTTCATTGGGAAATTTAGTGGTAAAAAATTTACAAGAAATTGTGACTGAAAAAAAACTCCAAACATCCAATGCAAGCATCCATTTTAAAGCAAAAACAATAGATGAAATAAAAAAAGAAACAGTTCCAACAAAGACATTTATTATTAATGAGCTTCCAGTATCTAACAGCGAAATACTTGCTGTAGCAGGAATTATTGCCTATTACACAAAGAATACATCCAGTCAAATGTATCAAGAATTAAAAGAAAATTACATTCAAAAAAGAATTTTTGAGATGGGATTTAAATCAGCTTTAGGTTTTTTACTTGTCGTATTATTGGGGAATTTTTTAATTTTTAGTTCCTACAGAGAGCAAGTAAATGAACTCAATGGAGTTGCAGAAATGAGTGAAGAATCCAAAATAAAACTAGAGCGTATTCAAAACAAAGTAAATCAAAAAAAACAATTGGTAACGCGTTTTCAAACTGCCTCCAAATCAAAACGTTCTCAATATCTAGATGAATTAGGAAATACAACCCCTGCAACAATTCTTTTAAATCAAATGAGTTTTCAACCTTTAAAAGGCGCACAAAGAACAGACAAGAAACTCATCTTTGATGAAAAAAAAATACTCCTAAAAGGAGCCTGTAAAAAAGATGAAGCCTTTTCTGCATGGATCGCGCTATTAGAAAAACAAGATTGGGTAGCAAGTATTGCAATCAATGATTATGGCAAAGGAAAAAAAAGAGGGAGCCTTTCCAATTTCGAATTTGAAATCACGATACATGAATAACAAACAAAAAAATAAAGTACTCTTGGTCAGTTTTCTTTTCATACTGGTGTTTTCTTATGTCTTTTCAATTCAAAAAACCGTGGAATTAAAATCCGAACTCATTAACCTGTCTAACGACAAAAAAAGATTATTGGATGCCAATAAATACATTATGCACTTACAGCAAGAAAACGATTATTTGGATTCCATTTTAAGGTACAAAGACATTTCTTTTGAAAATTCTTTTCAACAAACCCTCTTAAAGAAGCTCAATGATTTTTCGAAGCGCACGTCGATGGACATCATTTCTTTTAAACAACCACATGTTTATACAGATAATTCAACTGTTTTAATGTCTTATCAATTTCAAGTAAAAGGCGATTTCAAGTCACTTTTACAATTAACCAATATGATCGAGAGACAGCAATTGGGAGCATTGATCTCGATAAATTTTGAAAAAAAAAGAAACTATCGAAACAATAAAGAGGAACTTACAGGATTGTTTTATATCCAAAATCAAAACCAACGAGAAGAATGAAGTATCTCTTAGAAATTTTATTTATACTGCTATTAGGGGTGCTTTGCTTTCAAGATTTTAAAGAAAGAAAAGTAACCTCAATTCTATTCATTTTTGCCATTTTATTGGGGGGAGCAATGCATATTCAGCAACAAGATAGTGGGGTGTTTTTGGCCGTAATATTTGTCAATTTATTGATTGTTTTTACACTGTTTTTTATGCTTAGTATGTATGCAAAAATTAAAATGAAACAACCCATTTTTAATGTTTTTGGTCTTGGAGACTTATTGTTTTTCATGGTACTGGCAGTAAGTTTTCCCACACTTTCTTTTCTCGTTATTTTTGTTTTTTCGCTGATTTTCTCATGGTCGATTTTCATGCTTATAAAACAACATCTCAAAGAAAAAACGGTGCCTTTGGCAGGATTACAAAGCCTCTTCTTACTGCTTGTATTGATTATAAATATGGTGACGAATCGGTTTAATTTATTTGCAATGTAATGGAGAAAAAACACTTGGACATAAAGACCTCTTTACAACAAATTCTATCATCGGATCAGGCCTATCTGTATCGTGTTATTCCAATAGATCGCAATAAAAAAAGGCTCCTTTTCAAAACAGATGCTAAAAATCTCACAACTTTAAAACAAGAATTGACCATTGTTTTAGGCAAAGAAGTGGTTTTAGAAAGAGAAAGTACTGAGCACATGGACCAGTATTTGGAGGTAAATTATCGGAGAAGCGCTCCCAATAAAAAAAGTAATTATTTAGAATATTCTGAAGATTTTTTAATGAATATTATTCACGAAGCCAAAGAAGTCGGAAGTAGTGATATTCATTTTGAAATTTTCGAGAAACATGCCAGAATTCGTTTGCGAATCGATGGAAAGTTACTTGAAAGATTCATTATTTCTTTGGAAGAATATCCAAAAATAACAAATCGAATTAAAATTATGGCAAGTCTCGATATTTCCGAAAAAAGACTGCCGCAAGATGGAAGAATAAATATCACTTCGACAAACGAGGATTTTGACATTCGTGTTTCAACCTTACCTACTTTGCATGGAGAAAAATTAGTTTTACGAATTCTGTCTAAAAACAAACTATTGAGTTCTTTGGATACATTAGGATTTTCAGACAAAGAACTATCTCTATACAAAGCTGGAGTTCAAAAACCCAATGGTATTGTACTTATTTCTGGTCCTACGGGTTCTGGTAAAACAACAACTTTATATGCTACACTAAAACTATTAAACACCCCAGACACAAATATTCTCACCATAGAAGACCCTATTGAATATACCTTAGAAGGGGTCAATCAGGTGCAATTAAAACAAAATATTGGTTTGGATTTTGCCAGTACACTGCGTACTTTTTTACGGCAGGATCCAGATATTATTATGGTTGGTGAAATTCGAGATGTAGCCACTGCAAACATGGCAATTAGAGCTTCATTAACGGGGCATTTAGTGCTATCAACCATTCATACAAATTCTGCATGGGCAACGGTCTCTCGGTTGGTCGATATGGACATCCCTCATTTTCTAATTGCCAGTACTTTAAACATGAGTATCGCTCAAAGATTGGTACGGAAATTGTGCAATCAATGTAAAAAGAAGCAAACAGTAGTTTCGCAAAAATTTCAAAACCTAGGAGTATTTGAGACCCTTAAAACACACCATGAAGCGGTTGGTTGTGCTCACTGTTATCAAACAGGATATCATGGAAGGAAAGCGGTTTATGAAATCATTCCCATTACAGAAGAATTAGTCCATAATATAAAAGACAAAAAATTAGAAATTAATGGGTATCTAAAGAAAAACAATATCAACCTACTAAAAGATAATATGTTGAGACTTGTTGAGACTGGCGAAACTTCCCTTGAGGAAGTGTATCGTTTTTTGATATAGAGGATACCGTTGGGGTTGCATAGAAAGCATTCGTAAAATTACAGTTAAAAAAACAAAAATTGAAGAAACAACAAAAAACAGTTTGGCTCCTTTTTGCAGTAGTAATTATTTGGGGACTGATTGGATATACCTTTTATAAAAGAAGGTATCCAACAATTCCAGAATCTAAAATACATGTAGTTTCTAAATCCACTTTTAAAAAAATCAATGAGTCAAAAAGTTTTTACAAAGTGAATGGAGAATATCGAGATCCATTTTTAGGAAAATATCCTCAAAAGAAAAAAGTAGTAAAAAGGAAAATAAAGAAAATTGAAGTACGGTTTCCAAACATCATCTATAATGGAATGGTTGAGGGCAACAATACAGCCTCCTATATTTTAACGATTAACGGACAACAAGAAATAGTAAAGTTGGGAGAAATCTTTCAAGAAGTTACCTTGAAAAAAGCTAATTCGATAGAAGCCATTGTTCTTTTTCAAGGAGTAAAAAAAACCATTTTACTAGAATTATGAAAAGAGTAAAAAAAATAAAAGCAAGTGCAATGCAATATGTCTTGGTCATTGCTGTGGTAATTGCATTACTGATCTTTGCCTTTATTTCTTTAATCTTTCTTCATCAAAAAATGACGCTAAAGTATCGCTATTCAAAAGAAGCAATTCACAATACACAAATAGGTTTTGAGTTCTTAAAAATAAAAGAGAGTCCTTATAACATTAAAACGGAACTTCCTTTCTGGGAGAGTCCCATTGCTAAAACTACGTTTTTGAAAAAAAACTGGGGTATTTATGACATTGGTATTGTAGCATCTAGCGTTAAAAACGAACAGTTTCAAAAAGTAGGGATTTTAGGAACTCAGCACTCTAAAAGAAAAGCATTGATCTTAGAAGACAATAATCAATCATTGGTGTTGGTAGGAAATACAAAAATCATCGGTGATGTTCTCCTTCCAGAGCAAGGAGTTAAAAGTGGGAACATTGCTGGAACTTCTTATTATGGAAATCAATTGATCTATGGAAGTGTTTCAAACAGCGCAGATAATTTCCCGAAAATAAAGAATCTGGAGTATCTAAAAAACTTTATCAAAAATCCTACAATTGTAGAAGGAGTCCCTTTTGAATTGGAAGATGGGCTAGAACTACATCAATCATTTTTTGAAAAAACAGCAATATACCAAGAAGAAAACGCCATTTATTTGACAAACATATCGTTGCGAGGAAATATCATTATCAGCTCTAAAACTGCCATTTATGTTGCGGCATCTGCCACATTAGAAAATCTTATTTTAATTGCTCCAAAAATAAGCGTTGGCAAAAATTTTAAAGGAAGTTTTCAAGCTTTTGCTACTGAAAATATAACGATAGAAAAGCAATGTGTTTTAAGATATCCATCAACATTGATGCTGCTAAAAAATGAATCTACTGAATCAAACTCAGCAGAAGAAAACAGTTCTCAAATTCTTCTTTCAGAAAAAAGTGAGGTAAGAGGCATCGTTAGCTATATTTCAGAAAAGGAAACCTCCAATTTCAATGCCCAAATTACCATTGCAGAAAATGCAATTGTAAAAGGAGAAGTCTATTGTACAAATAATACTGTACTTCTAGGAACAGTTTATGGCAGTGTATACACCCATAATTTTTTAGTAAAAAAAGCAGGAGGTATCTATATCAATCATCTCTATAATGGGGTCATAGATGCCACCATTTTACCGAAACAATACGCAGGGTTGCAAATCGAGAAAGCATCAAATACCATAGCAAAATGGGTAGATTAAAAAAAATAATAACGGCACCAATAAACGCATCTTCATTAACCGAAGTGATTGTAGCTACATCTGTATTATTGATTGTATTTGCCATTGCAATGGCAACGCTTAATAATGTGATGCTTACAACAGTTAGAAAGGATACACAACGAATCGAAATGAAAATGGAACAGTTTATATATGACTACCGAAACAATCCCATAAAAATACCACTAGAAATAACAGAAAATGATCTAATATATAGCATACAAAGAGTGGAACAGCAAGAAATAAAACTATTGGAATTTAGCATTTTGAATGTTGTGACAAAAAAAAGACTTGTTAAAAATGAAATTGATATGGAAACAAAATAAATTAAAAGCGTTTACTTTAGGAGAGTTACTTGTGGTAATGATCGTGTCTAGTATTGTAATTTCGGTGACATTTTTGGTATTAAATATAATCAGAAAGCAAGTTATTACAATGCAAGAAAATTATGAAAAAAAACAAGCGTTTCGCTTTTTTGAAACAACGTTCTCCAGAGACTTTAATTTGAATACTGCCTTTTATTATGTAAATGAAAAGCGATTAAATTTAACGAATACCAAAGACAGCATTCAGTATCTATTTTTAGATACGATGGTCCTCAGAAACCAAGACACCTTTCATGTTGAGTTGGGGAAAATAGTATTATTCTTAGATGGAAAAATAGTAACGGATAAAAGCCTCGACGCCATATTAATGGAGGCATCAAAGTCTTTTGCACAGCAGCAATTGTTTGTGCAGCAGAGGAAGGATGCAGCTTACTATATAAACAACTAAAATTAGGCATATTTTATTCTTGTAATTCTTGAACTATAAAAAATGACTTTTCAATTAAAAAACATACCGACTCAAAAAAAAGAATCACGTTTTAAGATGCATTCGTTTTTACGAAAAGAAATCTCTTTTGGAGCGTCGTTTTCAAATAAAAAAAAAGAAGCCTTATATGTTGAGTTGAACGTTTTGTTAAGCGCTGGGCTCACCTTAAAAGGTGCGTTACAGTTAATTGCAGATTCCCAAAAGAAAGAAAAAGAGAAGGTACTTTTTGAAGAGATCATTTTAAAACTTATAAATGGACAAAATTTATCGGCAGCCATTCTTACTAAAAAAGAATTTTCTGAATATGAATATCACGCGCTTAGAATTGGTGAACAAACGGGAACTTTGCAAAGAGTCACCAAAGAATTGGGTACCTTCTATAAGAAAAAAAATGAACAAAGACGCATTGTAGTCAATGCACTCTCCTACCCTATTGTTGTTTTATGTACGGCATTCTTAGCCATTTTATTTATGCTGCAGTTTGTGGTACCTATGTTTGCAGATATTTTTAAACAAAACAAAGTCGAATTGCCTTGGATTACAAAAGCAATTATGAATGCCTCAGATTTATTTAGTGCCTATTGGTGGGGTTTTATACTCTGTATTTTGCTTTTTATTTTTTTAAAAAAAACATTTCAAAAGAAAATTTGGTATCGAAAATTAATGTCAAAACTCCTATTGAAAACACCTTTAATTGGGGACTTTATCAGAAAGGTGAAAATCGCTCAATTTACACAAGCAATCACATTATTGACGGGAGCTAAAGTACCGCTTCTGAATGGGATTCAGTTGACAAAAAATATGGTAGACTTCTACCCGCTAGAAACTACACTTGAAAAGGTAGAACACGATATTTTACAAGGAAAAAGTTTGCATCAAAGTATGGACGGACACAAGATTTTTGACAAAAAAATGGTATCGCTTATAAAAGTGGCTGATGAAACCAACCAAAACGAAACTATTTTTAAGAGGTTAACAGTGCAATACTATGAAGAAATTGAATACAAATCGAAGATGATTTCTGCCATTATCGAGCCTTTTATTATTTTAATACTGGGCGCTATTGTAGCAGTAATTTTAATCGCCATGTACTTACCTATGTTTAAATTGAGTACGGTAATTTCTTAATCGATTTGTGAAGTCATTAAGTTATTAGCACCTTATATAGAAAACACCCCAAATAGCATTCAGCTATTTGGGGTGTTTAATTCTTTTTATAAAAAAAATCTATGCTTGCCCTGTAGGTCCAAAATTCATTGGAATTGGAGGTTGCTCTGCATCTTTTATTTCACCATGGGCGCTTTCAAACTTTCGCACATTGTCTGCCAATGCTTTTGTTAATCTTTTTGCGTGCTGGGGTGTTAAAATAATTCTTGACTTCACTTTTGCTTTGGGAACTCCTGGCATAATGTTGATAAAGTCTAGAATAAACTCTGACATCGAGTGATTGATAATCGCCAAATTAGAATAGGTTCCTTCGGCAATCTCTTGATCCAATTCAATATTTAACTGTCCTTCTTTATTTTTATTTTCTTCCATAATTGATTTCCTTAAATTGTGTGATTGATTTGCAATTAAATGTATAAAAAAAAGTTGGATTGAGTCCTGTAATAAATTACAATAAACAATTCAACTTTTAAAATTTATAAACTGGGAAGATTTCCTAGAAGCTTTCTTCTATTTCATCTTTAGGTCCCACTAAAATATGATCATACTTTCTCATTCCTGTTCCTGCTGGTATTCTCTTACCTACAATTACATTCTCTTTCAAGCCTTCTAATGTATCAATTTTACCGTTTACAGCTGCTTCGTTTAACACTTTGGTTGTTTCCTGGAAGGAAGCCGCAGATATAAATGATTTTGTCTGTAAAGAAGCTCTTGTAATACCTTGTAACACCTGCTCTGCAGTTGCTGGTTTGGCATCTCTTGCTTCTACTAAGTTGAGATCATTTCTTCTTAATAAAGAATTCTCATCTCTTAATTGACGTGCAGTAATAATTTGACCGGCAGTTAAGTTCTCAGAATCTCCAGCACTTTCAACAACTTTCATTCCGTAAATAGCATCATTGTCTTTAATAAAGTCAATTTTATGGATCAATTGATTCTCTAAGAATAAAGTATCTCCTGAATCGATAATCTTCACTTTACGCATCATTTGACGTACAACAACTTCGAAATGCTTATCATTAATTTTCACTCCCTGCAAACGATATACTTCTTGTATTTCATTGACTAAGTATTCTTGTACTGCAGAAGGCCCTTTAATTCTTAGAATATCTGAAGGAGTGGTTGCTCCGTCTGACAATGGCATTCCTGCTTTGATAAAGTCATTTTCTTGTACTAAAATCTGATTTGAAAGTTTCACTAAGTACTTACTTAGATCTCCTGTTTTAGATTCTACGATAATTTCTCTGTTACCACGTTTGATTTTCCCGAAAGAAACGACACCATCTATTTCTGAAACTACAGAAGGATTGGATGGGTTACGTGCTTCAAATAATTCCGTTACTCGAGGTAGCCCTCCTGTAATATCTCCTGCTTTACCTGACTTTCGAGGTATTTTCACCAACGTATGACCAGGTTTAACTTTCTCTCCATCACTTACCATTAAGTGTGCACCTACTGGTAAACTGTATGAACGCAATGCAGTACCATCTTTATCTTCAATAATTAAAGAAGCGATAATTTTCTTGTTCTTAGAGTCTGTCATTACTTTCTCTTGGAAACCAGTTTGTTCATCAATTTCAACAGAGTAGTTGATACCTTGTTCTAAATTATCAAACTTCACTTTACCTCCAAATTCAGAAACAATAACACCATTAAATGGATCCCATTGACAAATAACATCTCCTTTTTTGATTGATTTTCGATCTTTATCGAAAATATAAGAACCATAAGGGATAATATTGGTACTTAAAGTAATGCCCGTTTTCTTGTCAGTAACTTTAATTTCTGCTGTTCTAGAAATTACGATTTCTACATCATTACCGTCATTGTCTTTTCCATTAACAGTTCGTAAATCTTCGATGGTAACTTTCCCTTCAAACTTCGCTGTTAATTTATTTTCTTCTGAAATATTTCCGGCAACCCCACCAACGTGGAATGTACGTAATGTTAACTGTGTACCTGGTTCTCCAATAGATTGTGCTGCAATTACACCCACGGCTTCTCCAATTTGTACTTTACTACGGGTAGATAAACTTTGTCCATAACATTTTGCACAAATTCCTTTGGGAGATTCACATGTTAATGCAGATCTAACTTCAACTCTATCAATTCCTGCTGCTTGGATCGCATCAGCTATTTTTATAGAAATAGATTCTCCAGCTGCTACCAATAATTCATCATCTGAATTCGGTAAAAATACATCTTGTAAAGAAACACGTCCTTCAATTCTATCTGATAAAGATTCTACAATCTCATCATTTTTCTTTAAAGGCATTACTTCTAATCCTCTTAATGTACCACAGTCTTCTTGGTTTACAATTACGTCTTGTGAAACATCTACTAATCGACGTGTTAAGTAACCTGCATCTGCCGTTTTTAAAGCGGTATCTGCTAATCCTTTACGTGCACCGTGCGTAGAGATAAAATATTCATGTATCGATAATCCTTCTTTAAAGTTAGAAAGAATTGGATTCTCAATAATTTCACCACCACCAGCAGTCGATTTTTTAGGCTTTGCCATTAATCCACGCATACCTGTTAACTGACGAATCTGTTCTTTAGATCCACGAGCTCCAGAATCAAGCATCATATATACCGAGTTGAAACCTTGTTGGTCTTCACGCAAACGTTTCATAGACAACTCAGTTAAATCGTTATTGGTTCTTCCCCAAATATCAATTACCTGGTTATAACGCTCTTTTTGCGTTAACATTCCCATGTTATAGTTTGAAATAATTCCATCCACTTCTTTATTCGCTTCAGCAATCATTCCTGCTTTTTCTTTAGGAATAATAATATCTCCTAAACTGAATGATAAACCACCTTGGAAGGCAAATTTATAACCCATATTTTTTATCTCGTCTAAGAAATCTCCCGTTGTAGGAATGTCAGTCGCTTTTAAAACACCACCAATAATTCCTCTTAAGTTTTTCTTAGTCAATACTTCATTGATATATCCAGCAGCTGGAGGAACTACTTCATTAAATAAAACTCTACCAACTGTAGTTGCTATAATTTTAGTTACTTGAGCTCCGTTTTCGTCAACATCTTGAGTTCTTACTTTAATACCCGCATTTAAGTCCACCATTTCTTCATTAAAAGCAATCGTTACTTCTTCTGGTGAATAGAACGTTAACCCTTCTCCTTTAATGGGTACTTCTGGAGTAGAAATTCTTTCTTTTGTCATGTAATACAAACCAAGTACCATATCTTGTGATGGTACAGTAACTGGTGCTCCATTGGCAGGATTTAAGATATTATGAGACGCTAACATTAATATTTGCGCTTCTAAAATAGCTTCAGGTCCTAATGGTAAATGCACTGCCATTTGATCCCCATCAAAATCCGCATTAAATGCGGAACATGCTAATGGGTGCAATTGGATTGCTTTTCCTTCAATTAATTTTGGTTGAAAAGCTTGTATACCTAGTCTGTGTAAAGTAGGGGCTCTGTTTAATAAAACAGGGTGTCCTTTAATTACATTTTCTAAAATATCCCAAACAACGGGTTCTTTTCTGTCTATAATTTTCTTGGCAGATTTTACTGTTTTTACAATTCCTCTTTCAATCAATTTACGGATTACGAAAGGCTTGTAAAGTTCAGCTGCCATATCCTTAGGAATACCACATTCTGACAATCTTAATTCAGGTCCAACAACAATTACAGAACGTGCAGAATAATCAACACGCTTTCCTAATAAATTCTGACGGAAACGTCCTTGTTTTCCTTTTAAGGAATCAGATAAGGATTTTAAAGGTCTATTAGATTCTGTTTTTACTGCAGATGATTTACGTGTATTGTCAAACAATGAATCTACTGATTCTTGTAACATACGCTTCTCATTACGTAAAATAACTTCTGGAGCTTTTATTTCCACCAATCTTTTTAAACGATTATTTCTAATAATAACTCGTCTGTATAAATCATTTAAATCTGACGTTGCAAAACGACCTCCATCTAAGGGAACTAATGGACGTAATTCTGGTGGTATTACCGGAACTACCTTCATGATCATCCACTCTGGATTGTTTTCTCTATTTTTCTGAGAGTCTTTAAATGCTTCAACAACATTTAAACGCTTTAAAGCTTCTGTTTTTCTTTGTTTAGAAGTTTCCGTATTTGCTTTGTGTCTTAATTCAAAAGACAATGCTTCTAAATCGATACGCGCTAATAGGTCAATTAAACACTCAGCGCCCATTTTAGCGATAAACTTGTTTGGGTCTGTGTCTTCTAAATATTGATTTTCTGCTGGAATTTCTTCTAAAATATCTAAATATTCTTCTTCAGTTAAGAAGTCCATTTTTTGTAAAGATTCTCCTTCAACATTTTTTGCGATACCAGGTTGAATTACTACATATCGTTCGTAGTAAATAATCATGTCTAACTTTTTAGATGGCAAACCTAAAAGGTATCCCATTTTGTTAGGCAATGATCTAAAATACCAAATATGAGCAACAGGAACAACCAAGTTGATATGTCCTACTCGATCTCTACGTACTTTCTTTTCTGTTACTTCTACACCACATCGATCACAAACGATTCCTTTATAACGGATTCTTTTATATTTTCCACAAGCACATTCATAATCCTTTACAGGACCAAAAATACGCTCACAAAATAAACCATCTCTTTCTGGTTTGTGGGTTCGGTAATTAATTGTTTCTGGTTTTAAAACTTCACCTTTAGAAATCTCTAAAATAGATTCTGGTGAGGATAAACCAATGGAGATATTATTAAACTTTTTTACAGTGTACTTCTCGTGTTTTCTTGCCATGGTAATGGATTCGAATTAAAATTGTAAAAACGGTCTCTAAGAGACTTATTAATATATGATGAATAGAAGCTGATTTGCATCAACTTCTATCATCAATTTTTGCTATTCTTCTAATCTAACGTCTAAACCTAAACCTTTCAGTTCGTGCATTAATACATTAAATGATTCTGGTAAACCTGGTTCTGGCATCGCTTCACCTTTTACTATACTTTCGTATGTTTTGGCTCTTCCCATTACATCATCAGATTTTACAGTTAAGATTTCTCTTAAGATACTAGAAGCACCGTATGCTTCTAAAGCCCATACTTCCATCTCTCCAAAACGCTGACCTCCAAATTGAGCTTTACCTCCTAGGGGTTGTTGTGTAATTAATGAGTATGGTCCGATAGAACGTGCGTGCATCTTATCTTCAATCATGTGTCCTAACTTAATCATATAAATGATTCCAACCGTTGCTGGCTGATCGAAACGTTTTCCGGTTCCACCATCATATAAATAGGTATGTCCAAATCTTGGTACACCTGCTGCGTCTGTAATTGTATTGATTTGATCTAAAGATGCTCCATCAAAAATTGGTGTTGCATAGGTAGTTCCTAATTTCTGACCTGCCCAACCAAGAACAGTTTCATAAATTTGACCAATGTTCATACGAGAAGGTACCCCTAACGGGTTTAAAACGATGTCTACTGGAGTTCCGTCTTCTAAGAAAGGCATGTCTTCTGCTCTTACAATACGAGCAACAATACCTTTGTTTCCGTGACGTCCCGCCATTTTATCACCTACTTTCAACTTTCGTTTTTTGGCAATATAAACTTTCGCTAATTTTAAGATTCCTGCTGGTAACTCATCTCCTACAGAGATTGTAAATTTCTGACGACGTAAGCTACCTTGTAAATCATTTACTTTAATTTTATAGTTGTGAACCAATTCACCCACTAAAGAATTTAAAGTATCATCTGTTGTCCAAGATCCTGTTAAATGCACATAATCATCTACAGAATTTAACATTTTAAGCGTATATTTCTTACCTTTTGGTAATACTTCTTCTCCTAAATCGTTAAAGACTCCTTGTGAAGTTTTTCCACTGATTAAGCCAAATAACTTCTCAATTAAACTATCCTTTAGAGTTTCAAATTTAGAAACAAAAGAAGCTTCTAAAGCAACAACTGCTTCTTTATCTCTTAATCTCTTGTTTTTATCTTTAACAGCTCTTCTAAATAATTTTTTATCAATTACTACTCCTCTTAATGATGGAGAAGCTTTTAATGATGCATCTTTTACATCACCCGCTTTGTCACCAAAAATAGCACGTAATAATTTTTCTTCTGGAGTTGGATCTGATTCTCCTTTTGGTGTAATCTTACCAATTAGGATATCGCCTGGATTTACTTCTGCTCCAATACGAATCATTCCATTTTCATCTAAATCTTTGGTAGCTTCTTCTGAAACGTTTGGAATATCATTGGTTAACTCTTCAGTTCCTAACTTGGTATCTCTTACATCTAAAGAATACTCATCAATATGTATTGATGTAAAGATGTCTTCACGAACTACTCTTTCAGAAATTACAATCGCATCCTCGAAGTTATACCCTTTCCAAGGCATAAAGGCTACTTTCATATTGATCCCTAAGGCTAGTTCTCCTTTTTGTGTTGCATATCCTTCACAAAGAACCTGTCCTTCTTCAACTCTATCTCCTTTTTGTACAATTGGTTTTAAGTTGATGTTGGTTCCTTGATTGGTTTTTCTAAACTTAATTAAGTTATATGATTTCTCATCAGATTCAAAACTAACAAGTTTTTCTTCATCGGTTCTATCGTACTTAATTTTGATCACATTTGCATCTACATATTCTACTACTCCGCTTCCTTCTGCATTGATTAAGATTCTTGAGTCTTTTGCAACTCTTCTTTCTAAACCAGTACCAACAATTGGTGCTTGTGGACGTAATAATGGAACTGCTTGACGCATCATGTTCGATCCCATTAATGCACGGTTGGCATCATCATGTTCTAGGAACGGAATTAAAGATGCTGAAATCGAAGCAATTTGATTTGGAGCAACATCCATATAATCTACTTCACTCGTAGAAACTACTGGAAAATCTCCTCCTTCACGTGAAATAACACGATCTCCTTGTAAAAAGCCTTTTGCATCCACCTCAATATTTGATTGCGCAAACTTCATTCCTTCTTCCTCTTCAGCACTTAAATAAATATGCTTGTGTTCTAAATCAAGATTTCCTGCTTCTACCTTAATATAAGGCGTTTCAATAAATCCTAAATTATTCACTTTTGCAAAAACTGAAAGTGAAGAAATCAAACCAATGTTCGGTCCCTCTGGAGTTTCAATTGGACAAAGACGTCCGTAATGCGTATAATGAACATCACGTACCTCAAAACCTGCTCTTTCTCTTGATAACCCACCTGGTCCTAGTGCAGATAAACGACGCTTGTGCGTAATTTCTGCTAGTGGATTTGTTTGATCCATAAATTGAGACAACTGGTTGGTTCCAAAAAATGAATTAATTACAGAAGAAAGTGTCTTCGCGTTAATTAAATCAATAGGAGTAAAAACCTCATTATCACGTACATTCATACGCTCACGTATGGTTCTAGCCATACGGGCTAAACCAACACCAAATTGCTGTGCCAATTGTTCTCCAACTGTTCTTACACGACGGTTTGATAAGTGATCAATATCATCTACTTCAGCTTTAGAATTAATCAATTCAATCAAATACTTAATAATCGTAATGATATCAAGTTTTGTTAGTACTTTTTGAGTGATTGGTTCGTCTAAGCCTAATTTAATATTCATTCTAAAACGACCAACTTCACCTAAATTGTAACGTTGTTCCGAAAAGAATAATTTATCGATAATACCTCTTGCCGTTTCTTCATCTGGCGGTTCAGCATTTCGTAATTGTCTATAAATATGTTCTACAGCTTCTTTTTCTGAATTTGTAGGATCTTTTTGTAATGTATTGTGAATAATCGAGTAATCTGCATGTAAATTGTCTTGTTTATGTAACAAAACGGTTTTGGCACCTGCTTCAATTATTTCATCAATATGTTCTTTTTCTAGAACCGTATCTCTGTCTAAAATGATTTCGTTTCTTTCAATCGATACAACTTCTCCTGTATCTTCATCTACGAAATCTTCATGCCAAGTTTTTAAAACTCTTGCAGCTAACTTACGTCCTAGTACTTTTTTTAGTCCAGCTTTAGAAACCTTTACTTCTTCTGCTAAGTTAAAGATCTCTAAAATGTCTTTATCTCTTTCAAAACCGATGGCTCTGAATAAAGTAGTCACTGGTAATTTTTTCTTTCTATCAATATAAGCGTACATCACTTGATTGATATCGGTAGCAAATTCAATCCAAGAACCTTTGAAAGGAATTACTCTTGCTGAATATAATTTTGTCCCGTTTGCATGGAAAGATTGTCCAAAAAACACACCTGGAGATCTATGCAATTGAGAGACAACTACACGTTCTGCACCGTTAATTACGAAAGTACCAGAGTTGGTCATATAAGGAATGGTCCCTAAATAAACATCTTGTACAATAGTTTCGAAATCTTCGTGTTCTGGATCTGTACAGAAAAGCTTTAAACGAGCTTTTAGAGGAACACTATGTGTTAATCCTCTTTCTATACATTCTTGAATACTATATCTTGGGGGATCTACAAAATAATCTAAAAATTCTAATACGAATTGATTTCTAGTATCTGTAATTGGGAAATTATCCATGAAGGTTTTATACAAACCTTCTTCTCCTCTTTCTTCTGCCTTAGTTTGTAACTGGAAAAAGTCTTGAAATGACTTTACCTGAATATCTAGAAAATCTGGATAATCTGTACCTAATTTTGAAGTTGCGAAGTTGATTCTTTCAGTGGTGTTTTTCGTTGCCAAAAGAGAATATATTTTTAATTAAAATAAAAACGAATATATACACAAAATGGTTTAGGACTAAAAACATGCGTTTTTAGTACCTAAACCTTAATTTGTTTTTCCCGAAAAATTTTTCGGGAGAGTAAATTACTTAAGCTCTACCTCAGCTCCAGCTTCTTCTAAAGATTTTTTAAGACCTTCTGCCTCATCTTTAGATACACCTTCTTTTACTGCTGCTGGTGCGCTATCAACGATACCTTTAGCTTCTTTCAATCCTAAACCAGTTAATTCCTTAACTAATTTTACAACTGCTAGTTTAGAACCACCTGCTGCTTTTAAGATTACATCAAATTCAGTTTGCTCTTCAGCTGCTTCACCTGCTGCTGCTGGTCCTGCTGCTGCTGCTACTGCTGCTGCTGGTTCGATACCGTACTCATCTTTTAAAATAGTAGCTAATTCATTAACCTCTTTTACTGTTAAGTTAACTAATTGCTCTGCGAAATCTTTTAATTCTGCCATTTTAATTGTTTTTAAAATTTGTTATATAATAGTTTATTTGTGCGCGTACTTATTTTTCAGATAACGTTGTTAAGATACCTGAAAGCTTGTTTCCTCCTGATTGTAATGCTGAAATAACATTCTTAGCAGGCGATTGTAATAATGAAATAATATCTCCAATGAGTTCTTCTCTAGATTTGATATTTACAAGAGCGTCTAATTGATCATCGCCAATATAAACAGACTCTTCTGCGTAAGCACCTTTCAAGAAAGGCTTATCAGATTTTTTTCTAAACTCTTTGATTAGCTTTGCTGGTGCATTTGCAGCCTCAGCAACTAACATCGATGTGTTCCCTTTTAAAACAGACGGTAAGTCTCCGAAATCTTTATCAGAAGCTTCCATTGCTTTTGCAAGTAATGTATTTTTTATTACAGATAATTGAACATCTGCTTTAAAACATGCTCTACGTAAATTAGATGTTGTTGTTGCATCTAATCCTGAAATATCTGCTAAATAAATAGTACTTGTATCTGCTAACTTTGCTGTTAAATCTTGAATTACTTGTGATTTTTCCTCTCTAGTCATAATTATAGGTTTTAACTGCTATTAAGCAGATTTTACATCAAGTTGAACACTTGGACTCATAGTGCTAGACATGAAAACACTTTTTATATAGGTTCCCTTTGCTGTAGTAGGTTTCAATTTGTTAATTGTTTGAATTAACTCATTGGCGTTTTCAGCAATCTGATTTGCATCAAAAGAAACTTTCCCAATTGCAGCATGTATAATACCTGTCTTATCAACTTTAAAGTCAATTTTACCAGCTTTCACATCTTTTACTGCTTTTGCTACGTCCATTGTTACTGTACCAGTCTTTGGGTTTGGCATTAAACCTCTTGGTCCTAAAATTCTTCCTAAAGGTCCTAGTTTCCCCATTACACTCGGCATGGTAATAATTACATCAACATCGGTCCAACCTCCCTTGATTTTTTGTAAAAACTCATCCAAACCAACATAATCTGCGCCTGCTGCTGTAGCTTCTGCTTCTTTGTCTGGTGTTACCAAAGCTAATACTTTTACATCTTTACCTGTACCATGTGGTAAAGTAACGACACCTCTTACCATTTGATTGGCTTTACGAGGGTCTACTCCTAATCTAATCGCTAAATCTACTGATGCATCAAACTTTACAGTAGTAATATCTTTGATTAATGCTGAAGCCGCATTTAAATCGTAAGACGTATTCGCGTCTACTTTTGCGTATGCAACTTTTTGCTTTTTTGTTAATCTTGCCATTTTACTATTTTTTATAAAGTTTATACTGGTGCATCACCTTTAACTGTTAAACCCATAGAACGAGCTGTACCTGCAATCATTCTCATTGCTGAAGAAACTTTAAAGGCATTTAAATCTACCATTTTGTCTTCTGCAATTACTTTAATTTGATCCCAAGTAACAGATGCTACTTTCTTCCTGTTTGGTTCTCCTGAACCTTTTTTAATTTTGGCCGCTTCTAGTAACTGAACTGCTGCAGGTGGCGTTTTTACGATAAAATCGAAAGATTTATCTTTATAAACAGTGATCGCAACTGGTAAAACTTTACCTTGTTTATCTTGCGTTCTTGCATTGAACTGTTTACAAAACTCCATTATGTTAACACCAGCAGCTCCTAAAGCGGGTCCAACCGGCGGCGATGGATTCGCTGCGCCTCCCCTTACTTGTAACTTAACTACTTTACTAACTTCTTTTGCCATTTTAAAATGTTTAATGATTTGTTTTAAGTTGGAAGCCCAAAAACAAATCGGTATTTATATATTTGGTAACAATTATATCTTTTCTACTTGCATATAACTCAACTCTAATGGTGTTTTTCTTCCGAAAATCTTTACCATTACCTCAAGCTTACGCTTTTCTTCATTTACTTTTTCGATCGTTCCATCAAAACCATTAAATGGTCCATCAACAACTTTTACCGTTTCACCAATATCGAAAGGAATCGCAACGTTTTCATCCTGAACGGACAATTCGTCTACTTTACCTAACATTCGATTTACTTCTGATTTACGCATTGGCACTGGTTCTCCTCCTTTAGTTTCTCCTAAAAAACCAATAACACCTGTTATGGATTTGATCACGTGAGGAACTTCACCAGATAGATTTGCTTCTACCATAATATATCCAGGGAAATAAACTTTTTCCTTGTGAATTTTTTTACCGTCTTTTATTTGAACGACTTTCTCTTTAGGAACAATTACTTGACTTACAAAATCTGAAAGCCCTAAACGATTAATTTCAGTCTCTATATAGGACTGAACTTTATTTTCCTGTCCTCCAATGGCTCTTACAACATACCATTTCATTACTGAATCAGTTGCCATAGTTAGTTAGATTTAAACGTTGTAAAAAAAACATCTAATCCTGTTTGAAAAACATAATCGATGCCTGCAACGGCTAAAGCGAATAAAATCGTAAAAACAGCAACTGTCATTGTTGATTTTTGTGCATCCTCTTTAGAGATCCAAGTCATATGGTTGTTTAATTCCTCAAAAGAATCTTTGATATATTGAATAAACTTCATTGGTTATTTATGTTTTTTATTTGCACGGGCGGAGAGATTCGAACTCCCGACAGCTGGTTTTGGAGACCAGTGCTCTACCGCTGAACTACGCCCGTCTCTCTATTTTCTTTACTCATAAAGGCGTCACGCTGAAAGCGTGACACCTTTTATAATTTATTGAAATATTTTAGTCTAAAAAATTAGTCTAAAATTTCAGTAACCTGACCTGCACCTACAGTTCTTCCTCCTTCACGAATTGCAAAACGTAAACCTAAGTTTAATGCAATTGGTTGGATTAAATCAACTGTAATTGTTAAGTTATCTCCTGGCATTACCATTTCAACACCATCAGGTAATTGAATGTTACCAGTAACATCTGTTGTTCTCACATAAAATTGTGGACGGTAGTTGTTATGGAATGGAGTGTGACGTCCACCTTCTTCTTTTTTAAGAACATAAACCTCTGCTTTAAATTTAGCATGAGGAGTTACAGAACCTGGCTTACAGATTACCATACCTCTTTTAATATCTTCTTTTGCAATACCTCTTAATAAGATACCAGCATTATCTCCTGCTTCACCTCTATCTAAGATTTGACGGAACATTTCAATACCAGTAATAGTAGACTGCATTTTTTCAGCACCCATACCAATAATATCAACTGAATCTCCTGTATTTGCAATACCAGTTTCGATACGACCTGTAGCTACAGTTCCACGACCAGTAATTGAAAATACATCTTCAATTGGCATTAAGAAATCTTTATCAACCTCTCTTAAAGGCTCTTCGATCCAAGTATCAACTTGTGCCATTAATTCTAAAACAGTATCAACCCATTGTTGCTCACCGTTTAAAGCACCTAATGCAGAACCTGCTACGATAGGACCATTGTCACCATCATACTCATAGAAAGAAAGTAATTCTCTTACTTCCATGTCTACTAATTCTAACATCTCTTCATCACCATCAAGCATGTCCACTTTGTTCAAGAAAACAACCATACGAGGAATACCTACTTGGCGTCCTAATAAAATGTGCTCTCTCGTCTGTGGCATTGGCCCATCTGTTGCAGCAACTACTAAAATTGCTCCATCCATTTGTGCAGCACCTGTTACCATGTTCTTAACGTAATCCGCGTGACCTGGACAATCTACGTGCGCATAGTGACGATTTGCTGTTTGATATTCTACGTGTGAGGTATTAATTGTGATACCTCTTTCTTTTTCTTCAGGTGCGTTATCAATCTGATCGAATGATCTTGCTTCTGAAAAACCTGCATCAGCTAATACTTTAGTAATAGCAGCAGTTAAAGTTGTTTTACCGTGATCTACGTGTCCAATTGTACCAATGTTTAAGTGTGGTTTCGAACGATCAAAAGTTGCCTTTGCCATGTTTGTTAATTTTAATTCTTAGTTTAAATATATTTAGTCTCTAGTAATACGTATTAATTGAGCCAGCGATGGGATTTGAACCCACGACCTCATCCCTACCAAGGATGCGCTCTACCAACTGAGCTACACCGGCTTATGTTGGTACTCTTGAGCGAAAGACCGGGTTCGAACCGGCGACATTCAGCTTGGAAGGCTGACGCTCTACCAACTGAGCTACTTTCGCAAATTATATAAATTGTGGGGAGAGCAGGATTCGAACCTGCGAAGACGTAGTCAACGGAGTTACAGTCCGTCCTCGTTGGCCGCTTGAGTATCTCCCCTTTAATTTACTATTTTAATGAACTTAATTTCTTGCTTTTTTTGAGCCGATGGAGGGACTCGAACCCACGACCTGCTGATTACAAATCAGCTGCTCTAGCCAGCTGAGCTACATCGGCTTTTGTTGCAAAAAAACAACCCGCTATTTCTAACGGATTGCAAATGTATAAAGTTTTTTTAACTTCTAAAACATTTTATAATTATATTTTCACTTTTTTATTAAATTAATGTTTCTCGATGCTTTTCTTTCGACTTTTTTAGCTGTCTTTTCAAGGAATCTACAGCCAAATTCACTCCTTCTTCAAATGTTTTTGTTTCTCTTTTTACCACCAATTCGGCACCAGGTATATTAATTTTAACCTCTGTAATCTTATTTTCTTTATCGCTTGTCTTCTGAACTTTCAAAAAAACCTCTGCGTCTACAATTTTATCGTGATACTTTACTAAAGACGCAACTTTCGATTGTGTATAATCTATTAAACTAGTATCGGCATTAAAATTGACGGATTGAGTAAATACTTTCATAAATTATTATTTTTAAGGCTCCTTGGATGTGCCTGGTTATATACTTTTTTCATTTTCTCTACACTATTGTGAGTATAAACTTGTGTAGAAGCTAAACTTGCATGCCCTAACAGTTCTTTCACAGAATTTAAATCGGCACCTTCATTTAATAAATGAGTAGCAAACGAATGCCTTAATAAGTGCGGACTTTTTTTCTCTTTCGTAGAGACGTTACTAAAGTAAGAATTTACCACCCTATATACAAGCGTTTCGTAGAGTTTATTTCCTTTCTCTGTAATAAACAAAAAACGTGAAGTTGTCACTACTTCTTTTCTGAGTTCAAGATACCTTGTTATTGTTTTTATTACCGGTGCCAACAAGGGTACAAATCGTTCTTTATTTCTTTTTCCGATCACCTTTATCAATTTCTCTAAAAGGGCTACATCTGAAAGTTGAATTGAAATTAATTCTCCCCTTCTCATTCCTGTCGAATAAAGCAATTCTACAATTAGTCGATTTCGTACCGACACAAAATCATCCTTTTCTTCCAAAAGAGATATCGCTTTTGTGATTTCTGACTCTGAAAAGGGGTTTTGAATTCTCTTTTCAACTTTTAAAGCCTTATGTTTTATCAAAGGGTTTAAATCAATCTGTTTTGTTTTTTGAAGAAACTTGTAAAATGACTTTAGCGAACTTATTTTTCGGTTAATCGTATTATTAGAAACTCCTTGACCTACCAAATCAACGATCCAACTCCGAATCTGTGGATAATGAACGTTTCTAATTTCATCTTGATCAAAGGTATTTTCACAAAAAAGACTGAAGGAATTTAAATCATTCTGATAAGCTGTTATTGTGTGCTTAGAATATTTTTTCTCTAAGGTAAGATATGTGATAAATGCTGAAATCATTAAATAAATCTTCTTTGTTTCAAATTTATGAAAAATTAAACAAAAAAAATCTCGTAACACCTAAAAGGGTTACGAGATTTATAATCTCTAAAAAAGCGGGAATTAACCTACTTCTTCTTGTGTTCTTAATTTTTGTACATAAGAGGCTTTGATTCTTTGCGCTCTATTTGCTACTGAAGGCTTTGTAAAGTTTTTTCTATTACGTAAGTTCTTCATGGTTTTCGTACGATCGAATTTTCTTTTAAAACGCTTTAACGCTCTATCGATGTTCTCTCCTTCTTTTACGGGTATAATTAACATATATTGGCACCTCCTTTCATCTGTATCTCAAAAAATTTAAAACAGTTTACCTGTTTGTTTTTAATTTTGGACTGCAAAGATAGTTATTAATTGCGAAATAAAAATTTAAATCTATAAATTACTCATGAAAGTTACAAATAAAGAAACCCCTATTAAACGAACACACTTCTTAACAAAGAAATTTTAGTTCAAATACATTAGGTTGCCGGCTTGTACTCTTTATTGTCAATCACAATTTTTGCGATGATCTCTTTTAATATTTCAGAAGTACCTCCTCCAATAGGACCAAGTCGACTATCTCGAAGTAATCTTGCTAAAGGGTACTCTTCCATATAGCCGTAACCTCCTAACAATTGAAGTGCATCATAAATCACTTCGTCAGCCATTTTTGTAGACAGCAACTTCGACATACTTGCCTCCTTCACTACATACTGGCCATCGTCTAGACGTCTTGTAATCGAATAGTTATATTCTTTACACATATCTACTCTACTTGCCATTTCGGCAATTTTATGTCTTAATGCCTGAAACTTATCTAATGATTTCCCAAAAGCAACTCTTTCATGCATGTACTTTACAACATAATCCAAAGCATATTCTGCTCTTGCATGTGCATTTACACCCATAATAAGTCTTTCAGAAGCAAAGTGTTGCATGATGTATGGAAAGCCCTTTCCTTCTTCTCCTAATAAATTTTCTGCAGGTATTACAACATTGTCAAAAGCAATTTCTCCAGTATCTGAAGCTCTCCATCCTAACTTATCTAATTTAGTAGCAGAAACCCCAAGAGCTGATCTATCTACTACAAAAAGGCTGATTCCTTTATATTTCTCTGAAGGATCAGTTTTGGCTGCAACGATTAAGTAATCGGAATAAACACCATTTGTAATAAACGTTTTGGAACCATTTAGAAGATAGGTATCTCCTTTTTTAATTGCTGTAGATCGCATTCCTGCAACATCAGAACCTCCAAAAGGCTCCGTGATACACAAACAACCTATCATCTCTCCCGCTACACTGGGAAGCAAATATTTTTGTTTTAGAAACTCTGATGCTTCTTTATTAAGATGGGTCATCGCTAAATATTCGTGTGCCCATATAGCAGCAGCAAAACCTCCTGAATTTATTTTTTGTAATTCTTCTAAAAAAACAACCGTGTAGAAAAAATCTAAATCTAAGCCTCCATGTGCTTCAGGAGTACTTAAACCAAAATACCCCATTTCACCAAATTTCTCCCAGATGAAACGTTCTATGGTTCCCGTCTTTTCCCACTTTTCAATATGTGGAACGACTTCTTTTTGTAAAAAATCTTTAAAACTTGTACGAAAAGCTTCGTGCTCTTCAGTAAAATACATACTGTTCATTTGATCGCAGTTTGAGTTGTTTATTCAGCCACCAAATATAAGACTATTCTATCGTATTTATCCATAGGAAAATCTACGATATTTTTTAATTCTGAAATTTCTTGAAGTTCCGCAACCTCATCTCGGTAATTAAATATCTTTTGACAAAGCGCATAATCGACATAAGGAATTTGAAGTAACTATCTGAACCCTATAGTGTTTACATTTCGTTTTCGAATCCTTGGCTTCTGTACTATTTTAAAGGTTTTTAAAATTTTTTCAACAAGAGGGGCTGGAATATCAAACACTTCATATAGCTGACCCTCAAAAGAAAAACCTTCTAATTTAGAACGATACTTAACTATTCGTTCCGCTAAATCAGAATTTAACCCCTCTACAAACTGAAAGTCAACACGAGTAGCTAAATTAAGATCGTTCGTCGATAGTTCATCGCTACTTTTAACTAAAACGATATTTTCATCATTATGAAAAACCGATTTCTCTTTTAGGCGATTTCTTTCTACCACCCAATCGGGAAATTTAAAATACCTTGAAATTTTACTCAATAAAGAATCTGACACTTTTGTTACCTGCTGAAATTGGCGCTTAGAATTAACAAACGCACCTGTTTTACGGAATGCAAGTAATCGATCAACTTCAACTAAAGACATTCCCAATTGTGCTCCTTTATGATCTGTAATGTAGTTCGGATTGAATGGAAAGATTCTAGGCTTCCTTTTCTCAATCTCAAGAACCTTTAGGCTATCGATCTGTTTTTGAATAGCAAGAAGCTCTGAAGCGCTAACAACTTCAGTATTATCAGAAGTAAAATCAACAACTAAAAATAGAAACTGCACAACAATAATCAATAAAACCAAAAAGAAAATCCCATTTCTTTGGCCTTTGTTATGCCGAAAGAAATGGGATTTAAATATTTTCATTATAATGATTTATTGGATCATTTTGTTTTTGCAATTTCTCCGGACTTAATTTTACTAAAATAGCTATTTAAGTCTTTGGAAATCTCACCACTCATCAGATACAATCCTATTAAGTTTGGAATTGCTAATGTCAAGAACATATAATCTGCAAAATCAATTACTGCTCCTAGACCAATTGAAGCACCTAAAATGATCGTTAGTAAAAAGATTGTTTTAAAGATTCCAGAAACTATTTTAGAATCTCCAAATAAACTTTGTGCAGCTTGAGATCCATAATATGACCACGTTAAAATTGTCGAAAATGCGAAGAGGAAAATAGCAATCGTTAAAAAGATACTTGCCCCTGGAATTACTTTTCCAAATGCAACTGCTGTTAATGCAGAACCTGTAGCTTCTTGCCCAACGTAAGTACCTGTAAAAATAAGCACTAATGCGGTTAGCGTACAAACTACTACAGTATCAATGAAAGGCTCTAAAAGAGCAACAAAACCTTCTGAAACAGGGTGCTTGGTTTTTGCTGCTGAATGCGCAATTGAGGCAGATCCTAAACCTGCTTCATTTGAAAACGCAGCTCTTTGAAATCCTAACACAAGTACTCCTAAGAAACCTCCATATGCTGCTGTGGGTGTAAATGCTCCGTCAAAAATTAAAGCGATCGCACCACCAACTTCAGTAATATTTGCTCCAATAACAACGATACACATTAAAATATATAAACCTGCCATCGACGGAACCACTTTTTCGGTTACTTTCGCAATTCCTTTTAAGCCTCCAACAATTACAATTCCTACTAAAATAGCAATTCCAATACCAATATACGTTTTAGCAATACCATCTACCTCTAAAACACTCGCTAACTGGGCAGCTGCCTGATTTGCTTGAAACATTGATCCAGCAGCAAAAGCAGCTAACATAATCACAAAAGCATACAGAACAGAAAGTGCTTTTCCAACATTTTTAAAACCTCTTTTCTCAAATCCTTTTTTCAAATATTGCATAGGTCCTCCAGAGATGCTTCCATCTTTTTCAATGGTTCTGTATTTTACTCCTAAAGTACATTCAACAAACTTTGTTGACATTCCCAACAAACCTGCTAAAATTAGCCAAAAGGTTGCCCCTGGACCTCCTAAAGAAATCGCTACGGCTACCCCTGCTATATTTCCCAAACCAACAGTTCCAGATACAGCAGTTGCTAAAGCCTGAAAATGAGTAACCTCTCCAATGGCTGTTGGATCATCATATTTACCTCTTATTAATTGAATAGAGTGCTTGATTCCTCTAAAATTAATAAACCTAAATCTAAATGTAAAAAAGATCGCTCCTAAAATTAACCAGATTACCATGAAAGGTAATTTAATAGTTTTTACAGTACCATTTGCATGCCTCACTGGGTCACCAACAGCATCCAGAACTCTATTATCATACAATCCTAAAGCATAAAAAGGATCAAAAAAGAAATACGTATCCATAAATCCAACTACTGGCGCAAAAGACGAACTTAGCACTTCTGGAATAGATACTGCAGGTACCACGAAAGTTAAAGTTTTTTCTGCTCCTTTACTGTCTGCCACGGTAACTGAATACTCATTTCCCTCTGTAGCACCGTCTAAAATAGAAACTTCTTCATCTGTAAATGAATTTGACTTGCTCTTTTCTGACCATGTATAACTGTAAGGCTTCTCACCTCCAGATACGCTAATTGTTATTTTTGCAGTATTAATCTCAGTAGAACTGTCTCTGATCGTTTTTTCGACCACTAATTCTTTTATCTCTTCTACGACAATTTCATCGACCTGAGAATCTGTTTGGGCAGATATAAAGAAAGTTGACAAAGCAAGTATTAATGAAAGAAGTTTTTTCTTCATAATATTTTTAAATTAGTTTATTTACTATTAATTCGCAATATCATAAAAAAAATGCTCTTTTAAGAATTTTTAGCCGTTAAATGTGTTTATTTTACTCCATTTTCTTTAAATCTTTGCAAATCTTCAGAGAATGATTTTGGATAAAAATTCAATTCCTTTTTTGTTTTGGTTAAATCGAAACCTGTTTTCATCGGTCTTTCGGCAGTTTGATTTAGAGTACTTGTTGAAATTGCTTTAATATAGCTAGCATCAAGTTCGAAAACAGCTGCAATTTGTTGTGCGATTTCATAAACACTTAATAACGTGTTTGATGCAATATTGTATATTCCTTTACTTCTTTTGTCCATAGCAATCTTACAAGCCTTCGCTAAGTCTACTACATAGGTTGGTGTTCGAAACTGATCATTAACAATTGTGATTTCTTGTTTCTTCTCCAACATTTCTTTTACCCAAAGAACAATATTACTCCTACTCATATCAAACACTTTTCCGTACACCAAAATGGTTCTTAAAATGGTGAAATCTATTGTAGCGTTTTTTAAAATTTCTTCCGATTTTAGTTTAGAAACTCCATAGTAATTTAATGGATTAGGTATATCTGTTTCTTTATAGTTTCCTTGCGCTCCATCAAAAATAAAATCGGTAGACAAATGAATTACATGGGCATTGATTTGTGCGACCACCGCAACCAAAGATTTTACAACTCCTACATTTAAGGCGTCGCATGCTATTTTACTGTTTTCACAGGCATCCACATTGGTCATTGCTGCGGTATTGATGATAAAGTCTGGCTGTAATTTCAACAGATGCTCTTCTAGTAATTTGGAATTGGTAAGATCTATTGAAACGTATTGAAAATCATCTCTTCCACTTCTATTGATTCCTCTAGAAAAACCAATTACTTGATAAGCGGTGCTGTCCTGAAGTAATAAATTTAATAACGATTGCCCCAACAATCCGTTACTCCCCGTAATAATTACTTTTATCATTTTGTTTCAATTAAGTAGCTTTTTGCTTTCGCAGAAATACAGCAATTTAAAATAACTCTCTCAATTTAATAATCTGTTCTGGTCTTCCTAAAACAATTAAACTGGAACCAATCGTTAGCGCTGTTTCCGCCTCTGGGTTGATAATATAGTCTCGATCTGGGTTTCTGATTCCTATAACGGTACACCCTGTTTCTCTTCTTAAATCTAAATCTAAAATTGTTTTATTGATGTATTTTTTTGGCAAATCATCTACGGCAATCTCCTCTAAATTCGCAGTAGTTTCACCTTCGATTGTTAATCGATCTACAAACTCAATAACATCGGGGGTTACTACAAGAGACGCCATATGATCTCCGCCTAACTTATCGGGCATGATCACATTGCTTGCGCCTGCAATTTTTAATTTACTGTAGGAAGATTCATTGGAAGCTCTACTAATAATCTTACAAGTACTATTTAACTGGTTTGCCGTTAAAACAACAAATAAATTATCTGCATCTGACGGCAAAGCGGTAATTAAAGTAGCCGCATTTTTAATCCCTGCTCTCAATAATGTTTCATCTAAAGTAGCATCGCCTTGAATATTTAAAAGATTATTTGCGTCTAATTCTGCGGCAATCTCTTTGTCTTTTTCAACCACAACAAATTGCTGATTGTAATTTTTTAATTTCAAAATGGCTTGTTTTCCATTTCTCCCAAAACCACACACAATCGTATGTCCTTTTAAACTTTGAATCTTCTTTTCCACTTTTCTGTGTTTAAATTGTTCGAATAACTTCCCACTCACTAAATATTCTGAGAATGTGGAAACTGCATACCCAAAAACGGTAATACTCGTTAAAATTAAAAATACTGTAAATATTTTTTCTTCGGGCGTGAATGGTTGTACTTCACCAAACCCAACCGTAGTAATCGTAATTACAGTCATATACAATGCATCTACAAAAGAGTAGTCAGACAAAATCATATAGCCAACAACACCCAATAGGATAATGGTGAAAACAAGAAAAAGTGTTTTGTGAATTCGAGATGCTAAAATATTCATGAGCTATAAATCAAAAACTGAATTTCGTTTGGTATACACCATATCTTTTAACTTTAATAAAAAAGCCATGGTTAAATAGAGACCAAAAGACAAGCCGACTGTAAAAAAAGTAACGTAAATAAAAAACAAACGCACATTTATTGCCCGCATTCCTAATCGATCTGCTAATCTAGAAAAAACACCAAACCCGTATCTTTCCAAAAAATGTCGCATGGAATTTATTAATTTCATCTTTTTAAACTTTAAATTCAAAGATACTATTTTATACGAATTTGCTATTAGCATCGCTACTAAAAATGATTTGTATTGATTAACTTTGCTTTTTTCCATAAAAGCGACACTTTTGAAAAACCAAGAATACATAGAAGTTTACGGGGCTAGAGCTCATAATTTAAAAAATATCGACGTAAAAATTCCTCGAGAAAAACTTGTAGTAATCACAGGATTAAGTGGTAGCGGGAAATCTTCTTTGGCTTTTGATACCATCTACGCAGAAGGCCAGCGACGATATATCGAAACTTTCTCGGCCTATGCCAGGCAGTTTTTAGGTGGATTGGAGCGCCCAGATGTGGATAAAATTGATGGACTATCTCCTGTAATTTCCATTGAACAAAAAACTACCAATAAAAGTCCGCGATCAACGGTTGGAACCATTACAGAAATTTACGATTTCTTACGTTTATTATTTGCCAGAGCTGCAGATGCATATTCCTTTAATACAGGTCAAAAAATGGTCAGTTATTCTGACGAGCAAATAAAAAAGTTAATACTCAAAGATTTTGCAGGCAAAAGAATAGCCATCTTAGCGCCATTAATCAAATCGAGAAAAGGACATTACAGAGAACTTTTTGAACAAATTTCGAAGCAAGGGTTTCTGAGGGTTCGTGTAGATGGAGAGATTCGAGAAATCGAAAAAGGCATGAAATTAGATCGTTATAAAAATCACGATATTGAAGTGGTAATAGACCGATTGGCTGTCAATAAATCTGCAGAAAAACGCTTGGAAGAAACTATTAAAACAGCCATGTACTCTGGAGATAACATTTTAATGGTGATTGATGTAGAGGAGAATGATCCGCGTTATTTTAGTCGCGAACTTATGTGTCCAACATCCGGAATTGCCTATCCAAATCCAGAACCAAATACCTTTTCTTTCAATTCGCCAAAAGGGGCTTGCGACGCTTGTAACGGACTAGGAATTAGCCAAGAAATCAATCTTCAAAAAGTAATTCCAAACAATTCTATTTCCATCAAAGCAGGGGGAATTGTTCCTTTAGGAGAAGAAAAGAATAGCTGGATTTTTAAGCAAATAGAAAACATTGCAGAACGGTATAAATTTAAGCTGAATGACCCCATTCATAAAATACCAAAAGCCGCTATGGAAATAATCTTAAATGGGGGCCACGAAACTTTTTCAATTAAATCTAAAACAGCAGGGGTTACTAGAAATTATGATATTGATTTTGAGGGAATTATTGCTTTTATAGAAAGTCAATATAAAAATTCAGAAAGCACCTCAATTAAGCGCTGGTCAAAAGGGTTTATGGATGAAGTTCCCTGTAAGTCTTGTGAAGGAAAACGATTGAAAAAGGCAGCACTTCACTTTAAGATTTCAGAAAAAAGCATCAGTGATTTGGTGCAAATGGATGTAACAGAATTGGCCAATTGGTTTCAAAACATAGAAAAAGAATTGTCTAAAAAACAATTGGCAATTGGAAAAGAAATTCTTAAAGAAATTCGAACCCGAATCCAATTCTTATTGGATGTTGGATTGGATTATCTGACTTTAGATAGAACTTCAAAATCGCTTTCTGGTGGAGAAGCACAGCGAATTCGTTTGGCAACCCAAATAGGCTCTCAATTGGTAGGTGTTTTATACATTTTAGACGAACCAAGTATCGGATTACACCAAAGAGACAATCAGAAATTAATCGATTCGCTTGTTAAATTAAGAGATCTTGGGAATTCTATTTTAGTTGTAGAACATGACAAAGACATGATTGAGCATGCAGATTTTGTGTTTGACATTGGTCCAGGTGCAGGGAAATATGGTGGCAAAATTGTTTCAGCTGGAACATTTAAAGATCTAAAAAAACAACGAACACTTACCGCAGATTATATAACTGGTAAAAAAGAAATTGTAGTTCCTAAAAAACGGAGACCCGGAAATGGAAAAACCATTAAACTTGCTGGTGCGACCGGAAACAATTTAAAAAATGTTACGGTTGAATTTCCTCTTGGAAAAATGATTTGTGTGACCGGTGTTTCTGGAAGTGGAAAATCGACACTCATCAACGAAACGTTGTATCCTATTTTAAATGCGCATATTTATAGAGGTGTTAAAAAGCCAATGCCTTATAAAAAAATTGAAGGATTGGAACATGTAGATAAAGTCATCGATATTGATCAATCTCCTATTGGGAGAACGCCACGCTCAAACCCGGCCACATATACAGGTACTTTTAGCGAGGTAAGAAGTTTGTTTGCAAAAACGCCAGAAGCAGCGATTAGGGGTTACAAGCCAGGCCGTTTCTCGTTCAATGTTAAAGGAGGAAGATGTGAAACATGCCAAGGAGGAGGAGTTCGAGTGATCGAAATGAATTTCTTGCCAGATGTTCAGGTAGAATGCGAAACTTGTCAAGGAAAACGTTTTAATCGAGAAACTTTGGAGATTCGGTATAAAGGAAAATCCATTTCAGATGTTTTAAACATGACTATTGAAGATGCGACTAATTTCTTCGAGAACATTCCTAAGATTTACAGAAAATTAAAAACAATAAAAGATGTTGGTTTGGGATATATTACCCTCGGACAGCAATCGACCACCTTATCTGGAGGGGAAGCACAACGAATAAAACTAGCCTCCGAATTGTCGAAAAGAGATACAGGAAATACCTTTTACATTTTAGACGAACCAACAACTGGACTTCATTTTGAAGACATTCGCGTTTTAATGGATGTCTTGAATAAATTGGCAGACAAAGGAAATACAGTCTTAATCATTGAACACAATTTGGACGTTGTAAAATTAGCCGATTATATTATTGACGTAGGTATGGAAGGCGGAAAAAAAGGAGGACAAATTCTATGTTCAGGAACACCGGAAGAAGTTGCAAAACATAAAAAAAGTTATACCGCAAAGTTTTTGAAAAAAGAATTACATTAGTAGATTCATTACAGTAAAAAAACTCAAAATTGTTAAGAATTATGATGAATGATGATCGAAAAATAAAAGAAAAACTACAACCAAAAACCTGGAATGAAGTAAAAACAAACGATTCGTGGGCCATCTTTAAAATTATGGCAGAATTTGTTACGGGTTACGAAAAACTAAGTAAAATAGGACCTTCAGTTTCTATCTTTGGTTCTGCAAGAACAAAGCCAGAAGATCCTTATTATAAGCTAGCGGAAGAAGTTGCCTTTAAATTAACCCAAAATGGATACGGTGTCATCACCGGAGGTGGGCCTGGAATTATGGAAGCAGGGAATAAAGGAGCACACAGAGGAAAAGGAACTTCGGTGGGGCTAAATATTGAGTTGCCATTTGAACAACATTACAATCCTTGGATTGACAATGATAAAAATTTAGAGTTCGATTATTTTTTCGTTCGAAAAGTAATGTTTGTTAAATACTCCCAAGGTTTTATTGTAATGCCGGGTGGATTTGGAACTTTAGATGAACTTTTTGAAGCCATCACTTTAATACAAACCAACAAAATTGGACGTTTTCCAATTGTTTTAGTTGGAAGTAAATTCTGGGGAGGGCTAATGGATTGGATTAAAACCACCCTTTTAGAAGAAGGAAATATTTCCGAAAAAGATTTAAAATTATTTAGAGTTGTAGATACAGCAGATGAAGCAATAGACCATTTAAATAAGTTCTATGCAAAGTATCAATTAAAACCAAACTTCTAAAAAATATTTCATACTCCCCCATTGAAAACGCTTTTATCAATCCCAATTTTATTATTTCTATTGAGCTATCAAATGATTGCTCAACAGAATTCTATTAAAATAAAAGCAACTTTAGACGATGCAAAAAGCCAACTAAATATTCAACAAAGAATTGTCTACTACAATACTTCCGATCAAGAATTAAAAAGTGTATTTCTTCACAATTGGCCCAATAGTTTTAAAAATAGAAAAACAGCATTATCGAAACGATTTATTGAAGCATATCAAAAGAATCTTTATTTCGCGAAAAAAGAAGAATTGGGTGCTACAGATATAAAAAATATCTCTGTAAATTTTGAAATAGTAAACTATAGAACACTTGAAAAACAAATTGACGTTCTCGAAATTCCATTAAAAAAAACCCTAAAACAAAACGACAGCATTGTTATAAATGCCACGTATAGTGTAAAAATACCTAGTGCTAAATTTACAAATTACGGAAAAACAAAAACAGGGTATCAGCTTCGATATTGGTATTTAAACCCTGCTGTTCATCATAAACAGTGGCAATTAATGAGTAATTTAAACAATGATGATTTGTATGAAACTCCTACAAATTATACCTTAGATTTAAAACTCCCGAAAGACTACATTGTAAACAGTAATTTAAAAAAACAAAAAACCAATGGACAGAAATTTAATCATTTTCATTTCACTGGAAAACAAAAAATTGATATTGTTTTAGCAATTGATAAATCAAATACATTTAAAGTTCACAAAACAAAAAACCTGGTCGTTCATACAGATATTTTAGACGGCTCGATTGATGATAAACTAACTACGGACATTCTAAACAGAGAACTTGATTTTCTTGAGAAGCATCTCGGAAAATACCCACACAAAGAGATTTTCCTTGATAAAGTTGCACAAAAAAAAGACCCTATATACGGTTTAAGTCAACTGCCCGATTTTGTGAGACCATTTTCAGATACCTTTAAAACAGACATCACGCTTTTTAAAATTCTAACGAAAAAATATATAGAAAATACCCTTTTCGTAAACAAAAGAAAAGAGTATTGGATTACAGACGGATTGCAAAGCTACTTAATGATGGAATATGTAAATACACATTATCCAGAAGTAAAACTCTTAGGAAGCACCTCTAAATCTTGGTTTTTAAAGCGGTACAATGTTGCATCATTAGATTTTAACGACAAATATTCTTTTGTATACCAATTGAGTGCACGAAGTTTTTTAGACCAACCATTAACAACAAGTGCCGATTCTTTATCGAACTTTAATCGGAGAATTGTAAACAAGTACAAAGCAGGCTTAGGGTTTAAATACTTAAAAGAATATTTGGGAGCTTCAGAACTCAATGGAGCGATTAAGAAGTTTTACCAAAATAAAAAGTTACAAAAAGTTTCTACCGAAGATTTTAAAACTACGCTCAAAAACCTGACAAAAAAGGATTTAAGTTGGTTTTTTGGGGATTATATTCAAACCAATAAGAAAATTGACTACACGATAAAAAAAACTGAAATTATTGGAGACAGTGTAAAAATTACCGTTAAAAACAAAAGAAACATTATAGTCCCCATTGCATTGTATGGATTGAAAAACGAAGAAGTAAAATTCAAAAAATGGTACCCTGCTATTGACAGTACTCAAGTAATTACATTAAAAAACTTAGGTTTCGAAAAGTTTGCGTTGAATTACGAACAAGAATATCCAGAACATAACATTTTAAACAATCAAAAAAGTATTAAGAAACGACTGTTTAAAAAACCTTTAAAATTTTCTTTTATAAAAGATATTCAAAACCCAAATTATACTCAAATTTTTTATCAACCAACTTTTGATTACAACTTTTATAATGGTTTTATTTTGGGCCTCAAAACACACAACAAGCCCATCACTCAAAGAAACTTAGAAGTTGTATTAAAACCTTCGTATGCTTTTAAAAGCAACTCAATAAACGGAATGTTCTCCTTAAAATACAATCACTATTTTGAAAATACACGCATCTATAAAATAGCATACGGAATTTTTGGAAGCACTCAATATTACGCAGAGGGGCTTTCTTACAATGCGTTTATACCTTATGTCAATTTAATTTTTAAAAGGAAATCACTTCGAGGATTAAGTCGTGAATCAATTACGGCCAAAATGGTCAATATTCACAAAGAAACAAGCCCAATCCAGCCCTTTAAAGAACAAGATTCCTATGGAGTTTTCAAACTAGATTACCAATATTCCAATCCAGACATTATTAAAGAATTTAGATATCGATTTAGCTTAGAAGCTGCTAAAAAATTCTCTAAACTCTCGTTGGATCTAAGATACAGAGCGCTTACTGCAAAAGACAGACAATTAGATTTTAGAGTTTATGCAGGTACCTTTTTAAACAATAGCTCTACTGGGGATTATTTTAGTTTTGGATTGGACAGAGCAAACGATTATTTATTTGAACTCAATTATTTTGGGAGGTCTGAAAGTTCAGGGATCTTCAGTCAACAATTTATTATTAATGAAGGAGGATTTAAATCGATATTACCAACTAGATTTGCGAATCAATACCTCCTTTCAACCAACTCGAGTATCGGTCTGTGGAAATGGATTGAAGCCTATAATGGTATTGCATTCCTAAAAAACAAAGGAGAGCACCTCTATTTTGGATATGAAAATGGTGTTCGATTTAATTTTATTCATAATATTTTAGAAGTTTATTTTCCATTGCACTCAAACAATGGATGGGAAATAGCTCAAAAATCATATGTAGAAAAAATTAGGTTTACATTATCCGCAGACATCCAATCTATTTATAATTTTTTTAGACGTGGATTTTTATGATATTCACATTAAAAACACTTCTTTAATAAATTAAATCTAATTTAATACCCATAAAAGATAGATTTTTAAATTTAACTTAAAAATAGTACTTTTGTGAAACTAAAAAAATTGTTTATGACAAACACGGAAACAAAACAAAAACAAAACATTTCCTTTGAAGATTTCAAAAACGAAGTCTTAAAAGACTACAAAACTGCAAGGGTTAGTAGGGAATGTAGTTTATTGGGTAGACGTGAAGTTTTAACAGGAAAAGCAAAGTTTGGGATTTTTGGAGATGGAAAAGAAGTGCCACAATTGGCCTTGGCAAAAGCTTTTAAAAATGGAGATTTTAGATCTGGTTATTATAGAGATCAAACCTTTATGATGGCAATTGACGAACTTACCCCACAACAATTTTTTTCAGGATTGTATGCCCATACAGATATTGAAGTAGAACCCATGTCAGCAGGAAGACAAATGGGAGGGCATTTTGCAACGCATAGTTTGCATGAAGATGGTACTTGGAAGAATTTAACCAAACAAAAAAATTCTTCATCAGACATCTCACCGACAGCCGCTCAAATGCCACGATTGTTAGGATTGGCACAAGCTTCTAAAATTTTCAGAAATGTTCCCGTATTGAAAAATCATACTCAATTTTCGGACAATGGAAATGAGGTTGCTTGGGGAACGATTGGAAATGCTAGCACCAGTGAGGGTGTGTTTTTTGAAACAATAAATGCAGCAGGTGTATTGCAAGTACCAATGATCATGAGTGTTTGGGACGATGAATACGGAATCTCAGTACACGCAAAACATCAAACAACAAAAGAAAGTATTTCTGAAATTTTAAAAGGATTTCAACGAGATGAAAATCATGATGGATATGAAATTTTCATTGTAAACGGCTGGGATTATGTGCAGTTGGTAGACGTCTACCAAAGAGCCTCTGAAATTGCAAGAGCAACCCATGTACCCGTTTTAATTCATGTGAAAGAATTGACTCAACCACAAGGGCATTCTACCTCTGGATCGCACGAACGTTACAAAGGGGTTGATCGCTTAAAATGGGAAAAGGATTTTGACTGTATTGCTAAAATGCGCGAATGGATTCTAAACTTTGAATTGGAAACTGAAGATGAAACTGTCTTGCGATTTGTTGATTCCGAAGAAACATTGATTCTTATAGACAAAGAAGCAAAAAAAGAAGTAAACAATGCCAAAAGAGTTGCTTGGAACGCCTATTTAAATGAAATAAAAGGAGAACTAACTACTGCTGCTAATTTATTAGACAGCGTTGCTCAAAAAAGTAGCAACAAAACTTTTATTACAAAACACAAAATTAATTTAACAGAAATTGTAGAACCCAACAGAAAGGATATTTTGGTAGCGCTTCGTAAAAGTATTCGTTATTTAAAAGAAGAAGATTTTTTAGAAAAAACAACGCTTCAACAATTTATAAAAAGCTACTCCAAAAAAATACAACACAAATACTCTTCCCTTTTAACAAGTGAAACAGAAAAATCGGTTTTAAACATTCATCCAGAGAAGCCAAGATATAAAGAAGAAAAAAAACTTGTTGATGCACGTATCATCATGCGTGATAATTTTGATGTATTACTCAAAAAACATCCAGAATTGTTAATTTTTGGGGAAGATGCAGGTTTTATTGGAGATGTAAACCAAGGACTGGAAGGATTACAAGAAAAATATGGTGAATTAAGAGTTGCAGATACTGGAATTAGAGAAGCAACCATTATTGGACAAGGGATTGGAATGGCAATGAGAGGCTTAAGACCCATTGCAGAAATTCAATACTTAGATTATTTAATCTATGCTTTACAGATTTTGAGCGATGATTTGGCCACATTACTCTACCGAACCTATGGAAGACAAAAGGCACCCTTAATTATTAGAACGCGTGGACATCGATTGGAAGGGATTTGGCACGCCGGTTCTCCAATGGGAGGAATTATTAATAATGTACGAGGAATCCATGTTTTGGTTCCAAGAAACATGACAAAAGCAGCTGGTTTTTACAACACACTTCTAGAAGGAGATGAACCTGCTATTGTAATCGAGTGTTTAAACGGATACCGTTTAAAAGAAGAAATGCCTGTAAACTTAGGAAGCTATAAAACTGCAATTGGTGTCGTAGAAACGATTAAAGAAGGAGACGACATAACCGTAATCTCTTATGGATCTACCTTAAGAATTGTAGAAGAAGCAGCCAAAGACCTAGCTCAAGTTGACATTCATATCGAAATTATTGATGCACAATCTTTACTTCCTTTTGACATTCATCATGAAACGGTAAAATCCGTTGCAAAAACAAACAGATTGTTAGTGGTAGACGAAGACGTTCCAGGAGGTGCTTCAGCATATTTATTACAAGAAATTGTAGAAAACCAAAATGGGTACCAACATCTAGACAGCAAACCCGCTACACTCACTTCAAAAGCACACCGACCGGCGTATGGAACTGATGGGGACTATTTTTCAAAGCCTTCTGCCGAAGATGTTTTTGAAAAAGTATACGAAATGATGCATGAAGTAAACCCTTCAAAATACAAAAGTTTGTTTTAAAAAAAGCCTTCATAAAGAAAGCGCAAACATAGTTGTTTGCGCTTTCTTCTTTTTAATCATTAATGAAGGATTTTATCACTTTTTTTAATATTTTAGTAATCAATTAATCAATGCATTTACTCATGAAAAAAATATTTTTATTTTTAGTGCTTTTCACTTTTGTACATCCTATTGAATTGAACGCACAAAGCGGAAGAATCAAACAAAAAAAGAAGGCTAAAAAAGAGATAAAAGTTACTACACCTAAAAAGAAGGTAAAAGCATACACAGATTTTGTAACTCCAAAAACAAAAACAGACGAAGGACTCTTTAATGTCCACAAAAACGACAATAAATTTCTCTATGAAATTCCGAAATCTTATTTTGGAAAAGAAATGATCTTAGTTACAAGAATAAAAGACATCCCTACCGATCTTGGAGGTGGTTATGTAAATGCTGGATCTAAAATAAACACCCAAGTAGTTGTATGGGAAGCATTTCAAAACAAAATTCTTTTAAAAGTAAAATCATACAATGCAATTGCCAACGATTCTTTACCGATCTACAAATCGGTCAAGGCAAACAACTTAGAACCTGTCATTTATGCCTTTGATATCAAATCACAAAATCAAGATTCGACAGCAGTTTTAGTAGACGTTACCAAATTTTTTGCTACCGACGTAAAAGCAATTACAGGACTTCCAGAACGATTTAGAAAAACATACAAAGTAAAAAGACTCGATGCTTCAAGAAGCTTTATCAATAGCATTAAAAGCTATCCTAAAAATATCGAGGTAGTGCAAGATTTCACTTTTGATGCAGCTGCGCCTCCAAGCAATCGAAGCACAAATACAATTACCATACGCATCAACCAATCGATGATTTTGTTGCCAGAAAAACCAATGATGCCTCGATTGTACGACCAACGAGTCGGTTATTTTTCTTTAGGCAATGTAGACTACAATTCAGAAGCATTAAAAGCAGATAGTAAAAGATACATTAGACGCTGGCGACTAGAACCTACTGATGAGGGGGCCTATAAAAGAGGAGAACTAGTAACTCCCAAAAAACCTATTGTTTACTATATAGACCCAGCAACCCCTAAAAAGCTGAGAAAATATATTAAGCAAGGAGTGGATGATTGGCAAAAAGTTTTTGAAACAGCAGGTTTTAAAAATGCCATTTATGCCAAAATGCCCCCAACAAAAGAAGAAGATCCCGAATTTAGCATGGAAGACATTCGGTATTCATCTATAAGATATGTGGCAAGTACAACGCGAAATGCAACCGGACCAAGTGTTTCAGATCCTCGAACTGGAGAAATTATTGAAAGTGATATTATCTGGTATCACAATCATTTGCGTTCTTATAGAAACCGTTATTTGTTAGAAACGGGCGCAGCAAATCCGTCCGCTAGAACATTGGATACCAAACCAGAAGAAATTGGAGAAATGATGCGCATGGTCATTGCTCATGAGGTTGGTCATGCTTTAGGATTGCCTCACAATATGGCAGCCAGTTTTGCCTATCCAGTTGACTCACTTCGTTCAGGAAAATTTACTCAGAAATATGGTATTGCAGCAACCATTATGGATTATGCTCGATACAACTACATTGCCCAACCCGGTGATGAAAACATCCGATTCATAAGACAATTAGGTCCTTATGACCATTATGCCATTAATTGGGGATACCGTAAAATTCCAACAGCAAAAAAACCAGAGGACGAAGTAAACACTCTAGACAAATGGATTTCCGAAAAAGCAAATGATCCAAAATATCGATTTGGAGGACAGCGTTTTGACCCATCATCACAAACTGAAGGCATTGGAAATGATCAAGTAAAGGCAAGTACATACGGAGTTAAAAACTTAAAGATTGTTGCCAAAAACCTACCTAAATGGACCTCAGATCAGACTAATAATTATGAAGATTTAAGTGAATTATATGGCGAACTCCTAAGTGTTTGGAATCGTTATGTTGGACATGTTGCTGGAAATATTGGCGGCGTTTATGAGTTCAATAAAAAACCTGATCAAAATGGCAATGTGTACAAAACAGTTGCTAAAGATAGACAAATCGCATCACTGAATTGGTTGTTAAAAAATACATTCGACACACAAAAATGGTTGCTCGACAAAAACATTTTAAATAAAATTGATGAAACGGGCTACAGTGACCGCATCTTAAGATATCAAAACAGACATTTAAACTCCCTTTTAAATGTAAAAACTTTGAAAAGGATGATTGATGCAGAGGTCATTGAAACTGAATTTTATGCAGTTTCAGACATGGTGAAAACCTTGCGAAAAGGAATTTTTAGTGAAACTAAAAAGACTCAGAATGTTGACTTATTTCGCCGAAATCTTCAAAAATCATTTATTGACCGAATGGGGATTTTAATGAACGAATCCAGTACCAAAAATACAGACATTTCTTCCGTAGTTCGGGGAGAATTAGTGACTTTAAAGTACATCATAAGCATTGCTAGCAAAAGAGCAATCAACACCATAACAAAGTATCACTACAGAGATTGTATCCATAAAATTGAAACGCTTTTAAATCCAATAAAATAATTACTTTTTAGACAATATAGCACTTCCTATTGCGCACTCTAAACAACGTTTTGGTGCGCAATAATTGTTTTTGAGCTCCAATAAGCTTTGGGTATCAAAGGCAGATTTTGAAGTAATTTGTAATGTTTCAAACTTGGAAATAATGGAGTTTTTCTCAGGCTTCAGTTGATTCAAAACCGATATCATTTCAACTTCATCAACACCCCCTCTATTCTTTTCGTAAACAAACTTTAAGGGAATAATAGTGTTGATAATCAACAAATCAATGAAAGATTTGGTAAGTCGTTTTGTTGATTTTTTCGAAATCGTTTCAAAGGTATAATGGTTTTGCCAAAAAGATGAAACCGAAACAGAAATCAAACTATAGAAGTCTTCAATTTTAGAAACTTGCATTAATTTGGAAAATAAATTTTGATGTAAATGATACAAGGAAACCAATTGTGCAATTCTAACGGTTGGAAAGTTATTGGGGCGCATCCTGAAAAAAGAAAACTGCTGTTTTAAAAGCGGTTGCAATGCATATTTATGCTGCAAATAAGCATACTCTTTTTTTAGTGTTAAGTGATGAGTTTCTTGAAGCTCTTCTGCCAAAAAACCTGCTTGACCAAAAAGCAATGCCATAAACTGATGCTCGTTAGCGCGTACTTTTCTGACAATTGAAAAATGGATTGATTTTGAAAGTGCTAAAAAAGCTTCGCTATTCACTTTTAATCCAAAATTCTTTGCTAAGAGTTGGAATAACACTGCTTCAAAATCATTGTTTTGATGGACTAATAATGCATCAATAAATACTGCCTTACGCTCTAAACGCTCAAAAAACAAGCGTTCTTTCCAGTTGGAAAAAAGAAAAGAATCCAAGGTACTAACTTGCACTCCACAGGGAATCCAATTTTTAGTAACATTTGATAATTGTAGATAATTGGACAACAAACTAGGAGCTATTAAATCTTTTAAAACCAAGGTTGACAACATCGTATTTCCTTTCAAATAAACTGCTACATCGTACTCATAAACAACATGTAAAATGGTGGCATCATAATTGACATCGTTCTCATGATGATGTGCATACCAGTCAGAGGATTTTAAGTGAATTTCTACATTTCCTACCCAAATCTGATGGTTAATTTCAATCTTAGCATTTAAAAAATCAGGACCTGCATTTCGATTGTGCATTCCGGGTTTTAAAATGTGAATGACTTCATTTTCTATGGAATATAAACGCTCTTTTTCAAACAATTGATACTTCCATATATGGTGCAAAAAATCTTCTTTCATAGCTTAATTTTCTGACTGTTAATATACAAAAAAATAAAAAGAATTTATTTATGTACCCATCAATTATTACGATTACAAAGACCAACACATAGGGTTAATAACACTATTTTTGCAAAAAACTTAACAGAAATGAATACGATTGAAAGTTTACAATGGCGCTATGCTACAAAAAAATTTGATGCCAACAAAAAATTGTCAAACACCCAAATAAACACCTTAAAAGAAGCATTTAATTTAACGGCAACTTCCTACGGACTTCAGCCCATAAAATTAGTTATCATTCAGCATAAAAAGATACAAGAAAGACTCGTTTCTGCCTCTTGGAATCAGCAACAAATTGCACAAGCTTCGCATGTTTTGGTCATTTGCATTCAAGATAATTTCACTTCTAAAGAGGTAGAAAATTATTTTGACCTCGTTAAAAAAACAAGAAATACTCCTGATAAAGTTTTAAACTCTTTTAGATCATTCTTAGTTGCTGAAATAGATAAAAAAACTCCTGAAGAATTAAATACTTGGAACAAAAACCAGGCGTACTTAGCCTTGGGAAACTTACTTACGGTTTGTGCAGTAGAACAAATCGATGCCTGCCCAATGGAAGGTTTTATTCCAGAACAATATGATGAAATTCTAGGATTAAAAGCTCATGGATTAACTTCTACTTTGGTTTTGCCTGTTGGTTTTAGAGCCGATGATGATGCTATGAAAGAACTTGCAAAAGTTCGTAAGGAACTAAAAGATTCAATTCTCGAAATTTCGTAATTTTATAATTCAAAAAAACACCCAGTTACACTTATGAATAAAGCCGTTAGAAATCAAGAACCAAAAGAGGTTTGGAATCATTTTGCAGACTTAAATTCGGTACCTCGCCCTTCGAAAAAAGAAGAACGTGTTATTGAATTTATGGTTGCTTTTGGAAAAAAACTAGATCTAAAAACTTTTGTAGATACTGTTGGGAATGTAATTATCACAAAACCGGCAACAGCAGGTTTTGAAGACAGGAAAACGGTGGTTTTACAAAGTCATTTAGACATGGTGCATCAAAAAAATGCGGCTACAAATTTTAATTTTGATACGCAGGGCATTGAGATGCTCGTTGAGGGAGATTGGATTACAGCAAACGGAACAACTCTAGGAGCTGACAATGGTTTAGGAGTCGCTTCTATTATGGCTGTTTTATCTTCAGAAACGATATCGCACCCAAATTTGGAAGCGTTGTTTACCATTGATGAAGAAACAGGAATGACGGGTGCAATGGGTTTAAAAGGTGGTCTTTTAAAAGGGGATATTTTACTAAATCTAGATACAGAAGAGGATGACGAAATAGGAATGGGGTGTGCTGGTGGTATCGATGTGACAGCAAGAAGAACTTATACTGAAGAAGAAACTCCAGAAAACACTAGTTCATTTACAATTACAGTTAATGGATTAAATGGTGGGCACTCTGGAATGGAAATCCATAAAGGCTTAGGAAATGCCAATAAAATAATGAACCGTATTTTGTTTGATGGATTCACTAATTTTGGACTCAGAATTTCTGAGATTAATGGTGGGAGTTTAAGAAATGCAATTCCAAGAGAAAGCACAGCAACAATCATTATAGACACCATTTCAGATGCAGCTTTTCTTTTTGAAACCGAACTACTTATCAACAATATTAAAAAAGAGTTTTCAACAATAGAACCCAATTTAAAGATTAATATAACGCCAACTACTTTACCAAGAAAAGTAATGGAAATAGGGGTTCAAGAAGGTTTTATAAAATCGATCTACGGCGCTATAAATGGCGTGTATCGTATGAGTCCTGATATTACAGGTTTGGTAGAAACGTCCAATAACATCGCTCGTGTTATTGTAAAAGAAGGCGTTATAAAGATTGGTTGCTTAACCAGATCGTCTTCTGAAAGCAATAAAACAGATTTAGCAAATTCTTTGCGCGCTGTTTTTGAAATGGCTGGCCTAGAGGTTGAGTTGTCTGGAGACTATCCAGGATGGCAACCCAATGTTACATCAGAAATACTGGAAATTGTTGCTAACTTATATGAAGAATTGCATGGAGAAAAAGCTCGTGTAGCTGCTTGTCACGCAGGCTTAGAATGTGGAATTTTAGGGCAAAATTATCCAGAGATGGACATGGTTTCTTTTGGTCCAACAATTCTGGGCGCACATTCTCCAGATGAGCGAGCAGGCATCACTTCTACTCAAAAATTTTGGAAATTTTTAAAAGAAATTTTAAAGAACATTCCCAAAAAATAATAAATAAATTTCTTAATTTATGTAAAATACAGTATTTTACATTTTTATGATGTTTTTAACAACTTTGATTAAAAAAAAACAGAATAAAGTGTATTTTTACTTTTTACAAAAATTGATCATTTAATGGGGAAGATAATTGCAATTGCAAATCAAAAAGGAGGGGTTGGAAAAACAACTACAAGTATAAATCTAGCAGCCTCTTTGGGAGTGTTAGAAAAGAAAGTACTGCTTATCGATGCCGACCCTCAAGCAAATGCTTCTTCTGGATTAGGGATTGATGTAGCTTCTATTGAGTTTGGAACCTATCAAGTTTTAGAGCATACGATTGCTGCAAAAGACGCAATTGTAAAAACATCGTCTCCAAATCTTGATATCATTCCTGCGCATATTGATTTGGTTGCCATTGAAATTGAACTGGTTGACAAGCCAGAAAGAGAGTACATGCTTAAAAAAGCAATGGAAAGTTTAAAGGATTCGTATGACTATATTTTAATTGATTGCGCACCTTCTCTGGGGTTAATCACCTTAAATTCTTTAGTCGCTGCAGACTCGGTAATGATACCAATTCAATGTGAATATTTTGCATTAGAAGGTTTGGGGAAATTATTAAACACAGTAAAAAGCATCCAAAATATACATAATAAAGATTTAGAAATTGAGGGCTTACTATTAACAATGTTCGATTCTCGCTTAAGATTGTCAAACCAAGTTGTAGATGAAGTTAGAAAACACTTTTCGATCATGGTTTTTGAAACGATTATAAGGAGAAATGTTCGTTTGAGTGAAGCACCAAGTTATGGTGAAAGTATCATTGCATATGATGCAACAAGTAAAGGTGCTGTAAACTACTTAAACTTAGCCCAAGAATTGATTAAAAAAAACGTATAAATGGCAAAAGCAACAAGAAAACAAGCGTTGGGTAGAGGCTTATCCGCTTTGTTAAAAGAACCTTCAGAGAAGATTTCTGCATCCAATAAAAATATGGATACAATTGTTGGTAGTATTGTTGAAATTGAATTGGATTTAATAACGGTAAACCCTTACCAGCCAAGAACCTATTTTGATGAAGAATCGTTAGGAGAATTGGCAAGTTCAATTAAAGAATTGGGAGTCATACAACCCATTACCGTAAGAAAATTAGAAGGAAATACATTTCAGTTGGTTTCAGGAGAAAGGCGATTTAGAGCTTCCAAGCTTATTGGAAACAAAACGGTTCCTGCCTATATAAGACTTGCAAACGACCAGGAAATGCTAGAAATGGCGTTGGTTGAAAACATTCAGCGTAAAAACCTAGATCCGATTGAAGTAGCACTTTCTTATCAACGCTTGATTGATGAAATTCAACTGACTCAAGAAGCATTAAGTACTCGAGTTGGTAAAAAACGCTCTACAGTAACTAACTATTTGAGGTTGCTAAAATTGGATCCTATTTTACAAACAGGAATGCGTGATGGTTTTATTTCTATGGGGCACGGAAGAGCGATCATAAATATTGAAAATACGGAAGATCAATTAAAAATTTACGAGAAAATTATTCGCGAAAAACTGTCTGTAAGACAAACAGAGGAATTGGTGAAAAATCTAAAATCAACTGTAGCTCCAAAAAGTAAAAAGAAAGAAGCACCATCATTTATCAAAGAAAATATTCAGGAAATCAATACCTTTTTTGGCCATAAAGTAGCCATTACTGTGGGTACTAATGGAAAGGGAAAACTGACCATTCCTTTTCACTCTGAAGAAGACTTTAACCGAATAAAAAACCTATTAAAATAGTGCTTCAAAAAAAGATACTCTTTTCGATATTTGTTTTATTAATCACGAATCATCTTTTTTCTCAAAAAGATTCTACGGCTGTAAAAGAGAAAACCGTGAAAGAGAAAATTGAAATTCCACAAGGGGTTTACAATCCATTATCTCCTTCAAAAGCTGCATTTTACTCTGCAATTTTACCTGGAATGGGGCAGATTTACAATAAAAAATACTGGAAAGCTCCTATTGTTTGGGGAATCTTAGGAGGGACTACTTATTTATACATAGATAATAATAGCATTTACAAAAGATATCGTACAGCTTTCAAATTAAGGAAAGCGGGACTTCAAGACGAATTTACACTCATTGATGCTGCTGGAAATACTGCTGTTTTAATCTCTGAAGCAGGCTTAGAAAGTGCTCAAAAACAATTAAGAGAAAACCGAGATTTGGCTTTATTATCTTCAGTATTAATCTATGTTTTACAAATTGTTGAAGCGAGTGTCAATGCACACTTACTTCAATTTAATACGGATGATAACCTAACTTTTAAACCTGCCATAATTCCAAACAATATGAATTTTGCAAACAGTGCAGTAGGCTTCAACTTAAAATACGAATTTTAAATATGAAAATTGCTTTATTAGGATACGGTCGAATGGGAAAAGAGATTGAGAAAATTGCAATTTCTCGTGGGCATACCATCGTTATAAAAAGTGAAGGAAGCGCAGAATACGATATCAATATTGCAGACGTTGCGATTGATTTCAGCATTCCAGATTCCGCATTTAACAACATTTCAAACTGTATTAACCACCAAATTCCAGTAATTTCTGGTACAACGGGCTGGCTAGAAAAATATGCTGATGCCGTATCGCTTTGTAAAGAAAAGAAAGGCGCTTTTATCTATGCTTCAAATTTTAGTTTGGGTGTAAATATTTTCTTCGAACTCAACAATCAATTGGCGAAAATGATGCATCAATTAAAGGACTATAATGTTTCTATAGAAGAAATTCATCATACTAAAAAATTAGATGCACCAAGTGGTACGGCAATTACTTTAGCGGAAAGTATTGTGGAAAACACAGCGTTTACAAGTTGGGAATTGAACAAAGCAACAACTGCAGAAAACCTTCCTATATATGCAAAAAGAATTCCTGAAGTTCCGGGTACGCATACGGTATCATATGTTTCAAAAATTGATGAGATCCATATAAATCATACTGCAAAAAATAGACAAGGCTTCGCTTTAGGCGCTGTAATCGCTGCTGAATGGTTGCTAGACAAAGAGGGAGTATATTCCATGAAAGATGTGTTAAACATCGGTTAAAAATATAATAAATTCAGAATTATAGCTCCTCATTAAAATAAAATAAACTTTTTAAAAGAAAAGGTAAAATATACGATTATGACATTTACACAGTGGTTTCTTTTTTTTATTGCAATACAAGTTATCCATTTTTTAGGAACTTGGAAATTATATGTAAAAGCGGGTAGAAAAGCTTGGGAGGCAATCGTCCCAATTTATAACGGAATTGTTTTGATGCAAATTATAAATCGCCCAAAATGGTGGGTGCTCTTATTATTTATTCCTGTCGTAAATCTATTAATGTTCTTGGTTATCTGGATAGAAACCATAAGAACTTTTGGCTTTTATAAAAGATTAGATTCCCTTTTAGTAATCGCAACTTTAGGAGGTTACATCTTCTATATAAACTATGCAACGGAAGCCACTTACAATGCAAAAAGAAGTATCAAACCTCGTTCTGAATTGGGCGAATGGGTCAGTTCAATTACCTTTGCAATTATTGCTGCTACCTTGGTGCATACCTACTTTATGCAACCTTTTACCATTCCCAGTTCTTCGTTAGAGAAGTCGTTGTTGGTGGGTGATTATTTATTTGTTAGCAAATTTCATTATGGTGCAAGAATTCCTTCTACCGTTATAGCGGCACCCATGGTACATGATACCATTCCTGCAATACCAATTCCATACACAGGAATCTCCTTAAACAAGTCTTTTGGATCTTATTTGAATGCACCACAATTGCCTCACATGCGCTTACCTGGCTTTCAAAAAATAAAGAACAATGATATTGTTTGTTTTAATTGGCCAGCAGATTCATTAAAGACCATGTGGGGAGATAATTCTGGTGAATTCACAGACAAACCCGTTGATAAGAAAACCAACTATGTAAAACGATGTGTAGCAATTGCAGGGGATACCTTAGAAATAAGAAATGGTTTTGTATATATAAATGGGAAGAAAAATAGTTTGCCAGAAAGAGCAAAACTTCAATTTAAGCACACAGTATATTCTGAAAAAGGAATCAGTACTGAAAAAATATTAAGATATACAGGCAAAGAATTTGAAAGTAAATTTATTGTTGACTTTAAGAGCAATGAGGAGTTTAATGAAATGGGAAGATACCTTTCTGGAAGAAAAATATTGGAAGGTAATAAATTTAGGATCACAACCTATGATTTCAAAAATGTATTAGCGGTTGCAAAGAAGTATGGTTCAACAATTTCTGAAATTAAAACCAATAAAAGGATTGTTAATTTAACATTAGAGATTGCAGAGAAATTAAAAAAGGATTCAGAAGTGGATAGTGTTGTTCAAATTATACATGAAATAGATCCGGCTATCTTCCCTCAAATTGATAGTAATGAATGGAGTCAAGACAATATGGGACCAATTTATGTACCCAAAAAAGGAGTTACAGTAAAGATTAATGATGAGAACCTACCCTACTACCAACAAATCATTGAACTCTATGAAAACAATAATTTGGTCTCCAACAATGGCATCATATACATCAATGGAAAAAAAGCGGACTCTTATACATTCCAACAAGATTATTACTGGTTGATGGGAGATAACAGACACAATTCTTTAGATTCAAGATATTGGGGGTTTGTCCCTTTTGATCATGTATTAGGAAAACCGGTAATGGTATGGTTCAGTTGGGATGCAGATGCACCCACTTTTATGGCAAAACTAAAATCAATTCGTTGGAACAGAATGTTTACAACTGTTGGTGGGGATGGCGCACCTGTTTCCTACAGATATGTAGCTTTGGCATTGCTTTTACTCTACTTTGGATATAGTATATACAAGAAAAAGAAAACTGCTTAATGGGTTTATTTTTACCAACGTATTTTCCTCCTATTTCTCAATTTTCAGAAATAGTGCGATTTAATGAAATTACCTTTGAAGTCGAAGACAATTTCCAGAAACAAAGCTACCGAAATCGCTGTTATATTTATGGCGCAAATGGACAACAAATGCTCAACATACCAATACAGAAAAACAATCGTATCGAAAAACAGAAAACAAAAGAGACCTTGGTTGACAATAGTGTAAAATGGCAAGACCAACATTATAAATCATTAAAAGCCTCCTACAATTGTTCTCCCTTTTTTGAGTTTTTTGAAGACGATTTACAGCATATTTACAGCAAAAAATACCGCTTTTTAAATGATCTTAATTTTGATGCATTTTTATTTTTAACAGATGCACTCCAACTAGAAATTAAAACGAAAGAGACCACAAAATATGAACAGAATGGGGAAAATGACTTTAGATTTCTTGCAAATGTGAAACAAAACACACTAAAAAATTACTCCCCATACATACAAGTTTTTTCTGACAAGCACGGTTTCCTTCCCAACCTTTCAATGTTAGACCTATTATTCATGGAGGGTCCAAATGCTGTTAGTTATTTATAATTTTTTTCTTTTTTTTTTGATTTTTTATATTTTTTTATATAAATTTGAGAAAACTATTCATTTACTGACAACCACCCCAGAGATAAGTAATTAGATGCTTTTAACACAACATAAAAAAATATGTTCTAACATACTCTTGTGTAATAGAATATAATTTTAAATTGATAGCATGAATTAACATGTTTAATGGGTTTGCATATTATTGCGACAGTAAGTTATAAGTTTATAATGTAAATTTTAGCTCGTAAAAATTTATTCAAAAGAAACAATGATCAAAAAAGATTCGTGTTGTTTTTTCAGAATTCATTAGAAGTTAAGATTGTTATAAATATTTGATAATATGGAATTCATAACTGATTTAATTTCGCAGAATAACAAATTACCCGTTAAAACTATTAATAATTTTAAAAACTTACTTTCCTTTCAAAACGTTAAGAAAAAGCATGTTTTAACGAAAGCTGGTGAAACCCCTTCCGAGTTTTATATCTTAAAAAAAGGAGTTGTTCGTTCTTATTTTTTAGATAAGAAAGGAAGAGAAGTTATTCAGTCACTAACTGTAGGAGGCGCTTCTACAGGAGCATTTTCTAGTTTAATTTTAGACAAGCCCTCTAGAATATACTATGATTGCCTTACCGAATGTGAATTTTATGTTGGTAATTTTAAAGAATTCAAAAAACTTACAAAAAAAGACATCAATATGAGTTTGCTGTATACTAAAGTTTTGGAAGACGCTTTTATTAAAAAAGAAAAAAGAATTTTTGAACTTTCAATGCTAGATGCAACAGATCGATACTTAAAAATTAGAAAAGATTTACCGAATATCGAAAAACAAATACCGCAATATCAAATTGCTTCTTTTTTAAATATTACACCAGTTCAGCTAAGTAGAATTCGTAAAGACTTACTCATGAAAAGAGTGCGTAAATAATTTTTACCTTCAAAATAATAACTTTGCCGAATTGTAATCTATTACAAACATAAAAAAAGACTTAACATTAAGTCTTTTTTGCTTTTTAATAATGATCTTTAAAAACTCGCTTCATTACGGACTTCACTTTATTGTACCACTTTTCATTGCTTATTTTTTCTTTGAAAAAAAATGGAAGAAAGTCTATTTGATTTTCTTGCTTTCAATGTTGGTCGACTTGGATCATCTGTTTGCAACTCCTATTTTTGACAAGGGACGGTGCAGCATCAACTTTCACCCACTACATGCTTATATTGCTATCGCATTTTATACAATTGGGTTGCTCTTTAAAAAAACAAGAATTCTTGGGTTTGCAATCCTACTTCACATGATTGCAGATGGAATAGATTGCTATTTATAATACTTTTTAAGAAGATTATCAAACTCTGGTGAGATGTGCAACTTTAAAATCAAAAAAACATAGATTACACCGATTAAAATACTTTTTAAAACCATATTTATAATGGGGTGCATGGGAAATTCCCATAGATAAACATTTGTAATTGGAAACTCCCAGAAATTAAACGATAGGTATAAAACGGCTATAATTAAAAGCAGTAATAACGATTTATTGGTAAAAGGGGTGATCGAAAATTTACGCTTTACAAAGAACAATTTAAAAGTATTGGCAGCAAAAATAACAAGCAATGTTGCCAATGCCAAACCGTTGGTTCCCATATCCAATTCATAATAAAAGAGTTTATTTAAAAAATAAACTGAAAACGCCATTGTAAGGCTTATGGGCAATGTTATTCTATAAAACTTAGAGTTGTTTATAATAGCGCCGTTGTTCCCTAAAAATCCATTATACAACTTCAGTAATGAAATCATTAACACTACCAAAACACCCCCTGAATATGCTTCGGGAAGCAAACTGAACAATTGATTTACATTTGTATTGATCAACACAAAAAACAGCCCACTAATTAACAATAAATTAAGCGAACTCTTTTTGTACAAAGATGCTACTTCTTCATGATTTTCTTCATTCAATGTTTTAGAGGTCAAGGGTTGTAAGATATTTAACATGGCTCTACTTGGCGCTTCAATAAAAGAACCTATGAATACGGCTACTGAATAATAAGCTGCTTTCACTAAAGATTCTTTTCCAGGAATCATAAACTTATCAATATCTAAAATAATTGCTCCAGCACTTCCCGCTAGAATAATATATCCTGAAAACCGAATGACATCGTTAAAGTTTTTAGGTCTTGAGAAGGTAAATTTAGGAGTGTATAATTTGAGCGCATAAATCATCATAACAAAGGTTCTTAAAAAATAAGCCCCTGTTAAATAATAAATAAATTCAGCTTTGGTAATCCATTCAAAATACACTGCAAATAGCAAAATCATAACAACAACTCGATTCCACAACTCTTTCAAAACATTTCCAAAAACAGATTGAAACTGTACTTTTGCCCAAGCATAAAAAATCTCGAAGTAGGAAGTAGCAACTGCAATTAAATAAATGATAAAGGTATAGTCTTTTATCACGGGGTTTTCTTCGGATAAATAATTCCCTATTTCTTCATAAAAAAGAGTTCCAAAATAAGCAATCGGTATCGCTATAAAAAAGGGCAAAAAAAGAATGGAGGACAAAAACCGATCTTTTTCAATTTTCGTAAAGTAACTTGAATAAAACTTTACAATTGAATGATGCACCCCTAATGCAATTAAAGGCATTAACAAGTTGGAAGTGGATAGTAAAAAAGTAACCAATCCATAATATTCGTCTTCTAAAAAACGGGTGTATAAAAACAAGGTATTGATTCCTCCAAAGGCGAACCCCAAATAAATAAAAAGCGTGTTTTTTAAAGACTGTTTAAATACAATTCCCACTTAATCTTGAATTAAATTACAAATAGAATCATGAATTTTTTCTCCCACATTTTCACCAAATAAATTGATATTAAAATCCATGTTAGCTGTCAAAAAATAATGAAAAGCAGCTACCAATTTATCTTTATTCGTTCCTACAATTTTTGCAAAATTGTGAGCAACCAATTCTAACCATTCTGTTTCCTCACGAACAATAATACAATTTTTGTTACAAAAGAAAGCTTCTTTTTGCAAGCCGCCGCTATCGGTAACAACCATTGCACAATTCTTTAATAATTCTAGCATGTCAAAATAGCCAACGGGATCTATGAAGTTAATCTTTGTACTAATTTTAAATTTCGTTAACATTTTTTTGGTCCTAGGATGCAAAGGCAAAACAACTTGTTTTGTTTGATGAATTAGCTCCAAAGCTTCAAAAATTTCTTTCATTTTATTGGCATCATCTGTATTCTCTTGACGATGAATTGTTGTTAAAACAAATGCGTCTTTTTGTAAACCTAAATCTTGAATAATGGTCGATTTTTCTGATGATTTCTCGCTATAAAACGCAACAGCATCTTTCATGATATCTCCATGTTGTTCAATTTTTATAGGCAAATGATCAAAACCTTCATTGGAAAGATTCTGAAGTGCAGTATCGGTTGGACAACTTAATAACGCTGAAATTCGATCTGTTAAAATTCGATTTACTTCCTCGGGCATTTTCAAATTAAAGGAGCGCAAACCTGCCTCTATATGAATCACTTTAATATCTTGTTTTTTTGCTGCTAAAGCACCTGCTAATGTAGAATTTGTATCGCCATAAACGACAACGGCATCTGGTTTTTCATCAATTAAAATAGTTTCTATTTTTTCAAGCATCTGCCCAGTCATAGCACCATGTGTCAATCCATGAATCGCCAAATTGTATTTTGGTGTAAGAATTTGCATTTCATTAAAAAAAACAGCACTCATGTTTGTATCAAAATGCTGTCCAGTATGGACAATTACTTCTTGAATTTGATTCTTTTCTAAAATAATCCTACTTAAAACAGCGGCTTTCACAAACTGAGGTCTAGCTCCTAAAATGGTCATAATCTTCTTCATTGAACTCAAATTTAAATACTTTTAATAATTGTTGCTAACTTCTTTGTAAGTGTTTTCCGATGGTATTGTTGAATATCTGTGGAAGCAACATGCAGCGCTTGTTTTTTAAATGCTTGGTAATTTGATAAAATTACCCTTTTTAAATTGGTTTCATCCTCAAAATCAATAACAAATCCCGAATTGGTGGAATTTATAATTGCTGCAGCATCGCCATCTGTTGGCGCAATTGCCAAAATGGGTCTTTTTGCTTCTAAATATTCAAAAATTTTACCCGTAAGAATTCCCTTTGCACTGGGCACATTATTGACAACCAATAATAGCATTTGAGATTTCTGCTGATAGGCTCGCACTTCCGAATGTGGTAAATAGGGAATAAAATCGAGGGTATGTTTGTCTAATAATTGTAATTCATTCTTAACTTCTGGCGCTACTTTACCTACTAAATTTATTTTCAAATCGTTTTTAAATTCCGAATTCTCAGCACAAATTTCCGCTAAAACTTTCCAAAGGAACTTCGGATTCCTGTCTGAATTCATCATACCAATATGCGTCAACGTAAAACGACGATCAAGTGTTACTTTTGAATGATCAGTCAAATCAGTATCAAATCCGTTTGTAATTACATGAATATTATTATTGAATTTAAGATAATTCTCTTTCATGGTTTCTCCTACCACAAGCACAGCGTCCGATTTTTCTAAAACCTCTTTTTCCAATCGAAAATGGGCTGCTTTGGTTTTTTTGGTTAATGGTAATTGATGAAAATAATCAATATCGGTCCAAGGGTCTCTAAAGTCTGAAATCCATTTGATCTTCAATTTTTCTTTCAATTGCAACCCCATTAAATGCATGCTGTGTGGGGGTCCTGATGTAATTACAACCGATATATTGTTTTTTTGAATATAGTTTTCTAAATAACTCACCGAGGGTTTTACCCAAAATTTTCGGGCATCTGGTATAAAATAATTGGCCCGAATATATTGCATGATCTTCCCAAAAAACCCTGGATTTGGATTTATAAAACCGGCACTCTGAGATTTTTCTTTCTTCAAAAAAGAAAGGAGATTGTTAGGTTCCCAAATGGATTGTCTTAAAATTTTAATATTCTTTGGCACTTCGTCTTCAAGGGTATCGTCTAAAATAGGATACTTCGGATTCGCAATGGTATACACCACAGGCTCAATATCAAAATCTTGTAAATACTTTACAAACTTCAACCATCGTTGCACTCCAGAACCACCTGCTGGTGGCCAATAATAAGTAATGATGAGTGCTTTCAATTTTCTAAATTATTATATAATTCCAGCAAGTTTTGAGATAAAAACTCCCAATTTAAATCAGCATGTAAAGATTGTTGTACTCCTTCTTTTGCCATTAAAAGTGATGCTTTATAATTTTTATGAATATAAGAAACCTTTTCTGCAAAACTCAATGTATTTTCAGACTCGAAGTAAGTCCCTATTTTATGAGCACTAACTAGGCGTTTCATGGGTGCACAGTCTGACACCAATAAGGGTTTTCCTGAGAGTAATATTTGAAAAAATTTATGTGGAACAGCACTTTCGGTGTGTTCGTTTGAGATATGTGGAATGATGTTTACATCCGAACTTTTCATAATATTAATGACGTTCTTAAAAGGCTCTCTTCCTTTTATCTTAACAAAATGAGTTAATTCATTGTTCGTTATTATATTTTGAAGATGCATTCTCACATCTTTATTTGCCGGCCCCACGAGCACTAATAAAGCATTGGGGATTGTCTTAACGATTTCATTCATTCCTAAAATAGCAGTGTGCAACCCTCTATGAGGACCAAATCCACCTACATATGAAATAATAAACCTTTCCTTTTCTTCTTTAAAATAGTCTGGTAGATAAGCTTCAAAATTCTTTGCAAAATCTTTTTTCTCGGCATTGGGAACAATCACAATTTTTTCAGGATCAATCTGATGTTGATCCACTAGACGTTGTTTCATTTCTGATACAACCGCAATTAAAACATCATATTTCTTAATAATTTCTGCTTCGTAATTCCGCCATCGATCATAACTAAAAAATAAGGTGTTCTTTAATCTAATAATAGGGTTCTTACGCCATGAAAACCACGTTTTCAATGCCGCTGGATAATTCTCATGCAAATCTAAAACTGTTTTTAGTTGATGCTTTTTTGCTGCTAGGAATGCTGTTTTCGCAAGCGGTAAGTCATGAACATGTAGAGCGTTTATCTGATGTTTTCTTATAAAATCTGGAAGTTTATTTTTAAAATATGGATGGATGAAATTTAAGGATGCTAAAACATCAATCACACCCTCATGCGCTGTATTTCTGTATGTAATTTGTCGAATTACCCTCACGCCATTGATAATTTCAAACTCTTTATCAGAAGGTTCTTTTTTACACAATATAAATACGGAGTGATTCTCTGACAAGCTCTCAGCTTCTTTTCGAACTCTAATATCTGCAGGGTAATTACCATTCAGCAACATTCCAATGTTCATAGTATATCTTATTTTACACCTTTCTTTTCATAAAAAAACCATCCTATCGGAAGCAACAATAACAATCCATAGGCAATTAATGAAATGATCTTTCCTTCTTTAATAACACTCGGTTCAAATTGAAAGACTATTTCATGAGTTCCAGCAGGGATTTTCATACCACGCAACACATAGTTCACTCTAACATGGGGTGTTAAAACACCATCAATATAGGCATTCCAACCATCCTTATAATAGATTTCTGAAAAGACCGAAAACTGTTCTTTTTGACTCTTTGAACGGTAGGTTAATGTGGTCACATCGTAGTGGGTTAGTTGAATAGTAGCGGTGGAATCTTTTTCATATTGCAAGGTTTCCTGTGCATGAAATTGGGTTTTGAATTCCTTGCGATTGAGGACTGCAGTATTTTTAGAATCTAAGGAATCTAAGGCTTGCATTTCTTCATTGGCAGAAGCAACTAACTTTAGGTTTTCTACAAACCAAGCATTTCCATTTGCTGCTTCATTTAACTGTACCTGGGTTGCTCCTTGATCATCTGAAAAAAGAAAATACTTGGTGTTTAACATGTCTAAAACCCCCATATTTCTTTGAGCTATTTGATACTCAAAAAGTTCTTGATAACGCCCCATTTTTGCTGCATGATATCCACCAATTGAATTGTGAAAATACGAAGTTCTAGCGTCGTTCAATGGACTTACAGTAAAATCACCAACTCTAAAATGGGTAGTATCTTGCTGAATGAATTTGTCTGCATTTGTTACATCAAAAGGATTTTCGATATTTTGAGCAGGATTAAAATCGGCTTCATTTACGTAGCGTTTGTCAATGGAAATTAAATCAAAAAGAAGGAGCACTGCAAATACAATAATAACGGCAGTTTGCTTTAATTTATTTTTCAAGAAAAACCATAAAGTTCCCGCAGCGACGCCCGTTAAAATTAAAGAACGTAGTGTATCTGTCAGCAACATGGTTTTTCGATCGGCAATCAAAGCGTCTATCAAACCTGGCAATGCATTGTATTGTTGCTGGTCTCTAAGTCCTTCAAAAGTGGCGAACATGTGTGCGGAAACAAATCCAACAAAAACTAAACCTACAAATACATACACTGCTTTTTTGAGTGCTTCTTGCTTTTCTTCTAAGGTATGCGCTTTTGAAAAGAATGCTTTTAAAGCTAAAAAACTCAAAATTGGCACACACAATTCTGCAATGACTTGGATCGATGAAACGGCTCTAAACTTATTGTAAAGCGGTACATAATCGATAAAAAAGTGGGTTAGAAATTCAAAATTCCTTCCCCAACTCATTACAATTGAAAAAACGGTGGCGGCTACCAACCATTGTTTTAACCTTCCTTTGACTAAGAAAATTCCTAAAAAGAATAGAAAAAATAGCACTGCACCAATATAGGCAGGAGCCTCTACAATCGTTTGATCTCCCCAATAGGTTAACACTCGTTCGGAATAATCATCGGCAACTTTTCTTCCTGCTTTTTCTGCAATCAGCTGATAAAAGGCTGAATTTTCATCCAATTTCTCAAAAGTTCCACCCCCCATAAATCGAGGTATAAACAAGTTGAAGGTTTCAAGTTTTGCATAACTGTATTCTGTAATGTAGCCATAATCTAAACCTGTTGAGGCTTCTTTAGGGCTTCCATCTGGAGAAATCGTTAATTCCGAACTTCCACGCGTACTATAATCTGCATATTCTTTCATCGCCATTAAACGAGGTGCATTTGCTGCAATTCCAAGGAAGACTGCTAATAGTAGAATAGCTGTTTGTTTTGCAAAAGTCGAAAGTTGTTTTTCTTTGATAGCATGAACCAGTTCAACAACTCCTAAAATGAGTAAACAAAAACCTAAATAATAGGTCATTTGTGGATGATTGGTATAAATTTCTAATGACATGGCTAGACCTGTAACCACAAAGCCTCGTAAATATTTTTTTTGAAAAACCCATAAAACACCTGCCAAAACCAACGGCATATAGCCAATAGCATGTGCTTTTGCATTGTGTCCTGCGCCAAAAATAATAATTAGATAGGTAGAAAATCCAAAGGACAATCCGCCTAGGAGCGCCAATTTCCAATCTACTTTTAATGCTAGTAAGAGCACAAAGAAAGCTCATAAAATACAAAAAAGTATAATCTGCTGGTCTTGGTAAAAAACGAATGCATTGGTCTATGGTTCGAACAAAATCGTTCGGATAGTAAGCGCTTAATTGATAGGCTGGCATTCCACTAAAAGCACTTCCTGTCCAATAGGGTTCCGCATTCCTCTCTGCTCTAAAATCTTGAATTTCTTTAGACATACCCTGAAACTGGGTAATATCTGACTGTGCTATTTTTTGTCCTTTTAAAACAGGATGAAAGTACGTAATTGCAGCAAGCGCAAAAACAAGGATCGCGATTGCAAAAGGAATCATTTTTTTAATGTTCATATTAATCTATTTCTTCAAAATCTACATATTCCCCTACTGTTTTAGAACCTTTTGCATCTTTCGCTGGTGCTTTATCAATAATGGTTTCACCTTCTTTTACAGTAGATTTGGGTGGTTGATTTCGAAATTGTGCTTCGGCTTTCTCCTGCATTTTATTGACCACTTTTTTAATTAAAAAGGGAGCAAATAGTTTTGCCAAAAACTTAAAAGCATACATGAAAAATACAATATATAAAATTGTTTTTATTAAACCCATCTCGTCAACGTTCTCTTTAAAAATTAATAATTCACCCCAAAAATAACAATTTGTACACAATACCAACGTTAACAAACTGCAAATCTTTACAGGACTTAAAAAAGGAACCCTTCAATTTAAAAAATGATATTTTTACAGTATGTTTGTATAGCAATGAAAGAAAGCTAATTTAACCTTTTTATTTTGAAAAAAACCACCTTACAATACAGACTTACATTCTTCTTAGTTGCTTCTTGTTTCTTGGGAGTACATGCACAATACACTAATGTAATCAATTCCAACAAACCCGGATTTTCAGAAAGTCCGTACAGTGTAGGAACCGGAATCTACCAGTTTGAAAGCAATATTTTTTATCAAGATATGCGTGTTGCAACAGCAAAGAATGCGCCACAGTCATTAGGCATAGATCTGTTATTTAGAACCAGTTTTTTTCTTGAAAAATTAGAACTTAATACCCATTTGACTTATCAGCGGGACCAAGTGAATCCCAATAACACCCTGGCAACAAATGATTTCATGAGTGGATTAAGCAACGCAACAATTGGTGCTAAATATTTGGTTTTTCAACAAGAATTTACAGACAAAACCAAAGAGGTCCGCAGCTGGAAAAGAAGAAATGCCTTTGACAAAAAAAGACTCATTCCGTCTGTAGCCCTCTATGCAGGATTCAATACAAACTTTTTAGAAGATCCCTACAAGGCTTCAAAAGTATCTCCTAAACTGGGGATCTTATTACAAAATGATTTAAGCAACGACTTTAATGTGATTACCAATTTCTATTATGACAAAATGGGAACGGACACTGCTGAATTTTCATATATCATAACAGGAACCTATAGTTTTAGTGGTCGCTGGTCTACCTTTTTTGAAAACCAAGGCGTCTACACAAAAGCGCGAAAAGACACTAACATTGGGACCGGGATTGCTTTCTTACTCACCACCAACCTACAAATAAACGCATCGGCAAGAGGCCAGTTTGAAGGAGATTCGACCGGGTATTACGCCAGCTTGGGCGTTTCTTACAGAATTAACAGACATCGAGATTCCTATATTGAATTGGACGACGATGGCAATCCTATTGAAGACAGTCCAGAGGACCAATTGAAGAAAAAGAATTTCTTTGGAAGAATCTTTAGTATTTTCAAAAAGAAAGACCCATCAGAAAAAGGAACCGAAAAAGAAACAACCAAGAAAAAGAAAAAACGCCGTGGCTTTTTCGGACTTTTTAAAAAGAAGTCCGAAACAGAACTTGAAAAAGTTGAAAGGGAAATTAAAGAATTGGAGAAAGAAATTAAAAAAGACGGCAATTAATCTTCAAACATCCTGAAATGATAAGGCTGCATAAAGTTACTTCTAAAAAGGAAATGAAACAGTTTGTCTTATTTCCTTTTTCACTTTACAAGAACAATCCCTATTGGGTTCCTCCCATTGTAAAAGACGAGATTGCCAGTTTTGACCCCGCCAAAAATCCAGTTTTTCAAAATGCCGAAGCTCAGTTTTTTGTTGCCTTTAAAAATGGTAAAATTGTGGGGAGAGTTGCCGCAATTATCAACTGGATAGAAGTTGAGAAACAGCAGCTAAAAAAAATGCGCTTTGGTTGGTTTGATGTTATAGACGACCTAGCAGTTAGCAAAATCCTTTTAAACAAAGTAAAAGAAATTGGACTCGAAAACAACTTGCTGTTCATGGAAGGCCCTGTAGGTTTCAACAACTTAGACAAAACAGGGATTTTAACCGACGGGTTTGAGCACATAGGCACCATGATTACCTGGTACAACCCTCCCTATTACAAAGTGCATTTAGAGCAATTGGGCTTTGTCAAAGAAAAAGAATACCTAGAAAACAAGTTTGCATTTAAAAATGTGGATGCCCTGTATTTCAACAAATGGAGTACAGTTGTAAAAAAACGCTATCAGGTAAGCGCCATGGAGTTCACAAAAACAAAAGACCTTCTCCCCTACGTAGACGAGATGTTTGAGGTGCTGGAAAAGTCCTATGGAAAACTAACGACATTTGTGCCCATATCAAAAGTACAAATTGCTTATTTTAAGAAAAAATATATAGGTTTTATCAATCCAGAATATATAAAATTCGTGGTCGATGCCAATAACAAGCTCGTTGCTTTTGCCCTAGTAATGCCCTCTTTTTCGAAGGCATTGCAAAAAGCAAAAGGAACCCTTTTCCCTTTTGGACTGTTTCACTTGCTGCAGGCAAAAAAACATGCTAAAGACGTTATTTTTTATTTGATTGGCGTAGATCCGACCTACCAAAACAAGGGCATACACGCCGTTCTATTTGATCAATACACAAAGACATTTTCCGAAAAAGGAATTGTAAACTGCATTCGAACCCCAGAATTGACCAACAACACAGCCATTCAGAAAATATGGAAAAACTTTAATCCTATTCCCCATAAAAGACGAAGCACCTATAAGAAGATGCTTTAGGTTTGAGGTTTCATGTTTGAGGTTTCATGTTTGAGGTTTACATTGACTACTCGTGTTGGATCGAGAACTAATTTAAATAAAAAATCTAATCTCTGTAAGAAGTCTTAACTTTACCACTTAGAAACAATTTTAAACATTGAAACACCTTTACCCATGCAACTCTTTTACAATTCAGAAATCTCTACCGACACCAAACAACTTGTTTTCGATAAAATTGAGAGCAAACACATTGTACGTGTTTTGCGAAAGAAAGAAAATGATGTGTTAAAAATTACCAATGGAAAAGGTTATTTGTTTGATGCAAAAATAAGTTTTGCAAGCGATAAGAAATGCATGGCAGACATTATTGCAGTCACCCAAAAAGAGAAACCCTGGAATTATTACCTCCACATTGCCATAGCACCTACGAAAAACAATGACCGTATGGAATGGTTTTTAGAAAAAGCAACCGAAATTGGCATCGATGAAATTACTCCCATTATTTGCGCAAACTCAGAACGAAGAATTGTAAAGCAAGATCGGTTTGAAAAAATCATTCAATCGGCCATGAAACAATCTTTAAAATTTACACTCCCCAAACTGAATGTACCTGTAAAATTCAGTGAATTTATTCAGCAAGATATAGACGGAACACGTTGTATTGCGCACTGTGAAGACCAAGACAAAAAACTCCTAAAAACGGTAGTAAAACCCGCTAAAAAAACAACCATTCTTATTGGCCCTGAAGGTGATTTTTCTAAGGATGAAATCCAAAAAGCACTGGCAAAAAAATGGACAGCAGTCTCTTTGGGAGAAAGCAGGCTTCGTACAGAAACCGCTGCCTTGGTTGCCGTAAACTTGGTTTCTTTTATCAATGAATAACTCCCCGATTATTGGATATTTTTAGAACAATGCCCCCTTGCTATTCTTTCTAAAATGATAAAATAGTAAGAAATCGGAACCTAAAAACTGTCCAGAATATTCCAAAGGTGTCCAGAATTTCTTAAATCGACTATTTTTAAACACCTTAAGTACAGCGATTTAAACACGAATATGTCCCGAATTTCTTGAAACGAAGAAATACGGGACACTTCTTTTTTTATGGATTTCTAATTTTGGTTAAAATTAAAAACAAACCGTTATGAAACATTTATTTTTAAGCATTGCATTGCTATGTGCGCTTTCAACTTTCTCTCAAGAAACAACTGAAAAGACCATTAAAAAAAATGAAATTAAAATCAACCTCCCCTATTTTATTCTCGGCTTCCCAGAAATTACCTACGAACGGCTACTAACAAATCAAACATCCTTAGGGGTTTCTGTGGCATTCTCAATCGATAATAATAATTCAGCTTTTTATGATGATTCAGAAAACGATGGTAAATACAATTTTAGTTTGATTCCCTACTACAGAGTTTACTTTGAAATGAAGCCCAATACTAGTTTTTTTGTGGATGGAAATGCTGCCTTGTACTCTCAAAGAAAGACAGATGGTGATTTTTTTACCGATGAAAAAGAAGGGGGACTGGGTTTTGGATTTGGCTTTAATGTTGGGACTAAATACAAAACAAAAGGTGGATGGGTCGCTGAGCTCTCCTTTGGTTTCACCAGAACATTGATCAATACAGACAAACTCAACAAAGTCTTCCCAAGAGCGGGAATTCTTATTGGAAAAACTTTTTAATTATGAAAACAAAACTCTTTACAAACCTCTTTTGGGGAAGCCTGCTTTTCTTGGTTAGCTGCAGTAACAATAGCGACTACCAACCCTTTGTGCCCTCCTTACCGCCCATTACCCAAACTGGCGCCAATACTTTTGGATGCTATATTGATGGCGTTCTTTTAACACCCAGGGATGGAACGGGAGGGCTTTACGGTACTCCAAAGGGGGCAAAAATTATTGCTGGAGGGGTACCACCTCAAATAACCTACACTGAAATTTATATTGATGATCGAAAAAGCGATAAAGGAGGACTCCTAAGAATACATTTTGAAAATTTAAACGATATGGGAGTTGGCGAATATATAGTTAATGAAAGTAATTGCCAAGGAAATATTGATAGTAGACAAAATACTAATATTTACTGCAGAGTATTTGATAGTACAGCACAAGTTTATAAGTGGTATTGTTCCACAGAAAACGCTGGAAGCATTAAGGTAACTAAATATGAAAATGGAATTCTCTCAGGAACATTTAGCTGTTTACTTAAAAGTTTAGACAATCCAAATGAACATATTGAAATTACTGAGGGTCGATTTGATTTTAATAGAGCAACAATATCAGAAACCGATTTTCCATAAATACCCACAACACAAAAAAACTTAAAAAAACGCCTTTAAAAGTGTCCAGAATTTCACAAAGGTGTCCAACATTCCTCAAATCTTTCATTTTTAAACCATTGACAAACAGTATTTTAAAAATAAATATGTCCAACATTTCTTAAAAACCAAATATACTGGACACCTTAAACATAACACTCCATTAATTTTAGCCCAAGAAATTTAAAACCCTTTTTTATTATGAAAACAAAACTCTTTACAACCCTCTTTTTAGGAGGCCTGCTTTTCTTGGTTAGCTGCAGCAACAATAGCGACTACCAACCCTTTGTGCCCTCCTTACCGCCCATTACCCAAACTGGCGCCAACACTTTTGGATGCTATATTGATGGTGTTCTATTAACACCCAGGGATGGAACAGGGGATTTGTACAGTGATCACAAAGGAATGAGATATTCTGTTGCTCCAGATGATGTATCATACAATGAAATCTATGTTGATGATTGGAAAAGTGAAAATGGTAGTTTATTAAGAATTCATATTTCAGAATTAAAACAAAACGGTGAAGGCACTTTTACCATCAACGAAAGCAACTGCCAAAATGGATTGGATGCCAATATCAGTATAAATCTAAACTGTAGGATCTACGATGCTACAGCACAAATTTTCAAATGGTACTGCTCCATTGAAAATGCAGGAACCCTTAGCATTACTCGGTACGACCTCGACAACCGCATTCTTTCAGGAACCTTTAGTTGCACAATGCAAAACAGGGACAATTCCAATGAGCGTATAGAAATTACCCAGGGACGTTTTGACATCAAATGGGACACCTTGGACGAAACCGATTTTCCATAAATACCAACTACACAAAAAAACTTAAAAAAGCACCAAATTTTACATCAGAGTGCAGCATTCTTAAAACCCTTTTTATTATGAAAACACAACTCTTTACAACCCTCTTTTTAGGAGGCCTGCTTTTCTTGGTTAGCTGCAGCAACAAGAGCGACTACCAACCCTTTGTGCCCTCCTTACCGCCCATTACCCAAACTGGCGCCAATACTTTTGGATGCTATATTGATGGTGTTCTATTAACACCCAGGGATGGAACAGGAGGGCTTTACGGCACTCCTAAAGGTATGAAACGAATAGCATTAGGAAATCCTCCAAATTATATATACAATGAAATTAGAATACAAGACTATACGGGAGAAACAGGGGGCATTCTAAAAATTCATATTACAGATTTACACCAAAATGGAGAAGGCACTTTTACCATCAGGGAAAGTAATTGTGAAGACGGGATTGATGCCAGTCCTTCACTTAATATTCATTGTAGAATCATCGATAAAGCATCTCAAACATACAAATGGTACTGCTCCATGGAAAATGCAGGAACCCTCAGCATTACTCGATATGACTATGAAAATGGAATAATATCGGGAACATTCCAATGTACAATGCAAAACAGGGACAATTCCAATGAGCGTATAGAAATTACCCAGGGACGTTTTGATATTAACGGCTACACTTTGGACGAAACCGATTTCCCATAAATACCCACAACCCTAAAAAAACGCCTATAAAAGTGTCCAGAATTTCAAAAAGGGGTCCAGCATTCCTCAAATCTTACATTTTTAAATCATTGACAAACAGTATTTTACAAATAAATATGTCCAGAATTTCTTAAAACAAGAAATACTGGACACCAAAAACATAGTACTTCTTTAATTTTAACCCAAGACTTTTAAAATCCTTTTATTATGAAAACACAACTCTTTACAACCCTCTTTTTAGGAGGCCTGCTTTTCTTGGTTAGCTGCAGCAACAATAGCGACTACCAACCCTTTGTGCCCTCCTTACCGCCCATTACCCAAACTGGCGCCAATACTTTTGGATGCTATATTGATGGCGTTCTTTTAACACCCAGGGATGGAACAGGAGATTTGTACAGTGATCACAAAGGAATGAGGATATCAGCTTTAGGTTCAGGACCTAATTATATTTATGATGAAATCTATGTTGATGATCGAAAAAGTGAAAAAGGAGGACTCCTAAGAATTCATTTAATTGAGTTACACGAAAATGGTGAAGGCACTTTTACCATCAACGAAAGCAACTGCCAAAATGGATTGGATGCCAATATCAGTATAAATCTAAACTGTAGGATCTACGATGCTACAGCACAAATTTACAAATGGTACTGCTCCATGGAAAATGCAGGAACCCTTAGCATTACTCGGTACGACCTCGACAACCGCATTCTTTCAGGAACCTTTAGTTGCACAATGCAAAACAGGGACAACCCTAATGAGCGTATAGAAATTACCCAGGGACGTTTTGACATCAAATGGGACACCTTGGACGAAACCGATTTTCCATAAATACAAAAAGGGTCGCTGCAACGACCCCTATCAACTGTCAATAGCTAAAACAACACATTTTAATCCATTAACACACCAAAATTATGAAAAAAATATTACTTCGCGCATGCCTGCTGTTGGCATGTGCAACCATCAACGCACAAGTTACCTACACCCTAGATACCCTAACCAATGTAGACAGTCTTATAGCTCCCCTAAACAAGGAGAGCTTTACATCGGGGGTCTTGTATGATCGAGTGGTGCCCATTGCCAATTTAACCTCCTTCAACACTGCAACAAATAATGTGTCTTCGTTGCCGCATTTTGAACAAGCGCTTTATGAATTGTACCGCGCCGCAAAAAAAAACCAAATTTAACAGTGTTGCCAATGCAAGAAAAGCCTATGTTTCGCTGGCAAGAAAAAACAAGGTAGACATTGGAATCATCAATGCACAGCTGCACCGGCTAAATTACAATGCAGAAAACAATCAACTAGGTGCCCTGAAGTTGACAAACAAGACCTTGACTCCCATTAATGACAAAACACTTTTTCTAGAAAAAGACCTTTTACTCATTGCCCCATTAAAAAAACTGGCCATAGGACAAGAAATTACCTATGCTTTTAAAGAGGACTTGTTTTTTGAAGAAAGCTCAAAAAAAATAGTGACACTCACAGCCCAGTTGGACGGCCAGGGCAGCCACACGATTATTCAAAATTCACAATTCATCAACAAGGAGGTGGCCATTCGGTATGCAACAACAGGGCCTAAAACCCTAACATTTACAGCCACCTACACCAATGGCAGTCAAACAACCACAAAAGGCAGCCTTTATGTGAGTGTAGCCAGCGCCAATGCAATGCGAAACCCAGACGAGGGAATTGAAGATGGAAACATTACCGCAACCCTCCCTTTTACGGGCTATGAACCCGGGGACCTGCCTATTTTGGGACAGTTGGAATACCGCATTTTTTATCATGGAACCCCCAACAATTACGAACGAATCTTAAAAAAACCCATCGTAATTATAGACGGATTTGACCCTTTTGACAGGCGGAAAATTCAAGAAATAGATTATCCAAATGATGGCGAAACGCATCCCGATGCTGTTGAAACGCTAATGAGTTACAAAGATAGATACAATAAAACAGAATATCTTATACCCAAACTCCGAGAACTGGGGTACGATGTGGTAATCGTAAACCACCCGATTTATGAGGATGTTGCTACTGGAAAAACCATAGACGGAGGAGCAGACTACATAGAGCGCAATGCCATGGCGCACATAGCCTTGTACCAATACCTCAACAGCAGCATTTATAACAATGGGAGCAACGAGCAATTAACCATTATGGGGCCAAGCATGGGGGGCCAAATAAGCCGCTATGCGTTGGCCTATATGGAAGAACACAACATAGAGCACAACACAAAATTATGGGTGAGTATTGACAGCCCGCATTTGGGTGCAAACATTCCAATGGGTGCCCAATCAAACATCTACTTTCTGGGGTATATTCATGGAGAACAAGCCGCAAAAGATATCTATGATTTTTTATTGAATTCACCTGCAGGAAAGCAACAATTGCTATTGCAGTTTTCAAACGGTGCAAACACCAATTTGCCTCCTTATTTTCAACAATATCACACAAATTTAGAGGCCAATTTGCCCAGCTTCAAAGGCTTCCCCCAACTTCCTAGAAAAATTGCGATATCAAATGGTTCCTTAAACAAAGGGATCAACTCCCCAGCTCAAAAAGTATTGGACATTCGAGGTTTTAAAGATTTCTTAGGAATTTCGGTTAAAGGGTTTCAAAATGAACAATGGTTTATAAAAAATACAGGGCAGCGCAAAAAAATATTTTTCGGAGAAGTTGATAAAGTTTTTAGTGGATATTCAATGACCCATCGATTTACAAATCCCTTAGTTTACGGAGCGTTGGATGCGGTTCAAGGGGGGATGGCAGACAGTCATGGTGACATAAAGATTGAAATTGAAAAGAATCTGGAGAAATTAATAAATAACGGAGATTTGGACCGAATGAGTCTTAGAACATATGTTCCAAACCATGCATTCGTACCTACGGTAAGTTCTTTAGCATTTAAAGACCCTAACTTTAATTGGAGAAATAACATCGACAGAGATCTTACCTGTACCAATGAAATTCCTTTTGATACCTATTATGCGCCAATAGACAATGAAAACCATGTTTCTTTTACCCAAGAGAGTGTAAATTGGCTGTTTCAAGAATTGGCTGGAAACCACCAACCGGCAAGCGTGCGTAAAGAATTTACCCACAGCAGTTTGTCTGGAGACATCGCGGTTTGCGACAACAAAAGAAATACCTATACCCTAGACATCCCAGACAGTTGTAGCGGCTATACGATAACATGGAGTACCTCCGATAATATGGAAATTTATGCCTCCACAAACAACAGTGTCAACGTAAGACGCCTAAGAGATGCTACTTCGCCCATTGGTTTTGTAAGTGCCTACATCAAAGAAATAGACCAGTGGCTTACCAACATTGTTTGGGTGGGCATCCCAAGTCCCGATTTTTTACGCATCCAAAAACTAGGAAGCTATGGGTTTTATAGCAATCAATGGACCAAATTGAAAGTGGTGCATCCCATACCAGCTTCAGAATTCACGGCAGAAGACCCTAGCAATGGGCTAAGCTATCAATGGTCGGTGCCCAACAGTCAGGTACGGAATTTTACAGATACCAGTACCATCGATGTCAATCCCAACTATTCGGGACAATTGAATGTGGGCGTAAAAATGCAAAACCCCTGTGGTTGCACCGATTTCCATTATCAATTATTTGATGTACAAAGACCCGGAGGATCGGGCTCTGGAGGTGGCGGAATACTCACCCCATTTGGTGGAAATTAAAAAAAAATAGTAAAAAAAAACTTTAAAAAAGGGGAAGTTGTTTTTAGAAAAGGCGTCATTAAAAATTTTAATGGCGTTTTTTTAGTTTCAAAAAAAAAAAAATATTACATTCGTAGAAGAAAGTTTTCTACCCCTTCAAAAAAACTTTAGAACAGTTTTATAATTGCTATAAGATGACTACAGCGGAGGTCTTTAACTTGTTTTTACTTATAAGTGCCCTGCATGGGTTCTTATTTTGCTTTATCATGCTGTTTTCTAAATACCGAAAAAACAAGAGCATTCTCTTTATCAATTTACTAGTTTTAGTCATTTCTTTAAACAACCTACAATCTTGGATTCTTGCCAAAGATTTTTTTATTGAATATTTCTTTTTAGACTATGTACACATTCCCTGGCACTTTTTAATTGCTCCTTTCTTTTATATGTTTTTAATCAACTATCTGGAAATTCATGCAAAGAGTAAAAACCTGCTAAAAATAGTACTTCCCATATTTCTAAGCATCATCAGTATTCGAATTGGATTTGTTTCTTTTTTTAGCAATCGAAACACGGCAGACATTGCCCATCTCTTTGAAAAATATACCTCCTTTGAAGAAATTTTCAGTCTGCTAGTATCCCTTACTATTTTTACCTATTCCTTTCATATTCTATCTCGAAAAGAAAAGCTTTTCTCTAAAATACTCACTTATGACAATTTAAAATGGATCTACACCTTCTTTAAATTAGGCCTACTAACCTATGCTTTTTGGATTGTTGCTTTGGCAATTACCGTGGCATTGGATTTTAAAGAGTTTATATATTCCTATTATCCATTACGCGTTTTAACCACCGTTTTAATTTATTGGATTGGCTACCAAGCCATCCTTCAATTGCGGTTATTGAAAGAGCGAAAAGGCCTGAGAAAACAATTAAACGCCGAAAGGAAAATCGCTTCAAAAAATCAACAAACAGCGGAGGATACCACAGCACAAAGAATACTTTTTAACCAAATTAACGACTATATAGTAGCACAACAGGTCTATACCGAACCCAAATTAACCGTAGAATTTGTAGCGAATCAATTAGACCTGAATCCGTCAAAAGTATCACAGCTCATCAAACAGTTTACCGATAAAAATTTCAATGATTTCATGAATGAGCATCGTATCAATTTATCAAAACACCTCCTCAGAAATCAAGCCTATCAACAATACACCATTACCTCCATTGGCTTAGAATCGGGGTTCAACTCAAGGTCTGCTTTTTATCATACCTTTAAGAAGCATACGGGCGTTACACCGAGTGCCTATCAAAAGCAATAAAGTTTTTTAGAGAATGATCTTCAAACAACCCCAACCCCCCCTTAAATTCTGAGCGTGTTTTTTCCTACTCAAACCTGAATTTACTATCTTGCTTCTTTTCTAATCAATAGCGATTTATGAAGCCTCTCTTACTTTTCTTTTTTTGGAGTGTATGCCTAACGGCACATGCCCAAGATGTGGCAATTTTAAAATACAATGGCGGTGGCGATTGGTATGCAAACCCAACTGCAATTCCTAATTTAATTGCCTTTACCAATGCAACAATTAAAACCACGATTTCTAAAAACCCAAAAACGGTGGCGGTAGGCAGTCAAGATCTTTTTAGTTATCCCATGGTATTTATGACCGGTCATGGAAATGTTATATTCTCAGAGACAGAAGCAGAAAACTTAAAAAACTATTTAATCTCCGGAGGTTTTTTACACATTTCCGATAATTATGGATTGGATACCTACATTCGAAAAGCACTCAAAAAAGTGTTTCCTGCATTGGAATTGATCGAAGTTCCTTCCAATCATGCGCTTTACAACCAGACCTATAAATTTCCAAATGGCATTCCAAAAATTCATGAACATGATCAAAAGAAAGCCCAAGGATTTGGATTGTTTTTCGAAGGCAGATTGATGGTTTTTTATGATTATGAAACCGATCTAAGTGATGGTTGGGAAGATGCAGAAATACACAACAACCCTAAAGAAATTCGAGAAAAAGCCTTAAAAATGGGATCGAATATTATTGAATATGCTTTTAAAAATTAATGCAATGCAACATCAAATAGACATCGATGCTATTAAAATAAACTTTGATACCCAAGGGTTATGGATTTTAAACATTGCCATTGCATTTATCATGTTTGGCGTTGCATTGGGAATATCTATGGCCGATTTTAAACGCTTGCTAAAAAATCCTAAAATTGTTTTTGTGGGGGTATTGTCTCAATTTTTTCTTTTGCCTGCAACAACTTTTTTGGCGATTTTAGTCCTAGAGCCCCATCCCAGTTTTGCACTAGGCATGATACTCATTGCAGCTTGTCCGGGCGGAAATGTTTCGAATTTTTTCAGTAAAATGGCAGGTGGAAATGCTGCATTGTCTGTAAGTTTAACCGCTTTTGCAACCCTCATTTGCATTGGAATGACCCCCTTTAATTTACAGTTTTGGGGAAGTTTGTATGGGCCTACCAATGAAATCTTAAAAACAGTAAAACTGAATCCAGTAGACCTTCTTAAATTGGTTTCTCTTATCTTGGGAATTCCATTGTTTTTTGGAATGCTTATAAAACACTACCGTGCCGCGATGGCTCAAAAAATAGAAAGAATATTAAAACCGCTTTCGATGTTGGTCTTTATCGCCCTTATTGTAATTGCTTTTTCACAAAATTTGGAGGTGTTTTTCAACCACATTCACCATGTGGCAATGTTGGTTATTTTTCATAATATTTTCGCGTATGTTTTAGGCTATTTCACGGCTAAAAGCTTTGGATTGAATCGGAGAGACACCAAAACAATTGCCATAGAAACGGGAATTCAGAATGGAGGGTTGGGATTGTTATTAATTTTTGGTTTCTTTGATGGCTTGGGAGGAATGGCACTATTGGCTGCATTCTGGGGAATATGGGATGTTTTTTCCGGTTTGCTTCTTGCCACCTATTGGGGGAGAAAATTGGACTGAGAAATTGTATAAAGATGCTTGAAGAAATAAATAATTAGGATATGATACAGAAAATTTGGTTTGCTTTTGTGTCAAACACCATCCAATTGGGATTGTTTTTTTACAGTAAAAAAATAACCGTTCGCGGTCGGAAAAACGTTCCAAAAAAAGGCGCTGTTTTGTTTGCTGTAAATCATCCAAATGGATTGGTAGACCCGCTGTATGTAACCACTACAAATAGGCGACAAAATCATTTTTTAGTAAGAGCCGCCTCCTTTAAAAAACCGTTTATTAAAAAGATTTTAGAGTCTTTAAATTTAATGCCCATTTATCGAATTCGAGACGGCATACAACAACTTGCCAACAATCAAGAAATTTTTGAAAAGTGTTTTAAAATTTTACACAACCAAGAAACTTTAATGATTTTCCCAGAAGGAAGTCACAATAAAAAAAGAACGATACGCCTTTTAAGTAAAGGTTTTACACGCATTGTTTCTGGGGCTCTAGAAAAACACCCCGAATTGGAAATACAAGTAGTGCCCGTTGGCATTACCTATCAGCATCCGTCAGATTTTCCAGCAAAAGTAGTTGTGCAGTATGGGCAACCTATTGCAACGAGAACAATTTTTGAAGCAAATACATCCGCAAAAGCAATCAATATTTTAAAAACAACTGTCACAGCACAATTAAAAACACTGAGTGTTCACATACCCGATGATGCGCATTATGAAACTATTTTACAACAACTCGTTGCAGCCCAAGTCGATTTTACCCAGGTAGATAAAGTTAATAAAATGATTGAAAGCGGCAGCTTCCCAAAGCCTAAAAAGAAGCGAAAGAATTTTTTAAGTCCCTTACGATATCTTATACAACTGAATGGCATACTTCCTTATTTAATTTGGAGAATAGCCCTCAAAAAAATTGATGAGATTGAATTTATAGATACCTTTCGCTTTAGTGTAAACCTGGTATTGATTCCTGTTTTTTATGCAGTACAGGCAGGGATACTTGGAGTTCTTTTCGGAGCTTTAGTGGGGTTCTTTTACCTAAGTATTTCTGCTTTATTGGTACTATTGTATGTGAAGTTTGCCCCTACCAATGCAAAAGCACATATCGAATTCAAGACCTAAAAGAAGTCCCCTAAAACAAAAAAACTTAATTTAATTAATAATTGCATTTTGGATGATCTGCTGAATTTTTGTGCGCATGTCCTGTTGAACCAATCCATCATTTTCCATTGTTGGATAGACTCTATTCGATAGGAAAACATATACGATTTCACTTTTTGGATCTGCCCAGGTATAGGTGCCGGTAAAACCCGAATGACCAAAACTCTCCTCGGAAACACAACCACAAGTAGCTTTCACTGCTGGATCTAATTGCGGCTTGTCAAAGCCCAAACCTCTGCGAACCTTCTCCTCAGAAAAATAACGTTTGTTAAATTTTGTGATGGTTTCGGTCTTTAGATATCTTTTGCCTCCATAAAAGCCTTTCTGCAAATACATTTGCATCATCTTTGCAATATCATTGGCATTGGAAAATAGCCCAGCATGTCCACCAATACCTCCCAACATGGCAGCACCCATATCATGTACATTACCGTGCAACAATTGGTTTCTAAAATAACGATCTTTTTCAGTAGGTATGATTTCTTTTTTGTTGAATTTCGAAAGTGGTAAATAGGTCATTCTATGCGCACCCATGGATTTATAAAAGGTTTCATCCGCTAATTTTGCCAAGCTCTTTTTGTATTTTTTCTCCAGCACTTCTTTAAAAATATAATAGCCTAAATCGCTGTATTTATAACCTAACTCCTCTCTTTGAGATGCCTCTTTGATATAGGCATAAATGCTGTCTTTATAATTTTTTCTTAAATAAAGGTTTTCGGCAACTTTGGTCTTGTACAAGGAAGTCTTTTTAGTACTATAGAATTGCTTTAAATTAGCTCCCGTAATACTGTCTTGTGTATCTTTATAAAAAGGAATCCACGATTTTAGGCGTCCATAATGTGACAATATTTCTTTTACGGTAACAGTGTCTTTGTTCGATTTCTTGAAGATAGGCAGCAGTTCTTTCAATGTTGAATTTAGAGAAAATACCCCCTCCTCTTCTGCTTTCATAATTAAAGGCAAGGAGGCTAAAATTTTAGTAAGAGATGCCACATCATAAAGATCGGAATTGGTTACTTTTTTCTGTTGATTATTGGTATGATGACCAAAACTTTTTTGGTAAACAACCTTCCCGTATCTAGCAACTAAAACTTGAGCTCCAGGAGCCATTTTTTCTTTTAAAATGGTATCTATTGTTCTTTCAATATATTTTAATTTTTCTAAAGAAAACCCAACATCTTCGGGGATTGAATACCCCAATCTGTTTAAGTTTGAAGTAGATAACCCGAATCCTTCTGGAAATTCTTTTTTAATCGATACTGGCAATTTCCCTTTGGCTGTAATGGCGCCAAAAATAAGTTGTGCCGTAAGTTCTTGTGCGATGCGACTGTTCTGATAAGAAACCACAATACTCTCGATATCTGCGAAAGATTTTACTTGCAATAAGCTGTATGGACTTGCGAAAACAGACAAAATCACTCTTTTAGTTCGTGCAATTTCTTGTAATTTATTTCGATCTTTTTTACGGAACTTATAGCTTTTCCAAGGATGTAAATTCGATGTATGAAAACCAACAATCACTAAATTATATGGTTTTAATTTCTGATTTAATTGGGCATCATTTGCCGCTAAAATATCAATTTTAGTATAGTTCTTTAGCATGGAAACAAAATGTTCTCCAGAATCATCTCCTAAAGATACATAGGCAATTTGTTGTTTATCAAGGTTTCTTATCGGTAGAAGTTGTGCTTCACTTTTAATGACGGTCAAGGATTTTTCAACTAATTTCCGATGAAGTAATGCATCTTGTACAGTATTTAAGTCTTCATTTAAATTCGAAATTGCAACGGGTTTGTAATCATTTAAACCCACTAGATACTTTGCCGCAAGAATTTTACGTACAGAAACATCCAAACGTTCCTCCGTTAAAATACCGGTTTTTAAAGAGGATTTCATTAATTGAACAGACCCTGGGACGTCTTGCGGTATTAACAATAAATCATTTCCCGCTAAGATTGCCGCCAAATCTATTTCTGAAGAAGTAGAATAATTGGCAGCTCCTTTCATGTTAAGTCCATCCGTAATAATCAATCCTAAAAAGCCCATCTTCACTTTCAAGAGATCCGTCACTATTTTTGGTGATAAAGAGGAAGGTAAAGCTGCATTTGGTTCTATCTGAGGAATACTTAAATGTGCGGTCATTACGCTTGCAACGCCAGCATCAAACATTTTTTTATAGGGATACAATTCTAAAGTATCTAAGCGTTGAGCGTCAAAATTAACAACAGGTAAGGTATGGTGCGAGTCGGTTGCCGTATCTCCGTGACCAGGGAAATGTTTTGCATTTGCCAAGACTCCTACGCTTTGCATTCCTTTTGTAAAGGCAATGGACTTGTCAGTTACATTCATTTTATTTTCACCAAAAGAACGGTTGCCAATGATTGGATTGTCTGGATTGGTATTGATGTCTACTACGGGGGCAAAATTAATATGTATGCCCAATCTTTTACAGTGTGCTCCTACTCTTTCTCCAAATTGCTCAATAAATGAATTCTCTTGAATAGCGCCTAGTGTCATGTTCCAGGGATATCGAAACGTGTTTTTTAAACGCATATCTAAGCCCCATTCTCCGTCGATACCGATCAATAAAGGCACTTTAGAAAGCGCTTGATATTTGTTGTTTAAAACAGCTTGTTTTACAGGAGTTCCTTGCATGAAAATTAAATTTCCTACATGATATTTGGTAATCAATTCTGAAATGAAATTTTCGTGTTTTTGGTCTAAGTTAGAATAGGCTTGCACCATAAACAACTGTCCAATTTTCTGATCAACAGTCATCGCATTCATCAAACTGTCTACCCAAATTTGTTGTGCTTCAAAGTTTTCTGCTCTTAAAGGAGCGACACTTTGAGCACACAGGTTTGAGACTACTGCAATACAAAATACGAAAAGCAACTTTTTTTTCATGTGTGTATTCTTTCAATTTTTATACCAAAAAACGTTTGTGCCAACTTTTATTGGCTGTAACCTCCCAGTTGTTTTCAAAATCTTCTTTTGTAGCAATCATATTGTTAAAAACAATCGTCGATGCGGAGATTTTTTTTGCTTTGGCAAAGCGCTGAAAAACGGGCAGTTTTACAATATTAATGGTCTCATTATCTTTAAAACTAACATTCATTTTATCCATTAAATCTACTTGTAATTCAGATTGTAAGGCTTGTACAAATCGAACGGAACTATCGATAGAACAGCCAGAAACATTGTTAAAACTTTCATCTACAGCCAATACTAAAAACTGATTGTATTTAATGGTAAAAGATCCTTTTAAATCATCTCCATGGCGTGTCCATTGATTGATGAATTCTTCTGCTTTTGCTGAAATAAATTCGATTTCTTGCTCCGTAAATTCTCGATCTGATTGGTAAATCCAAACACGAGAATTATTTGGTAAATTTTTATAATGGGTAAACATTTTGAATGCTTTTAATTAATTTATAGAAGCATACACTCCTACTATTTTTTCAGGATCTTAAAACAATCCTAGACCTGTCAGGTTTTGAAAACCTAACAGGTCTTTTAATTATCTTAAATTAAACTTCTGCTGTAAAGCTTGTAATTTTTCGGGCTCAGTCATGGTTTTTTTTGGAACCCCCATTCGTTCTTTAATTTCTTGCAATACTTTTTTAGTATATAACGGAAAATCTGCATTCTGCATCCAGTTATTATATCCTGGATTTTCTTTTAATACGGCTTCAACAGTTCTTCCTTTGTGTTTACCAAAAGAAAAGATCTCTTCTCCTTCTTCATTCATTAATATAAAACCTGCAAAATCGGCTCTTTTCCCATGAGATGAATAGGCACTTAACGCATCGACAGAGTTCTCAATATCATCATATTTGTCTAGTTGCGCTAATAAAATTTCGTAGGTGGCGTTAGTATCTGCTTCTGCACCATGAGCACCTTCCAACTCTTTACCACAGTAAAATTGATACCCTGCACCTAAGGTTCTTTGTTCTTTTTTATGAAAAATAACTTGCACATCAATGGCTTTTCTGTCTTTCATATTAAAATCGACCCCTGCGCGCATTAGCTCTTCTGCGAGTAACGGAATATCGAATCTATTTGAATTGAATCCAGCTAAATCACAACCTGCAATCATTTTATCAATTTCTGGAGCTAGTTCTTTAAATGTAGGCTCGGTAACCACTTGCTCGTTGGTAATTTTATGAACTGCGGTTGCTGCTGCTGGAATTTCTACTTCTGGATTTACCAACCAGGTTTTACTTTCTTTATTTCCATTCGGAAATACTTTTAAAATCGCAATCTCCACAACCCGATCTGTTGCAATATTAACACCGGTAGTTTCTAAATCAAAAAATACAATGGGTTTTGTTAAATTTAAATTCATCTTTTTATTTTTTTTGCTTTTTTTTTATGAAAAATAAATCTTTTAATAGCAAGCTATAAAAACGATTTTGAAATGCGTTATTTCGTAAATTTATCTTTCGGAAATAGGTGAACATAAAGATATAAAAAATAGTGGTTTTTAGCTCTCAAAAAAAACGCCTTCTGTAAATGTATTTTTACGGGTTTTATTTGCTGTAAAACAGCGCCCGCTACATTTTGTAAATGGGACAATTAATCAATGAACTCATTAAAAAAGAAACACAAATTCCTTCCTACTTTAGGGAGCTCTATATCGCTCTAATACTGAATACAGGAAGTAAATTTTAACTACTTATTTTTAATATTCAAAAACACCAAACTCACTTTTGATAGTCAATTTTTTTGTATTAGCTGCAGCCACACTACCCACAATTTGAGCGTTTACATTGTATGATTTAGAAATAGCAATAATCGCTTCCGCAATTTCTGGAGCAACATAAATTTCCATTCTGTGTCCACAATTAAAAACTTGATACATTTCTTTCCAATCGGTATTCGATTGTTCTTGGATCAATTTAAATAAGGGGGGCACTGGAAATAGGTTGTCTTTTACAATGTGTAGGTTTTCTACAAAATGTAAAATTTTAGTTTGCGCACCTCCAGAACAATGCACCATTCCGTGTACTGTTTTCGAATCGAATTTCGATAAAATCTCTTTTATTATTGGTGCATAGGTTCTTGTAGGAGACAAGACTAATTTCCCAGCATTTATGGGAGAATTTGCGACACTATCCGTTAATTTTACGTTTCCAGAATAGACCAAGTCTTCAGGAACAGCGGCATCAAAACTCTCTGGATATTTATCCGCTAAATATTTATGAAAAACATCGTGTCTTGCAGAAGTCAATCCGTTAGACCCCATACCTCCATTGTATTCCGTTTCATAAGATGCTTGTCCAAAAGATTCCAATCCAACAATTACATCGCCAGGTTTAATATTGGCATTGTCTATTACTTCAGAGCGCTTCATTCTTGCTGTTACGGTAGAATCTACGATAATGGTTCGCACTAAATCGCCAACATCTGCAGTTTCTCCTCCGGTAGAATGAATGGTGACACCAAAGCCTTTTAAATCTGCTATTAATTCTTCTGTTCCGTTGATAATTGCGGATAAAACTTCTCCTGGAATTTTACTTTTATTTCGACCAATGGTCGAAGACAACATAATATTGTCTGTTGCACCAACACACAAAAGATCGTCAATATTCATAATTAATGCATCTTGCGCAATGCCTTTCCATACAGAAACATCACCTGTTTCTTTCCAATACATATAGGCCAAAGAAGATTTTGTTCCAGCGCCATCTGCATGCATTATCAAACAATAATCTTCATCATTTGTTAAATAATCAGGTACAATTTTACAAAATGCTTTTGGAAACAATCCTTTGTCGATGTTCTTAATCGCATTGTGCACATCTTCTTTCGATGCAGAAACGCCTCTTTGCGCGTATCTTTTGGAAACTTCTTGACTCATGGTATGGGTTGTGTTGTTGTTGCAAATTTAGTCTTTTGATTAAAAAAATAGTGAAAAATTCTGATGAATTTATTTGTTTTAAATGTTGACCACATAGAAACATCGCTATTTTATAAGTAAGACTTTTCCTATTTCAAAAACTATCTAAAACAGTAAATTATCTTGTAAACAATAATTCTCTATATTTTGTTAATGGCCATAAATTGTCATCTACCATGGTTTCCAACTTATCACAATGATATCGTATTTCTTCGAAATAAGGTTTTACTTTATTGCAATACAACTCCGCAGATTTTAATCCCGTTTGTTTATTGGCTTTTTTTCGCTCTTGGGTCATTTTGTTAACCAACGCATTAATTTCTGTAATATGATTTGAAATGATCATAATTAACTCAATCTGCTCTTTGGCAATATTTTTGAAATTCTCACCAAAGATTTCTTTCAAATTCTTGGTATTTTCTAACAGTGTGTTCTGATAAATAATCGCAGTTGGCACCACATGATTTCTAGAAATATCTGCTAAAACCCTACTTTCTATTTGTATTTTTTTGGTGTACTCTTCCAATTCAATTTCGTAACGAGCTTCAATTTCTACTTTGCTCATGACATCCATTTCTTCATACAGATCAATCACTGTTTTCGATATTTTAACTTTTAATGCTTCTGGTGTGGTTTTGTTATTGCTTAATCCACGTTTTTTGGCTTCTTTTTCCCAAGCATCTCCATATCCATCTCCTTCAAATCGAATCTTTTTAGATGCCTTGATGTATTCTCTTAAAACATTAAATACAGCTTCGTCTTTTTTAAGGTTTTTTGTTTCAATTAATTGATCAACTTCATTTTTAAATTCTTTTAATTGTTTGGCAACGATTGTGTTTAGCACCGTCATTGGTGTAGCACAATTCGACCACGAACCTACTGCTCTAAACTCAAATTTATTTCCTGTAAAAGCAAATGGAGAGGTTCTATTTCTGTCGGTATTATCTAATAAAATCTCAGGAATTTTACCAATAATATTTAGTTTTAAATCTGTTTTTTCTTGGGGTGACAACTTCCCTTTTGTGACATTTTCTAATTCATCTAAAACTGCAGATAACTGACTTCCTATAAACACCGACATAATTGCTGGTGGTGCTTCGTTTGCTCCTAAGCGGTAATCGTTGCTAGCAGATGCAATGGAAGCTCTTAGCAATTCTTGGTTTTCATAAACAGCTTTAATGGTGTTCACAAAAAAGGTTAAGAATTGTAAATTTTTCATCGGTGTTTTTCCAGGACTTAACAGATTAACACCTTTGTCTGATGATAAAGACCAATTGTTATGTTTTCCTGAACCGTTGATTCCAGCAAATGGTTTTTCGTGAAACAATACTTTAAAATGATGGCGCTTAGATACTTTTTCCATCACATCCATTAATAAAGAATTGTGATCTACGGCTAAATTAGCTTCTTCAAAAATGGGCGCCAATTCAAACTGATTGGGTGCCACTTCATTGTGTCTTGTTTTTACAGGAATACCCAACAACATGCATTCTTGTTCTAAGTCTTGCATAAAACTCATGGCACGAGCTGGAATGGTTCCAAAGTAATGATCGTCTAATTGTTGGCCTTTGGCTGGAGAATGTCCTAGCAAAGTTCTACCTGTCATTAAAAGATCGGGTCTTGACAATGCCAAAGCTTCATCAATTAGAAAATATTCTTGCTCCCATCCTAGGGTTGCATTTACTTTGGATACATTTTTATCAAAATATCTACAAACAGCGGTTGCTGCAGTATCTACAGCCTGTAAGGCTCTTAATAAGGGAGTTTTATTATCTAGTGCTTCTCCTGTGTATGATACAAAAATAGTTGGAATACACAAGGTCGTTTCATAGACAAATGCTGGCGATGTTGGATCCCAAGCGGTGTATCCTCTTGCTTCAAAAGTATTTCTAATACCTCCATTTGGAAAACTAGAAGCATCGGGTTCTTGTTGTACCAATTGTTCGCCATCAAATTTTTCTACAGCCAAACTTCCATTGATCGATTCGAAAAAGGCATCATGCTTTTCTGCAGTTGCGCCTGTTAGGGGTTGAAACCAATGCGTATAATGCGTCGCTCCTTTAGACATTGCCCAATCTTTCATACTCACCGCTACTTGATCGGCGATTTTACGATCTATTCTTTTGCCATGAACAATTGCATCCATTACACTCTCATAGGCAGCACTGCTTAAGTATTGCTGCATCGCATTTTTATTAAAAACATTTTTCCCAAACAAAGAGGATCTTTTTTCGGATTCTACAATTTTAATTGGTTTTCTATTGAGCGTTTCTTGTAAAGCATTAAACCTAATGATTGACATATGAATAATTTTTGGTTGAATAAAATTTAATAATACAAATATACCCTTTCAATTTTAGGGATTAAATAATTTTATTAACATTCTTATCATTTTACCCCCTATTTTTTTGATACCTCGTCAAAAATTTTCATTTTTGCAGAGTTAATATTATTCATTTATAATTCTTTACAATGGCAAAAATTAAATTAGAATACATTTGGTTAGACGGTTATTACCCAACTCAGAACATGAGAAGTAAAACCAAAGTAGAAGAACATGAAAACTTTCAAGGAACTATTGAAGAACTAGGAAACTGGTCTTTTGATGGATCATCTACAAAACAAGCTTCTGGAGGTGCTTCTGACTGTTTATTAAAACCGGTTGCAATCTACCCAGATCCTACAAGAAGAAATGGATATTTAGTAATGACCGAAGTTTTAAATGCTGACGGTACACCGCACGTTTCTAACGGAAGAGCAACGATTGAAGATGAAGATAATGATTTCTGGTTTGGTTTTGAGCAAGAATATTTTATCATGGATACCAAAACACAATTGCCTTTAGGATTCCCTATTGGTGGTTATCCTGCTCCACAAGGAATGTATTACTGTTCTGTGGGAGGAAAAAATACGCATGGTAGACTTTTAGTTGAAGAGCATGCAGATTTATGTATTGATGCTGGATTGAACTTTGAAGGAATTAATCAAGAGGTTGCTTCTGGACAATGGGAATACCAATTATTTGCAAAAGGCGCAAAACAAGCGGGTGACGAAATTTGGATATCTCGTTACTTATTAGACCGTTTAACAGAACAATATGGTTATTATATCGATTACCATCCAAAACCTTTAGGTAAAGACATGGACTGGAATGGTTCTGGAATGCATGCAAACTTTTCAAATACTGTTTTAAGAGAATGTGGTTCTCAAGAAACATATGAGAAAATTTGTGAAGCATTTAGACCAGTGGTAAAAGAACACATTGAAGTATATGGTGAGTTTAACGATCAACGTTTAACAGGTGACCATGAAACGGCGTCTATTCACGATTTCTCTTACGGAATCTCTGATAGAGGAGCGTCAATTCGAATTCCAATTATTACGGTTGAAAAAGGCTGGAAAGGTTGGTTAGAAGACAGAAGACCTGCTTCAAACGGGGATCCTTACAAGATTGCTGGTAGAATTATTAAAACTGTAAAATCGGCAAATATTAGCTAGATTTTAAAAATAGATTCACAAAAAGGCTCGCAATTTGCGAGCCTTTTTTTATGTTTTCAATTCTTTTTTAAAGTGTTCTGTAAATAAATGTCCCATAAAGGACAAGTAAGACGATTCCATGTTTCCAATTTAACTGAAACCTTTTCGGTAAAAAGACAAAGGGTAAGATTAAAAAAGAGATTCCCAGCATCCAGAAGATATCATTGCTCAATAAACCGAGATCTGAAACAGCAACGGGTGTTACTATAGAAGTGATTCCTAAAACAGCTAAAATATTAAAAATATTGGATCCGATTAGGTTCCCCAATGAAATGGCCTTCTCTTTCTTTATAACAGCAATAATGGAAGCGGACAATTCAGGAATACTGGTTCCTACAGAAACCACAGTTACTGCAATGATACGTTGACTCACTCCAAAATCTTCAGCCATTGCTTTTGCGCCTTTCACCAACAATTCCGATCCAGCCCAAAGACCAACGCCTCCAATGACTAAATAAAGCACCATATAAAATAGAGACAGTGCATCTTCATCTTCAGGAAGATCTTCTTCAAGGGTAGCCTTTTGAAAGCGCAACAGATACATTAAAAATAGCACAAGCAGACTAAACAAGATGATTCCTTCATAACGAACAATGACCTGGTCGCCTGCTAAAAAAAAATACAATAAAACTGAAGCAAGCATCATTACCGGCCAATCTGTTTTGTAAAAGCTTTTCTGAATTTCCATCGCCCCAAACAATAGGGTAATCCCTAAAACGAAACCTAAATTCGCAATGTTTGAACCAATTACATTTCCAAGTGCTAAATCGGGTGCACCATTTAAAGCTGCTTTTAGGCTTACAATAAGTTCAGGTGCCGAAGTTGCAAAGGAAACCACCGTCATACCAATAACGATTTTAGGAATGTTTAATTTTATGGACAAAGCAACCGCAGCTTTCAGCAACCAGTTCCCACCAAAAATCAACAACAACAAACCTCCAATTATGAATAAAAAATTCATCTATTTATTTTTTAGCGAAGATACATTTTTATCAGCTTTTAGAAAGCGAAAAGCGCAAAAGCTCCTTAAAGAGAACAAAAGGTTTTTTTATCCCATAAAAGAAATACAAAAGTATTTTTTCTTTCAACCAAATAGAAAGTATGTAATATTTGAAGTCAAAAACAACCCGATTTATAAATGGCTGACTTGTTTATTTTTTAGTAAATTTGACCTACAAACAACTCCGTTATGAAAAAACAAGTTTTCAAAGTGATTGCAAAAGTGAACAAAGTAGTCTTTCCGTCTTTTACCAAAAAGCAATTAGACATTTCTAAAGCATCAAAATTCCAATTAGCAATTATTGGATGGAGAGCTTTTGTTACCATGAACGCAATTGACTAAAATTTAAAATTATGACAACAGCACATATCAAAGTATTCTCAGGATCTTCAATAATAGTAAAAGGCTTAGCAGTTCGTTTAGAAGACAGCAACATTGGATCTATTACTAAGGATCATATTCATTCTGGCACGCTTGCAGGCTTTGGTACCTTGGGTAGAATGGTGGAATTGTTCATCTTAAATACCGACTTGGAAAAAGCCACCACAATTCTCGAGGCTTACAAAGAAGAAATTAATTCATAAAAAGAGTAAAATAGCTTTTCTTATTTAAAAATTGCTCCTATATTTGCACCCGCAAAAAGGCCATGTGGCGCAACTGAATAGCGCACTTGATTACGGCTCAAGAGGTTGCAGGTTTGAATCCTGCCATGGTCACAAATTGATAATGAAAGAGTTACATTTAATTGTAACTCTTTTTTTTTGCTCTAAACTTTAATAACATTCACAGTGAGAAACACTATACTCATGATTTCTACTTTTATAGGTATCTATTTGCCCCTTAAATAAATGAGCCAACTTCGTTTGGCAATAATTTCAATTTGTAGTAAAGGTCATTTAACACAAATTTATCTTTATTTCAAAAACACTTGTTCTTAATTTAACCCCACTTATACTCTAAATTGACCACTTATTTATTGATGTTTATATAATTTTAAAAATTTACATATGTTTACTTAAAATATAGTTATTAATTTATAGAAATTCAATATCAAGAAAAAGTGAAAAGAATACACATAATCATAATACTAACTTTAACTTTTACTATTTATGGTTTACAGTACTACCTTATAGACTCCTATATTGATAAAATGTATCAATATACCTCTTTTAAGGTAAAAAATAAAAGTATGGATATTGAAATGAGACAACTCAAATTCTATTTAATAGAACAATTTGTTTTTTTGTTTCTGCAAAGTTTAGGAATGTTCCTCTGTTTAAATATCGGATTCTTGTATTTCAAGATCAAAACAAGTTTCAGAAATTTATTGAACTTAATTTGCTTTAGTCTTCTTTCAGCTGTAGCCTCTCAGTTGCTAATCATTGGTCTTATACAATTGAATAATTGGACATATACGATGGGCTCTATAAAGGATATGCACGAGAAATTAAATCTAGGAAACTATATAGATGTTGAGAAAACTGCTCCATGGATTAAATTATCGTTAACAAGTATAAACTTTGAACAAATAATAGTGCTAATATTATTAGGTTTAGGGATGCGGAAAATATTAAAAATAAAATATAGAAAAGCTTTTTCAATAACATTAAGAACTTATGGACTAGGTATTTTATTATGGTTTGTATTTGCAATGGTTATGGAAATGAATTTTAGTTAGCTATCAATTGACGTCTAGATAGAAAAGGTTTACTTATTTGTCCTTTACATAAAAATGAGAACAATTATTTTTTTTAAACTTTAAATTCTTAAAATCATGAAAGAATTATCATTAAACAGATTAGAAAACCTTGAAGGAGGAACCTTTTGGGGAAGAGATTGCGGAGATTGGGGTTACCTTGGAGGTGGATGTTTTATTAGAACTTGTAAGATAAAAAGGTTCTGGTTTACTGTTAGTACTGAGCAAGAAATGGGTGGTAATTGCTAGTCAATTTAACTCATAAATTATTACTAAAGGGTGTTATTATTAATACCCTTTACTAAACTAATATCAAAAATGAAAATAAAACTTATTTTTTTTTCCCTATTACTATTCACGAGTTTATCAAACGCTCAAGAAATTACAATTTTAAACACTATAACAAAAAAAATAATTTCCTATGCCACAATATTAAATATAAAAGAGAAAAGAGGTTTTTATACTAATGAAAAAGGTCATTTTCCGCTAACAATATTAAATAGTGATAGTATAAGTATTTCACATATAGGCTATGAAACTTTAAAATTAAAAGTTTCTGAAATAAAAGACTCTATCTTTTTAAAACCTAATTTAGAAATTTTGGATGAAATTAAAATTGTTGCGGGGGAATCAAAAGAAAAAACGATTGGTTACATAAAAAAAGCAAAAACTTTATCTTGGAATATAAATGAAAAAACAGAGTTAGCTACTTTAATTAAATATAAGAAAAAGTATAAAACTGCTTATATAAGAAAAGTTTATATTCCTATCGGGAAAATGCAACTTGACTATAAAAACAATAAGGTTTTAAAATCTTATCCTAAGTTTAATAGTGTTTTTAGACTACATATCTATTCTAACTCCAAAGGAACACCTGGTATTGAATTATTAAAGAAGCCATTAATTATTGAATGCAATCAAAACTCTGAAAAGATTATTGAAGTAGATGTTTCTAATGAGTTTATCAAACTCCCAGGAAAAGGTGTTTTCATAGCGATAGAGATGATTGGAGAATTAGATAATAAAAGAAAATTATTAAATAAAAAAAATAGATTAATTCTTCCCTCATTTAAGTTCACAAAAAGAAAAAAGAGAAATATATCATCAGTAACATTTACAAAAACAATTTATGATAACGGAAAATGGAAAACTACTAAAAATCATAATAAATTAATTAAAAATTTCTCTGAGTTTAATATGGCTGTAAGTTTAACTTTAGGTATATATGACTAAAAACAAAAAACATCACACACAACATCACGACTAATCAGATTGTGATGTTGTTTGTTTACAAACTACAGTTTAAATATTACAGGGTTAGGTTCTCTTTAAAGAATTAAGAGAATATAGCGAAACAAGGCAGGACTAGGAATAGTTTAATACAATGAAATAATAAAACTGTAAGCAACTTTTAATTTTTAAACGGTATTTATCTATATGAAAACCATACTCATTAGCACAATTTTTCTATTTTCAAGCATATTATATTCACAAAAAAACATTGTGGTTATTGATAGTCATTCTAAAAACCCAATCTCTTTTGCCAATATAAAAGTATTGAATTCAAAGAAAGGATTTCATACTAATGAAAGAGGTTTATTTGAATTGAAGAATAACTGGAATATAAAAGATACGCTATTAATATCTTGTTTAGGATATTCTTCCATTAGAGAAAATATAAGTAAAATAATAGACACGCTTTTTTTATCTCCCAAAACTGAGAAGCTTAAAGAAATAATTATACACACCAAAAAGCCTACGTTTAAAAAAGTGGGGTTTAAAAAGAAACACATGACTATTTTTACAGGAACAAACTTACAAATAGCGCTATTTATTTCACCTAAACAAGAAGATCAAAATAGTTTCATTGATAAACTTATAATTCCAGTAAAAAAAAAGGTGAAACATATAAAAAAAAAGAAAGAAGAAAAGAAATTCAATAGCATTCTAAAAGTGTCGTTGTTTTCTATGAAAGTTAATTTACCACATCAATTATTAACGAATACACCAATACTTATTAAATACAGCAATAACTCGAAAAACTCCATCATTATTGATTTATCTAATGAATATATAAAATTTGATGAAAATGGTATTTTTATCTGTTTAGAAATTACGGGAGAAGTAGATGAAAATGGAGCTATAATAAACAAACTAAATCCTAGACCAGGTTTTGTATTTACAGATAAAAAGACAAAAGACTTTAATAATCATAAAGCATTTTACAAAACAAAATTTAATAATAAATGGATAGAATTTGATGAAAAAACTTCCTTTTTTAAGAAAGATGTTTTTCCTGCAATACAATTAGTTTTAACTACATATGGAAATTAGAAGAAAAAAAAAGTACCATACCCAACAATTAGACCAATCAGATTGTGGTGTTGTTTGTTTACAAACTATACTTAAACATTTCGGAAGTAGCTTCTCATTAGAAAAATTAAGAGAGTATAGCGGAACAACAAAATTAGGTGCCACTATGCTCGGTTTAATGCAATGTGGCAATAAGATTGGGATAGAAGTAAAGGGATATGAATCTACCATAGAAGCCTTAAAAAAAAATAAAACACCTGCTATTTTACATATTCTTCTAGAAGAAAAATTACAACATTTTATGGTCTGTTTTGGTTATGATAGCAAAAAAGAAAAATTCATCATCAGTAATCCGTCGAGCACAAAAATAGAATATCTTACAGAAAAAGAATTAGAAAAGATTTGGCAATCTAAGGCACTATTACTTTGTAAAGAAACCAATAGGTTAGTAAAGAAAAAAGTCGAAAACAGACAAAAATGGCAATGGATCTACAAATACATCAAAGAAGATATTAACTTACTTTCGATGTCATTATTTTTGGGAATTATATTGGCAATTTTAAGTTTAGCAACTGCAATATATTCTCAAAAGTTAATAGATGTTTTATTGCCTTCAAAAGATAATTTTAAAATTATTGCAAGTATATGCTTGTTGTTCTTCCTATTTACAATTCAAGTTTTCTTTAGTTATTTAAGAAACCTATTCTTAATTCGGCAAACTAAAAATTATAATACAAGAGTAATCCACTTTTTTTATAATAACATCCTAAAACTTCCAAAGCTTTTTTTCGATACTCGAAAAACTGGAGATATGGTCGCTAGAATGAATGATACAAGTAGGATTCAAAAAACCATTTCAAAAATTATTGGTAGCATTGTAATTGATGTATTACTGGTCATAGTAGTTTCAATTGTTATTTTTAGTTATAATAAAACGCTAGGCTATATTACCATATTGTGGATTCCGTTACTAACATTAGTAGTTCTCTTTTTTAGTCCAAAAATTAAAAAACAGCAAAAAGAAGTAATGCAGTCCTATGCTAGAAACGAGAGCAACTATATAGATACAATTAAAGGAATAGAAACTATTAAAAGCAATAATAAACAACTCATTTTCGCAAAAGAAACAAACACTATTTATAAGCTGTTTCAAAAAGCTATTTATGATTTAAGCCTATTAGGCTTAAACTACGGAACAATAAACCAGCTAATATCAACTATTTTTATAGTAAGTACTTTAAGCTATAGTGTCTATTTAGTACTAAATAACGAGTTAACAGCAGGTGTAATCATTGCTATTTTACAATTAGTTGGAATGCTAATGTCTTCAACTTCAAATTTGGCTTTAATTAATATAGAAATACAAGAAGCCAAAGTAGCATTTAATAGAATGTATGAATTTACTTCTATAGAAAAAGAGCACAAAGGAGAGGAGTCCTTATTAGAATTTAATTCTTTAGAAATTAAAAATCTTTCATTTCGTTTTGCTGGAAGAAAAGAACTTTTTAAAGATATTAATATATCCATTCATAAAAATGAATGTATTGCAATTGTAGGGGAAAGCGGAAGTGGTAAAAGTACACTAGGTCAAGTGCTACAAAAATTCTATCCATTTGAAAATGGGACAATAATCGTCAATAATAAGCATAATCTCCCGCAAATAAATACAGAAGATTGGCGAAATATAATAGGTGTTATTCCACAAGAAATCACCCTATTTAATGGTAATGTAGTAACTAATATTCTGTTAGGGAAAGAAGATATCCTTAAGGATCTCAATATTTTTTGTGAAGAATATGGCTTTACTGAGTTTATAAACAGCCTACCCCAAGGTTTTGCAACAGTTTTAGGTGAAGAGGGAATTAATCTATCTGGCGGCCAAAAACAAATCCTAGCTTTAATGAGGGTTTTGTATAAAAAACCTCAACTAATACTATTAGATGAATTTACATCAGCCATGGACAGAAAAACAGAAAAATTCGTACTGCAGTTATTGAATAAACTAAAAGCTGAAATAACTATTATTTTTATTTCTCATCGATTGCATTCGTTACCTCTAATTGCAGATAATATATATGTTTTAGCAGCTGGAGTTATTTCTAATTTTGGTACTCATGAGGATTTAATGAAAACCTCAAATTTTTATAGTGATTTTTGGAAAGACTTAAAATTAAAAAATTAGATAAAATAAAATCGGAACAGTAGAAATTATTTTTCTAAAAATAAAGTAACAGATTAAATTTTTACACCCTACCCCAAATACCTTCTGAGGGCAACTCGGTGTTCTGGAATTGATTTGTCGTAGTTTTCTACCACCGTTTCTATAATTTCGGGTTTGAGTTTTCCAATTTCATGGCGACCTCCATACCGAGATACAAAAAGTGTATAACTGTCTTCTTTTTTTTCAAAAATTAAATAGTGGGTATTGTTCAGTTCGGTGTAGGCAATTTGATTGCCCGAAAAAACATCAGATTCGTCTTTAAAAAATGCTGAAAACTGGTAATATTTAAAGATATTTTCCATGTATTAAATTAATTCGGCAGACAGACCTAATTGTAATAGTTTCGAGCATTTTGGTTCTAACTCTTTAAATTCACCTGATTTTACAGTGCATTTTCCTTTGTAGTGCACCAAATACGCACATTGTTCTGCTTGCTCTACCGTATGATCACAAACAGCAACTAGAGAATCAATGACATAATCAAAAGTATTTACATCATCATTGTGCAAAACAATTTCATGCTGAAATACTTCTTGCTCAAGGGTATTGACTTCTTCTTGTATTTTTTCTTTGGTGCTCATCATCCTCACAAAATTACAACTTATTATATTTTAAAGCAACCCAATTATTTCTTTCGAGGGTGATTTCCAATTTCAATTGGTATTTAGAAACTTCTGCATCAATCATTGTAATGTCTTCTTTATAAAAACCACTTAAGAGTAAAACACCGTTTTCATTGAGGCAATTGGTATAGATCTCCATGTCCATCAACAAAATATTTCGATTGATATTTGCAATAATTACATCGTACTTTTTATCGGTTAACAACGTCGAATCTCCTTCAAAAACAGAAATATGCTCGCAATTATTGCGTGCTACATTTTCAATAGAATTCAAATAACACCAGTTGTCAATATCAATTGCATCGGTTGGCTTGGCCCCTCTCATCTCGGCAAAAATGGCTAGGATTCCAGTACCACATCCCATGTCTAATACTTTTTTATTTTCCAGCTCTAGCTGCAATAAATGCTGCACCATCATGTGGGTGGTTTCATGATGCCCGGTTCCAAAACTCATTTTTGGTTCGATAACAATATCGTATTTCAAATTTGGGTTTTCATGAAATGGGGCACGAATACTTACCATATTATCTACCTCAATCGCTTCAAAATTCTCTTCCCATGCTGCATTCCAGTTGGTTTGGGCTACTTCATGCTGGGTATAAGCTATCGAAAACTCGTCTGAATTCAAGATAAAAATACCTTCTAAAAGCGCATCGTTCCAATTGTCTTTTTGAATGTAGGCAGTAAGACCATTTTCATTTTCTACAAAACTTTCAAAACCAACATTGCCCAGTTCTGCAATTAAAATCTCGGTTGCAGGTTCTTTTGGGGTTACGGTAAATTTGTATTCTATGTAAATATTATCCATAAATAAGTGCTAATTCAATTCAAAAAAAATGCATCAAGATTTTAAAAAATCTCGATGCAAATTTATTCCTTTTCTTTAAAAGAGCGTAGAATAACTTCTTTTATATTGCTTTAATAATGGCTGTAAAATCTGCAGCGTTTAAAGCAGCTCCACCAATCAATCCACCATCTACATCTGGTTTCGAAAAGATCTCTACCGCGTTTGCTGGCTTTACACTCCCTCCATATAAAATAGAAACGGCATCTGCGACTTCTCCATTGTATTGTTCTTTAATGATATTGCGAATGAATGCATGCATTTCTTGTGCTTGTTCTGGACTCGCTGTCTCGCCCGTACCTATTGCCCAAACAGGTTCATATGCCAATACAATGTTTTTCCATGCAGCTGCCTCTAAATGAAACAAAGCATTTTTTAGTTGACTTTCTACTACGCTAAAGTGGTTTCCTGATTTACGATCTTCTAACAATTCTCCAAAACAGAAAATTGCTTCCATAGTATTATCTAAAGTAGCAGATACTTTTTCAGCTAATAAGGCATCCGTTTCTCCAAAATAAGTTCTTCTTTCTGAATGTCCTAGGATCACAGAAACAACGCCAACACTTTTTAACATGTCTGCAGAAATTTCACCTGTAAAGGCACCATTTTTTGCTTGGTGCATATTTTGTGCGACTACTTCAATGTTAGAATCCTTCGCATTTTCAACGCCACGAGATAGGTTTACAAAAGTAGGCGCTACCAATACTCTGGTGTTTTCTAAGGAAACGTCCTTTAAAGCGATTTGAAGCTCCTTGATGAGCGTTGTTGTTTCTTCAATCGTATTATTCATTTTCCAGTTTCCTGCAACAATTTTAGTTCTCATAGTGCTAATATTTAGTCGGTTTTAAAAATGTAAAATTAAGAAATGGAATAGAAAAAAAGAGGGTGAAAAAGAAATAGTTACGATAACGATTTATTGGATTGGTTTCAATGCAGTAAGAATGCTTTTATCTGAGGAGTTTGTTGCCTTAAAGAGTGAGATTGCCCCCATTTCATCGATGACCATATACCTTGGTATCCAGCTTAAATTTACGAAATCTACTAATGCACTATTGCGCATTCCTGTGGGTATATTATAATGTTCTCCACGCATCTGAAAGCGTTGAATCCCTCTTTTCCATGCGCTATTTTTTTTATCGACAGATAAAAATAAAAAAACAACTTCTGGAAACTCACTTTGCAAACGATTGATGGTTGGCATTCCTTTAAGACAGTCTGCACACCAAGAAGCCCATATATCAATCAATACTTTTCTTCCTTTGTATTGCGCAATGACCTCTTTAAATGTTGCTTCTTCACCTGCTAAAGAGGTTAAAACCGTTGCATTAGCTGCATTGGAAAATTGGGTAGGAGTTTCAAAATTACAGCGAGCCATGAAAACTGCAAGTACAAATAATGGAATGTATTTTTTCATAATTATTGCAATCGAATTCTTGGGTCTAACCAACTATAAATAATATCTACGAGTATATTAATGAGTATGAATAAAGTGGCAATAACCAACACACTTCCCATAATTATCGGCAGATCCAGAGTGTTTAATGCGTTTACAATCTCCTTCCCAAGTCCGTTCCAATTAAAAATATATTCAATAAAAACAGCGCCTGCCAACATCGAAGCAAACCAACCAGAAATTGCAGTAACTACTGGATTTAATGCATTTTTAAGTGCGTGCTTTCTAACAACATTAAAAGTATTCAGCCCTTTTGCCTTAGCGGTTCTTACATAATCTTCATTTAGAATTTCTAATAATGAATTTCGCATTAATTGAATGATGACTGCCAGAGGCCGAATTCCTAAAACAATGGCTGGCAAGAGTAGGTTTTTTAGCTGCAATGTACTTCCTTCTCCAAAATCATCCACTTCATACAAACTTCCCGTCATTTCTAAACCGGTAAATTCATGCAAGACAAAACCGAAAAACCACGCAAATAGAATTGCAGAGAAAAAGGAGGGAACGCTCATTCCTAAAGTACTAATAATTGCCGTAATTCTGTCGAAAAAGGAATCTTTGTAAATGGCGGATAAAATACCTAATAGTATTCCTATAATAATGGCGATTGTAATTGCAGACAAGGCCAAAACGGCAGTATTTGGGAGTGTTTCACGAATAACTGTAGCTACTTTTTTACCGTTTTTCTGAAACGAAGCTCTTAAATAGGGGTATTTCAAAACAACCTTGTGATCTTGGATCGAAAAAAGAGCTTGATACGAAAAGGTATTTGCAGACAAATGGGTGTAACTCTCTACTGAATTACTATGAACAGAAATTGGAGAAAGATCGTTTAAATAATAAAAGTATTGGGTAAGCAATGGCTTATCGAAACCATATTTATGTTGAATTGCTTTCAACTGTGCGGTATCTTGCCGCTGATCTAAAAGCATTCTTGAGGGATCGCCTAAAAGGTTGAAAAGAAAAAAAATCACAGTCACAACACCAAACAGGGTAAGAAATCCGTAGAAAATTTTATTTAAAATATAGCCAATCATCAAGACAAAGATAGCAGAAAGTCCCAAAAAAATGTACCTTTACAAAACTTTTATTCGCAAAGATGACTACACAACAATTGGTTGCTGAAATACACAAAAAAAACTCTTTTTTATGCATTGGTTTGGATGTCGATATGACTAAAATTCCGGCACATTTACTCCAACAGGAAGATCCTATTTTTGCTTTTAACAAAGCGATTATAGATGCAACAAACCACTTATGTGTTGCCTACAAACCCAATACCGCTTTTTATGAGGCCTATGGAATTAAGGGTTGGATTTCTTTGCAAAAAACAATTGCATACCTCAATAAAAACTATCCAGAAATCTTTACGATTGCAGACGCAAAACGAGGAGATATTGGGAATACATCTACCATGTATGCGAAAGCTTTTTTTGAAGACTTGGCTTTTGATTCGGTTACCGTTGCACCTTATATGGGAAAAGATTCTGTAGAACCCTTTTTAGCTTTTGAAGACAAACACACGATTCTCTTAGCATTAACATCTAATGTGGGTGCCTTTGATTTTCAAACTAAAAAAATCAATGATCACGAAGTATATCAACATGTTTTGGAAACCTCAAAATCTTGGAAAAACTCAGAGAATTTAATGTACGTGGTAGGTGCCACAAAAGCCACTTACTTCAAAGAAATTAGAAAAATCATTCCTACTTCATTTTTATTGGTACCCGGTGTGGGTGCACAAGGTGGTAATTTGCAGGAGGTGTGTAAATATGGGTTGTCTGAAAATATTGGTTTGCTTGTCAATTCCTCTCGCGGTATCATTTACGCGGCTAATGACGAAAACTTCGCAAATGCAGCAGCAGCAAAAGCAAAAGAATTACAACAACAAATGGCAGGAATTTTAGCGTCAAATGCGAGCTAAATCTCTTGAATGAAAAGCTCAAGAAAATTCTTTCTCTAGGTAAGAAACTCTACTTATTTTACTCAAAATTTTCATCGCTTTAAAGGCAGCATTGTCGCTTTTATTCTCATCGATATAGCGATAATTGTCTGACTGTTCTATAAGCCTACGATAGCGTTCTTCGAGATGTTTTCTATAACTAAGTAGTTGGTTTATACGTGACATTCTTCTTTTTTGAGGCATTTAAATATACACAAATAAAAAGAACAAATAAAAAACAGTCCGTTTAAATCTTAAATTTTGAGGATTTTATAGGTAGAAGACGCTCCTTTTGAAGTGAATTTAAGAATATAAATCCCTTTATTCAGTGAGGATAAATCGTGTTCTTCTGTTGATGCATTTTGAACAAAAGAAGTAACTTTCTCGCCTAACAAAGAGTAAACTGTTCCTTTTACACCAATCAGATTCGGATGTATTTGGATGGTTACGTTATTGACAACGGGATTCGGATATACTTTTATAGCATCTAAATTTGCAGTTTCTTTGACGGATGCAGTCGCTTCTTGATAGACACGTACATAATCAACAATCATATCACTCTCTGTAAAAGAAGCGGTAATACTGGGCTGAATGGCTGTATTCAATAAAATATATTGATCTGCATCGAAAGGCCAAGTGCTTGCGTTTCTTACTTCTGGTTGATAGGTATAATGATGAACACCGTCAACTTTAAAAACCATCTTAGTAGGATACCACTCTAAAGAATACACATGATAGGCGGTAGAAGCTGTTGAAATAGTTTGTCCACCGTGATTGATCGTTCCTCCATGGCTTGATGGGGTATGCATGGCACTTTGTACAAAGTTTTGATTGTTCCCCCAATGTTCCATAATGTCGATTTCACCACAAGCTGGCCAACCTACAGTTCCATACCCTTGTGTTTGCCAATAAGCACCCGTTTCTGTAATGTTTTTCCCCAACATCCAAATGGCTGGCCAGGTTCCAACGCCTGTTGGTAAAATGGCTCTTACTTCTACTTTCCCATAAGTAAAAGCTATTTTTGAATTCAACCTTGCGGATGTGTACTGCTTGGTATGCCCTTGGTCAGTATAGGTTTCTTTTTTAGCAACTAAATGCATAGCTCCATTGGAGAGATAGGTATTATCGGTTCTATCTGTGTAATGTTGTATTTCTCCATTATACCAACTTCCACCTGAAGGTAATTGGGTTTGATGAAACCATTTATTTGAATCGATAGCACCTGAACCATCAAACTCATCGGACCATATTAATTCGTCATAAACAGGGTCATTGCCCGAACCTGGATCTGAAGTATCTTCTAATACCCCATCATAAATAAAATCATCAATATAAGCAGTTACAGTACTTGAATTATCCTCACCATTCACTTGTAATAAAACTCGATTAAAATCGGTTCGTGCAATCGGTGGTCCAGAATTTGAATTGTAGTTTAAATAATTGTCATTTTCAAAATCAAAAGTAATAGTTTGCCATTGATCTAAAACGAGTGTTTTAATAATTTCAGATTGTGTTTCCCATACAGCTCCTATATTTGCATTTTGTAACTTTAAGGAGAGTTGATTGGTTTCATTTCCAGAGATGCCACTCGAAGGAACATATATTCTTAAAGAAAAAGTATGCCCTGTGGACAAATCAAAATTAATGGGTGTATCAAAACGAACATTGGCATAAGTACCTCCAGTATCGGTGTATTTTAAAACGGTATTTGAAGTATTGATTCCCGTTTGGAAAGGATTTGAAAACTCAATATCAATTCCACAATCGTCTCCCGCCCAAGATGTAATTGTACCATTTCCTTCGAAATCATCCTCAACAGTTTCTTGTGCATTTAAGAAAAAAGAACATAAAATTAGTAATGGGGTAAATAATTTTTTCATGTGGAATAAATTTATATTGTCAAATAAAGTAACTTTTTGAAGGCAACGCAAAATAAACACCTATACAATTACCATACACAAATAAAATATATTGCTAAAATCCTCACTATGAAATTACTAGAAAACAAAAAAAAACCTTACTAATTAAGAATAGGGCAATACCCAAGTAGGTAATTTTTGACTATGAGAAGGTATCTGTTTTTTTATCAAAGCCATAGGGACAATGTTTGCAACCACTTTTACAACAATGTCCTCTTTTTAAATGGTATTTCTCGGTAAAAACTCTATAACCTTCGGCATTTAGATAATAATCTCCATCTTCTAAGGGTATTCTTTTATTGTACATCTTGCAAAAATAGGTGGTTTTGTACTATAAAAAAAGCGTTCATAGGGAACGCTTTTACTTTTTATTTTTTGGAGGTACCGGGAGGATATTTAGCAAGAATTTCATTGACAAATTCTTTGATCCGGAGTTCTTTTTTTTCTCTACTTTGCATGCGTAAAGCTCCAGTCCCGACTCCTTGCCATATCAATTCTTTCTTTTTTCGATCTATAAAATCAATAAACAGCGTCCCTTCTGAATATTGTGAAATACTCATATTATTCTGCATACCATTCATCATCCAAGGATTCCAACCCCAGCCAAAACCATAGCCAAAATTATTTTGATTGACGTTTACTTTTTCTCTTGATTTGGTAAAAATACTCACCAACATATCTGGATTTTCAGATTTGGTAAATCCTTTTGCCTTTAATTCTGAAGAAATGGCGCGTAAAATTCTTTTTTTATCCAAATCAGAAATATCAGATTTATCAATTCCTGGCTTATAAAAAGCAAATGTTTTATAGTTCTTAAAATCTACATTCTCGTCATAATCTGCGAGGACTTTCACAGAATAACACGAAGTTAGGAATGCAAGACTTAAAAATAAAAAGAGGTAGTTTTTCATGATGTGTACTTTTAAATTATTGAGTTTATTAAAGCATCGTCTACTAAGTTTGGCAAAGTAACTTTTAAGTTTTTCTCTGATTTCATTGCTCTTTTGATAGCAAAAACAGCTTCTTCATTTCTTGCCCAGCTTCTTCGAGAGATTCCATTATTAACATCCCAAAAAAGCATGGATTCCAATCGCTTCGATGCAGACTTAGAACCATCAATAAGCATGCCAAAGCCTCCATTAATAACTTCTCCCCAACCTACACCTCCTCCGTTATGGATGGAAACCCACGTTGCACCTCTAAAACTATCTCCAATTACATTTTGAATTGCCATGTCTGCAGTAAATTTAGAACCATCATAAATATTAGACGTTTCACGGTAGGGTGAATCCGTTCCTGATACATCATGATGATCTCTTCCTAAAATTACATTTCCAATTTCTCCTCGCTTAATTGCTTTGTTAAATGCTTTTGCAATTTTTACACGCCCTTCAGCATCGGCATATAAAATTCGTGCTTGTGAACCCACCACCAAATTATTCTTTTGTGCACCTTGTATCCACTGAATATTATCGGCCATTTGCTGCTGAATTTCGGTGGGTGAATGCTGCTTTATTTTCTCTAATACTTTACAAGCAATTGCATCTGTTTTAGCCAAATCTTCTGGATTTCCAGATGCACATACCCATCTAAAAGGTCCAAAACCATAATCGAAACACATCGGTCCCATAATGTCTTGCACATAACTGGAATATTTAAAATCAATCTTATTGTCCGACATCACATCGGCTCCTGCCCTGCTAGCTTCTAATAAAAAAGCATTTCCATAATCGAAAAAATAGGTCCCTTTTGCGGTGTGTTTATTAATCGAATTTGCGTGTCTTATTAATGTTTCTTTTACTTTTTGTTTAAACAATGTAGGATTTTCCGCCATCATTATATTGGCAGCCTCAAAGGAAATATCCGCTGGATAATATCCGCCTGCCCATGGATTGTGTAAGGAAGTTTGATCCGAACCTAAATCGACATGAATGCCTGCTTTATCAAATTTTTCCCAAACATCCACAACATTCCCCAAATAGGCCAATGAAACTATTTCTTTAGATAATTTAGCTGATTTTACTCTAGCAACTAGCACATCCAAATCAGTTATTTTCTCATCGATCCAACCTTGATCCAGTCGTATTTGAGTAATTTTTGGATTTACTTCAGCACATACCGTTATACAGCCCGCAATCGACCCTGCTTTGGGTTGTGCTCCAGACATTCCTCCCAAACCGGAAGTCACAAAGAGATTCCCAGCAGGAGTTTTATTTATTTTACGAAAAGCATTTAACACTGTAATGGTTGTTCCATGTACAATTCCCTGAGGACCAATATACATATAACTACCGGCTGTCATTTGCCCATACTGAGAAACACCCAAGGCGTTCATTTTTTCCAAATCATCTGGCTTGGAATAATTGGGGATGACCATTCCGTTGGTCACAACAACGCGCGGAGCATTTTTATGCGATGGAAACAATCCCATCGGATGTCCAGAATGCATGGTTAAGGTTTGTTTATCTGTCATCTCCGACAGATATTTCATGGTTAATAAATATTGTGCCCAATTTTGAAAAACAGCACCATTGCCTCCATAAGTAATCAATTCATGCGGATGTTGCGCAACTGCATAATCCAGATTGTTTTGAATCATGAGCATAATGGCTTTTGCTTGAGTAGACTTTCCAGGGTATTCAGAAATTGCTCTTGCTTTCATTTCATAATTTGGGCGAAAGCGATACATATAAATTCGTCCGTATTTTGCTAATTCATCCGCAAATTCTGGTAATAATGTGGCATGATGCTTTTTATCAAAATAGCGAAGTGCATTTTTAAGAGCTAATTTTTTCTCAGTGGAAGTTAAAATATCTTTTCGTTTTGGCGCATGATTTATTGCTACTTCATATTCTTTTTTATTGGGTAAAACGTCTGGAATTCCTTGTTGTATTTGAGCTGCAAATGTCATAAAATTTCAATTTTCAAAATCTAAAACAAATATATTTCTTTTTTAGATACTTTAATTAACTATTCAAAAAAATAGCGTTTCTTTTAGGAATTCCGTAAATTGCACCTTTAATTTTCTACAAAATTTACGAATGGAACAAATTAAACCCTATAAACCAAAACATAAAGTAAGAATTGTAACAGCTGCTGCTCTTTTTGATGGGCACGATGCTGCGATCAATATCATGCGCAGAATCATTCAATCTACCGGAGTAGAGGTGATTCACCTTGGACATGACCGTAGCGTGGAAGAAGTGGTCAATTGCGCCATTCAAGAAGATGCCAATGCCATTGCAATTACTTCTTACCAAGGAGGCCATAATGAGTATTTTAAATACATGTTCGATTTACTGAAGGAAAAAGGCGCAACACACATCAAGATCTTTGGTGGCGGTGGCGGTGTTATTCTTCCTGAAGAAATTAAGGAATTAATGGACTACGGTGTTGCACGTATTTATTCTCCAGATGATGGACGTGCCCTGGGTTTGCAAGGAATGATTAATGATTTAGTACAACAAGCAGATTATGCAATTGGGAACGTTCTTAACGATGAACTTGAACATTTAGCAAAAAAAGAAATTGGCAGCATTGCGCGTATTATTTCTGCGGCTGAAAACTTCCCTGAAGTTGCCAAAGCAACCTTAGAAAGCATTCACCTAAAGAACAAAAACTCCAAAACACCCGTTCTTGGAATTACAGGAACTGGAGGCGCTGGAAAATCTTCTTTGGTCGATGAATTGGTGCGTCGTTTTTTAATGGATTTCCCTAAAAAAACAATTGGAATTATTTCTGTTGACCCCTCAAAGAGAAAAACAGGCGGTGCGCTTTTAGGCGATCGAATACGAATGAATGCCATTAATAATGAACGTGTTTATATGCGTTCCTTGGCCACCCGTCAATCGAACTTAGCACTTTCAAAATATGTAAATGAAGCAGTACAGGTTTTAAAAGCAGCCGAATTTGACTTGATTGTTTTGGAAACATCGGGTATTGGGCAATCAGATACTGAGATCATTGAACATTCAGATACTTCTTTATACGTAATGACTCCTGAATTTGGTGCTGCAACGCAGTTAGAAAAAATTGACATGCTGGATTTTGCAGATTTAGTTGCCATTAATAAGTTTGACAAACGAGGTGCTTTAGATGCCGTTAGAGATGTCAAAAAACAATACATGCGTAACAATAATTTGTGGCACATACATCAAGATGATCTTCCAGTATACGGTACCATTGCCTCGCAGTTTAACGACCCAGGGATGAATACCTTGTATAAAAAAACCATAGACAAGCTGGTAGAAAAAACAGGGGCTGATTTAAAGTCTTCGTTTGAAATTACCAGTGAAATGTCAGAAAAAATATTTGTAATTCCACCGGCAAGAGTTCGTTATTTATCGGAAATTGCAGAAAGCAACAGAGCCTATAACAAAAAAGTAAATTCACAAGTAGAAGTTGCTCAAAAACTATATGGAATCTATCAAACGATTTTATCCATTGCCGATAGTGACCAAACTGTATCAACCCTCAAACCTACGAAGTCTTTTCTAACAAAAACAGGAATTGATAGCGACGAAATTCTTGCGCTCGAATCGGTTCAGGACGACATTGAATTCATCAAACTTTTATTTGCACAATTTGAAAAAGTAAAATTGAATTTAAACCCCTACTATTGGGAAATCATTCTCAACTGGCCAGCGAAAGTTCAAAAATACAAACAACCTATTTACACATTTAAAGTGCGAGATAAAGAAATCAATATCGAAACGCACAGCGAATCGTTATCGCATTCTCAAATACCAAAAATTGCCTTACCAAAATACCAAGCTTGGGGCGATTTGTTGCGTTGGAATTTACAGGAAAATGTTCCTGGAGAATTTCCATATACCGCAGGACTATATCCCTTTAAACGTATCGGTGAAGATCCTACAAGAATGTTTGCCGGTGAAGGAGGTCCCGAAAGAACCAACAGACGTTTTCATTATGTGAGTTTGGGCATGGACGCCAAAAGACTTTCTACTGCTTTTGATTCTGTAACACTCTATGGAAATGATCCTGGGGTTCGCCCAGATATTTATGGTAAAATTGGAAACGCAGGGGTTTCTATTTGCTGTTTGGATGATGCTAAAAAACTGTATTCTGGTTTTGATTTGAGCCACCACATGACCTCTGTTTCGATGACTATTAATGGTCCAGCCCCTATGTTGTTGGGATTCTTTATGAATGCAGCAATAGATCAGAATTGCGAAAAACACATCAAAGAGCACCACTTAGAAAAAGAGGTAGAGGCAGCTTTTGTAGCTATGTACGATGCCAAAGGACTAGAAAGACCTCTTTACCAAGGCCCTTTACCAGAAGGAAACAATGGTTTAGGCCTGCTCCTTTTAGGACTTACTGGTGATATGGTTTTGCCGCAAGCGGTATATCAACAAATTAAAAAAGAAACCTTAACACAAGTTCGAGGAACTGTACAAGCAGATATTTTAAAAGAAGACCAAGCACAGAATACCTGTATTTTTTCTACTGAATTCGCATTGCGATTGATGGGAGATGTACAAGAATATTTCATTGAAAAACAAGTGCGAAACTTTTATTCGGTTTCTATTTCTGGATATCATATTGCTGAAGCGGGCGCAAACCCTATTACCCAATTGGCATTGACACTGTCTAACGGATTTACCTATGTAGAATATTATTTAAGTCGTGGTATGGACATCAATCAATTTGGCCCCAACTTGTCATTTTTCTTTTCCAACGGAATTGATCCTGAGTATTCGGTAATTGGTCGAGTTGCACGTAAAATTTGGGCCAAAGCCATGAAACATAAATACGGTGCCAATGCGAGAGCGCAAATGTTAAAATACCACATTCAAACTTCTGGGCGCTCTTTGCATGCACAGGAAATTGATTTTAATGACATTCGAACAACACTGCAAGCCCTGTATGCTATTAATGACAACTGCAATTCCTTACATACAAATGCCTATGACGAGGCCATTACAACTCCTACGGAGGAATCGGTGCGAAGAGCCATGGCCATTCAATTGATTATTAACAAAGAACTGGGGTTGACGAAGAATGAAAACCCAATTCAAGGAGCTTTTATTATTGAAGAATTGACCGATTTGGTGGAAAAGGCTGTCTTATTAGAATTTGATCGCATTACAGAGCGTGGCGGAGTTTTAGGCGCTATGGAAACCATGTATCAACGTTCTAAAATTCAGGAAGAAAGTTTGTATTATGAAACCTTAAAACACAATGGTGAATTTCCAATTATTGGAGTGAATACCTTCTTAAGTTCAAAAGGCTCTCCAACGATTCAACCTGCGGAAGTAATTCGTGCAACCGAAACGGAAAAACAATTTCAAATTCAGACAAAAGAACGCCTAAATCGAGCGAATTCGCAACAAGTAAAAATACAATTAGCCAAACTGCAGGAAGCAGCAATACAAAATGACAATTTATTTGAAAACTTAATGGAAGCCACAAAAATTTGTTCTCTGGGACAGCTTACGGAAGCTTTGTTTAAGGTAGGCGGTCAGTATCGCAGAAATATGTAAGCAATGAATTGTTTTCAGTAAAAATTCTTTTCCATAAAAAAACCGTGCCATTAGCACGGTTTTTTTTTATACGTTATGAGATAAAAGTTAATACTTTTCGTAAGTAGTTTGTTCAGTTTTCAAGTAATTAATAATATGGTCAATGGTTCGTTGCTTGGCTTTCTCTAAGGTTGTGGTAAAATTGAACAAGAAAACGGAGGCTTCCCCAATGGCGATAAAATCTAGAATTTCTTTGTCGTTTTTGGTATCATACACCGCTACCTTCACATTAATCACGCAATATTCAACAGAAGTGGTAGTATTCATACTCCCCATCCCGTTCATTCCCGCTATATTTCCAGACTGTCTCCATTCATATCGATTTGTAATTTCGAAGTTCGAAAAGTGAATGACATAATCGGCATCTGCAGTGTTTAAAGAAGCATACGTCTCCTTTGAAATGTCGTAGGTAACGTCTCCAAAAACCTTGCTTGCCTTTATTTTGTTGGAAAAATCATTTAAATACTGACTGGAAAAAGCTGCTTTTTCTTCGTAATTTTTTTGGAAGGTATTGGTAAACTCAAGCACTTTAATGTCATCAGTAGCAATGAGGATCACTTTCTTTGTTTCTGGGGTCTCAATCTCTGCTTTCTTTGAAATGAAAGTAACGTATTGTTTAGACACCTTGCAGGAAGTAAAACTAAAAAAAACGAGTATCGTTACTAAAAATATGTAGGAATTTCTTTTCATATTTATTTATTTTTTCAAACTTACAACAATTTTAAAAATTCATGTAAACTAAGATTGAAAACTGAGATCATGTCCTAAAATGAGGATTAGAAAAGAAGTTTTTTACATGCATTTGCATCTTTTTCTTACCATTTATGTCTATTCAATGAACTTGAAAATCAATAATTATGAAAAATCATAAAAATCAATGCACTTGCACCTGTGAAGCATGTGTGAATAATGAATGTAAAAATTGCACATGTACAAATTGTTCTTGCTCATCATGTAATTGTTAAAATGAAATTTGAATACTCTTAAAGAAGTTGATAAAAAAATGACAACAAAACAAGTTTGGGCAAATTATCACGCAGATCTTAAACGATTTATCATCAGCAAAGTAAAAAATAAAACAATTGCTGATGATATTTTACAGGATACCTTTATAAGAATTCACACCAAACTACACACTCTTAAAGATATCAAAAAATTAAAATCTTGGTGTTTTACAGTCGCTAGAAATGTGATATTAGATCACTGGAAATCCAATAATAAAACTATTGAAATTGCCAATTTTGAATCAGAAATAGAAATTCAAGAAAAAATCCAGACCGAAGAAGATTGCTTGCAGGGTCTTTTAAAAAACTTACCAAAAAAATATAGAGATCCTTTATTTCTATCTGACATTAAAGGATTAAAACAACAAGAAATCGCAAATCAGTTGGAGCAAAATTTAGCAACGACAAAGTCACAAATTCAGCGCGCTCGAAAGCTAATTGCCCAAGGTTTTATGGATTGTTGCGGGTTTGAAATGAATAAAGACGGAAATTTAGTTGGCGAAATTCAAGATAAAAAAGATTGTAAGTTTTGTCGATAAATAATTTTTATTAAACAAAGAAACCTATCGTCTTCGCTTGGGTGCTCTGCTTACTTTCTTTTTACGTTTGTTGAAAGGAACCGGTACGGCATCATCAAAGGTGTTTTTTGCTTGTTTTGCCTGTTTGTTCTTTTTCCAAGAATTGTTTTCGGGCAATAAGCGTTGTAACAAATCTTGCCTTCCTACTTTATTCAACGTTTTTTTAATCCAATCTTTGTTTTCTTTCTTGTACCAAAAGAAAAACTTGTGCTGATCTTCTTTCTCCTTTTTTGTTTTCGGTGTTTTTGTAGGTTTTAAAGTATAGGGATGGTAACCTGAATAATAAATAACCGTGGCTACTGTCATTGGCGTCGGTGTAAAACCTTGCACTTGTTCTAACTGAAAGCCCATATCTTTGGTTTCTGCCGCTAAATTGGCCATGTCCTCTACTTCACTTGCCGGATGGCTAGAAATAAAATAAGGAATCAATTGTAAATTTAATTTTTTCTTGATATTGATTTTATCGAAACGCTCTTTAAACTTATGGAAATAGGTAAACGAAGGCTTTCGCATTAGCTTTAAAACCGGATCTGACGTGTGTTCTGGGGCTACTTTTAAACGTCCTGAAACGTGTTTGGTCATTACCTCTTCTGTATAGGCATCCAACTCTTTTGGATCTGCATTTTTATTGAATTCTGGTACCAACATATCATGGCGAATTCCACTTCCAATAAACGATTTTTTAATCTTTGGATGCTTGTCTACTGCTTGATACAAGTCGGTTAATGGTTTGTGTGAGGTATCTAAATTGGAACAAATTACTGGAGAAATACAACTCGGCGCGACACATTTATCACAAATAGATTGTACTTTCCCTTTCATCTGATACATGTTTGCCGAAGGGCCTCCAATATCTGACAAATAGCCTTTAAAATCGGGCATATTTGCTACTTTGTCTACTTCTTTCAATACCGATTCTTGACTTCTACTAGCAATAAACTTTCCTTGGTGTGCAGAAATAGTACAAAAGCTACACCCACCAAAACACCCTCGGTGAATATTTATTGAAAATTTGATCATTTCAAAGGCCGGTATCGGTCCTCGTTTGTTGTATTTCGGGTGAGGCAAACGCGTAAAAGGCAAATCGAAAGAACCATCAATTTCCTTCTCTGTCATGGTTGGAAAAGGTGGATTAATCACCAAGGTTCTTCCTTCCACTTCTTGTAAAATTCGGCGTGCTTTTAATTTATTGGATTCTTGTTCTATCACTTTAAAGTTAGAGGCGAAGGTCTTTTTATCTGCCAAACAAGCTGTATGCGAGTTGATAGTCACATCTTCCCAATCATTTACAACAGGAATTTTCTCTTCGTTCTGGTTGATTAATACGGCAGTTTGCTTGATGTTTTTTAAACTTGAAAAAGGCACCCCTTTTTGAAGCAATGAAACAATTTCACGCAATGGCTGTTCGCCCATTCCATAGACCAACATGTCTGCTTTGGAAGTTTCTAAAATGGTTGGTAAGAGTTTGTCTGACCAATAGTCGTAATGTGTTACACGTCTTAATGATGCTTCTATTCCTCCAATTAAAACGGGAACATCTGGGAATTTTTCTTTTAATATTTTGGAATATACAGAGGTTGCATAATCTGGTCGGAACCCTTTGTCACCATTGGGTGTATAGGCATCTTTGTCTCTTCGTTTTTTACTTGCAGTATAATTACTCACCATGGGATCCATACATCCACCAGTAGCACCAAAAAACAAACGGGGTTTTCCTAATTTTTCAAAATCTTGCAAATTATCATTCACACTAGGCTGTGGTACAATCGCAACACGCAAACCATAGCTTTCTAGGATACGCCCAATAACGGCAGGCCCAAAAGAAGGGTGATCTACATAGGCATCTCCACTAAAGAGAATTACATCCAATGCTGTCCAACCACGAAGCTTTACTTCTTTATTTGTTGTTGGTAACCAATCGGTTAGTTGTAATTTCTTTGTTTGCTCCATATTTGCAAAAATAGGGAGAAATTAAACAAGTCTAAACTGTTTGTGTACTTTTTATGAAGAATAAAATAGTCATGCGTTATAGATTGAAATAGAGTCCCCTATATTCTTTAAAAAAGTCCTAAAAAAGAGAAGAAAATTCTAAAATTATTTAAACCCTTCTTTTTTTTAGTAACTCTTTTTTGTTTTGTAATTTTAGCAAAATAAAACGTCCCAACATGAAAAAAAATTCCTTCCTTACCCTTTTCAGTATTCTTCTTTTGATATCTTGTAATACGAAAACTGAAGACACCTATGTAGCAGATCATTACAACAAACAAGAAGTAACGATTGCCATGCGAGACGGTATAAAACTGCACACGACTATTTATTCTCCGAAAGATACTTCCAAAACATATCCTATTTTATTGCAACGAACGCCTTATAGCGCTAGCCCTTATGGAGCAGGAAAGATGAAAACAAAAATTAGTCCGAATGTACACCTAATGAAAGAGGGAAACATTGTGGTTTACCAAGATGTTCGTGGACGTTGGATGAGTGAAGGAGTATACGACAACATGCGGGCCTACCTTCCAAATAAAAAAGAAAACGAATCGGATGAGGCTTCTGATACCTATGATACGATTGATTGGTTGGTGAAAAATATTGAAAACAATAATGGAAACGTGGGTACTTGGGGAATTTCATATCCTGGACACTATGCAACCGTTTCTACAATTGATGCGCATCCTGCCCTAAAAGCGGCTTCACCACAAGCATGTATTGGTGATTTTTTCTTTGATGACTTCCATCACAATGGTGCTTTTTTATTGAGCTATTTCAAAGCCATTTCGTTGTTTGGAACTTATAAAGATACCCCAACTGATAAAGCATGGTATTCTTTCCCTAAGATGAATTCAAATGATCAATATCAATTTTTTCTTGATAAAGGACCTTTGAAAAACCTAAATGAATATTTTCAATATGAAAAATTAGATGTCCAAACTGCTTCCACGAAAGCAGCAATAGATGATTTTTTCTGGAAGGAAATTACAGAACACCCAAATTATGATTCTGTATGGCAAAGCAAAGGAATCATTCAACATTTAGACAAAGTACCCGCTTCTGTTGCGACAATGATTGTTGGTGGTTGGTTTGATGCTGAAGATTTGTACGGTCCTTTAGAAACCTATAAAGCCATCGAAAAAAATGGGGTTGGCAATTATAACACGCTAGTTTTTGGCCCTTGGGATCATGGAAAATGGGCAAAAGATGTCGTAAAAAATACGGTAGGTAATTATTATTTTGGCGATTCTATTTCGTTGAAATTTCAAAAGGAAATCGAAACCAATTTCTTCAATCACTTCTTAAAAGGAAAAGGAGATCAAAAGAGCGGTTTGCCGGAAGCATACGTTTTTGATTCTGGAAAAAAAGAATGGAAAAGTTATGATACTTGGCCACCTAACAATGTGGTAAAAGAAGACTGGTTTTTATCCGAAAATCAAACCTTAACTTCAGCAAAAGAAACAACAAACGGCATACAATTCATTAGTGACATTAAAAATCCTGTTCCCTATTCTGAAGATATTAAAACGGTTTTCACACCAAGAAAATACATGACGGATGACCAAAGATTTGCGGGACGAAGACCGGATGTTTTGGTTTTTGAAACAGCAATTTTAACGGAAGATCTTACCCTAGCGGGCGATATTTTAGCAAAATTAAAAGTAGCCACCACAGGTACAGCTGCCGATTGGATTGTAAAGGTAATTGATGTACATCCAACAGACACAGAAGAGAATAACAAAGACTTACAGAACCATTTAAAAATGAGCAATTATCATTTAATGGTTCGAAGTGAAGTATTGCGTGGCCGTTTTAGAAATAGCTTCGAGAATCCAGAACCGTTTGTAGCCAACAAAAAGACGGACGTAAACATTCAATTGCAAGATGTATTTCATACCTTTAAAAAAGGACATAAATTGCAGGTTCAGGTGCAGAGTACTTGGTTTCCTTTAATTGATTTGAATCCGCAAACCTATGTAGACAATATCTTTAAAGCATCGGAAGATGATTTTAAAACCCAAACACATACTGTTTTCACGGATTCGAGTATTGAATTTTCTGTGTTGAAAAATTAAAAAAATGACTTCTACAGAAATTACACTGTTACTAAACAGTGATCTTGAAAAAGTCATCAGAATTGGCGAAATTATTGGAAAGAAAATTCCTGAAAGGGATGAATTCTCAGGTCTAAACGACTACGAGAAAACGTTTATATATATTGATATTTTTGAGAATCATACTACAAGTGGTGGTTTCGAAGAATTTTTCTGGAATTCTTCGGGGCAGTTTTCTCATGAAATATTAGCCGCCTATGAAGCAATTGGCGCCAATAAAACAGCCACCTTAATTTACAATGCTTTTAAAGAATTCGGCGAAATCCCAATCCCCAAAGACCATGCCTTCAGAAAAAAGATTCTTATCGATTTAAACTCTGTTTCATGGGATACTTTAGACCATGAATTTTACAAAAGTAAAGAGGATATTGTGTCGTTAATTTTAAGTTTTGTGGCTAAAAACATCGGTTATTTTGATTGATTTAGTTGCTCTTTTTTTAAAACTCGAAGCAAAATCAGCAGCATAAAAACCCCAAACAAAGCAAATAACACCATACAATTCCAAGTGAATTCGAAACCATATTTCGCAACCATTTGCATGCCCGAATTGTGGCTAAAAATATGCGCTAGTGAAAACGAAATACTGTACAAAGCCATATATTCTCCTTGGTTCCCTTTTTTAGCTCTCGCTACTGCAAAGGAATTTGAAAAAGGAAAAGCAATCATTTCTCCAACCGACATTAATAAGATTCCTACTAACAGAATTCCAACCCAAACACTCAAATTTAAAACAAGATAGCTCATCGCTAGAAGAAAGAGTCCGAGCGCAATAAGTTTCACTTTTGAATTTTTAGGTTTGTCTAACCATTGAATCAGTGGCATTTCGAAAATAAAAATAAAAAGACCACTACTTCCCATAAGTAAACCAATCTGAAATTCTGATAATAGTCGAACATCTTTGTAGTATAAGGGTACGGTAGAAAAGTATTGTAAAAACACAAATCCAAAAATAAACATAGCAACAAAAAACACCCAAAATGCTTTGTCTTTATATACGGAAACTGGATTTTGAACTTTTACTTCGTCTAAAATCTTCGCTTTTTTGGGATGCAATACATTTAGCAATAAAACAGCTGCCAATATACAGGTTACTCCGTCAATCCAAAACAATCCTTGATAACCAACACTTACAATGATAAGTCCTCCGATTGCCGGACCTAAAGAAAAACCTAAATTAATTGCCAAACGAATTAATGTGACTGAACGTGTTTTATTTTCTGCTTTGCTATAGGCACTCAGAGCTACAAACATAGCGGGTCTAAAAGCATCTGCTACCAACATCACCGAAAAAATACCGATGCAAAATTGATAGAATGTAGCTGCAAATTGTAAGCCTACAAACAGAATTCCTGTTCCTATCAAACTCACCAACATTACTTTGTAATAACCAATCTTGTCGGTTAATTTTCCACCAAGCCAAGTCCCTACAACAGAACCTAAGCCAAAGAAAGACATGATCCATCCAACATCTGTTAAGGTAAAGTTTAGGCTTTTTGTAAGGTATAAAGACAAGAAAGGAATGACCATGGTTCCGGCACGGTTAATCAATGTGATTAATGACAACCACCAAACTTCTCGAGAAAGTCCTCTAAAAGTGTTGATATACTTGCTAAATAATGTATGCATCTTTTTTGGTTTGTTATAAAAAATAAAAAAGTCCAACTTCATTGTCGGACTTTTAAATTGTTAGATTTTATATGGATCCCATCAAAACAAATAAATAGACCGAATTTCTCGTAATGAACGCGATAACTTATTATTATATCTAATGCCTTTTTTCATTTTAATTGCTTACTATATGTTATAAAAATACATATTTATTTGATATAAATATGTGAATTATTTTCTTTCTTGTACTTTAGAGCAGAAATGATGAAAACATCAAATAATCATGAAAAAAAAATTCAAAAAAAGAGTGTTTCTTTCAATACTCCTTTTACTCGCAATGTATATTGCAAATATCTTTATTAGTACTGGTTTTTTTAGAACGATTGAAAATACTTTTGATGGCAGCATCTTACACGAAATAAAATTATCTGGTGCAGAAGACATTACCATTAGTCAAACCGATCATTTTGCAATTGTCTCTGCGACCGCAAGAAAAAAAATTCCAACGATACAACAAGAAAATGGCGGACTTTATTTTTTAGACCTAACCAACAAAAACTACCAACCAATAGTACTTACAGAAAACTTTAAAAAGCCTTTTGCGCCTCACGGAATTTCTATCTACAAGAAAGATAGTAGTTATACGGTTGCAGCCATCAACCATACCAAGGAAGGTGAGTTTATTGAAATTTTTGAATTGATTGGTCAAGAATTAACACATCAAAAAACATTGAAAAACGAACGAATCTTTAGTCCGAATGACCTTGTCCTTTTAGATGAAAATCGTTTTTACTTCACCAATGACCATAAATATAAAGAAGGGATTCTTCGCTTAGCTGAAGACTATTTAGGATTGGCAGTTTCAAATGTGGTGTATTTTGATGGGAAAAATTATAGCGAAGTTGCAGATGGAATTGCGTATGCTAACGGAATTAATTATGATGTAAAAAGAAAGTTGCTATTTGTGGCATCTCCTAGAGATTTTTTAATGAAAGTATATCAAAAAAATGAAGACCATACGTTAACTTTCATTGAAAACATCGACTGTAAAACAGGTGTTGATAATATTGAATTTGACACGGAGAACACCCTATGGATTGGCGCACATCCAAGTCTGTTAGATTTTAGTGCCTACGCAAAGGGAGATAGAGCTATTGCTCCCTCGGAAATCATAAAAATCAATTATATTGAAAAAGGAGAGTACAGTATCGAGCAAATGTACATGGAAGATGGGGCTACAATGGCTGCAGCTACGGTAGCAGCTCCTTATGGAAATCTTATTTTGGCAGGAAATGTAATGGATGCGCAATTTTTAATTCTTAAAAGCAATAAATTACTGAGTAAAAAACTACCTTTTTTAGAAAAGAAAATGAAACCCCATCATGAAAATAATATCTTGTATCTTTTAGATGGAAAAGAAATCGCTCCCGAAGATTTAAATGAGATTCCTCCTGCAGAGATAAAATCTGTTGCTGTCTTTAAAGGAACAGAAGAGGTTTCAAAATATACTGACAAAAAGTACGATGGGGTCATTCTCATCGAAATAAAAAAAGAAAACTAATGCGAAAAATTATCTCCTTAATTACCCTGATTTTACTAGTATCAGCATGTAATTCTCAAAGAAAAAAAACCTTGATTGGTGATACAGAATACCAACAAAAACTAAATGAAAGTTATAAAGACGGCTCTAAGTCACCTTTGAAAAAGAAGGATTTAAAAAACTTTAAAGGCCTCGAATTTTACCCTGTAGATACTGCTTTTATTGTAACGGCTTCCTTGACAAAAACAAAGCATGCTGCAACCTTTGAGATGGCGACAACGACAGACAGAAAACCTTTGTACAAAGAATATGGTATTTTAACTTTTACCTTAAAAGGAATCGATTGTTCGTTAACGGTTTACCAAAGTCAAGATGATCTCCGGGATGAAAAATACAAAGATTTCCTCTTTTTACCATTTACAGATTATTCATCTGGAAACGGTTCTTATGCGGGGGGGCGCTACATGGACTTAATGACTACGGACGAAAAACCTGATGGAACGATTGTCTTAAATTTCAACAACACGTACAATCCGTATTGTGCTTATAACGAAAAGTATTCTTGCCCATTAACACCGAGACAAAATCATTTACCCCTGGTTGTAAAAGCTGGAATTAAAGTTTTTAAGAAATAGCAATCTTAAGATCAGATTCTTTTTACGAAACGGTTAACGGTTATGAATCGATAGAAATTTCACTTAACAAGTCGAATTCTATTGCTTTTTTTAAAGTATCCAAATGTGGTTTCCTAACTTTTAACTTTGTTGCGGCGTGCGCTTTCTTATTTAATTTAGAAGACATTTCTGCTACTTTTACAGCGGTTTCCATCAATTGTGATTCTGGGACAATACGATCTAAAAAACCTGCAGCTATAGCCTGTTTCGAATTAAATATTTCCGCATTGTTCACGCTTCTATTTAAATACACTTCTGATAACCGAGATTTTGCAATTGCAATTCCAGCATGGTGCATGGTCATGCCAATCATGACTTCATTTAAGCCAATTTTAAAATCGCCTTCTACTCCAATTCTATAATCGGACGACAATAATAAAAAAGCGCCTTTTGCAATCGCATGCCCAGAACATGCAATGATAATAGGTTGAGGAAAAGACAGCATTCTTAATGATAATTTCGATCCTTTGGCAACCAATTCTTTTGCCGATTCTGGAGATTTCGTCATTACTTTCAAATCAAATCCTGCCGAAAAAATACCTTTTTGACCTGTTAAGATGACAACTTTATTTTCTTTTTCAGCAGTATCTAAACTCCTATTTAAGCCTTCAATAACTTTATGATTAATAGCGTTTGCTTTTCCATTTACAATGGTAATAACAGCATACTTTTCTTCTGATTGGTAAGTAACAAATTCGTTCATTTATATTTTTTAAATTAGCAATCAATGATATTAAAACTAGTATCTACAGAAATTTTACCACAAAAATTCCTGCAAAAACGGCTAAAAAACCAATCACAAAACTGGCAATGGTATAAACTGCAAAGCTTGTAAAATCTCCCGATTTTAAAAACAAGTGATTCTCATAAGCAAAGGTTGAAAAGGTGGTAAATCCGCCACAAAAACCAGTGGCAAGTAACAAGGTTGAGTTCTGACTTAGGGTTTCATTTTTCGCTGCAAGACCTAAGATAATTCCAATCAATAAGCTACCTAAAATATTGGCTGCAAAAGTTCCGTATGGAATTCCGTTTTCGGTTGTATTCAACCATTTTCCAATGGCATAGCGTAAAACGCTACCAAATCCACCGCCAACAAATACAAAAAGCAATTGTTTCATTATCGTTTCATTTATCAACCCTTGGATTGTTTTTTTTTATTGAAATAAAGGCACTAGTCTACCAAGTGAATCATGGCAAAAACAGCATAATTAATCATATCTTGATAATTGGCATCAATGCCCTCAGAAACAATGGTCTTCCCTTTGTTATCCTCAATTTGTTTTACTCGTAATATTTTTTGCAAAATGAGATCAGTCAAAGAAGAAACACGCATATCACGCCATGCTTCTCCATAATCATGATTTTTATTGAGCATTAATTCTTTGGTAATCGTGCTATGCTTGTCAAACAACAGGGTGGCCGATTCTGTATTTAAATCTGGGGTTTCTACAACGCCATTTTCTAACTGAATTAAGGCCATGATCGAATAGTTGATAATTCCAATAAATTCCGATTTCTCACCTTCAGCTACTTTCTGAACCTCGTTTTCTTGCAACTGACGAATTCTTTGCGCTTTGATAAAAATCTGATCTGTAAGTGATGGCAATCTTAAAATGCGCCATGCACTTCCATAATCGCTCATTTTTTTTATGAACAAACTTCTACATTCGGTTATTACTGCGTCATATTGTTTTGAGGTTTCCTGCATCTTCACTATTTAAAAAAAGTATTTCATCAAATGTAGTAAATCTTAAAAGCATTTCATTTATTTTTACCTGAAATTTATAAATCTCCTTTATGAATAAAATTGTTGTTTTTTGTGGCTCAAGTTTGGGATTTAATCCGATTTATAAAGAAGCTGCTATCGCTTTAGGAAATTATTTTACCCAAAACAAAATTGGACTGGTCTATGGTGGAGGGAAAATTGGAATGATGGGCGTATTGGCGTCTACGATTTTAGCGCAAAAAGGAGAAGTAATTGGGGTGATTCCAAAACTCTTAGAAAAAGAGGAAGTGCTTCATACGGGCGTAGAAGAAATGATTGTGTGTAAAACCATGAGTGAGCGAAAGGTAATTATGAGCAAATTGGTGGATGGATACATAACCTTGCCTGGAGGGTTTGGTACTTTGGATGAACTTTTTGAAGCACTGACTTTAGCGCAATTACACATTGAGCAAAAACCCATTGGACTGTTGAATATCAATGGTTTTTTTGATGCAATACTTCTCCAATTAGATAAAATGGTGGAAGAAGGATATGTAAAACAAGACAATAGAAACCTATTAATTGTAGAGACCTCAGTGCCTGAATTAATGAAGAAAATGCAACAATATACCGCTCCAAAAAAAAGTCATGTAATTCAAAAAGTAGTTTCATAAATGACCATTAATTGCAAAGGAAATTTAATTGATTTGTCGCACCCCAAAGTGATGGGCATTTTAAACATTACTCCCGATTCATTTTATGATGGTGGTGCGTATAAAAATGAAACTGCGATTCTTGATCAGGTAAAAAAAATGCTTTCCGAAGGTGCTACTTTTATTGATGTAGGTGCGTATTCTTCGCGGCCAGGAGCGGCACATGTTTCAGAAGAAGAAGAGTTAAAAAGAATCCTCCCAGTGATTCGATTGTTGGTTCAAAAGTTTCCAAATATTCTTATTTCTGTTGATACTTTTAGGAGCAAAATAGCCCAAGAATGCGTCTTAGCAGGTGCAGCAATGATCAATGATATTTCTGGCGGAAGTATGGATCCCAAGATGTTTCAAACAGTTGCCAACCTTCAAGTTCCTTATATTGTGATGCATATGTTGGGAACACCTCAAAACATGCAAAAAAATCCGGTTTATGAATCGGTTACACATGAATTAATTTCTTTTTTTGCAGACAAAATTCATCAATTGCATGTATTAAAAGTAAACGATGTGCTTATAGATGTTGGTTTTGGCTTTGGAAAAACGCTCGCACACAATTTTGAATTGCTTAAAAACTTAGCGCTTTTCAAAAACTTAGAAGCTCCTATTCTCATTGGAGTTTCCAGAAAATCGATGCTGTATAGAACCTTAGACATTTCTGCACAGGAAGCACTTAATGCAACAACATCTGCAAATACGATTGCCCTTCTAAATGGCGCAAACATCCTGCGAGTACACGATGTAAAAGAAGCTGTTGAAGCAGTTAAAATCGTCGCTCAAATTCGTTAATTTCCGCCCTAAAAAACGGAATAAGATTGCTCTTATTTTTATTCTTTTTGTAAGCTACAATTTTGATTGTATTTTATAAAATACTGTTCCGTTTTTAAAAAAGTAACAGCATTGTATTCATTAAAAGACTGTAGCAAGTAGATTCTTGTATTCTTATTATCCGATGCAGAAATCAAGGACTGCTATTGCAATGGCGAAATTTATTAGTATTTTAGCACAAATCAATTTCACCTATGTTCGATTTTATTGAGTTTTCTCCTTTGGATGTTTTAGACATTGTATTGGTAGCAACGTTGCTATATTATATCTACAAACTTTTAAAAGGCACTGTTGCCATTAATATTGTTATTGGAATTGCTTTTATCTTCTTAATTTGGCAAATTACCTTAGCACTAAGAATGGAAATGTTGAGTGGGATTTTGGGCTACTTACTTTCTGGAGGAGTCATTGCATTGATTATTGTTTTTCAACAAGAGATTCGGAAATTTTTATTAATGATTGGAACCACCAATTTTTCAACGAAAAAAAGTTTCTTGAAACAATTAAAATTTTTACAAACAGAAATTGCTTCTGAAATAGACACCGATACGTTGATAAATGCCAGTGAAAATTTGTCAAAAACAAAAACAGGTGCACTAATTGTCATTGAGCGAACCAACAGTTTAGATTTTTTAATTAATTCTGGTGATGTGATGAATGCCTCAATGAATGAAGCAATTTTACAAAGTATTTTCTACAAAAACAGTCCATTACACGATGGCGCAACCATCATTAGAGATAATTTTATAGTAGCAACACGTGTGGTACTTCCTGTTTCTAGTAGTGAAAAAATTCCTGCCCGCTTTGGATTAAGGCACCGTGCAGCCATTGGAATTTCTGAAAAAACAGATGCAGTTTGTTTGTTGGTTTCGGAAGAGACGGGAGAAGTTTCGTATATTAAAGATGGTGAATTTGTGCTCTTTAAAGATTACAATGAGCTAAATCTGAAAATGAAAAAAGATTTAAGCTAAACGATTTCTAACAACGACTAGGATGCTAATTCTGAACTAAATTGCTTGTCGTATAAGTTTTTATAATACCCGTTATCTTTTACCAATAATTCTTGATGTGTTCCTTCTTCAACAATCAAACCTTTGTCCATTACAATAATTTTATCCGCTTGTTTTATGGTTGCTAATCTGTGCGCTATTACAATTGAAGTTCGATCTTTCGTAATGGTTTCTGTAGCAAACTGAATCATTTGTTCGGCATAGGAATCTACAGACGAAGTTGCTTCGTCTAAGATTAAAATACTGGGGTTACTTACATAGGCACGTAAAAAAGCAATCAGTTGTCTTTGCCCAGAAGAAAGCATTCCTCCTCTTTCTTTCACATTGTAGCTATAATTCCCAGGAAGTGTCATAATGAATTCGTGAATTCCAATTTGTTTGGCTGCTAGCGTAACTTCTGCCAATGAAATTGCGCTGTTTTTTAGGGTAATATTATTTAAAATAGAATCGGAAAATAAAAAAACATCTTGTAAAACAATGGCCACTTGTTTTCGTAACGACTCTAATTCATAATTTTGAACTGGAACAGTATCAACGGCAATTTCACCGCTATCAATTTCATAAAAACGATTAATTAAATTGATAATGGTAGATTTTCCTGCCCCTGTTGCGCCAACAATTGCAACAGTTTGTCCTTCTTTTACTTCTAATGAGATACCTTTTAAAACCTCTTCTCCTTTGATGTAACTAAAACGTACATTTTCGAAGGTTATATTTCCTTTTAAATTTTCAGCTTTAAAAGTTCCTGTCTTTGCAATACTACTATGAGTATCGATAACAGTAAAAACACGTTCACCAGAAACAATCCCCATTTGTAATTGATTGAATTTGTCTGCAATTTGTCTCAGGGGTTGAAACAGCATTTGCGCGTACATGATAAATGCAAAAATTTCTGCCACACTTGCAACCGATTGATCTACCACTTGAAGTCCTCCAAACCAAACCAACAAACCAATGGCTATTGATGAAAATATTTCTGCGATGGGAAAGAAAATGGAATAATACCAGATTGTTTTTATATAGGCCTGTTTGTGCTTATTATTAATTTCTTTAAAGTTGTCGTACTCTACTTTTTCTCTATTAAAAAGTTGTACAATTTTCATTCCAGTAACCCGTTCTTGCACAAAGCTGTTTAGATTGGAAACTTGGTTTCTTACTTCTTGAAATGTTGCTTTGATAGCAATTTGAAATCTTTTTGTTGCATAAATTAAAATGGGTAAAACCGACAAGGTAATTAATGCCAACTGCCAATTAATGGTCAGCATAATTATAGTTACTACTAACATTTTTAAGATATCACTCGTAATCTTAAAAACTCCTTGCGTAAAAAAGGCTGAAATTGTTTCAATATCTGAAACTACTCTTGTTACAAGTTTTCCTACTGCATTCCTATCAAAATAGGACATTTTAAATTGCAAAATCTGTCGAAATATTTTTGCTCTAATATCTCTAATAATGTGCTGTCCAACCCAATTGGAAAAGTAAATAAAAGTAAATTCTAGTAAAACTTCGATTCCCAAAACACCAAACATTAATAAAACATAATACAGCAATGCATTGCTGTCTTTTGGAATTACTCCTTCATCGATTGTAAGCTTAAGAATGTAGGGCCTTGCAGCGGCAAAAAAGGAGAGTAAAATAGTAGAAAAAGCTGCAGTAAAAAAGTAGAGACGATACTTTTTCGCAAAACCCATGAGTCTTGAAAATATTTTTATATCGAATGCATTTCCTGTTTTATCTCCCAAAATCTAATATTTTATTGCTGTTAAAAATAACCCTTTTGCTGGAACGGATAGTCCGGCTTTACTTCTGTTTTTACTTTCTATAATTTTCCTAAAATCTTCAATGGTTTTCTTTCCCGACCCAACTTCTAATAAGGATCCTACAATGGCTCTCACCATATTTCTTAAAAATCGATTGGCAGAGATATGAAATGTCAATTCATTTTCTTTTTCAATCCAAACGGCTTTTGTAATATCGCAGTTAAAGGTGTAAACGTCTGTTTTTACTTTTGAAAAGGCTTCAAAATCCTGATATTCTAGCAATAGCTTTGCTGCTTCGTTCATTCGATTTAAATCAAATTTTTGAGAATGAATTTGCCATGCAAAATCCAACGAAAAAGGATCTCTTCCCAAACATATTTTATAGGCATAACTTCTACTTACGGCATTAAACCTTGCGTGCATTTCTTGAGCTACCGAAAAAACATTATGAATAACAATATCTTCGGGTAAAATTGAATTTAATTTAAAAACAGCATTTTCAACCAATTCTTGTTTCACATCAAAGTGTGCAAACATTTGCGAAGCGTGCACACCTGTATCGGTTCTTCCGGCACCTACTACGCTAATTTGGTCTTGTAACATAATGCTTAAAGCACTATTTACTTTTTGTTGTACAGAAATTACATCGGGTTGAATTTGCCACCCATGATAGTTTTTTCCGTTGTAAGAAAGTTCTATAAAATATCTCAATAATTGTCTATTTTGAAGAGATCAAAATTACGAAATTTATTTTGTTATTAGTATTTTTGTAGGGTGAAGAAAATCTTGTTACTCTCCGATACGCATAGTTATATAGATGATCAAATTTTAAAGTTTGTAAAACAAGCGGATGAAGTTTGGCATGCTGGTGATATTGGCAACTTAGATGTTACAGATGCAATAAAGGCAATCAAGCCTTTACGAGCAGTTTACGGAAACATTGATGCTGCTGATGCGCGATCGGAATTCCCTTTAGACAACCGTTTTGAACTTGAAAAAGTGAGTGTGTGGATTACGCATATTGGTGGGTATCCAAACAAATACAATCAAAGGATCCGGGAGGAAATAAATGAAAATACTCCTCAAATTTTTATTGCTGGGCATTCTCATATTTTAAAAGTTCAATATGATAAAAAATTAAATCTTTTACACTTAAACCCAGGTGCAGCTGGTAATCATGGGTTTCACAAAATAAGAACAATGCTCCGTTTCAACCTTGACAATGGAGATATAAAAGCGATGGAAATTATAGAACTGGCAAATCGGGGTTAAGCGATTTTGTTGAATCTAAAATAGGGAGATTAATTTCTACGCTTGTTCCTCCGCCTATCTCGGAGTCTATATTCATAAGGCCTTTTAACATAAAAACTCGTGCCTCTATTTGATTGATTCCAATACCATCTTTGTTTTTAACCTTATCAGGGTCAAACCCTTTTCCATCATCTGTAATTCTAATTTTTAAAGTTCCTTTGCTTTCTTTTAATAAAATAACGGCATTTTGTGCCTCGCTGTGCTTTAAAACATTGTTGATCAACTCTTGTACAATATTATACACTTTATTTTCAAAGGTTATGGAATACCGATTGTCACTATCCAACTCTGTGTGAATTTTAATTTGAGTGTTCGAATACATTTCTGCAATATCTTTTATGGCAAAGGGAAGTCCAAATTTATGCAATACGGAGGAGTGCAAACTGTGGGACAAATCTCTAACTTCCTTGGAAGCGAGTTCAACTATTTTCTGTGCTTTTAGAATTTCTAATGAAACTTTACCTTCATATTGATTTATAAAGGCTTGTATGTGTATCGTTCCAGAAGACAAAAGAGCACTTACATTATCGTGTAATGCAATTGCAACAAGTTTCCTGTGTTTTTCTTTGCCATCTAAAGTAGCATCTAAAATTCTTATATGAGATTCTGCTTTTAATTGTTTTATCTTTTCTTCTTGTCGGAGCTTAATACGTAAAAGTTTTACTTGTCTAAATTTAAAATACGCGACTATTAAAAACAAAATGGCGATAACATAGGCTCCAAAACGTGTCCTGGCATTGTTTTTAACTTCTTGTTGCAGTCGTTTTACTTCTTCTTGTTTGATCCCCAATTCTTTTCCAATATCAAAATTTTTCTCAGCATTTATTTTCTTTACAATTCCTCTAAACTCATTGTCTCTTAATTCATCTTTTATCTCGTACGAATACTCCTGAAATTCATATGCTTTATAATCTTTCATTTTATACATAGACCAAGACAAGTTTCCATACAAACTGGCTTTAAACCGAATTGCCTTTGGACTTTCGTCAAACGCTATTAAATCTAAAGCTTCCAAATAGGTTTTCTTTGCTTTTTGATACTCTTCTTCTAGTAGATAAATACTCGCTAAATTCCCCAATGCTGCGGCTTGATTTAGATTGTCATTTTTTGATGCATGAATTTCTATAGACTTTATGGCAACGTTTTTTGCTAAGTCAAATAGGGAGTCTTTAACATAGAAAACAGATAAATTTCCATATGCTACCGCTTTTTCCGCATCAAAATCATTCTCAAAATTATTAAATTCGAGTACCTTATTATAAAAGTAGAAAGCGCTGTCTTTGTATACTTTTAAAGAATCTCTTTCTGACAATCCTTGATACGAACTGCCCAATCGCAAATAATTTTGTACTAATAATAAGTCGCCATTAAATTTGCTTCCTTGGAAATCTTTGTAAATTGAGTCGACCAATATATTGTTTGTATTTCTTCTAAAATACCGAATAGCATCTTTAAAACTAGATGTTTCATAAAAAACATTCCCTATTAAATAGTTTGTTTTTAAATAGATTTCTCTGTCATTTAACCTAGCACTGTCTAATAAATCGAATGCATTTTTTAGGGCTAATTCAAAATTCTTGTTTTTATAAGCCTTCTCAATAGCATTAAATTGTTCTACGATCGTACTGTCTTGTTCTATCAAAAATAAAGAAGAAGAAGCCGTGGACTTAAAGCCCACGTTTTCTTCTTTGGAAAAAGTATTAAAACAGAATAGTAATATTAATAATAAAGCAGTAAAATTCTTCAAGATTTAATTGAAATTTAGTTGATAATCCATTCAGGTCTTTTTATCTTTCTTATAGTTTCGTCTGGGTTTCTTGCTGCAGATGAGTCTATAAGATGATTTACAAAGACAACATGCAACGCTTCCCCATCTTCTTTTGTAAATGTTCTATCAAAATTGGCAATCGTTCCATTTCCTTCTACTAAATGAATTTCATAAATACCTGCTGCTTCATTGTAGACAAAGCTTACTTCTACCTTTTCTTTTACATGAAAGGAAAGATCGACGGTACCATCTTCATTACCAGTAAGAGAATATGCGTCTACCAGTTGTTCTTCAGAAGTATTTCTTGCCGTCTGTATAGATTTATCTAAAATGGTAATCTGTGGTTTTTCTTCGGTGTTGGAATCAAAAAAAGTTACATTTATTTCGTTATTTTCAAGTATTAAGTCTTGTTGCTTAGTCCGCTTTTCAGAATTTATTTCGGTTGCATAAAGGTGAATTTCGTTTGTATTTGTTTGAGCATCTAGGAGGTTCTCTGCAATTGCATTGTCAGTTATTTCATAACCTAAAGAGTAGGCACCATTCGCAGCTCTTTCTAAAGTAAAAGATTTTAGTAAAGCTGTTGGATTTTCTTCTACAATTAATTCTTCATTGGAAGAACAAGAAAAGAATATAAAAATGAATGCAAATGCGATTGAAAATAAGTTAAAGTTTTTCATGATAAATTTTTGTTTAAATGTTAATTATTGTTTTGTATTAAAATGATTTTAAATAGGAATTATATATAAAGCCATTGTCTCTAAAAAGGGACATGCTTTTATGAAATAATTTTAATCTGATTACATTTCTTCAGCATAATAGACACCGTCTTTCTTGTATAGTTTTAAGAGCTTTCCATCGTCCAGGTTTTTTCGAACACATCTGGCAAAACTGATTCCAGAACCTTGACATAGGATATCACCTGGTTCCTCTCTAGAAGCAAATGCATTTTCAAAGCCATCCATTTCCGAAAAAATGTATTCGTTCTCATTGTGGGATCGAATTTCAATAATATTGTGTGGATTCAGCCTATCTATAATGGATGATAATTGATCTTGCTCTACAGATTCGGTCTCTGTGTTGCAATTTAGAAGTGCAAAAAGACTTAAAAAGAGTAAAATTTTGACGGAAATTGATTTTAAATTTTTCATAATATTTGTTGGTTTAATGTTCATACAAAATGAGTACTATATACCTACAAAATCAAAACAGAAACACGTTACACAGATAAATGCATAAAACAGGTATCCTAGGTATAGCACTCCCAAGAGTTTAAAACCAAAATACGGTTATATCATATTGTGTTTTACTGCGAACATTGCAATGCCTATTGAATTTTTTACATTTAATTTTCTTAAAATACTTTTTCTATGAGATTCTACGGTATGTTTACTTATAATTAATAATTCGGCAATTTCCTGAGAATTGTATTCTTTAGCTATTAATTTTAAAACTTCTATTTCTCGCTCGGTCAATGGTTCTAAAAGATCTATTTCTAGGCCTTTAAAGTTTCTTTTTTTTGAATTGCTATTCCCATACAGGTGTAATAAATCTTTCTGTATATCATTGCTAAAATATTGTTCATTATTTTTCACCATTTTAATCGCCTTTAAAAGATGCGTGCTAGCACTACTTTTTGATAGATAACCAAGCGCACCTAATTGCAATACTTTTTTAACAATCTGCACATCGTCATAACTAGATAACAAAATTGTTTTATGTGGTATGTTCTTGCGTTTTAAGAATTTTAAAACTTCAATACCATCTATAATTGGCATACTTATATCTAGAATTAGAACATCAATTTCATTCTTTGAGACCCAATCAAGAAGTTCTTTTCCAGTAAGAGAAAAACCATCTAATTCGAGACTGTTATCTGTCTTAATAAGTGCGATGATTCCTTCGATTAATATCTTATGATCGTCTGCGATATGAACTTTAATTTTATTTCTCATTTTTACTATTACAATATTAGCGGCTTTTTTTTGGTCCTACAATCCCCATTTATAGGGATATTTTGCATCTCGTTATTTTCAGGGATACACTCACTTTTTGTAGGAATATGACTTAGGCTAAGCTACTCTTATTTAGTATTTTAAAAGCACAAAAAAGTAGGTTTAACATACATTTATGAGCATTTTAAAATTAGCGCAAAAAAAAACCGAAGAAAAATTCTTCGGTTTTAGGTCGCACTAATATACTAATTATTTAATTATCGTAATCTATCTACAGATTTTACGAGATCTTCATCCTTTTGAATAGCCTTATTTGCAAAAACAACAAATACGATTGCTAAAATCGGTAGAAACATCCCAATACCCTTCTCTGAAATTTTCATTTCTCCAGGTAAAGTTAGAGATACATATATCAATAATCCTAATAATAAAAGGTTTATCAAAATTGAGATTCTTCCAAGTACAAATTGAAGCTGTCTTCTTTTGAATAAAAAGATCGCAGTACAAGTACTGAAAGTGGAAAGTAAAAATAGTAAAGAAATTCCATTTAACAACAAAGAATCTTCTTTAAAAAGATCGATTACAAAAGTAGTGTGCTCTGAAGTACTCCACAAATTAAAAACAAAGATAAGCCCGCCAGAGATGGCAGTTGCTAGCAGTAAATAAATGGACTGTATTCTTTGAATCATGTTCGTAAATCGAGTAACAAAAGTATCGCTTTATTTTTTAAAAAGAAAGTCTAAAACTAAAAAAAAAAAACATATATTTGTTAAGTAAAACCGCATTATCCTATTGTATAGTACTATATACAATATTTCAAAAAATCAAATAATCCTACAGATTTCCTTTAATGGAATAATAAATTAACATAACAACTATATAAATGTTCGAAATTTCTGAACTGAAAGCAAAAACACTTGCCGATTTACAAGTGATTGCAAAATCTATTGGACTGTCTAAAACTAGTCAATTAAAAAAATTAGACTTAGTATATCAAATTTTAGACACACAAGCTGCCAATCCAGTAAAGGTTGTGGCTCCTACCAAGACCTCTGATGAAGGAATAAAAACCATGAAACCAAAGCGAAAAAGGGTTTCTAAAAGCCCCGAAAACACTTCAGGTCCTTCTGGAACAAATACAATTGAGCCCAGTATACCCAAACCATCAAAGGAAGGTCGAGTTGAAAAAACAGCAAGTGCTGCAGCTGTAAAAAGAGTTGTAATTGAAGAAAAAGTGAATGAGATAAAGGATACTGAAACGGAAAAAGAAGTTGCAAAAGCTCCTCAAAAACCACAACAGTCCCAACATTCAAAGCAACATTCACAACATTCAAAGACTTCACAACCAAAGGCTGTTCAAAACAAACCAGCGCAACCAAGGCCTGCACATCCAAAAAATCAACAAAACAATCCACCACAAAATAATAAAAACAAACACAAAGAGAATTCGAGAGATAAAAGCCAGGCGGTGAGTAAAGGCAATCGATCAAACAATCGATATAAAGATCCAGATTTTGAGTTTGATGGAATTATAGAAAGTGAAGGTGTTTTAGAAATGATGCCAGATGGATATGGTTTCTTACGTTCTTCTGACTATAATTATTTGTCATCACCGGATGATATTTATGTCTCTCAATCGCAAATTAAATTATTTGGAATAAAAACGGGAGATACCGTTAGAGGAAATGTACGTCCACCAAAAGAAGGTGAAAAATACTTTCCATTAATTCGAGTTTCAAAAATAAACGGTCTCAATCCAAACATTGTAAGAGATCGGGTTTCGTTTGAACATTTAACACCGCTTTTTCCACAAGAAAAGTTCAATCTAGCAGAAAAAGGAAGTTCTTTGTCAACAAGAATTATCGATTTATTTTCTCCTTTAGGAAAAGGGCAACGTGGTATGATTGTAGCACAACCAAAAACGGGTAAAACTATGCTTTTAAAGGATGTTGCAAATGCCATTGCAGCAAACCATCCAGAAGTCTATCAAATTGTATTACTTATTGATGAACGTCCTGAGGAAGTTACCGACATGAAACGAAATGTTCGTGGAGAGGTGGTTGCTTCTACTTTTGACGAGCCTGCAGACAAACACGTTAAAGTGGCCAATATTGTTTTAGAGAAAGCAAAACGTTTGGTAGAATGTGGCCATGATGTAGTTATCTTATTAGATTCTATAACTCGATTGGCTCGAGCCTACAACACCGTAGCTCCTGCATCTGGAAAAATACTTTCTGGAGGTATCGACGCAAATGCATTACACAAACCAAAACGTTTCTTTGGAGCTGCTCGAAATATTGAAAATGGAGGTTCTCTAACAATTATTGCAACGGCACTTACTGAAACTGGTTCTAAAATGGATGAGGTTATCTTTGAAGAATTCAAAGGTACTGGTAACATGGAATTACAATTAGACAGAAACATCTCGAACCGTAGAATTTATCCAGCAATCGACTTGATTAAATCTTCTACACGAAGAGATGATTTACTACTGGATGCTAAAACGGTACAAAGAATGTGGGTATTGCGTAAGTATCTTGCAGACATGAACCCTGTTGAAGCCATGGAATTTATCAACGAAAGAATTAAGTTTTCAAAGAATAACGATGAGTTTTTAATCTCTATGAATGGTTAATTCATAAAGAACTAAGCATAAAAAAAATCCCGCTCAAATTGAGCGGGATTTTTTATGTGACAAAGAATCGTTAATATTGGTTTGCACCGTACAACGCGCTTCCTCTATTATCGTTTATGGCTGCAGCATTTTTCAGGGCTTCATACATTTTAAAAGTTTGTCTCTTTCTTGCGTCAGCAATTCTTTTTCTTTCTGCATCGTAATTTGGTAATGCTGTTGGCAATTCTTTCTTGGTAACAACAAAGGCATATACTCCTTTGCTTCCTACTATCGTATTGTATAACTTGTCTACACTTGCATAAAACATTGCACCTACTACTTTAGGTTCTGCTCCTGCTCCTGAAAGTGTGGTACTTTGTAAACTTACATTGTTGGCGTTTCTGACGGTTGTATTGTTTGCTTTTGCAATTTCAGTTAAAGAAGTTCCCGTCATTTTTTCTGAAAGTAACTTTGCTTTCTTTTCTTTTAATAAAATAGCGCGTACTTTGGATGCTTCTTTAGAAACCGGTGAAGTTCCTTTTTTAGTTTTTGCAGTAATAAAAACAACTACATGACCATTTGCTGTATCAAAACGTTGGAAATCTCCTACTTCAACATCTCCAAAAGCCCAGGATACAATTCCTCTTTCTTTTCCAAGACCAGGAACGCTTTCATCTAAAACCTTAACACCAATTGCGGGTCTCGCAATATAGTTGTTTGCTTTTGCAACATCATAGAAATTTCCATCTTTAGAAACTTCCAATGCAAATTTCTCTGCATTTTCAAACATTACATTTTCTGTAGCTTCTGAAGGCACAATCTTTTTTGCAATGGTTGCTAATTTCATAGCGTTTTGCTTATTCTTTTGTGCATCTACTTTAATGATATGAAATCCGAAAGGGGTTTTTACGACTCCTATTGAACCTACTTTTTTTGCAAAGGTAAAATCTCTAAATGCAGGGGTCATTCTTGCATAGTTGAAAAAACCTAAATCTCCTCCTTTTTCAGCATTTGATTTGTCTGATGAAAATGATTTCGCCAAACTTTTAAATTTTCTTTTGCTTCTTTTAACTACTGCTAAAATACTATCGGCTAATTTCTCTGCTTGAGCTTCTGTTCTTGTAACATCTGGTGTTGCTCTTTGCGAACCAACAAAAGGAATTAAAATATGACTTGCTTTTACAGAATCTGGCATTTGTACCACTTCAGTAATTTTTGTCATCTTAAAAAATCCGCTTTCTTTGTAAGGTCCAAATACATCTCCTTCTTTTCCATTAAAAATGGTCGCTGCAACTTCTACAGGAACTTGATTTTTAAATTTAAAGTTTTGATCAAGGTTTAAATCTGAATCGTTGTCCGATAAAAAGGCAACGTTGTTGGTTGTTGTTTTAAAATCTTCTTTTAAAGAAGCCAATTCGCTTTTAATCGCTTCTTGATCTTCTGGAGTCGCTTTTGTATCAAACTTCACATACGATAAATCTCTAGATGCTTCTACTTGAAAATCTCTTTCGTGGTCATTAATGTACGAAGCAATTTCACTGGTAGATACTTTTACAAGACTATCTGCTAATGAAGTGTATGGAAGATACACGAATTGTCCGTTCAATTTTGTATTGTTGTTTAGGTAGTTATTTTCTCCTTCTTTTAAAGAAGCTCCCAATCCAGCGGTTACTAAATTATTGTACGTATTTCTTTCAGAATTGTCTTTGATTTGCTTGATGTAGTTGTTCCAAGCATTCGACAATTGTGTATTATTCGTTTCAATGTCTTTTAAGAATTGCTTTACTTTTGATTCGTCAAAAATACCTGCTTCATTTAAAAAATCTGGGTTTCCTTGAACAGATGGCGAATTCAAAACTTCCATCCAAACATCATTTTCACCAACAATAATACCTGCTTTTTCTAGCTGGGCCTGATATATTTTTTTTCGAACAATATTATCCCAAACTGTTTTTGTAGCCTGCATGTCAGAAACATTATTTCCCGTTTGTGTTTTATAAGCTTCTAATGCCGTTGTAAATTCTTGTCGAGAAATTACGTCGCCATCTACTTCTCCTATTTCATTTACTTTGCTAGAATTGAATAAATCTCCTAGGGTAGAAGGATCTAAAACAAATGCAAAAAGTGCCAAACCAATTATGATGATTAAGAACATTGAACGTTCTCTAATTTTTGATAAAACTGCCATACGTAATTTATTTATTTTTCTGGAGGCGAATATACGATTTGGGTTTTAATGTTGCAACCGAATTCTTACTTATTAATCGCCAATAAAGATTTATTTAAGGGGATGATCTTGAGAAAATATTAGTCTTCTTTGTCTAAAACTCGCAGACGAATCTCTTCTATTTTGGAAGCGCTTACTTTTAAGATTTCAAATTCAAAATTCCCAATGGTTACAATCTCATTTTGTTCGGGAATATTTTCTGTAGCATTAATAATAAAACCGCCCAAGGTTTCGTAGGCTTCTTCTTTTGGAATATTTAAATCGTAGCTTTCATTCAAATAATCGACCTCTAACCGTGCCGAAAAATGAAATGAATTTTCAGTGAGCTGTTCTTCTAAAAATTCTTGTGAATCGTGTTCATCTTCAATTTCACCAAACAATTCTTCGACAATATCTTCTACCGTAATAATTCCAGATGTGCCGCCATATTCGTCAATCACAACGGCTACACTCTTTCTTTTTTTCATTAAACTGTTAAGAATGTCATTAATCATCATCGATTCTGGCACAAATTCTACGGGCAATAAGATTGCCTTTATGGTCTTTGGCTTTTTAAAGAGTTCAAAAGCACTCACATAACCAACTACGTCATCTAAAGAACTATTGTAGATTAAGATTTTAGAATGCCCTGTATCAATCAAACGTTGTTTTAAATTGGCCACCGTGTCATGAATTTCCAATGCAACAATCTCGGTTCGGGGCACCATGATTTCTCTTGCTTTTAAATTTTGAAATTCCAACGCATTTTGAAAAATTTGAATTTCAGAATCCATTTCATCGGTTTCATTTCTCACTTCTAACTGCTCGGTAATATAATTCCCTAATTCTTGTTTGCTAAATTCAGTTTGTTGTTCATCTGGATTTAACTTGAATAAAACGCGAAGAAAAAAATCTGAAATCAGTGTAATAAATGCTGAAAAAACATGAAATAAATGATAGAAAAAATAGGCTGGAACGACAAAGATTCGCATGACCTCATTGGAATAAATTCTAAAAATTGCTTTGGGTAAAAACTCTGCAGTGACCAAAATAATCAATGTAGATATAATCGTTTGTAGCAGTAAACTCGAAAAATCATTGAAATAACTTTCTGGGAGTAGTTTTACCAGCACTTGGCCCATATAATAACTGTAAATGACCAACGAAATATTGTTTCCCACCAACATTGTAGTGATAAACTTTGAGGACTTTTGTGTAATTTTATTTAAAATATTGGAAATAAACCCTGCTCTCTTTTTCTCTAATTCAATGTGTAATTTATTGGCAGACACAAAAGCAATTTCCATGCCTGAGAAAAATGCTGAAAATACAATTGAAATGACAATAATGGCGATTTCCATTTCCATAGAGGAGCGTGTCTAAACTAGTTTTTTGGGTTGTTTCTTTGTTCGATCTTTTTTCGAAAACGTCTTTTAAGCAAAAATACGAAGGTAATAAAAACTGAGAAACCTATAAGAATTAATGCTTTGCCACTCTCAGACCCTAAAGCAAACAATCCTTCTACTAAACAGATTGCAGCGAGTACTAAATATCCGTATTGAAAAAACTTCCACATTGTATTCATAATTTATTCTTCGTTTGTTTCTATATCTCCAATGACATTTTTTGCCAAATGCTTACTCAAATCTTCTTTACACTCAAAGCCAATTCCCCTTACAATACTGGTTGGTGTTGTTAAAACAAAGGCTTTTTCTGAGTAAAAATAGGCTGTTTTTTGGTCCCACAGCAACTGTTCTGTTTCCAATCTCGATTTCTCTGTGTGATTGACTACAACCACATTTCCTTTAATTTCTGAAACTTGGGTTTTGGAATACGAAAGTGCATAGTCTCCTGTAATGGTCACAGAATCGTTGCTTTTTTTACTGAAATTTACAATTTTTATTCCAATTGGAAACTCATTGTAAGGATGGTTTTTCCGATTGGTAAAATCATGTAAAAGCGGTGTGATTAATTTTGAGGTGACCCTACCTGAATCTTTATAAACATGGTATGCTTCTTTTGCAACTCCGATGGGTAAATTTTTATCTGCTAAAAAATCCCGTACTTTTTTAGAATCGTTTGTACATGAAAAAAGCATTCCAATTGTTAAGACAACAGGAATGCTTTTTTGTTTTATTTTTTTTGTGAACTCCACAATTATTTTGGTACGCTAACAGATTCTCCAATCCAACATTTTACAACAAAAGAACTCCCTGGTTCAACACCTGCAGTAAAAATCATTTTCTTATTGGGTACATTACCGCCATAAGTTCGAATGTATTTCTTTGCCAAAACACTAATACTTGGATCGACAGCAGCGGCTCTTTTGGCTTTGTTTAAAGCAGCAACATAGGTCATTCTTTTTTCGAATTCTCCACTACCACATTGGTTAACACTTGACGCATACAAGGTGGCAATTAACAAATACGCTTTTCCTAGGTTTGGATTGAATCTTAATGCTTCTCTTGCCAAACTTCTTGCCTTTGATTTTTGTCCTTTTTTAGAAGCATACTGTGCAAATTTTAATTTGAAATTTGCTTTCTTAATTGGGTCTTGTTCTAAGTCAAATGCTTTTTGACGCATTTGATCGGCACCAACGGTATCGCCATTTTTTTCTAAAACAACTGCTACAAAAGAATAAGAGTCTGATGATGGAGATGCTTCTGCATAGGCTCTTGCAAGCTTTTCATATAAAGGGTCTTCTGTACACTCTTTTTTATACATTCTACTCACGGCTCTTTTTAACCATGCAGCATTCGATTTGTTTACTTCAAAATCTCTGGTATACAAAGGAATCAATCTATCACATGTAGATAAGGTAATGATCATGTTGTCCAAGCCTGCTTCTACTTGCCCTAAAGCTTTCGAATTTACAGAATACATTCTTAATTGTTTCTTCTCTGATTTGTCTAAAGCAATGCTATCAGACATTTTCTTATACAATGGTGCTAATTTTTTTGCATAGCCTTCCAATTTATCTCCTACAGATTCTAAAACGTCATCGTAGGTGTCAAATACTTTTTGAGGATTGGTTTCTTTATTTCTGTCGGTCATCCCTTGAAAATATTTATACAAGTTCTTCACCCCCATTTTGGTTGGATCTATATTGTATGCTTTTTCTAGGATTGAAAAAATAACGTCTGCTTCTGCTAATTTGTTTTTAGATAGGTACGTTGCATAATCACTATGCACTTTTGCAGGATTCTTTTTTGGGAAATATTGTAATCTTTGCTCATATACTCTTTTTGCTAAAACTGGGTCTTTTAAAACATCCTCAGCCATATTTGCACCATACTTATAGATATTTACAGATAAATCTTGACAGTTATCCATTAAATAGTTCCAGTTTACAAGGGCGTCATCATATTTTTTTGACTTGTAATCTCCTTTAAAAAGATTGTATTTTATTTTACACTCTCTTTCTGCATCTTCCTGCGCATTTGTTTTTGCTGTTGTCATAAATAACATTGCAGCTAATAAAAACGTAATTTTCTTCATTGTAATATAGTTTTTGTTAATCAATTCTTCTTTTCTGAAACCAAGCTTGTCTTCCTACTGCATTTAAAGACAGACCAACTCTTACATTAAAATAATTCTCTTGAATTAGGTTATTACTTGTGGTTCCTTTTTTACCAAATTCAAACCCTAAATTTAGGCTGGATAGTTTTCTTCCCATTGGCAAACCTAAACCAAAAGACATGCCAAAGTCATTTACCTTCGAAAAATTAGCTCCCAAC
>CALSME010000005.1 GCA_943787375.1 uncultured Polaribacter sp.
ATTTTGCTGTTTTGTACCCCAATCGTATTTGCACAAAAAGATTCTTTGAATCTTGGTGATCGGTATGCAGATGATCAAATCTATCTTTCGGTGACCTACAATCAGATGAATCAACAGCCCAGTACAATTACACGAAGCGGGTTCTCTTATGGATTGTCCTCAGGCTTTCTAAAAGATATTATTCTGAATAAAAAGGGAACTTTCTCTTTTGCACTTGGACTTGGTTATGGTTTTGATTTCTACAACCATGAATTAAAAGTGGAGGAATTAAATAATAGCACGGTATTTTCTGCTGATAATACTTTAACCTCAAACACCTATTTTTTACATAATTTAGAAGCTCCATTCGAAATTCGATGGAGAACCTCCACAGCGAACAAATACAAATTTTGGAGGATTTACACAGGAGTTAAATTCCTGTATAATTTTTCAAATCGTTTTGAAAATGTAGCTTCCAATGAGGTTAAAACAACTTATTCAGGGATAAGTGCTTATAATAAACTACAGTATGGACTAACGCTCTCTGCTGGATATGATGCCTTTAATTTTCATGTTTTTTATGGAGTGTCTCCCATCTATAAAGACGCTAAGATTAACAACGAAGAGATAGATAGCAAAGTCTTAAAATTTGGGTTGATTTTCTATTTTTTATAGAAGATAATAAACGGCTGTTTGCGTTATTATTCCAAAGAAAAACCCCAAATATACCTCTTTGGGAGTATGTGCTTTTAAATGCAGTCTAGAACTTCCCAAAAGCCCAGAAAACAGGATGAGTATGAGTAATATGTGCGTTAGGGGCGTCATGTATTCCATGCCCATCATGATAAAAAAGCCAACCATGTTTCCCATAGAAAGTAAATGCAAACTTACTTTTATATTGAATATCGAGAATAGATAGACAAGAATCAATCCGAACGATGTTCCATAAAATAACATTCCAAAATCTCTAAAAACATCAGTTCTCAGTAAAATGTTTCCCAAAACAGTAAAGAGAAAGATCATTAAAAATAGTGGAATCTTTCGTTCTTTAATCGTTTGGACTTTAAATGAATGTATAAGTTTCAGCCCTTTTAGTACTATCAGCATTCCCAACGGAACTAAATAAGTAGTTGTAAAAACAAACCCAATTATAATAAAACGTTGTTCACTTTTGATGGAATGAGGTACCATTAAAAAGTACAGAAGTACGCCAATAGTTGGCAGTACAATTGGATGCAATAGCACCGATATTAATTTCTGAAATTTCACTAAATTTCTTTTCGTAAACGAGCAACGGGTAGCTCTAGTTGTTCTCTATATTTTGCAATCGTTCTTCGTGCAATAGGATATCCTTTTTCTTTTAGAAGCATGGCTAGCTTTTCGTCGGTCAATGGTTTCCGTTTGTCCTCTTCTGAAATAATGGTTTCAAGTATTTTTTTAATTTCTTTGGTAGAGACCTCCTCGCCTTGATTATTTTTCATGGATTCAGAAAAGAATTCCTTAATCAATTTTGTCCCATATGGCGTTGACACATATTTGCTATTTGCAACGCGAGAAACGGTAGAGATATCCATTTGTATTTGATCTGCAATATCTTTTAAAATCATCGGTTTCAACTTGCGTTCATCCCCAGATAAAAAATAATCAAGTTGATAGTGCATTATCGTGTTCATGGTTACCAATAAGGTTTGTTGCCGTTGTTTAATTGCATCAATAAACCATTTTGCAGCATCTAATTTTTGTTTGATGAAAAAGACGGCATCTTTTTGAGACTTGCTTTTTGAAGTAGCTTCTTGATACCCCTTTAGCATATTGTTGTACGCTCTTGAAATATGCAATTCGGGCGCATTTCTGGAGTTTAATGACAAGTCCAATTCACCGTCTAAAATTTTGATTGAAAAATCAGGCACAATTTGTTCTGCAATTTTACTGTTCCCTGCATAAGAGCTTCCTGGTTTTGGATTTAGCTTTGAGATTTCAAGAGTTACAGCTTTCAATTCTTCTTCAGAAATGGTAAATCTTTCTTGAAGTTGGCGATAATGTTTTTTTACGAAGTGATCAAAAGCAGTCTCTAAAACGTCAATACATAAACTCCGAATTTTTGTTTTTTCTTTTCCCTTTAATTGGATGATTAAGCACTCTTTTAAGTCTCTTGCACCTACACCAATTGGGTCTAAAGTATGTATGACTGTTTTTAAAATTGTGATGACCTTTTCTTCAGTAGTAAAAACATTCGCTGAAAAGGCCAAATCGTCAACCAGATCTAAGATTTCCCTTCTTATATAGCCGCTATCGTCAATACTTCCCACCAAGAATTCAGCAATTAGGCGCTCTTCTTCATTGAAGCGAAAGGTGTCTAGTTGGGACTTTAAAGATTGATGAAATGTAATGCCGGCTGCATAGGGTACATTTTTTTCTTCGTCGTCTGCGGAGTAATTATTTGCTTGCGTTTTGTAACTTGGAATGTCGTCATCACTTAAATATTCATCAATATTGATGTCTTCCGTGTCGATACTTTCGGTGCCTGCGTCATCATATTCATTTTCTAAAGTTTCTTCAAAAGACTCTGGTTCTTCCTTTCCAGTATCTAGAGCAGGGTTCTCTTCTATTTCTTGTTTTATGCGTTCTTCAAAGGCTTGTGTTGGCAATTGAATTAGCTTCATCAACTGGATCTGTTGCGGAGATAACTTTTGTAAGAGTTTATAATGTAAATTTTGTTTTAACATACATTAAAGATACAATAATCTATTTAAAATTCTGCATTTTGAGGCGTTCTTGGGAATGGAATTACATCTCTAATATTGTTCATTCCTGTTGTAAATTGAACTAACCTTTCAAATCCTAAGCCAAAGCCAGAATGGACTGCTGTACCAAATTTACGAAGATCTAAATACCACCAAAGTTCTTTTTCATCAATATTCAATGCTTTCATTTTTTCAACCAAAACATCGTAACGCTCTTCACGTTGCGCACCACCTACAATCTCTCCAATACCTGGGAATAAGACATCCATGGCTCTTACCGTTTTTCCATCATCATTTAAACGCATATAGAAGGCTTTAATATCTGCTGGATAGTCAAATAAAATCACAGGACATTTGAAATGTTTTTCAACCAAAAAACGTTCGTGTTCAGATTGTAAATCGGCTCCCCATTCATTAATTAAATATTTAAATTTCTTCTTTTTGTTGGGTTTGCAATTTCTCAAAATATCGATAGCTTCTGTATAAGAAACCCGTTTAAAGTTGTTGTCAACCACAAAATGAAGTTTTTCCAATAAAGACATTTCGCTTCTTTCTGCTTGTGGCTTTGTTTTGTCTTCTTGTGTTAAACGTTTGTCTAAAAACTCCAAATCGTCTTTACAGTTTTCTAAAGCATAAGTTAAAACAGCTTTTATAAAGTCTTCAGATAAATCCATGTTTCCATCCAAATCCATAAAAGCAACCTCTGGCTCTATCATCCAAAATTCAGCTAAATGACGTGTTGTATTCGAGTTTTCTGCTCTAAAGGTAGGTCCAAACGTATAAACTTTACCCAATGCCATTGCATAGGTTTCTGCTTCTAATTGTCCAGAAACAGTTAGATTGGTTTCTTTTCCGAAGAAATCTTTCGAGTAATCAATTTTCCGATCTTCTGTTAACGGTGCTTTATTGTCTTCAAATGTGGTGACTTTAAAAATTTCACCAGCACCTTCTGCATCAGAACCTGTAACGATCGGTGTATTTACGTAGTTAAATCCGTTTTCTTGAAAATATTTATGCACCCCAAAAGACAACGCAGAGCGCACTCTCATTACGGCACTAAAGGTGTTTGTTCGTACCCGTAAATGTGCATTTTCTCTCAAAAATTCGAAACTATGCTTTTTAGGTTGAATCGGGTATTCTTCCGGATTGGAATCTCCCAAAATTTCGATCTCAGCAACTTGAACTTCTAAAGATTGTCCTTTTCCTTGACTTTCTGATAAGGTTCCTTTTACTGCGATTGCAGCACCTGTTGTAATTCTTTTTAAGAGGTCTTCAGCTGTGTTTTCAAAATCGATAACACATTGTATATTTTTAATTGTAGATCCATCATTTACGGCAATAAAACGATTGCTTCTAAAAGTTCGTACCCAACCTTTTATTGTTATTTCTTGTAAAATTGTACCCGATTCTAAAATCTTGGCAATGTTGTTTTCTATCATTTTTCTAAAATATTATGTACGCGAATGAACTCCTATAAATAAAGCCACAAATATACTTTTTTTGAAGGAAATTTAAGTAGTAAATGTTGCACTTTACAACGGCGGGTTATTTGACTTCTTTCTTGGGTTTTTGGGATGGAGGAAAAATTCGCATCGATGGCTCTTTAAACACTTTTTTATTTGCAATTTTCTTCTCAAAAGTTAATAAGAGAGACGGTAGTAAAATTAAATTGGATACCATGGCTAAAAGAAGAGTCACAGAAACCAAACCACCTAAGGCAATTGTCCCTCCAAAACTAGATAATGTAAATACGAGAAACCCAAAAAATAATACAATAGAAGTATAAAACATGCTGACCCCAGTTTCTCTTAATGCTTTATAGACAGAGGGCTTAACTTTCCATTTGCTGGCAAGTAATTCTTGCCTGTATTTTGCTAAAAAATGTATGGTATCATCTACAGAAATTCCAAAAGCAATACTAAAAACTAAGATTGTTGATGGTTTTATAGGAATGTTAAAATACCCCATTAATCCGGCAGTGATTAGCAATGGTAATATGTTTGGAATTAATGAAATTAAAATCATTTGAGGAGATCGAAACATCCAGGCCATGAACAATGCAATTAACAATATTGCCAATGAGAGCGAGATGACTAAATTGGTAATTAAGAAGTTCGTTCCTTTTATAAACACCAATGCTTTTCCGGTAATGGAAACAGAATACTCTTCTGAAGGAAATTCCTTGTCAATAACTGCTTTGAGTCGTTTTTGAATGACATCCATTTTGTCGGTACCAATGTCTTTCATAAACGTTGTAATTCTGGCATAACGCCCTGTAGAATCGACAAATGTTTTTAGCATGCTCGCATCGCTATTTGAATTTTTGGTATAGGCAAAAATATAACTTTGTTCCTGTCCAGTTGGCAATTGGTAGTACTTTGGATTTCCTTTGTAGTACGCCTGTTTAGAGTATTTTACAAGATTTACAACAGAAATAGGTTTTGATAGTTCTGGAAACGATGCGATTGCTTCATTAATTTTATCCATCTTTTTAAGTACAGATAATTTCATGACCCCTTTGTCTTTTTTGGTGTCAATTAAAATTTCTAATGGCATAATACCTCCAAATTCTTTTTCAAAGAATTTAATGTCTTTGTAAAACTCCATACTCTTGGGCATGTCTTCTATAAGACTTCCAGAAACTCTAATTTTATAGACTCCAATAATACTAGTGATGATAATGATGACTGTAGCAATATAAACGGTGATTCTTCGGTGTTTCACCATTTTTTCCATCCAGTTTACTACGTTTTCAATCCACTTTGTTTCAAGATGACTCAAGTGCTTCTTTTTTGGAAGCGGCATGAAACTATACATAACAGGTACAATTAATAAGGCCAAAACAAAAATACTTATGATGTTTACGGAAGCCAAAATACCAAATTCGCGTAATAGCTTACTGTCTACAAAAACAAAGGTAGCAAAACCAGATGCGGTGGTAATGTTGGTCATTAATGTCGCATTTCCAATTTTAGTAATTACACGCTGTAAGGCCTTTGCTTGTTGGCCATGTTTTTTAATTTCTTGCTGGTATTTATTAATTAGGAAAACAGCATTTGGAACTCCAATGACAATGATTAACGGCGGAATTAATGCCGATAAGACTGTGATTTCATACCCAAACCATCCAATAAATCCAAAGGCCCAAACCACTCCAATGATGACTACAAAAAGAGTGATAAAAGTGGCTCTAAAAGAACGAAAAAAGAAAAAGAAAATAAGGGCTGTTATTGCCAAGGCACCTCCAACAAAAAGTTGCATTTCATCTTTTATGTTTTTAGCATTCAAAGTTCTTATATAAGGCATTCCAGAAACCCGAACATTCAGTCCTGTTTCTTTTTCAAACTGTTCTATGGTGGGTTTTAGGTAGTTAAAAATAAACGCTCTACGTGCTTTAGTGTTTATAATTTCCTTTTTAATATAGATGGCCGTTTGCAACGTGCCTGTTTCTTTGTTGTATAGTAAATTATCGTAAAAAGGAAGTTTTTCAAAAAGTTGTTTTTTAATGGCTAAAACTTCTTTTTCTGTGGTTGGATCCTTCTCGTATAAAGGTTCTAAGACAAACTTTCTGTTCTTTTTATCTTTTTTTAGTTCTTGAACGTCTGCAATTGAAAGTGTAAAATCAATTTCTTCTCGGTCATCAAATTTGTCTACTAAATTATTCCAAGCATTAAATTTTTTGGGTGTAAAAATTGTGGGGTCTTTTACGCCAAGGATGACTAGGTTGCCTTCTTCACCAAAAATCTCTAAAAATTTATTGTATTCTAAATTAGCAATATGGTTTTCTGGCAGTAGGTTTGCTTCTGTATATGAGAATTTCATATACTTCATTTGTGAAGCTAAGAAAGTAGTAATACCTGCAATAATAATTAAAACTAGGTATCGGTTTCGTAAGATAATACCCGCAACTTTTGTCCAGAAACTCATTCAGAAAATTTTTGCAAAGGTAACGAAATTTGTAGAAGTGTTTTCAACAAAAAAAGGAGCGTTTTTGAATACACTCCTTTTTTAATATCAGCTTAATTTCGCTTACACAGTCATGATTTCCTTTTCCTTCACCGTAAAGGTTTCATCAATTTCTTTTACAAAAGAATCCGTTAATTTTTGGACAAGTGCTTCGGTATCTTTTTTTACATCGTCAGCAATATCTATTTTTTTAATTTCGTTGTTTGCTTCTTTACGCGCATTTCTAATTCCTACTTTCGCATGTTCTGCTTCTGCTTTTGCTTGTTTGGATAAATCGCGTCTTCTTTCTTCTGTCAAAGGCGGAACGTTGATTAAAATGACATCTCCGTTATTCATTGGGTTGAATCCAAGATTGGCATTCATAATTGCTTTTTCTATTTCTTGCAACATGTTTTTTTCCCAAGGTTGAACTGAAATGGTTCGTGGATCTGGCGTGCTCACATTTGCAATTTGACTTAATGGTGTCAATGCGCCATAATAATTTACCTTTACATTTCCTAGCATTGCAGGGGTTGCTTTACCAGCTCTAATGGTGCGTAATTCTTTTACTAGGTGTGCAAGGGCACTATTCATTCCTTCTTTGGCACTGTCTAAAATAAATTCAATTTCTTCGTTCATCTCTGGGAATTTTAAAGCGTATGTTTTTAATTGCTAACGATCGTTCCGATGTTTTCTCCAGAAATTAACTTCAGTAAATTTCCATTGGTATTCATATCAAAAACGATGATGGGTAATTTGTTTTCTTCACTTAAAGTAAATGCGGTCATGTCCATTACTTTTAATCCTTTGTCGATGACTTCTTTAAAGGTAATGGTTTCATATTTTAAAGCATTTTCATCTTTTTCTGGATCTACATTGTAAATTCCATCAACACGAGTTCCCTTTAAAATAGCATCTGCATTCACTTCAATCGCTCTTAAAACGGCAGCAGTATCTGTTGTGAAATAAGGGTTTCCAGTACCCGCTCCAAAAATAACTACGCGCTTTTTTTCTAAATGGCGAATGGCTTTTCTTTTAATGTATGGTTCTGCAATCTCTTTGATTTCTAATGCGGTTTGCAAACGTGTAATGACGCCTTCATCTTCTAACGCACTTTGCAGTGCTAGGCCATTGATACAGGTTGCTAACATGCCCATATGATCTCCTTGTACACGATCCATGCCGTTGGCTGCGCCTGCTACACCTCTAAAAATGTTTCCACCTCCAATTACAATGGCAACCTCGATGCCTTGGTTTATCACTTGTTTTATTTCTTTGGCATATTCGGCTAGACGTTTTGGATCTATTCCGTATTGTCGTTCGCCCATTAAGGCTTCTCCACTCAGTTTTAAAAGAATTCTTTTGTAGTGCATAGTGTTATTGAAAGTTACGCTAAATTACGGTTTTTTTTTGATTTTCTTTTTTTTTCAAATAAAAAAACCTCGCAATTCATTGCGAGGTTTTGAAGTATGTTAAAAAGGATTGTTTATCCGAGTGTAACTCTTTTAAAGCCACTTACAGATACATCACCATACGTTTCAACGTATGCTGCAACATTTTTCTTTTCGTCTTTAATAAATGCTTGATCTAACAAACATTGCTCAGTGTCTAAAGTAGTGTTGTCTGAAATGAATCTTTCCATTTTTCCTGGTAAGATACGATCCCAAATTTGTGCTGGTTTCCCTTCTGCTTTCAATTCTGCTTTTGCAGCTTCTTCAGCTTCTGCCATTACCGCATCAGATAATTGAGACATTGAAATATATTGAGGAACGTTTTTCAACGTTTTTCCTAATCTTCCCAATTCAATATTATCTTTTTCGATAACTGCAATTCTTGCTTCTGTTTCTGCAGCAACAAATGCAGGGTCAAAATCTTTATAAGATAAAGAAGTAGCACCCATAGAGGCAACTTGCATTGCAACGTCTTTTGATAAAACAGCTGCGTTTTCTACAACATTTGATAAACCTACTAATGCAGCAATTTTACCAATGTGTGTATAAGCACCTACATAAGAAGCTTCTAATCTTTCGAAAGAAGTGATTTCTAATTTCTCACCAATTACACCTGTTTGTTCAATTAATTTGTCTGCAACAGTCATTCCACCAAAATCAGCAGCTAAGAAAGACTCCTTATCTGTGTGATTTAAAGCGATGTCTGCAAACTGACCACCCAATGCTACAAAGGAATCATTTTTACCAACAAAATCAGTTTCACAAGCTAAAACGATTGCTACACCAACAGTGTTATCTTCGTTTATTCTTGTTACAGCAACTCCTTCAGTAGAATCTCTATCTGCTCTTTTTGCTGCAATTTTTTGACCTTTTTTACGTAAAACATCAATTGCTTTATCGAAATCTCCAGATGCTTCTAACAATGCCTTTTTACAGTCCATCATTCCAGCTCCTGTAGCTTCTCTTAATTTTTTAACATCAGCAGCACTAATCTTTACTGGTTCCATGTTATCTTATTTTTTAAAGTTGTACTTATTTTGTTTCTTCCGTAGGAGTTGCTGCTTTTACTTCTTCCGCTTTTGGAGCTGCTTCGGTATCTGCTTTCACTTCTTTTGCTTTAGGAGCCTCTTTCGATGCTACTGCAGCTGCTGCTTTTGGCGCTTCTTTCGTTTTTTCTTTATCTGCTTTTCTGCTAGATAAACCTTCAGCGATTGCATCCGTAACGTGCGTTAACACTCTTTCAATAGATTTAGAAGCATCATCATTTGCTGGAATTACATAATCTACCAATCTAGGATCAGAGTTTGTATCTACCATTGCAAAAATTGGAATGTTCAATTTCATGGCTTCTGCAACTGCAATGTGTTCTTTTTTAATATCTACTACAAATAAAGCGCCTGGTAAACGAGTCATGTCTGAAATAGAACCTAAATTCTTTTCTAATTTCTCTCTCTGACGATTGATTTGTAATTTCTCTCTTTTAGACAATGCATCAAAAGAACCATCTAACTTCATTCGGTCGATGGTTGCCATTTTCTTAACCGCTTTACGAATCGTCACAAAGTTGGTCAACATTCCTCCAGGCCATCTTTCTGTAATGAAAGGCATACCTACAGCTTTTGCTTTTTCAGCAACGATGTCTTTTGCTTGTTTTTTTGTTGCAACGAATAAAATTTTACGCCCAGAGTTTGCAATTTTTTGCAAAGCATCTGCACTTTCTTCTATTTTTGCAGCAGTTTTATACAAGTCAATGATGTGTACACCATTACGTTCTGTATAAATATAAGGAGCCATGTTTGGATTCCACTTTCTAGTTAAGTGACCAAAATGTACTCCATTTTCTAATAATTCTTGAATATTTACTTTTGCCATTTTTTTAAATGTGTTTACGTTCTGTTTTGTATCAATAAATAAGTAGTCTTTCGAGTCTTATTTATTTAGATGCTAAACTGTTTAATATTAAATATGTGTAATAATAACAGTTCCCAATAACATAATCCTGAACTTTTCGAAGGATTAACGTTTCGAGAATTGGAATTTTTTACGTGCTTTCTTCTGACCAAATTTCTTACGTTCAACCATTCTAGGATCACGTGTTAGTAAACCTTCTGGTTTTAATACTAATCTGTGTTCTTCGTTAATTGCAACTAAAGCTCTTGTAATTGCCAAACGAATTGCTTCTGCTTGACCCGTTACACCACCTCCGTATACATTTACTTTGATATCATACGATTCTAAGTCTCCAGTTAACATTAAAGGTTGTTGTACTTTATATTGTAAAGTTCCTGTTGTGAAATAGTCCTTGTAGTCTTTTTTGTTTACAGTGATATTTCCTTTTCCTTCTGAAAGATAAATACGAGCTACAGCTGTTTTTCTTCTACCGATTTTGTGTACTATATCCATTATTTAAGATCGTTAAGGTTAATAGCTTTAGGTTCTTGACCTGCTTGTTTGTGCTCTCCTCCTGCATATACATACAAGTTTCTGTAAAGTGCCGCTCCTAAAATATTTTTAGGCAACATTCCTTTTACTGCTTTTTCGATCAATCTTGTAGGATCTTTCTCAAACATTTCTGTTGCAGTTAACGATCTTTGTCCACCTGGATACCCCGTATGACGGATGTAAGACTTCTCAGTCCATTTCTTTCCAGTTAAAACAATTTTTTCTGCGTTGATAATAACCACGTTGTCTCCACAATCTACGTGAGGAGTAAAGTTTGGTTTGTATTTACCTCTAATTAGCTTTGCTACTATAGAAGCTAGACGACCCAACGTTTGCCCGTCTGCATCAACTAAAACCCACTCCTTGTTTACGGTAGCGCTGTTTGCTGATACTGTTTTGTAACTTAATGTGTTCATAATTACACTTTTAGTTTTTGTTTGTTAATAATAATTTATTTTCCTTAAAAAAGGAGTGCAAATGTACTGTTATTTATTTGATTGTCAAAGGGTGAATTGGAATTATCTTTTTTGTTTCTCATTATTTACCAATACAACTAAAATTTAACATCTATTTGTGAAAATAGAAAGTTACTTTTGCACTTCATTTAGAATCTTTTGAAAAAAAATTGATGTTTCGAATCCTCTTTGTCATAATCACATTCTTTCTATTTGAAACGCTTAGTGCACAAGAATCAATTCCAAAAAGAAGCTACACTACACAGCTCTTAAAAACTCCAATTGTAATAGATGGAGCTCTTTCTGATGCCGGTTGGGAGGCAGGAACCTGGGCTTCTGATTTTGTTGAAAAAACTCCTGATGAGGGAACACCACCAACTTTTCAAACACAATTTAAAGTACTCTACGATGCAAAGTATTTATATGTTGCCATTCGTGCTTTTGATGATCGTCCAGAATTAATTCAACAACGGTTAACCCGAAGAGACGGTTTTGCTGGAGATCGTGTCAATGTAATTATAGATAGTTATCACGATAAGAGAACCGCTTTTGTATTTACCACTACTGCTGCCGGAGTAAAAGGAGAAGAAATTGCTACCCAAAATGGGAATCAATGGGACGATAGTTGGAATCCTATTTGGTACACAAATGCAAAAATTGATGCCAAAGGATGGACTGCAGAGATGAAAATTCCATTGAGTCAATTGCGTTTTGGAAATGACAGTGCACAAATTTGGGGGTTCAATGTTTCTCGAAATATTTTCAGGGAGAATGAACGCTCACTTTGGCAAAGAATCCCCAATGATCAAGCAGGATTCATCAGCGAATCAGGAGAATTGCACGGACTCATCAACTTAAAATCACAAAAACAATTAGAAATTCAGCCCTTTACCGTTTTACAATATGATAATTATCAACCAGAACTAGGAAACCCTTACAAAGATGGACGAGATTTTAAAATAAATGGTGGCTTAGATGCCAAAATAGGAATCACCAATGATTTAACATTAGATCTGACTGTCAACCCAGATTTTGGACAAGTAGAAGCAGATCCAGGAGCCATCGCTTTGGATGGGTTTCAGATATTTTTTGAAGAACAACGCCCGTTTTTTGTAGAAAATAAAAACATTTTCGATTTTAAGTTTGCTAATGGTAGAGACAATCTTTTTTACAGCAGAAGAATAGGTGGAAGTCCCAATAGAAGCGCAAATTTAGCAGCTGGAGAATTTGCAGACGAACCGCTTAATGCAACAATTTTAGGAGCCGCAAAGTTTTCAGGAAAAACAAAGAACGGTTGGTCTATTGGGGTTTTAGAAAGTATTACTGCCAATGAATTTGCAACGGTAAGACAAGTAGATGGTGAAACCAGAAAAGAGATTGTAGCACCCTTAACCAACTATTTTGTGGGACGCGCACAAAAAGATTTCAACAAAAGAAATTCTTTTATTGGTGGAATCGTTACAGCTACGAATAGAAATTTGGCAGGCAATTTTTCAGAATTGCACAACGCAGCATATACAGCAGGAATTGATTTTCAGCACAACTGGAACAACAGGGACTACTATTTCGAAGGAAATACCATTCTAAGCCATGTCAAAGGAAGTAAAACAGCCATCTTAAAAACCCAACAATCCATTTCTCGATCCTTTCAAAGAATCGATGCAACCCATGTAAATCTGGACCCAAACAGAACCTCTTTAACAGGTACAGGTGGTCGAATTGAGGCTGGAAAGAAAGGTGGCGGAAATTGGAGGTACAATGGAGGTTTTGTGTGGCGTTCTCCAGAATTAGAATTAAATGACATTGGATTTTTACGTCAGACAGATGAAATGATTCAGTATGCAGAATTTCGATATTTATGGCAGGTGCCAACTACAATATATAGGAATATTGAGCTTCGTCTCGAACAGAATACCGCCTATGATTTTGGAGGAAATTTAAACAAATTTAGTACCGAGTTCAGAGGACGATTCAATTGGTTAAACAATTGGGATACCAACATCGGATTTGGGACCAATTCGAATGTTTACGAAAACTCTTTTTTAAGAGGGGGACCACGCTGGCATTCGCCCAATAATTATTTTCTATACACCTTTGTCGGTTCCGATGAAACCCAGAAATTTAGTTTCCGACTTGGTTATGTTCAATCCAAAAGTCAACAAGAAGTTTCCAAAAGCAATCGCTATGTGTTCCGATCAAATTACCAGCCCTTTGATGCTTTTAGCGTTTCTTTAAATACTGAATTCAGAAAGACAATAAACAAAGCACAATATGTTACAACGGTAGATTTTGATGCTGAAAAAAGATACGTATTAGGAGAAATAGATAACGAAACTTGGACGACTACATTACGATTGAATTACAGTTTAAGCCCAAACTTTTCTTTTCAGTTCTATGGGCAACCTTTTATAGCTCGTGGAAGATATGCAGCTTTTAAGTATGTAAATATGCCCACTGCTTCTCATTTTGAAGACCGTGTGAATGAATACAATACAAATCAACTTACAGCTGGTTTCGATGCCCAGAACAATGCAATTTACTCAATAGATGAAACTCAAAATGGTCTTGAAGATTATCGTTTTAACAAACCCGATTTTTCTTTTGCGCAACTACAAACAAACTTGGTTGTTCGATGGGAATACATTCCTGGATCCGAATTGTTTTTTGTTTGGGCAAGAGGAGGAAGTGATTCCGGAAATCCAGAAAACTCTTTAGGAAGCAGTCTCCAAAACCAAATTTTTGACGCCCCACTTCAAGATACTTTTGTCATCAAAGCAACCTATCGATTTGTTCGATAAATAGAGTTTCTTTTTAGAATGTAGGAGCCACTCTAAAACTCATTTTTTCATTTGTAGTAGGATGTGTAAAAGCAATAAATTCGGCATGTAAATGCAACCGATCTTGTTTTTTTCCATACAAATCATCGCCAATAATAGGAGCGTTTAGCCCATTTTTATGCGCAGCATGAACTCTTAATTGGTGCGTTCTTCCCGTAATTGGGTACAAATAAACACGCGTCTTGCCATTTTCTCTTTGGATCACTTCCCAGCGTGTTTCTGCATTTTTTCCATGTTCAAAACAGACCAATTGCTTGGGCCTGTCATCTAAATCGACCCGCAAAGGAAGCGTTATTTTTCCTTTATCTTCAGTGAAATCTCCATCCAACAGCGCCACATATCTTTTTTGAATGGTTCTTTTTATAAACTGACTTTGCAAATGTTTATTTGCTTCTTTTGTTTTTGTAAGTAGTAAGATGCCCGAAGTAGACATGTCGAGTCTGTGAACAATTAAAGGCCCTGTAGCATTGGGGTACTTTTCTTTGATCCGAGTAGATACAGCATCTGTAATTTCTTTGCCCGGTACCGATAGAAATTCTGCCGGCTTGTGAATCACCAAGAGCACATCATCTTCGTAGATGGTTTCTAGGGTTTTGTCTTTCGAAATTTCTTTAATTAGCAAATTTTCGTCCATGGCAATTCCATCCAACATATGATTCAAAATAGGTTTGCATCGGCCTTGACAAGCGGGATAGAAATTTTTATGTTTTCTAATGGCCGAATTTGGAGAAATTCCCCACCAGAATTCTCCCATACAAATAGGCGTTAAATCATTTTTAAATGCAAATTGCAGTAGTTTAGGAGCCGCACATTCTCCAGCACCTGCTGGAGGTTTTATGGTAGGATTGTTAAAAATATCAATAAGTGCTTTTGTTTCTTTTTGCTGATTTAAAAACTGAAACTTCTCAAACAATGTTTTTTGTAGCAATGCAGAAGCTTCTTTTCTTGCTTTTTTTAAGGCGGCTATTTGCTCCTCAAAAGTAGAAAGTTCTCTGCGGTTTTCTGTCTCTTTTTGAATATAATAGGCAACCAGTTCTTTGTAGAAAAACTGATCGTTGAAACTTTCTTGTTCTAATTTTTGAGACAATTTTTCGAAGGCATCGCTTGTCAAGTTTTTACGAGCCTCTTTTTTGCGAAGTTTTCGTTCTTTCTTTGATAGCGCCATTTTTTTTCGCTGAAGTGCCAAGTCTTCTTCAATTCTTTTGGAAGCTCTTTTCACAAGTCTCTTTAAAAAAAGATAGGTTCCATCACTCTTTAATTCCGCTAATTTGGCATTGATAATATTGATTTCTTCTTCTCCTTTTTTATAAAAACTATGCTTCGTTCTCAAGTCAAAAACAGGAGGGACAAATATTTCAGGGCAACTTTCATCTTCTAGTTTTCCAGAAAAAGCCATTAGATACCCCAGTTGATTCGCGTTGTTTTTCACCACTAAAACCCCAAACATTTTACCGATGGCATTTTCCGTAGCTTTTGAATTGAGTCCGAAGTTATGAGTAAAATCTGTTTGAGATTCTAAATAGGTTTGTACTTCCTTTGTCGCAATTTCTGCAAGTACATGTGGGGTGTAATAAAATGGAAATGTAAACTTTTCTGGAAGTTCAATTTCTGAAATGGCTGTTTTAAAAAGTTGGAATTGCTTCAATGAATCCTTTTTTTCTTTTATGAAATGCTTGCAACAAAGTCTGAAAATACTTTTTTATGCAGTGCTAAATCCATGTTTGGAGATAGTGCTACGCGGGCAATATAATCTTTGTCACCTTCTTTAGTGGTTCCTTGTGTTGAGGTGGCAGGAATGGTCCAATACACTCCGTTTAACTGACCGTAACTCACACAATACTTGCTTTCATTTGGAATTTCAGTAATCATTAACTGGATTAGTTGATGGTTCAACCTTCGTTTGTACTCCTCTCTTTTTTCTGCTGTCGCTCCTTTAGTTGGGAGGTCTAATGAAAAAACAGATGGGGTAAATCCTTGGTTTGCCAAGGCTTCAGAAACAAAATTAATTTTTGCTTCGGGCAATGTTTCTTGAATGTAAGATACAAAAGCACGTGTATTCAGATAGGCGGCTTTAATTCTTTGATTCATAGAAGGCAATTGCTTTGCTAAGCGCTTCATTTGAAGTGCTGTGGCTTGGTTGTCGCAGATTTCTAAATGCTGTGCTATTTTTTTCATCAATGCATTGGTCTTTTTGTTTCCTACACAATATCCAGCAGTACATTTTCCGCCGCTCGGGAACTTAGATCCACTAACATATGAAATTGTTCGCACTGAGGAGAGGATTTCATCTTCACCTAAAAAGAGCACATTTGGACAGAATGTTTGATCTAAAATAAAAACTGGATCAATGGCTGTTTTACCACTTTTTGTTTTTCGTGTGGCACTCAAAGCCGCTTTTAGTTTCAGTAAATCTGGAACTTCTACGCGTGGGTTTGTTGGAATTTCAGCAATGATAAATGGCACCGCATCTTCCTTTGCAATTGCCTCTAAAACATGTTCAATACTTTGTACCATGTCATTTTCACCATCTACTAGTAAATCGACTACTTCAACATTGTCAAGACAAGCAGCAACGCGCCTTGCTTGGTCATTGGTACCCCCGTAACAGTTGGGAGGCACAATAATTTTAATTGCTTTTTCAGGATGTGTATCCAATGCATCGTGCACCAATCCCATCATAATTGCATATTGAATCGAGAGCCCACTAGACCCTACTAAAGGTGTGGTGTTTGTTCCAGTAATTTTTTGAATCGCATCTAAAACCAATGTTTTGTTGGCTTTGCAATCTGTTGTTTCAGTATCTAAAACCGCTTGTCCTACGATACGTTTTAAAGCTGTAAATGAATGGGCGGGTGTCATGGCAATGGTTTCTCTTCTCCGAACGTGTTGAATGGCTGAAATATATGCTTCATTTTGAGCTCCATTTATAGCCAAAATACTTCCGAGTTTCCCATAATTATGAATGACAAAATCACAGTTTTTATGAAATTCAAAAAGAGAAAGTTCTTGTTGTGCTGCAATGAAAACTGTACTTCCATCAAAAGAAGGAATGGCAGTGCTACTCTCCAACTGCTTTAATTCAAATTGGTAGCCATATACACGCGTTAGAACATCGGTATCTAAAAAGGATGGAAGCGCTCCCGTATATAAAATTTGAGTTTTTTTATGTACCAATAAATTGGTTCTTAGAATTGCCAAAACAGGCATTGTTTGTGACGAAAAACTAATCACATTTTCTGATTTTAGGTTGTTCAATTTGGCAATACTCCATTCAAGTACACAAGACAAGGGATGCCCTAATCGAATATAATCGTAAGCTGTTGGTAATTTTTGAAGTGCTTTTGTATCCGAGTTTTTAGTGTTAAATAATACTTCAAACTGCCCTAAAAATTCAGATTTCGCCAACGATTCATCATAAATATCAAGGCGATGTGTTGTTAAATTTAACCACTCTGACGGAGTATTTTCTAAGAGCTCCTTTATATAATTTTGTATCGAATTTCCTTCCATAATCTCACATTAAAATCTGCACGAAATATACATTAATTCGCGGTATTTAAATCCTATTTATAAGAACGTTTTTGTAACAATTAATCCACCTTCATGAGTTTCATTGTTTTGTTTTTAATTCTTAAGTAGTAAATACCTGTTGGAAAAGCTGACAAATCTATTTGATTGTTCTCTGGGGTAAGTTCATTTTTTAATAGGCTTTGTCCTAGAGGTGAAAAGAGTTCGAAAAGAACCTTTTCGGTATTGTTAAAAGTGACGGTGTTTTTTGTTGGATTTGGATAGTATCCAATTGCTTGCTCTGTAAGGTTTATACCTAAGGCTTCGCATTCAAAATTTTGTAGAACATTAGATGCCGCAGGCGGGTTTAGCAGCAGGTTATTTGTAAGCAACGGACAGTAGCATTCCTTTTCTTCAAGTTGCAATTTTAGCCATGAAAGTGCTATTTGACCTACGACACCGTCACCACCATTTGGCGTATTTGCTACCGAGTGATCTCCATTGGCAACCTCAAAGAGGAGTTTGTCTGTGGTATTTGGGGTATTGCTGTAATGCACATCTGCTTGTTCAGAAGGAGGTGCTATAGTATCTTCTTCGCCACTAAAGATGAGTAAGGCTGCGTTGTGATTGAGTGCTGAATTATTAAGATAAGGACATAGGGCAACAACTGCCGAAATAGTGTTGTCTAATACTGCCGCTCTTTGTGCACCACCCCCGCCCATAGACCATCCGCTTACTGCCAACTGGGTGGTGTTCAATGCACCTTCTAGCGGTGATGTACTGCGAGTATTTTCTTGCTTGATGGTCTCCAAAGCATCCAATAATGCATTGGCCCGTACTTCCGGAAAATCAACTAGAGAGTTGGTGCCAATAATAATAGTTACAATTCCATGAGATGCATAGAAAGGTCCCCATTCTTCTATACTGGAAGGAAGTGCTGTAAACCCTGGAACCATTGCAATGCTTGCAAAGGGCTCTGTTCCATTGGTTGGGTAGTAAATTGTGGCACCCGCATAGTCAGGTCCGTTTCGAATTCCGTCGGCTTCAGTAAGCGTTGCTATTTCATAGGGACCCGGATTTGTAAGATTTTCCAATGTGACATTTTCGCATTGTGCGTTCAAAGCACTGGATGCTAAAAGTGAAATAAATAGGAATAGGGTGTGGAAATGCTTCATTAAATGATCCGGTTAATTGTATCTTTTTTTTCTATTATTGATTTCATTATGCCCATTTTCTATAGTTCCGTTTGTTGCTGTCCATTGATAGGAGGTAGCGTTTTGAGACAATTTTGTTACATTTACAATTGCTTGATTTTCGCTGAATAGAATTTCAGTTTCAAAATCGGAAACGACAGCCATCAAGGAATCATCATTTTTATGGCAACAAAGTAGGAAAAGGCTTGCAACAATTGTTAAGATAAAACAGGACCTGTTCATAATAGGTGTTTTTTATTTGGACTTACAAAAGAATCGTTTTTTTAGATGGATTCCACATCATATTATTTAGTAGTTAATCTTGTTTGACTACAACTATTGTGGCATAAGGTGTTAATGTAAGATTAGTTGCGTGTTTCGAACTTTAAAGTTAGTAAATAAAACACAAATGGAGCGGCTGTGATCACTTTCGTAAGAAAACTAGAACCTAGCATTTAATTTTATACGGTGTTGGGTGTAGTTTTATTTTTTAATTTGCTGAATGATGTAATCCTTAACTCTATTTCCATCTTTTAAAACATCGTTAACTTCGTCCTTGTTAATTGCATCATTTTTTCCTTTGTGTTTTTGATACTGTAATGTTTCGTTGATAAAGTAATAACGACTTTCCCAAGCATATAAATCTTTAAAATTCTTCCACTTACCATTTTTTTTCTGTTCAACAAAAAATTCAAAACTCTCGTAGGCATAAATGAGTTTATTCTCCCAAAAGTACCATTCAGTTGAAAGTTGGCCATTTTTGGTCATACTAATTGATATTATTCTATTGATTGTATCATTTTTTGAGTGTGCAGTAATACTCATGCCGTATGTTTTTACTTGGCGTAAACATTTTTTTGTCAAATAAAAAAATGTTTTGTCTTTATCATTATAGATTTTTGATGTATTCTTTTTGATTGCATCAACAACAGTCGAATCTCCAATAACTAATTCTTGTCCTTTTGTAGAAAAGCAGAACATTATTAAAATCAATGAAATTATATTTTTATTCATAATCAGGTATGTTTAATCCAAGAATAATATCTCTTTTTATGACAAGAAATTCATCTTGTTTTTCAGGGTTAATGATTCCCGAACCACCTCTTTGACGTAACCTGTTTTTTTCTTGGTTTGTTAAGAGCGAGTCATTTTTAAACATAAAGTCATCAATGTAATACTCATTTTTATCTGGCTCTTTCACTGTTATGTGAATATGATTTGGTGCATGACCATTTGGGTATGGTGAGGGTCTAAAAGTGTAAAATTCATATTTTCCGTTTTTTCCTGTTTTAATCCAACCACGAATAAATCCGTGTCTTTTTGCCCATCCTTTTTCATTAACTTTAGTTTCATCTACACCATTTTGGTTTGTATGATAGATATATAAAATTACATTTTTGGCAGGTGTTTTTCCATCTTTCTTATAAACTGTTCCTGCAATTTTTAGTTTTGGTTCAGATTCTCGAAATTTAGGTAAAGTGTCTGTTGGTTTTAATCTTTTGTTTCCATACTCAAAAATAGCTTCACATCCTTCACAAGGTCCATCAACGATTTGACTTGTGTCATTTTTCTTTGTTTGTGAATGACAAGAAGTTATTGTGAATAGACAAATCAATATGTAAGTGTAGATATTCATTTTTTTTAAATACCGCCAACGTGTTCGTGTATGATTTCGTTTTGTTTTGGACGAGGCTGACTGAACGGGACAATTTTGACTTGGCAAAATAGTGAAGACAGCCGATCTCAGGTTTCAATTTAGGCAAATTATTATTTATAGTAGAATTTCGCAACATACAGATTCCGCAAAATGAATTATACACGTTGTTGTAACCAGTTATTATTCTATTATTTTTTCTTTACTAGCTCCAAGCCAGTATTCAATGAAAGAATCAAAACTGAAAATTAATACAATAATTAGAATAGTAATTCCAAAAGTGATTAATCTTTGTCTAATAGGAACACTAGTTTTTGATTGAAAGTTAGTAAGCTTAATGACTGTATCTTTAACTAATTCTTTATTGAAAAATAGAATTAATAATAACATTAGAAGAACTATTATAGCATTGGCCAATGCAGGATAGACATCAAGAAAAATAATATCGAATACAATTATATTTACCATTATAGGTAATAATATCAATACTCCTATCAATTTTGTTTTATTCCATAATAGAAACCAAGCTCCTAAAAGTTGAAAAACACCAACGAAGAAAATATAAATATATGAGTGTCCCATAAATGTCCAAGCCAATGAAAATCCACTTGCCTCACTTAATGTTGTATTTGCAACTTCAGTAGGTAAATTTCCATTCATATAAAATTGACCACCTAATAATTTAGATAGTGCATAAATATTAAGAATTATGAAAACGCACTGACGTAATACAAGTTCGAATGAAACTTTGTAATTTGATTTATTCATTAGTGTCTGATTTGGTTTAGTTTAATTGCCTTGAGATTAACTTAAGAATTTGAATACTGATAAATACTTTACAGATTTCCCATTATGGTATCTGAAGGTATTAGATATTACAACTACAAAATTTAGAATATACATTGCGCTGATAGTTATTAGTATTCCAGCAAAAGAAATGGTTGTTAGTTCAAGTTTTGAGGTAATAAAAAGACCAATAACTAATAAAAACAAAAGTAATGTCCAAGATATTTGAAAATTTAAAATGGATTTTCCAACATGGTCTATATCCTTTATCTTATCTTTTTTAGAAGTCCAAATAATTAATGGAATTAGTATACCAAGTAGTGGAAATGCTATAAAGCATAGTTGCGACAAGTTTAATAGTAGTAAAGCTTTACTATCTTCAATAATTTGCCAATCTATTAATTCGTTAGGTGTAACATTTAAAGCACTAGATAATCTTTTAATGGAATCTCCAGTAGGTTGAGTTTCTCCATTCTCAATTCTCTGAACAGTCCGTAAACTTAACCCAGAATTTTCTGCCAAGATTTCTTGTGACATACCGTTTCGCTTTCTTAATTCTTTTACTCTTTTTGCTAAATCTTTATTCTTCAATTGAGTGATGTTTAATTGTTGAAAGCAAAGCTAAATAAAAGCATTGGCATTGGTGTCGTCATCTTTATGACATCTTTATGTCATCTGTGTTTTAATTGGTTACAACGTTAAGTGTATGGTGTCGTAGCATCCCGTAGGGTGCTATGCACTATACACATTGTTATGTGCTGGTTTTTTTGCTTTTGATATTTTTTCAGGGCAAATCTCCCAATCCTTCTGCATTAATAATTTGTAATGGATGTTAAAAATTCCGTTATGGCAGTCCAATATTCTTCTGCTCCATTTTGTCCGACCCAAAGTGCTTTAGAACCGTGAAATCCTTCTGATTTTGGAATAAATTGTATTTGGTTTTCTTTTAATTTTATTCCATTAATCAATGTACTTAATGTTGCAGCCTCTTGTTTTGAAGAAGTTATAAAAAAAGGATTTTCTATTTTTGAAAAAATAGAACTTAAAGACGGTTTGTTGTTCTCAAAATAATCTCCTGGACTAAAAGAAATGGAAGCAATGACATTTTTGTTTTGTAAAGAGTTAAACAATACTAAACTTGAAGAATACGAACTTCCCCAAACAATTACTTTTTTATTGTATTTGTTTTGTAAGAAATTGACAGCAGATTCAATGTCCTGTTCTGCATCAATATATTCGGTTGCAAATCCTTTTTCTTTGGCTCTTTCAAATGTTTCGTTTGGTTTTCCTGCAAAGTCCCCTCCTGACCTTTGGTCTATAGCTAAACAATTATATCCCAATTCGTTTAGTTTTGGTGCAATATCGGCATATTCCATTTTGTTATATCCTGCTTGGTGGCACAATAGGATTATTGGCTTGTCTTTGTCAATCTCATAAAGACTTCCACTAATCAAAAGACCATCTATCGAGTTAAATTTTATGGGAATTGGTTTGTACTTTTTTGTGATTTCAGTCATTTGAGGTTGTTGCACACTTTCTTTTATTTTTTGTTGTGCTTGCATCTCTTGTTGGATTAAATTTTCAATCAATTCAACTCTTGTGATTTTTCCTTCTTCATCAAAATGTATGTAAGATTCACGTATCCCTAAGCGAACAAAATCATACCTCACATTAGCTTTGTCTTTAAAAGTTTCTAAAATGGTTAAACTATTTAGTTTGGGCAATTTTGAAACTATATTTTCAAGTATTGCTGATGTATTAGCAATTGGTATAGGGTCAAATTTTAGTTCATTGCTCAAAAATGGCGAAATAGGTTCTGTAGATTTTTCAGAAAAACTCTGTTCAAAAGCACTAATTTGTTTTGTGTAATCTTGTGCAAATACAAATGTGCTTGTACCGAAAATGAATAATAAAATCATATTTGTTTTAGGCGTTTTATCACTCACTATTTTAATTAAATTAGGCAGTAGCATCAAAAATGCACCTAATAAAAATAAATAATTGGGAAGGTCTTCCACAACGAAATGACTGGAAGTAATCAAATTTAAAATCTTGGTCAATGTAATTGTAGCACCTAAAATTATGAGTACTATTCCTAGCTTTTGGATTGCTTTATAATCTTTGAATTTTTTGGATGTTTTCATTTTTAATGTATTTACAATGGTTTACGAATACCTAGTTCTTTTTTTAATTTGTTCCATTTGGTAGTGAGAATAAGGATGAGACCAACATTGAATAAGAGGACATTAACGTACCATGGATAATTTTCAGGCACTATCGGGAAGGCTAATAGCATAATAGTTATCCCCAAAATTTTCTGGATTTTAATCTGATATTCCTTTTTCATACTTATGATTTTTTTTGATATTCACATAGTATGTTACAGAACCAACTTAAGAATTACACTTTTATAGATTTATTTTTCTTGAAGGTCTTTCAAATACAATTTTAGTTGGTCTAGATAATTACCAAATTTGATTTTTTGCTCATAACTTGATAGAAAATAGAAGAGAAAAATACCTATGAGAAACACCAAGGCGGTTGCTAAAACAACTTCAATAGTACTCATAAAAAAATCTTTCTTGTTATTTAAAAGATAGAATACCCACCCTAAAACCATAGCGTTGAACAAAGCACCAAAATACACATTAAGTTTAATTGTTCGCTCCATTATACCTATCACTCTTCCCAAGGATTCCTTAACACTTGTCGCTATGGTCTGAAAATTCTTAATCTCCCGAAAAGCTCTAAAATTCCAAGAAAGCATCATTGACATAAAGAGAATGAAAGTTGCCATGAAAATTCGATTGTCGGTTAGGTCAAGAATATTTTCGTAAAATGTAAATTTTTCTGGTTCCATAAACGAACCTATGAGCATAACTACACAAAGAACCAAGGAAAGACCGCCAACTGCAAATTTTAGATACATCACTTTTTTGATTTTCGCCAATACGGTTTTTGATTCCTTTTTAATGGATTTCTCAACTACAAATTCATCCATCTTATCTTTTGAGATAGTCTCTTCAATTACCACATTCCAAATCGACTTTAATTCTAATAGTTCCATCTTATCTATTTTTTATAGTTTTTGAGAGTTTTATTTTTATTCTGTTCATTTTTACTCGAACATAATTTTGGGTAATTCCTATTATCTCTGCTATTTCATCATTCTTCTTATCTTCGAGGTAAAGCATTATTATAGCTTTTTCCACTTTGTTAAGGTCTGAAATGGCTTTATACATTTGTGCTAATTTCTCATCTTCAATAGAGGTTTCGCTTTGTTCAAGCCTTTCTTTAAATTGGTTTGTTTGGAAGAAAAGTGATTTTTTCTTTTTGACTTTTCTTAAATCCTGAATAGCGACATTTAATGCAATTCTGTACATCCAAGTAGAAAATTTCGCTTCATTCCGGAAAGAGGGAAATGATTTCCAAAGCTGAATTAATATTTCTTGAAATAAGTCTTTTCTGTGTTCAGGGTTATCACAGTACATTCTGCAAACCTTATGAATTATGCCTTGAGATTCAATTATCTTCTCACTAAATATTTTTTCAAGTGTTTTATTTGTCAAAAGATAAATTTGTTGATTTATTTATGTGAGTTGGAAAAAGGAAGCCATAATTACAAAAAATGACAATTATTTTTAGATTTCAGTTGGTTTCTTCCGCTTGCACATAACGGTCTCGTGTATGAGTAGTAGCGGATTTATTTGCGAATACTTTCAGTTGACAATATACTTAATAAAAAAGAAAAACGGTTTGAGTTTACACCCAAACCGCTATTACTTATACACATTGTTAGCCTTTCGTTTTTTTTAGTCTATTCAGTAATATTTCAAAAATGGTTTTTAAAAATTTATACTATATTTTAAGACTGGCAATAGTCCATTAAGTTCTGTCGTGGTTTTTGTAATCTTATTTGTTACATCATCATAAAAATAATCAGGAACAGTTTTATTAAGCCTATTCGTTACATTTTGAATATTGAGACCTAAACTATGTGTGGATTTCTTCTTATTCCATTGATAGTTTATACCTAAGTCAAGACGATAATAATCTTTTACTTTTTCTGTATATGGTATGGTAGAAAAAATTTCCGTTTGATTGGCAATAGAAGCTAATTCGTCTATAGCTGTAAATCGTTGTCCTCCCGTTAGGTTAAATTTAGTATTAACTCCCAAGGTTTTATTACTTTTATTTCCAATTTTAAATTCTTTTCCTGCCAAGAAATTGAACACATAATTTCCATTAAAACGCGTGTTGTAATAACTGGAATTTCCAATTTTATATTTAGAATCGTATAATGACAATGTAGTTAAGTAATAGAATCCTTTATTTAAAAAGCGTTCTAGCGTAAATTCTATTCCATAGTTTTTGCCTTTCCCATCATTAGTTAATGGTATATCTGTAATATTAAAAACATCGAATAGTTGGGCATTTATTACATTATAGCCTGTTTGTCCAGTGTTATCTACAGGTAGATTAAACAGGTTTTGGTAATAGGCTTCTGCTTTAAAATGCGTGTTTTTACTTAATCGCCAGCTATATCCCAACACATAATGCAATGCTTTTGATAATCCTAAATTTGTATTCAAAAATTGAGTGTTAGCGTCTGCTTTCACAAGATAGGTAGACAAGCGTTCGGCTCTACTGTGCAAACCTGCACCAAAGCTTAAAGAGTGTTTGTTGTTTAATTTATAATTAAGTCCTAAACGAGGTTCTACAGCACTACTATTTGTTTTAGCAAAATGTAAAAAGTGCAATCCTGAATTCAATGTTAATTTGTCTGTTGCTCTATATTTCCATTGAAAATAACTCTGAAAAACATTACTATTTCCATCTACTTTATCGTTGGTTGGAACTAGATGCCCTTCTGCGTTCGTTCCTGTGTGATAAGAAATCGTTTTTTCTTTAAGATGACTCAAAGTCAATCCAGTACGAATGGTGTGTTTTGCGTTAAACTTATGATTTATAAAGGAAGATAAACGGAAAGCTTCAATTTTTGAATCAAATTCACTACCGCTTAATGGGTTTATAACGCCATTATTTTTTGTTTCCTCTTTAAGATTTGCATCGTCTGAAGAGTAAGAAATATTTGTTTTTAAATAGGTTCTATCTTTTAAAAATATGCGATGTCCTATACCTGTAATAAAAGTACTTACATCATTGTTAGAATTAGTTTCAAAAACACCTGTTGTTTGCGTACCTTGCTCTTCACTTTCAGAATCTGTTTCTGATGACTTTATGGTATTTTTACCATATAATCCATATACATTAAAGGTTCCCATTTTGGAAGTAGGAAGATTGATATTGTAATTTAAATCTTGATAATTTAAGTTGCCACCCTCGCTTAAATTAATACCTATACTTTTTAAAATACTTGGGGTAGAATATCTGTAATTTAATAAATAAGATGCCTCACTTTTTTTACTAAAATAGCCTTCTGTAGCAATTCCAAGTCCTAAAAAACCTGCATCAATTGTTGTTTCTCTTTTCTTATTATTTCCTTTTCGGAATCGTAAATCAAAAACACCTGCTAAACCATTACCATATTCGGCAGGAAAAGCCGAAGTGAAAAAATCGGTCTTATCCAACACATTAGAGCTTAACATACTTACTGCACCTCCTGTAGAATACACAAAATGGTTAGGATTGGGAACTTCTACACCCTCTAATCTCCATAAAAGCGTATTGGGTGAGTTTCCTCTAATCACAATTTCGTTATTTAAATCATCACCGTTTCCTGTTACACCAGCAAAATTTTGCACTTGCCTAGCTGGGTCACCAAACGATGCAGCGTATTTATTAGATTCTTCAATATTTAAAGAACGTGCACTTACTGTTGAAAATTCGTTAACTGTTTTTTCTTTTCTTTTATCTGCTGTAATTATAACTTCATCTAGATTTTCTAAATTTTCTATTAATCCAATGTTTAAAAGAACTTCTTTACCTGCGGTTACATTTATATTAGAGAGCGTAATAGTTTCATAACCTACAAATGAAACGATAAGTGTTTGTTTGCCAATAGGCACATTGTTTAACACAAAGCTTCCATTTTCATCTGAAGTTGTTCCTAAAGACGGATTACTGTCTTTAACAATAATATTAGCAAAAGGAATGGGTTCTTTAGAGTCTTTGTCTGTTATAACACCTCTAACTGTTTGTTGTGCCGATAACGAAAAAGGCAACACGAAAAATAAAATAATTGAAAAAAAATTGAGCTTCATAAAAATTATAAGTTTATTTGTTTGGTAAAAAAACTCAACTTGTTATGAAATAGTGTTTAACTGGATAAAGTTGAACAACTACATTTTATTGATTGTTTTTAATTTATTGATTTTTAGACTTTTTGTATTGTATAGGTGTCATTCCTATATGCTTTTTAAAAAGCGTATTAAATGTGCTTTTAGAACCAAAACCACTTTCAAAAGCGACACCTTCCATACTTAAATGTTGTTTTTTTGGATTTTCAAGAAGCGATTTACTATAGTTTAATCTAAATTTATTTACATAGGTGTAAAAGTTTACATTATAGTTTGTATTGATAACAAATGATAAAATATGTGTCCTCGTATTTAATTTGTCGGAAAGTGTAGATAATGAAAGATTTTTGTTTAAAAATGGTTGTTCTTCTTCCATTAACTTTTCTAGTTTATTAGCGATTTCAAGTCTTAAATTTTTGTCTATAAGTTCTTCTTTTTTAATGTCGTTTATTTGTGGCGATTCACTTTCAATAGCTTGGATGTGTTTTGGTTTTAATTCAAATATTTCTCGTTGTTGTACAATATGAAAACCACTGTAGAATAAAATAATGAATAACATAAGGTTGGAAAAATATGCAAAGTAATTTTCTTCGGAACTTAACTCAAAAACTAAATGAATTATTAAGAGTAATGGAAAGACAAATATTAAATTATATAGCCAATTTAAACTTACTCCTTGTTTATTAGCGTGAAGCTTTAAAACGTTTTTTTTATGTTTAAAGAGCATCATTATTACAAAATAGAAAATGATTGCAGAAAATAAAAAGAGAGCAATTATTGAAAAAGCATCTAAAATTTCATAGTTGTTTTCTAAAAATAGACGATTAGTTTCTGTACTATTTAAAAACATCCAAACCATAACCACCATTATAAAAGGAATAAATAGTAGATAATGTTTTTTTAAGAAATGATTTGGCATATTCACAAAGTGATATACTGATAAATAAAGGAATGAAGGAATAAGAAATTTTATACTTTCAAGGATAATATCTACTCCAAACCATTCTTCAAAAAAATATTCTCCAATTAAGGGAAGTGTAAATAGTAATGATATAGCACCAAAAAGAATGGCCAAATATCGATTCGCACTTTTATTAATTCTATTACTTAATGAAAAGGTTACAAAAGCAAGCATTAATGCTACACCTATTTGCATAAAATAAAACTCCATATTTTTTTGAATTCATCTAGTTTTTAAAATAATTCAACGTAGTGCTTTTTTAAATATTGTTTTCGAATTTTTGTTTAATTACTGGCGGTTTTTCAAAATGAAGGCTAACGGCTTGGTGTATGGCCAGTTACGGTGTTAAATAGCTTTTTATTTCGTTTAATCAAGAGCAAGTACAGCTGTTTTATCCTTATAAATTATCTGGTTGTTAAACCTGATAACAAAATCTATAAACCTAAACTACTGTACTTGCGGTACTCTTGCAAAAAAGAATTAACATTTGTACTAGCTATTAGCCGTAATTGGCTATACGCATTGTTGTAGGCAGTATTTATTTTTTTTTGATTTTATTAATTAACAATGTGTCTTTTTCAATTGCTAAGTCAAAAATGTATTTTTCAAATACGGCATTAGAATAATAACCAAAATATTTCTCTATTTTTTTTCCGTTTTGAAAAACTTCCAAAAAGTAACCACCATCTACTCCTTTAAGATTCATATCAAGTACTGTTTTAACTTCATCTCCCAAATTAATATTTTTTACCAAGTATTCTTTACTTTGTTTTTCCGTTCCATATGTTATTTTAAGAGTATCTATAATTGAGCCAGTATTATTTTTTATTAAGAGTTCTGTTTTTTTATCGTCATTACAAGAATATAAAAACATAATAATAACTAAAATTGAAAAGAGATGCTTCATAATATTTTATTGATTAGTTGGTGTTAATTGTGTAGAAGAATTTATTCCAAAATTAGGTGGCACGACAGGGTCAAGTGGAGATAAGTAAAAGAGATTTCCAGATAATAATTCTGAATAAACAGAATTAGAAAGCTCTTGGTCAGATACAAAAAAACTTGCATCATCACCAATTGTATGACCTATATCATTATTATGTAAATCCATTTGGACTTCTAGAATTAAATTTGCTGGTACCTCACTTTCATGGGCTGTTGAAAAAAGTCTAGCAACTGTATCACCAGCATCATTAGAGTTCATTGCATTAAAAAATGCATGTCTAAATGCATCCGACTTATCATTTCTAGCACTAAATCCAAATCTGTTTTCGGTTTCGGTTTCAGCGGGTTCTTTGTTTTCTCTAATAATTAATGCTTGAACCGGAAATGCTACCACTAATAATTTCTCCTCTTTTGTTAAATCGCCAAAACCTTCATCATCCAAATCGAATGAAAAATTATTGTTTACAAAATCCTCATCTAACCACCATTCAAATGGCATTCCGTCATCTTTACCAGGATAATCGCTTAGTGTGGGATTTGGTTCATTTGTCTCAATTAAAGCTTCTATGACATCAGATATGAAGTTTGAGTTAGTATTTGTCATGCCGTTTTCAGACATATAGTTTAATAGAATACTTATTTTGTCAGCGTTATTCGGGTCATTAATCCAAATAATCTGCTCGGTTGATAATGCACTATTTCCGCCAAGAGCATTAATTAAGAAAAGTGGCGCAACAGAATTCCCATCTGAATCTGTTGGGATTATTGGTGCGGTAACCGAGTCATCGTTTGTTGGTGTTCCACCTCCACCACCTCCGCCACGCGGTCCGATAGGTCCTTCGGTATAACCACCACCATCATCACAAGGATAGTCAAAAGTATACCATGTTGTGCTTGGTTGTGTGCCACATTCACATGATTGTCCAGGCCAATGTCCAACACAAGGACATTGTGTTTCTACAATAACGTAATAAGAGCCACAACCACTTCGATTGGCAATATTTGAATTCCTGTTTGATGTGTTTGAACTTATATTTTCAATTCTTACCGTTCCATTAAATTCAGTGACTATACCATTTGAAATATCATCCAAATATTGTTGGTCTGGAATATAAGAAGCTATATAAGCTCTTTCTCCTTCATCGTTGACTTCAACAACCAAGTTTTCAAATAGTCCTACACTTTCTTCTCTGTAAACTTTAAAAGTATATGAAGTATAACCATCAAATTGAACTTGTCTAATTTCTGTTGTGTCAATGGTAAAACCATAAACATCATTATTTCCAGTTCTGTTAGCTATATTATTTCCTGCGAATCTGTCTGAAAGGCTCAATCCATTTATGATTGAGTTAAAATTACTGTCATTTTGAAAGTCTGAATAACCAGAAACTTTAATATCTAAGTTTCTATTTTGGTATTCATTTGAAACAGGGTTGTCATCAATTAGGTTTTGTGGTTCTGCATCGTCAGTTTCTTTCTGACACCCAATAACAGTGAGAAATGCAAGTAGTAAAAAAAGTAGTTTTCGGATTGGATTGTTGATTTTTGTTTTCATAAATTTTCCGTTGTTTATCGGTTAATAATTCAGTTTGGTGGGCTGGTAATATTGCCTACAACGGTCTAGTATAAAAATAGTAGCGGATTTTCACACACTAACTTTTCGATTAAACACAGACCTTTTTTATATTCACTTACATTCCTTTTAGCGATTAAACCGCTATTATTTTTATACATTGTTAGCAAACGTTTTATAATAATCGTTTTAGTTTGAACTTTATTTTTTTCGTTTTCCCTTCCGAGTTTATAATTGTTAGACAAATCTTTTCATTTTCTTTTGTTAACAAATCTCTATAAACTGTAATGTCTCCTGAAGAATCTTTATTTATAGAAATCAATTTATCTCCCTTTCTAATTCCTTTTTTATACGCTGAACTTGTTTCCTCGGCTCTATCTATTATAATATTACCATCAATCTGTTTAAGTTTAATTCCGCTAACTGGAAATGCAAAAGGTTTACTAAATGCTTTATTAGGCTTTATGTATAATGTGCAAGTTGAATAATCTAAAACTAGATTAAATCTACTGATTACTTTTGCTCCTAATATACCGAAATAGTTTTCGTAACTACTCACGCCTTCTTTATCGTTTGCTATTCCTACAACCATCTCATCCAATTCATATCCACCGATATTCATTGATTGAATTGCGATATCTTCAGAAATAGATTCTCCGTGTAAATTTTCAGATTTTGAAATGAGGCTTTTTCCAGCTTTTTCACTTAATTTATGATTTTCATTGTAGGGTGTGTTTATCAGAAACGTTAACCCTGCTCCGCTGTCAAATAAAATTTTATCGGTGTATGATTCTCCATTTCTTAAAGTAATACCAATATCAAACTGTGGGATAGGAATACCATTTTCAAATTCAAAGGGCATAGCTTGATATCCTATTGTATCTACATCTTGAATTTTATCGTACAAAAGTATTTTTTTATTTTCATAATCAATTTTTGTAATGTACTTCTTGAGTAGGCTATATCCAATAATTCCATCAAAATCTCTTTCCAGTGCATTCTTTAATTTAGTTAAATCAGTAAGAACTAAGTGAGTGCTGTCTATTTCAATATTATTTTGAAGGGTTAGCTTTTGATTAAGGATAATTTCATAAGATTTTGTACCACCAGCACCTGAAACATCTTGCTTATAATTTGCTTTTAAACCTGATTTGTCTGCTGTGTTAGAATCCAGCAAATCAGATGTAGCTCCTGTATCAAAAACAAAAGTCTTGTATTCGGAATCATCATTAATGTTTACTTTAAGTAATATCAAATCATTTTTTAATTCAAAAGGAATTTCTGCTATTTGCGCATTTAAGCGAATAGAGATAATGAAGACTAAAGATAAAGTTGTAATTATTTGTTTCATTGTATTTCTATTTTCTGCAAAATTCATTGTTATTTCCGATTTTCTATGTTAAATACAGTTAACGAGTGTTAAAAAAATGGTTCTAATGTTTGCTAACGGCTACTTGTATGGTTAGTGGCGTGTTAAATTATTATATTTTGGATATGCACCAAACTTTTTTTAATGAAATTAACTTAGAGTTTAGCGATTAGTAGCCATTAACTATACAAATTGTTGGCACAAGTACTTATTTATACGCAAAAATTAAGGAAAGACCACTTTTTAGTTCAAATGGAAAAACTGAAGTATTTTTATTCAATAACGACCACTTTCCTTCATTGATAAATTTATTTGAATAAAATGTTTGGCTTGATTTAGTTGAAGCAAAATTTAACTTGATATAGTTATTTCGCTCATCTTCGATTATAGAATTATTCGAGTCCTCAAATCCAATAAATTCGATGCCTAAAAATAATCCTTCATTAGGTACTATAATTGAATGGTCTAAATCGAAAATAATAGATTTAGATTTATCCGTCAAAGAATATATAATATTTTCTGTATTTAGCTTTTTGTCAATTATACCATTTGAGTTAGAATATAAATTTAATCTAAATATTGCCTTTTTTATATCATTACTTTTTAACTCAATAAGGTTTTCAATAGGGAACCTAATCTTTGAGATTGTTTTAATATCTTTTTGCTTTTTAAAAAGCACACAAAATTCAGTTTTTGGTTGGATATACCATTGATGCTTTTCTTTTCTTTCCTTGCTCCAATCATTGGAATCTTTCGATGAAGAAATTATCACTTCATCTAAAAATTGATTTTTTTGAGATAACCAAATTGTGTCTTTAACAGTTTTAAATTGAATTTTGATTTCATTGTAAAGAATGTGAGATATTAATAAACTATCATTCTCTGAACAATTTATTCTGACAATTCCTTTGCTATCAGAATATTCGCCTTTGTCTTTTCCAATAATAGATACGCTACAATATTCTATTGACTGCTTATTATTTTCATCTATTATGATAAACTTTTTTTCTTGAGTAAAACAATAAATTTGGCTAAAAAGTAGTAATAATAATGATGTTTTTTTCATTTCGATGGAATTAAAATCTGCTTTCTCCTAAAAGAAAAGCAGATTAATTAACAAGGTACTGCATAATCAGTAGTTTCAGAAACTACTAACCAAAAAACTTGGTAAGTTGTAGTACAATTTTGGTAACAACTTCCTGGTTCAATTGAGTAAGATGATCCGCAACTTGTAGTTGAACCCCAAAATTTCATTGGTGATTCTTCAGTTCCTTTTGCTGACATCAAAACAAATGATGCAACAAACAAGCCTAATAAGGCAAGTTTTTTTGATTTTAAAATTGCTTTACGCATAATTAAAAAGGTTTTAAATTTTCGCACTTTACTTTTTAAAGAGTGTAAAGCACTTGCAGTATCGCCCTCCAAAATGGAAACTCTCTTAAATTGTACTTTATGTTTATCATTTAACTTTTGTTCGTATTTGTGCCAACTATTGTATATGCACACCTTTAGGTGTGTATATTTCCGTTATATTTTTATTTTGTTCCATTGCGCAAATTCTTCAACGTTTAATTGCCACATTTTCAATTTTTTGTTGAAGTTATAGCATGCGGAGAAGGTTTTTTAAACACCAAAAAAACAGCCCTTCTCTACAAAACTAAGTTAAAAAGGAATTGCTTGTATCTGGAAATAAATAAGTGGGAATATAGGGGAATAACTGGGCTTATTTGAGTACAACTGGGAATCGTAAGCTCTTAATTTTTAGGTATTTGAGAGTTTTGAGTCGTTGCAATCTATGGTATTGCACTCCCCAAAAAAGAAGAGTGCTACCAACTTGCCGTTGGAGAAAACAACAAATCGATAGGGTTGTCAATCTCATACAGGTATTGATATCCCCTAGATTCTTTCGTACAAAAAGGAGTGATGAGATGGATCATGTTGGTGAAACCTTTGAGCGTTAAAACACAGTAAAAAGTCTGTTGGTCCCTACTAAGAATTCCTTCATCAGATGTAAACAAGCCTAAAATTAAATTGCAATTGCGAGGTTTTATAAAACCAACTTGAGACAAATCCAATGGTTGTTTCTTCTCGATAATGGTTTCTATAAGAAGTGCTCTAAATTGAATGGCTTCCGCCATGTCGAAGTTGTACAGTCGAACAACATGCTCCCCCAGGCCATTTACGTTTTCGATATAATCTAATTCCATTTTATAAGCAATTAATGCGCTTCTAGCCAGTTGAGTCCAGTGCCCACTTCCACATCCAATGGAACGCTCATTGAAAAGGCATTTTCCATTTCATACTTTATAATAGGAGTAATGATCTCCAATTCATCTTTGTGTGCGTCAAAAACCAATTCATCATGCACTTGTAACAACATTTTCGATTTGAAATTTTCTTTTTCAAAGCGTTTGTGAATGTTAATCATTGCCAATTTGATGATGTCAGCAGCAGACCCCTGTATCGGTGCATTCACGGCATTTCTTTCCGCACCACTTCTCACCATAGCATTTTGCGAATTGATGTCTTTTAAATAGCGACGTCTTTTTAAAACCGTTTCTACATACCCGTGTGCACGTGCAAAATCTACCTGAGCCGCCATGTAGGCTTTTAATTTTGGATAGGTTTCATAATAGGTGTCAATGAGTTCCTTAGCTTCACTTCGGCTTAAATCGGTCTGATTGCTCAATCCAAAAGCAGATACCCCATAGACAATTCCAAAATTAACAGTTTTTGCATTGCTACGTTGTTCTCGGGTTACTTCCGCAAGCGGAACGTCAAATACTTTTGCAGCAGTAGAAGCATGAATGTCTTCTCCGTTTTTAAAAGCATTCATCATCGTTTCCTCCTCACTTAACGCCGCAATAATTCGCAATTCAATTTGAGAATAATCGGCCGCAAGCAGTACATGGTTTTCATCTCTAGGGACAAATGATTTTCGCACCTCTTGTCCGCGTTTGGTTCTGATGGGGATGTTCTGTAAATTCGGATTGTTTGAACTCAACCTACCCGTAGCAGCCACCGCCTGCATGTATTGCGTGTGAATTCTTCCTGTTTTAGGATTCACCTCATTGGGCAAAGCATCTACATAGGTACTTTGCAATTTTTTATATTGACGGTATTCTTGAATGTCTCTAATAATTTGATGGTCTTTGGCCAAGAAAGAAAGCACGTCTTCAGCGGTAGAATATTGTCCCGTTTTTGTCTTTTTTGGTTTGGCAACCAATTGCATGTTTTCAAACAATACAATCCCCAATTGTTTTGGCGATGCAATGTTAAATTCTTCACCTGCTTGCTCATAAACTCCTTTTTCAAGTCGTTCAATATCTGCCGTTAAGGTGCCCGATAATTCTTTTAAGAAAGCTACATTGATATTGATACCTTCAATTTCCATGGCAGTGAGGACAGCAACCAATGGAAGCTCTACATCGTTAAAAAGTGCAGCTACATTGCCACTTTCCAATTCTTTGGTGAAGTGTTCTTTTAATTGCAATGTAATGTCGGCATCTTCCACCGCATATTCGGTCTGATCTGCTAGCGGCACCACACGCATCGACAATTGATTTTTCCCTTTTTTACCAATCAATTCCGTAATGGAAACGGGTTGATAGTTCAAATAAGTTTCAGCAAGCATGTCCATATTGTGGCGCATGTCTGGATTAATGAGGTAATGGGCAATCATCGTATCAAACAATTTTCCTTTTACAGGGAGGTTGTAGTTGGACAATACTTTGAGGTCGTATTTTAAATTGTGGCCAATTTTCTCAATATAATCGGCCTCAAAAAAGGGACGAAATTCTTCTAAAATGGCCGCTGTTTCTTTTTGATCTTCAGGGAAGGAAACATAGTATCCTTTTCCAATTTCATAAGAAAAAGCAATCCCAATCAATTCCACTTCAAGCGCTTTTAAACCCGTTGTTTCCGTATCAAAACAAACCGCTTTTTGTTGTAGTAATTTCTTTAACAATAATTTTCTAGACAAAGGAGAATCTATATGTTGGTAAAAATGACTGGTGTTTTCAATGGTTTTAAAACCAGCGGCTACTTCTTCTTCAGAAACACTTCCACTGCCCGGTGCAGCAAACAAATCAAATTGTCCATCGGTAGTTGATGGAACTGTTTTTTTAGTTGCTTTTGGTTTTTCTGCAACAGCCTTTGCATCGGTATCCGTTGTTTTTTCTGCAAAAGTACGCGTAAAGTTTACCAGTAAATTTCGAAACTCTAACTCGTTGAAAAGAGTGGTTACTTTTTCTAAATCGGGTTGATCCAATTCAAAATCCTTGGCATCGAAGGTTACCGGCACATCCAACATAATGGTAGCCAATTTTTTGGAAAGCAATCCTAATTCCTTGGCAGCTTCTATTTTTTCTTTTAGCTTTCCTTTAAGTTCATGCGTATTTTCTAATAAATTCTCCATAGAACCATAAGTTGCCAAAAACTTTTTTGCTGTTTTTTCTCCAACTCCAGGCAGTCCTGGAATATTATCTGAAGAATCGCCCATCATTCCTAGGAAATCAATAACCTGTTCAGGAGTTTCTACCCCAAATTTCTCTTGTACTTCTGGAACACCCCACACATCATACCCACCTCCAAAACGAGGTTTGTACATAAAAATATTTTCTGATACCAATTGGGCAAAATCCTTATCGGGTGTTACCATAAAGGTTTTAAAACCTTCTTTTTCTGCTTGTTTAGAAAGCGTTCCAATCACATCATCTGCTTCAAACCCTTTTTTTACCATAATTGGAATGTGCATGGCTTTTAGAATTTCTTGAATGTAAGGAACCGCAATTTTAATGGCTTCAGGAGTTTCATCTCTGTTGGCTTTATAGGCTTCAAACATTTCTACACGGTCTACACTGCCCCCTTTGTCAAAACAAACCGCCAAATGATCCGGTCTTTCGCGTTTAATAACATCCAAAAGAGAATTCATAAAACCCATAATGGCAGAAGTATCCAATCCTTTGGAATTGATTCGCGGGTTTTTTATAAACGCATAATATCCTCTAAAAATTAGTGCAAAAGCATCTACTAAAAAAACTCTTTTTTGATCTGACATTGGATTTTTTTTTGGCTATTTATGGCTGTGAAATTGAAGACAGATAAAACGGTTTTATCCATAAAAATAGTCACAGCAGTAAAGCTACAAAACTTTCACAGGATGTTCAAATTCATTTGAGTTTAAACGCTATATTTGTTGAATTTTATAAAAAACAGTATTTGTATGCGTTGGATTGGAATGATTGTCTTGTTGTTGGTTGTAGTACTTCTGGAATTGTATGCATTTCAGGCGCTGAAAACAGTTTCAAAAAGTAAAATTTTTCGCTATTCTTGTGTTTTTGTTAGCCTTGCAGTCTATTTCAACTTTTTATATATAGCACTCACCTATGACCGAACTCAAGGGCAAACGCCCCAGTTTCAAATGGCAATGGGCCTCATGCTAACAGTTTTATTGCCAAAAATTGTCATTTTAATTGTTTTGTTTGGAGAAGATATTTATCGATTGTTTTTAAAACTCTTTTCAGTACTATCCACAGGAGAAACCCAACCCATTGCAAACAGAAGAAAATTTATTTCTCAAATTGCTTTAGGTTTGGCGGCCCTTCCTTTTGCCTCTTTTATTTACGGAATCATTCAAGGGAAGTACAACTATAAGGTCATTAAATACAATTTGACCTTTCCAGATTTGCCCGCGGCGTTTGACGGTTTTACCATTACGCAAATTTCGGACATTCACTCGGGAAGTTTTACCAACAAAGAAAAAATACAATATGGAGTAGATTTAATCAATCAGCAACAATCGGACATGATGTTATTTACTGGAGATATTGTAAATAATAAGGCCGATGAAATGGACAATTGGATTGATGTTTTTGATAAATTGGAGGCCAAAGATGGAAAGTTCTCTGTGCTGGGAAATCATGATTATGGCGATTATATGGATTGGAAAAATCCAGCAGAAAAAGTCAAGAATTTTCAAGATGTAAAAGACATTCATCAAAAAATAGGCTTTGATTTGTTATTGGATGAACACCGTTATTTAGAAAAAGAAGGACAAAAAATAGCACTTTTGGGGGTTGAGAATTGGGGGAAAGGATTCAACCAAGCAGGCGACCTTCAGAAAGCATCTAAAGACATTAAAAAGGAAGACTTTAAGATCTTAATGTCGCACGACCCAAGTCATTGGGAATACAAAGTAAAGCAAGACGATTTCAATTATCATTTAACCTTAAGTGGGCATACACATGGTTTGCAAATGGGGATTGAAATTCCAGGTTGGATCAAATGGAGCCCTTCAAAATATGTATACAAACAGTGGGCTGGCTTGTATGAAGAGGCCGGAAGATACATTAATGTAAATCGAGGTTTTGGTTATCATGCGTTTCCTGGACGTGTCGGAATTTGGCCTGAAATTACCGTCATTACTTTGAAGAAAGGTTGATAACCAACCGTTTTAATTAGATTTTGTATCTTTGTAAGCTAATGTTTCAAAAATTTAAACATTTCTACCCCATAAAAAATTTGTAGAATGACAAAATTTGGTGAGTTAATAAGTGTTGAAAAACCTGTTCTAATCGACTTCTATTTCGATTGGGATGATATCGATAATGGCATCGAAACGTTACGCGACGTTGCTGCAGCTTTGGGAGACAGTGCCAAAGTGATTAAAATTGACATTAAAAAGAATGAACCACTTGCGGAAGCTTTGCGAGTGAAAGGCAATCCTACTTTTATGATTTATAAAAATGGCGAAATGAAATGGCGCCAAACAGGAGAGCAAGATGCAAATACCTTGATTGGGATGGTGCAACAGTTCGTATAAGGTTACAAAAATATTTTCCTTTAGATCTTACAATGTGCTTTTCTTTAATGGCATATTTTTGCCTATAATAAAACCCCAATATTCTAGCAAAGAAGCTTCATAAAGGGGGTGTTATTTTGGGTTGCTATTTATACTATTCTTTTAAAAGCTCTAAATCTTCTGGAGCTGTTTCTTGGTTTGGTATAATGTGTTGAAACAATTCCAAGGTGCCATTGAACTCGTCTTGTAGTTTTTTAAAGTAGCTATAGTCTACTTCGTTGTCTTGTACTTGTTCTAAAACACCTCTGTATAAATAACGAAACGTTAAATCGAAGTCTTCAAAAATCAAATCGAATTCTTCTTTTGTAAAGGTACTGTGCCAAACTAATCTCTCTCGAAAGAGTCCAATTAAGGTTTCGGCAGTCTTTCTTGCTTTTTCGACCGCTCCTAATCTGTAATACATTTCTGGATAGTCTAACGATAAGCTATAGTGATCAAAATCCTTGATCGGCATTTTATCTAACGATAAATCTAGCATCTCTATGGCTTTTATGGTGTCTCCTTGGACTGCAAATGCTGTTGATAAGCGCATTAAGCTGTTTCGCATAGAAATTGCATTTCGCTTGCTTTGTTCGTCTAAATAGATTTTTCCATCATTGATATTTCGCCAATTCCACTTTTGTACATTACTGTACATTTTCTCAGGATCGATGCGGCCCATATCAAACAAGCTTTTCTTTCCAATAGGTGTTTTTATCGGTACCAATTTGTAGCCCAAACCATCCAATTGAAGGTAATCTTTCAACCAAATGTATTCTTCATCAGCATTGGAGCCTCCAGTGAAATAGAGTGGCTGTTTCCAATCGTTGTTGGCTAAAATATCGAGCATTAAAATCCTATTTTTGGTAATTCCGCGATCAATTTTAATGTCGATGTAATCCACAATTTTATCAGCGTCTTTTGCTTTTACAATGCCTGAATTTAGGACGTTTTCTTTGTTTACAGGAATTCGAATGTTGTTTGCAGGCAGTATTTTTTCTGGAACATCGTCTCCATCCAAATCATAAAAAGTTCGAGAATCTTGACTTTCAATCCAACGCATAAATTTCTGAATTGTAATGGTCGCATCTTTTGGAATGGCTCTTAATTCGTCAAAGTAATACGCAACGTCTAAACTTCCAAATTTATAGAGGTCGTGGGTTAATTGGGAAGGAATTGGAGGCGCATCATAAGTTGCGCGTTTCATTTGATCAATATACCAATCGGTTGCAAAAAGACTAGTGTTGATTAATTTCACATCTGTTCGAATGCCTTCTACTTCTTGAAGGTACCAAAGCGGGAACGTATCATTGTCTCCAATAGTAAACATAATGGCATTCGGGTCACAGGACTCTAAATAGGCCTGCGCATTTAAATGTGCTGTATAACGATTGGAACGGTCGTGGTCATCCCAGTTTTGTGTTCCCATTAATACTGGAACGGCAAGCAGAGATAGGGTGGAAATTGCCACTGCGATCGTCTTTTTATTTCCATATTTTTTGAACGCTTCATACAGCGCTAAAACGCCAAAGCCAATCCAAATGGCAAAAATGTAAAAACTCCCAACAACGGCATAATCTCTTTCTCGGGGTTCAAAGGGTTTTGGGTTGGTGTAAAAAATAATAGCCAATCCTGTGAAAGCAAAGAAGAGGAGCAATGTGAAAAAGTTTTCTTTGTCCCATTTTATTTGATAAAACAAGCCCATCAATCCTAAGAGGAGGGGTAAGAAATAATAGGTATTTCTTCCTTTGTTCTCTAAAACATAGGAAGGTAGTTTTTGTTGCGAACCGATTCTTGCTTCGTCAATAATATCAATGCCGCTTAACCAGTTTCCGTTATTAATATCTAAGTTTCCTTGAATGTCGTTTTGTCTTCCAACAAAGTTCCACATAAAATAGCGCCCATACATGTAGCCAAATTGGTAGTTGACCATAAATTTTAAGTTTTCACCAAAAGTGGGTCTTCTTTTACTTTCTTGCGGAATGCCAGCAATGGCTTTGTATCGTTCGATAACACTTGGAGTAGGGTCTACCATTCTTGGAATGAAGCCTTTGTGCTTGTCCGAATAGTTTTGCAATACATTTTTGTATTTATTGACAATGATATATTTCCCATCTTTCTTTTCATACTTCGGCTTGTCATCTTTTCTTGGAGTACTAGCGCTTATTTCTCTATCATAAGAATTCGAATAATAGGTGTCATAAAAAACATTGGCATCTCCATATTGCTCTCGGTTGTAGTAGGCCAATAGCTCGCGTGCACTCGATGGATTGTTTTCGTTAATGGTGGTATTTGCATTGGCTCTAATAGGCAACATGATCCAAGAAGAAAAACCAATCATGATAAATAGTAAGGATAAAATAAGCGTGTTTGCAGCTACTTTGTCTTTTTTACGCGTCCAGTTTAATCCAACGTAAAAAAGTGCAACCAATACAATTCCTGCGATGATGGTTCCGGAGTTGTAGGGCATGCCAATAGAATTGATAAAAAACAATTCTGAGGAACTAAAGAATTGTAAGGTAAAAGGGAATAAAAATTTAAAAACAAACATTAATACAACTACTGAGATTACCGTGGCAATGGTGGTAGTTTTAAGATTGATTTCTTTATAGGTTTTAAAGAAATACAACATTACTATGGATGGAATCACCAATAAGGAAAGAATGTGAACACCAAAGGACAAACCAACAACAAAACTAATTAATACCAGCCACTTATTACCTCTCGGAGTTTGCATTTCACTCTCCCACTTGAGACCCAGCCAGAACAGTAGGGCCATTAAAAAAGACGACATTGCATACACTTCACCTTCTACGGCACTAAACCAAAAACTGTCAGAAAAGGTATATGCCAGAGATCCAACGACACTGCTTCCTAAAATTGCGATGTATTTCCCATCTGAGAGTACACCCGATTTTAAGGCAAGCTTTTTACCTAAGTTAGAAATGGTCCAAAACATGAATAGAATGGTAAATGCACTCGCGAGGGCAGACATGAAGTTGACCATTTTAGCAATTTCTGTTACATCGGTCGTAAACATTGCAAAAAAGGCACCTAACATTTGGAAAAGAGGCGCTCCAGGTGGATGGCCTACTTCTAGCTTAATGGCTGTAGAGATATACTCTCCAACATCCCAGGAGCTTACGGTGGGCTCAATGGTTAATGTATAGGTGATGAGCGCAATTGCAAAGATTAACCAACCTAAAATAAGATCCCACTTTTTGAAGTTTACTGCTGTCATATATTTTTGTAATAGTCTGTGGCGAATTTAGTAATTATTACGAATAAAATCTCAATTCTTCCTTTTTACCGTACAGAAAATAGCATAAAAATTTGTTAAAGAATTTTTTTTTAAAAAAATGCTTGTAGGATTGAAACTTTGGTTTAAATTTGCACCCGCATTACCGCATTGGCCTATGGTGTAATTGGTAACACACCGGTTTTTGGTACCGACATTCAAGGTTCGAGTCCTTGTAGGCCAACAAAAAGCTTCAAATTTTTAAATTTGAAGCTTTTTTATTTTAAAAGGAGTTTTGAAAGGGTTAAATTTTAAAAGTCAACATGGGTTTTAAAGCAGATTTAGACAGACTTTTAGCAACACTTCCATTAAACAAATGCGACAAACCACTTCTTCCATGTGTTGTTAATGCGATGATATCTGCGTTTTTATTTCTAGAAAAATTTAAAATTCCTGTTTCAATAGAAAAATCGCAGTAAACATTGATCGAGTGTTTTGGCAATTTGTAATCGCTAATAAAGTTTTTTATTTTTGCCTCTGCCTCCAAGGTGCTTTCAAATTTATCGGGCGTATTTATTTTTAGTAAATGAATTTTACTTTTAAACAGGTGTGCAAAAGCTAAAAATTTTTCAAAAGCGATACTGTTATCTTGATTAAAGTTAGAGGCAAACACCAAATCTTTAAGTTTAAATTTTTCAGCATCTTTCTTTATAACAAGAACAGGTGCTTTAGAGGTTCTTACCACTTTTTCTGTATTAGAGCCGATTAGTATTTCTTCAAACTCAGAATGTCCTTTAGAACCCATTACAATTAAATCTACCGCTAGTTTGTCTGCATATTTTAAAATCCCTTCATAAGGAACTTGTAGTTTTATGATGTGTTGGACCTCGATGTCTTTAGAAAAAATACGCTCTTTAAAACGCACGATCTTTTCTTTTGTTTTTCTAAGATACAACATACTTTCTGGAATGCTAAACCGACTTCCTGCAGTCATATCAATAACCCCTGAAGGTAATTCGATGAGATGAAGTAAGTAAATAATACTTTCAGATTTTTCTGCAATTTTATTTGCAATTTTCGACGCAAATTCGGATTGTTTAGAAAAGTCAATAGGGACTAAAATTTTTTTCATATAAGAAGAATTTAGGTTAGAACTTAGTGCAATTAAAGATACAAAAAATAAATGATTTCAACTCTTTTTGCTAATTCACAAACATTGTAGTATATTTGCACCGAAATCAGAACTGTTGAGAAAATGAAGGGGACCAAAAGTCCCCTCTTTTTATATTTTAAGATGAACGAAAAGGTAAAAGATTTATTAGAGGAAGCACTAGCAGTTAACGAATCTTTGTATCTGATAAGTTTTGAAATATCAACAAATAATAGAATTCAAATTGTTATTGATGGGGATCATGGAGTTGCGCTAAGCGAGTGTATGCGTATCAGTAGAAACATAGAAAATAATATCGATAGAGAAGTTTATGATTTTTCTTTAGAGGTTTCTACACCCGACATTGCCCATCCAATAAAAGTAAAAAGACAGTATGTTAAAAATATTAATAGGATATTAAAAGTAACAACTGCAGAAGAGAATTTTGAAGGAACTTTAGCCCAAGCGACAGACGATGCCATTGTTTTGAAGTGGAAAGCAAGAGAGCCTAAGCCAATAGGTAAAGGAAAAGTTACTGTAGAGAAAACAGCAACTCTTTTATATACAGAGATTAAAGAAGCAAAAGTGAAGATTGTATTTTAAGCAAGAATGTAATGGAAAATATAGCATTAATTGATTCGTTTTCAGAATTTAAAGATAACAAAAGTATAGACAGGGTAACCCTAATGTCTATTTTAGAAGAAGTTTTTAGAGCTGCCTTAAAACGAAAGTTTGGTTCCGATGATAATTTTGATATCATCATCAATCCAGACAAAGGAGATTTAGAAATTTGGAGAAATCGAATTGTGGTCGCAGACGGTTTTTCTGAAGATGATAATGAAGAAATAGAATTAGCAGAAGCCAGATTGATTGAGCCAGATTTTGAAATTGGTGAAGATGTATCTGAAGAAGTGAAGCTAATCGATTTAGGAAGAAGAGCAATTTTGGCATTGCGTCAAAACTTGATTTCTAAAATATTTGAACACGATAGCACAAATATCTTTAAGCAATTTAAAGATTTAGAAGGTGATTTGTACAGTGCAGAAGTGCACCACATTCGTCACAATGCAATTATCTTGTTGGATGATGAAGGAAATGAAATTGTTTTACCGAAAAGTGAGCAAATACGTTCCGACTTTTTTAGAAAAGGAGATTCAGTAAGAGGTGTGATTAAGTCGGTAGAATTAAGAGGGAATAAACCTGCAATTATTTTATCAAGAACATCACCAGATTTCTTAAATAAATTGTTTGAGCAAGAAATTCCAGAAGTTTTCGATGGTTTAATTACCGTAGAACGTGTGGCTAGGATTCCTGGTGAAAAAGCAAAAGTGGCAGTAGATTCTTATGATGATAGAATTGACCCCGTTGGAGCTTGTGTTGGTGTAAAAGGATCTAGAATTCACGGGATCGTTCGTGAGTTAGGAAACGAAAACATAGACGTTATCAATTATACAAAAAATGAACAGTTGTTTATTTCAAGAGCATTAAGTCCTGCAAAAGTGACTTCGATGGAAATTGAAATGTATGAAGAAGAACGAAATGGTAAAAAAGGACGTGTAAGCGTACTATTAAAGCCAGAAGAAGTTTCCAAAGCAATTGGTAGAGGTGGAGTGAATATTCGTTTGGCAAGTGAATTAACAGGCTACGAAATAGACGTTCAAAGAGAAGGTTTAGAAGAAGAAGATGTTGAGTTGACTGAATTTACTGACGAAATAGAAGATTGGATTATTGTTGAATTCAAGAAAATTGGTTTAGATACTGCAAGAGGCGTTTTAGATGCAAGTGTTGCAGAATTGGTAAAAAGAACCGATTTAGAAGAAGAAACAATTGTAGATGTTCAAAGAATCTTGAAAGAAGAATTCGAAGAGTAATCGACCAAGAAAAAGAATTAAAGTAAAAAGTTTATTTTTACAGAATTAAAGGCTAAAATATATTATATGTCTGAAGGCAAAACAATGAGGCTTAATAAAGTTTTAAGAGAATTAAATATTTCTCTAGATAGAGCTGTAGAATTTCTAGGAAAAAACGGACACGACGTTGAAGCTAGACCTACTGCTAAAATATCTGGAGACGTATATCAAGTTTTACTTGATGGTTTTCAAACTGACGCAAGCAAAAAAGCAGCATCTAAGGAAGTTGGTGAAGAAAAACGAAAAGAGAAAGAAGCGATTCGTTTGGAACATGAAGCTAAATTAGAAAAGAAAAGAGCAGAGGACGAAAAAAAAGAAGAAGTTATTTTAAAAGCTAAAGCCGAAAAATTAGCATTTAAGACTGTTGGTAAGATAGATATCAATAATCCAACGGGTAAAAAACAACCCGAAGCAGTAATAGAAGCGCCAACCCCTGTTGTGGAAACAGAAAAAGAGGTGGTCGCTGCAACAGTTCCTTCAAAAGAAGCGCCTAAAACTGTTGAAGAAACGCCTAAAGAAGAAAAGGTGGTTGCCGAAAAATCAAAAGCAGTAGCGAAAGAAGTTGCCAAAGTAGAGGTAAAAGAAGCGGCTAAGAAAATTACTGCTGTTGAAAAAGAAGCAACACCTATTGTTACAAAACAAAAAGTAGCAGAAGAAAAAGCAAAAGAAGTAACCGCAGAAAATGCAGAAGCGTTGGTTACTCAATATAAAAAATTAGACGGTCCTAAGATAACTGGGAAAACGATTGACTTAAAGCAATTCGACAAGCCGAAAAAGAAAAAGCCAGAAGCAAAGCCTGCAAACGCCAACGATCCTCGAAAGAAACGAAAGCGAATTAACAAGCCAACAACAGGTTCTGGAACTCCTTCCAGAAGTGGTGGAGGTGGAGTCGGAAGACCTCAAGCAAGAAGCGGAAGTGGAAAACCACCTTTTAATAGAGGTCGAGTAAATCAAACTCCTGTTAAAAAAGAAGAGCCTACAGAAGCAGAAATTCAGAAGCAGGTTAGAGATACGTTGGAGAAACTTCAAGGGAAATCTAGCAAAGGAAAAGGAGCGAAATATCGTAGAAATAAAAGAGAAGCACGTAGAGAGCATACAGAAGCAGAACTAGAGGCACAAACATTAGACAACAAAATCTTAAAAGTAACCGAGTTCGTTACTGTAAGTGAAGTTGCCATTATGATGGATGTTCCAGTAACAAATATTATTTCTTCTTGTATGATGCTTGGAATGATGGTGACCATGAATCAGCGTTTAGATGCTGAAACTTTGGTGATCGTAGCAGAAGAATTTAACTATACGGTAGAGTTTATAGGAGCTGAAGTAGAAGAAGCGATTGAAGAAGTACAAGACAAACCAGAAGATATGATTACTCGTGCGCCAATTATTACGGTGATGGGACATGTGGATCATGGAAAGACGTCTTTATTAGATTATATTAGAAAAGCAAATGTAATAGAGGGAGAAAGCGGAGGAATTACGCAACATATTGGAGCCTATTCTGTAGCCGTTGGCGAACAACAAATTGCATTTTTAGATACACCAGGTCACGAAGCGTTTACCGCAATGCGAGCCCGTGGTGCACAAGTAACCGATTTAGTAATTATTGTAGCCGCAGCAGATGATGATGTGATGCCGCAAACGAAAGAAGCAATTTCTCATGCACAAGCTGCAGGAGTCCCAATTATTTTTGCAATAAATAAGATTGACAAGCCCAATGCCAATCCAGACAATGTGAAAACGCAATTAGCAGCTATGAATTTATTAGTTGAAGATTGGGGTGGTAGTATTCAATCACAAGATATTTCTGCAAAAACTGGAGAAGGAGTTCCAGAATTGTTAGAGAAAGTTTTATTAGAGGCTGAAGTTTTAGAATTAAAAGCAAATCCAAATAAAAATGCAGTTGGTGCGGTTGTGGAAGCATTGCTAGATAAAGGAAGAGGATATGTTTCTACGATCTTAGTACAAGCAGGAACCTTAAAAATTGGAGATTACTTATTAGCTGGTAAACACAGTGGAAAAGTAAGAGCCATGTTTGATGATAAAGGAAACAACTTAAAGGAAGTAGGTCCTTCGACGCCAGTATCTATCTTAGGATTGGATGGAGCGCCACAAGCAGGAGATAAATTCAATGTATTTGATGACGAACGAGAAGCAAAACAAATTGCTTCGAAACGTTCTCAATTACAACGTGAGCAATCTGTTCGAACTCAGAAAACATTAACCTTGGATGAAATTGGACGTAGAATTGCATTGGGAGACTTTAAAGAGTTGAACATTATCTTAAAAGGAGATGTAGATGGTTCTGTAGAAGCATTGACAGATTCTTTCCAGAAATTATCAACCGAGGAAATTCAAGTAAATATTTTACATAAAGGAGTTGGAGCCATTACAGAAAGTGATGTGTTATTAGCTACCGCTTCAGATGCAATTATTGTAGGTTTTAACGTTCGTCCGCAAGGAAATGCGAGAGTCATTGCAGATAGAGAAGAAGTAGATATTAGAACGTACTCTATTATTTATGATGCAATTGGTGACTTAAAAGATGCGATGGAAGGAATGTTATCTCCAGACATGAAAGAGGAAATCAGTGGTAATGTAGAAATTAGAGAAGTGTATAAAATTTCGAAAGTAGGAAACATTGCAGGGTGTATGGTTATCTCTGGTAAAATCTTTAGAGATTCTAAAATTAGAATTATTAGAGACGGAATCGTTGTTCATGACGGTGTATTAACCTCTTTAAAACGTTTCAAAGACGATGTAAAAGAAGTAACCAAAGGATATGATTGTGGACTTCAATTGAAAGGGTATAATGATATTGAAGAAGGAGATACTATTGAAGCTTATAAAGAAGTAGCAGTAAAGAAAAAATTGAAATAAAATTTTCAATATAGTTCAAAAAAAACGCCGCAATTTGCGACGTTTTTTTTTGTTTATTTACTCATTGGAATGATTATAGCACCCGGAAACTTCTTGTTTATTTCTCTCAATCCTCTAGCAGCCTCTAAGGTTGTTTTGTAGCTACCAACTTGTATTTTCCATTCCGGTGCATTGTATTTTAGGTAGGTCGCTATCGATGGAAATTCGATGCGAAATTTCGCTCTAATGGTCTTAACACGCTTTTCACTTCCGTTGTAAAGTTGAATGCGGTACCCAATGCCTTTGCGCTCATTGTAGGCTCTTTTCTTCTCAATGATCGCGCGAATGCTGTCATTATCATTGTTTTGTGATTGTGCGTGGCTAGTGGAATTCCCAAGGCAAAATAAGCAGGCAAAAGTGAGTAAAATTACTTTTATGTTCATTGTTTATATTCTTTCTACAAAAGTAACAACTTGTAACATACTATATTGTAAAAAATGTTATTTAGAACTATTATAAATTAATATTTAAGATTCCTTTCGCTTTTTAAAATTTAGCAATAAGTAGTACTTTTGTACAACTGAATCATGGGTTAATTTTGAATCAGTTTTTAACTAGAATATTTAAATTATAGTTGTAAATATGAAAAGTGTAGCATTGCACAATAGACTTACGAGTTTGCTTTTTAAAAGTATCACATTTCTTTTATTATTCGCATTCACTCTTTCCTCAAACGCACAAGATGTAGATGAGGCTCGTCACAAAGAAGGAAAAAATTTATTTAAATCTCAATGTGCTTCTTGTCACAAGTTAGACAAAAAGTTGATTGGGCCAAAATTAGGTGGTGTGGAGTCTCGTAGAGAGAACGACTGGCTGAAGTCTTGGATTAAAAACAACGCGGCGTTAAGAGCTTCAGGGGATGCAGATGCCATTGCCATTTATGAAGAATACAACGGTTCTGTGATGACTGCATTTCCAGCTTTGACAGATCAAAATATCGATGATATTTTATATTATACCACAATCGGTGAAATCAAAAAAGTTGCTGAGGTAACAGCTGAAGGAACCGGAACTGATGGTGGTGCCACTGGAGGAGCTCCTTCTTGGGTGATTATGATTTTAGCCGCGGCGATTATTGTTGCCTTTATCATGATTGCTTCATTGTTGAAGCAAGTCAATGAGTTAAAAGGAAACAAAAAGAAAGACTCAGACATACAGTCAAATCTTAAAAGAGATTTACAAGAATTATGGGCAGGAATTAAAAAGAATACATTCTTACATGTGTTGTTTGTCATCTTCGCGCTGTTGATGTCTGCATATGTCTTATTTGGAACTTTATTTAGTGTAGGTGTAGATCAAGGATATCAGCCGGTGCAACCGATTGTATTCTCTCACAAAATACACGCAGGAGATAATAAAATTGACTGTCAATACTGTCACTCTTCCGCAAAGCATAGTAAGCACTCTGGAATTCCTTCGGTGAATGTTTGTATGAACTGTCACAAAAGTATTGCTGAAGTTGCAGACAATACAGTGGTTGTTTTAGAAGACAGAACTTTAGAGAAAGCAGAATTAGACAAAGAAATTGCAAAAGTATATAAAGCTGCAGGTTGGGACGCAGAGGAATTAGAATATACAGGAGATACAAAACCAATCAAATGGGTGCGCATTCATAATCTGCCAGATTTCGTGTATTTCAATCACTCACAACACGTTACTGTTGCAGGTGTTCAATGTCAGAAATGTCATGGTCCAGTAGAAGAAATGGAAGAGTTGTATCAACACTCTCCGTTAACAATGGGTTGGTGTATAGACTGTCACAGAGAAACAAAAGTAGATTTAAAAGGAAACGAATATTATGCAAAAATTCACGAGCAATTAGCAAAAAAGTACGGTGTAGATAAAGTTACAGCGGCTCAGTTAGGTGGATTAGAGTGTGGTAAGTGTCATTATTAATCAAAGAAGAGAATTGTTTTTTGTTGCAGTGAAAACGAACAACAAAAACTAAAAACTAATACCAATAAGTAAATGGCTTCAATCAAAAAATACTGGAAAAGTGTTGAAGAACTAAAAGATAGTTCTGTTGTTGAAACGCTAAGTAAAAATGAATTTGTAGAAAACATTCCTACAGATGAATTTTTAGGTGATAAAGAAACACTTGAGACTTCTGCTACTTCGCGTAGAGACTTTTTAAAGTATGTTGGCTTTACAACCGCAGCAGCATCGTTAGCTGCCTGTGAAGGGCCGGTGATCAAATCGATTCCTTACGTAGTAAAACCAAACGATATTATTCCTGGAGTTGCAGATTGGTTTGCAACAACAGTAGCAGATGGATACGATTTTGCAAATGTTTTAGTAAAAACAAGAGAAGGTCGTCCCATCCAAATCATGCCAAACAAAGAGGCAAATGGAACTACAAATGCAAGAGTGCAAGCTTCTGTATTGTCGTTGTATGATGAAAGCCTTCGTTTGAAAGAGCCTACTAAAGGTGGAAACGCAATTTCTTGGGCTGATGCCGATGCAGAAATTGGAGCTACGTTAGCTGCTTTAAGAGCTGCAAACAAACCAGTTGTTTTATTAACAGGTACCATGGCAAGTCCTTCTACAACTAAAATTATAGGAGAATTTACCGCTGCATATCCAAACGTAAAACATGTGGTATATGATGCCGTTTCAGAAAGTGGAGCTGCAGATGCTTTTCAAGAAGTATATGGCAAAAGAGCATTGCCAAATTATCATTTAGACAAAGCGGAAGTAATCGTTTCTTTTGAAGCCGATTTCTTAGGTGATTTTCATGGAGGTTTTGAGAAAGCATATGTTGCTGGAAGAAAACCTGAAAATGGAAAAATGTCTTACCATGTTCAGTTAGAAAGTAACATGTCATTAACAGGTGCAAATGCAGATAAGCGTATGGTTGTAAAGCCATCCGATCAAGTATTCGCCTTGTTAAATCTATACAATGCCATCTCAGGAAACAATGTTGCTTCTAAAGTAACTGCCCAAGATGCAGCCATCAAAAAATTAGCAGCTACCTTACAAAAGGCGGGTTCTAAAGCGGTTGTTTTAACAGGTTTAAATGATAAGAACGCACAATTAATTACCTTAGAAATCAATCGAATTTTAGGAAGCGAAATTATTGACGTAACAAATACCTTAAACATTCGCCAAGGAAACGATGCAGATGTAGCACAAATGGTTGCAGATTTAAAATCTGGAACACTTGCAGGTGTTGTTTCATATAATGTAGATCCTGTTTATAGTTTAGCAAATGGTCAAGAATTTGCAACGGCTTTAAAGGATAAATTCTCAGTAGCAATTGCTGTCGAGAATAACGATACGGTTGCCGCTTCAAATTATGTATTACCAGCAACTCACTTTTTAGAGAGTTGGGGAGATGTTTCTATTGCTGAAGGAAACTACAGTTTAGTTCAGCCAACCATTCAGAAACTATTCAAAACACGTCAAATTCAAGAAGTTTTATTAGCTTGGTCAGGAAGTTCAACTTCTTACTACGATTATTTAAAATCTTTTTGGTCTTCAAACGTGTTGGGAGGAGCTTCATGGAATACTGCATTGCACAATGGTTTCTTTACAAAAGAAGTTTCCAAAATGGTTGCAATGAAATCAGTATCACTTTCAGAGGCTACTGCTAACTTGTACCGCTCAGTAAAAGCCTCAGAATTTGAATTGGTTCTTTATACCTCTACTGGTTTAGGAGATGGAAAACAGGCAAACAATCCTTGGTTGCAAGAATTTCCAGATCCATTAACGAGAGCTTCTTGGGACAATTACTTAACCATGTCGATGGCAGATGCCAAGAGATTAGGTTTTTCAAATCCAATAAAAGACAATGGAGCGATTGATGGAGATTATGCAAATCTGACTCTTAATGGAGTCACTGTTGCCAATGTTCCTGTATTAATTCAACCAGGTCAAGCACCAGGATCTATCGGTCTTGCTTTAGGATATGGTAGAACACTCGGTTTTAAAGATGAAATGAAAGTAGGAGTCAATGCCTACCCATTATATAAAGATGCTAGCACAGTACAATACGGTGTTGCTATCGAAAAAGTATCCGGAACCCATAAGTTTGCTTGTACACAAGTACAAAAAACAATTGCAGGACGTCACGATATCTTAAAAGAAGTTTCTTTAAAAGATTATGTGAATATTGAACCAAAAGATCACAAGAATGGTTGGAACATTCCAGCGATGGTTTCTTACGATCACCAAGAAGTAGAAGCAAAGTCCATTGATTTATGGGCCGAGCACAATCGAGAAGTTGGACACCATTTCAATCTTTCTATCGATTTAACCTCTTGTACCGGTTGTGGATCTTGTGTTGTAGCATGTCATGCAGAAAACAATGTACCCGTAGTTGGTAAGAATGAAGTAAGAGTAGGTAGAGATATGCACTGGTTGCGTATCGATAGATACTATTCTTCAGGAGTAGAAGAAGAATACAGAGCGGCAACAGGTCATGAACCAACATCTCCAAAAGTGAGAAAGTTTGCAACAGACGAATTGGGCTTAAGTAGAGCTGATATGTATGCTGCTATTGAAACTGAGGCAGAAAATCCTCAAGTTACTTTCCAACCAATGATGTGTCAGCACTGTAACCATGCTCCTTGTGAGACGGTTTGTCCAGTAGCTGCAACCACACACAGTAAACAAGGTCAAAACCACATGGCTTACAACAGATGTGTGGGAACAAGATATTGTGCAAACAACTGTCCATATAGAGTACGTCGTTTCAACTGGTTCAATTACTCAAACAACAATGAGTTTGATTTCCACATGAACAACGAGTATGGTAAAATGGTTTTAAATCCAGATGTAGTTGTTCGTTCTAGAGGGGTAATGGAAAAGTGTTCTATGTGTATTCAAATGACACAAGCAACCATTTTGAAAGCCAAGAAAGAAGGAAGGAAAATTGAAGCAGGAGAATTTGCAACAGCATGTTCATCAGCTTGTACAACAGGATCTTTACAGTTTGGTGATGTAAACAACGAGAAAGAAGTTGTTACAAAGTTAGCTGCAGATAAAAGAGCTTATCATGTTTTAGATTATCTACAAACGAAACCGAATGTAGTGTATCAAGTGAAGGTTAGAAATACAAACGAAGCGTAATTAAAAATTAAGATATAAAAATATGTCTCATTACGAAGCATCCATTAGAGAACCTTTAGTACTAGGTGATAAAAGTTATCACGATATTACTGAAGATATTGCAAAACCTATCGAAGGTCAGGCAAATAAAAATTGGTATATAGCTTTCTATATTTCTTTAGCAGCAATGTTATGGGGATTTGGTTGTATCTTTTATACTGTTGGAACCGGAATTGGGGTTTGGGGATTGAACAAGAACATTGGATGGGCTTGGGATATTACAAACTTTGTATGGTGGGTAGGTATCGGTCACGCCGGAACTTTAATCTCAGCAGTACTTTTATTATTCCGTCAAAAATGGAGAATGGCCATTAACCGTTCTGCGGAAGCCATGACGATCTTTGCCGTTTTTCAGGCAGGATTGTTTCCAATTATTCACATGGGTAGACCTTGGAATGCTTATTGGGTATTGCCAATTCCGAATCAATTTGGTTCTTTATGGGTAAACTTTAATTCGCCATTACTTTGGGATGTATTTGCAATTTCTACCTACTTATCTGTATCATTAGTATTTTGGTGGACAGGTTTACTTCCAGATTTTGCAATGATTCGTGATAGAGCAGTAAAACCTTTTCAAAAGAAAATATATGCTTTATTATCTTTCGGTTGGTCGGGAAGAGCAAAAGATTGGCAACGTTTTGAAGAAGTATCTTTGGTGTTAGCTGGTTTGGCAACTCCATTAGTACTTTCTGTACACACGATTGTATCGATGGATTTTGCAACTTCAATCAATCCAGGATGGCACTCAACAATTTTCCCTCCTTATTTCGTAGCTGGAGCAATCTTTTCAGGATTTGCAATGGTACAAACTTTATTAGGGATTATGAGAAAGGTGACGAATATGGAAGATTACATTACCCGTATGCACATTGAGTATATGAATATTGTAATTATCCTAACAGGTGGTATTGTAGCCGTAGCCTATGCAACTGAATTCTTTATCGCATGGTATACCGGTTCTCCTTATGAAAACTATACGTATTTATCTGTAGGTGCTGCAACTGGACCTTATGCTTGGGCATTCTGGTCATTAATCACCTTTAATATTATTACACCACAATTATTATGGTTCAAAAAAATAAGAAGAAGTTTCATATGGACTTTCATTATTTCAATTGCCATTAACATTGGAATGTGGTTTGAGCGTTTTGATATTATTGCGATTGTTTTAAGTAAAGGACACTTACCATCAACCTGGTGGCGTTTTGAGCCTACTTTCGTAGATGTTGGTATCTTTATTGGAACCATTGGTTTCTTCTTTGTATTATTCTTATTATACGCAAGAACATTCCCAGTAATCGCGCAAGCAGAAGTAAAAACTATTTTAAAATCTTCGGGTGAGTTTTACAAGAAGAGAAGCGAACAAGGAATTCCTACCAAGCCAGCTATTGTTGTTTTAAATGCAACGAGCAAGAAGGAAGATTCTGATAACAATTTAAACGGATAATTATGGAATCATCAAAAGTTATTCACGCGTTTTATACCGATGACGAAGTTTTGTTAGATGCAGTAAAAACTGTAAAAGCAGCACACCATCACATTGAAGAAGTATTTTGTCCATTCCCAGTTCACGGCCTAGACAAAGCCATGGGATTAGCACCAACAAGACTTGCCATTACTGCATTTTTGTATGGAATTACAGGTTTGGCTTTTGCTATTTGGATGACAAATTATATGATGATCGACGACTGGCCACAAGATATTGGTGGAAAACCAAGTTTTAGTTGGGTAGAAAACATGCCAGCCTTTGTACCAATCATGTTTGAATTGACCGTATTTTTTGCAGCCCATTTAATGGTAATCACTTTTTATATGAGAAGTAGAATTTGGCCTTTTAAGGATGCAGAAAATCCAGATCCAAGAACTACAGATGACCATTTTTTAATGGAAATCCCAGTGCATAACAACGAAGCAGAATTGACTTCTTTGTTAAGTGAAACAGGCGCAGTAGAAATTAACGTAGTAGATAAGCACTAATCAATAGATAATGAAGAATTTTAAATTAATTATCGTTTTAGTAATTGTTGCAAGTTTAGCTTCTTGTGGCGATAAGAGAACTCCACAAATGCAATACATGCCAGACATGTATGAATCGATTCCTTACAATGCAGATGCAGAAAATGGATTGAAAGGAAACCCTGTGAATAGCAAACCTGTAGCTGGGACCATCCCAAGAGGAGGTCATCCTGCTTATGATATCGCAGATAACAACGAAGGATACGAGAAAGCGAAAGCAGACTTAAAAAACCCTTTAGAACTTACCGAAGAAAACTTGGCAAATGGAAAGTCTATGTACACCATATACTGTACTTCTTGTCATGGTAAAAAAGGAGATGGAAATGGACATTTATCCAAAACAGAGAAATTCTTAGGGATTCCAAATTATAAAGACAGAGACCTTACAGAAGGGAGTATCTATCATGTTTTAATGCACGGTAAAAACTTAATGGGTTCTCATTCATCTCAATTAACATATAACGAACGTTGGCAAATTGTTCAATACGTAGAAGTTTTACGTGCTGATTTGTTAAAATAAAGTTTAAAAAGAAAGAATACGAAAGATATGTATCAATTCTCAGGTAGATTAAAAACATTCTCATTAGCCCTTATAGTATTGGGGTTTGTTGGGTTGGCGTATAGTTTTTATAATGGCTCTCAAAAGACATTAGAAGACGCAAAACATGCAATTGAAGCTGCAAGTAATGACGCCCATGGTGGTGGACATGGTGAAGCAGCAACACCCCATGAAGCGGAAGCAAGTCATGATTCGCATGTAGTAAAAACAGATAATGAAGCACATGCTGCTATGATACATGCTTCCGAAGACAAAGATACATCTCATGGTGATGCACATGCTAGTTCAGAAGCCCACGGTACATCTCACGATGACGAACATGCCACTCATGTTTTACATCAATTACAAAACAGACCTTGGTCCGCATTTTATGTAGCCTTGTTCTTCTCTTTAGGATTGACACTATTGGTATTAACGTTTTATGCAATTCAACGTGTTGCACAAGTTGGATGGTCAGTAGTTATCTTAAGAGTGATGGAAGCTATAACAGCAAACTTACTACCGGTGTCTATTATTATGATCCTAGTTTTGGCCGCATCAGTAATGCATATCAATCATTTATTTCCATGGATGGCAGAAGGTGTTTTTGATCCTGAAAGCGACAAGTACGATGCCATTATCGATGGAAAATCAATTTGGATGAATGCTACTGGTTTTATGTTAAGAAGTATTGCATACCTAGTAATTTGGAATGCTTATAGATTCTTAATTCGAAAAGGTTCTATCAAAGAAGATACTGCAAACGACGGAAACAAGACCTATAAGAAAAACTACAACATGTCTGTTATTTTCTTATTCTTATTCATGATCACAGAATCGATGATGTCTTGGGATTGGATTATGGGATTAGACCCACATTGGTTCTCAACCTTATTCGGGTGGTATGTATTGGCAACTTTATTAGTAAGTGCTTTAACAGTAATTGCGTTTGTAACTATTTATTTACGTTCTAAAAATGCCTTACCAGGAATTAATGATAGTCATATTCATGATTTAGCAAAATTTATGTTTGGTTTTTCTGTATTCTGGACCTACTTATGGTTTGCACAGTTTATGCTAATTTGGTATGCAGACATTCCAGAAGAAACAACGTATTTCGTAGCAAGATTTACAGAGTATAAATTACCGTTCTTAGGAATGGTTGTTATGAACTTTGTATTTCCAATATTACTATTAATTAACAGTGATTTTAAAAGCAGGCCTTGGTTTGTGTTTATCGGAGGAACTGTTATCTTAATGGGACATTATGTAGACGTATTTGTAATGGTAATGCCATCAACAGTAGGAGCTCAGTGGTCCTTTGGAATCCCTGAATTAAGTGCAATCTTTTTCTTTATAGGATTGTTTATTTATACTACTTTTAGTGCATTTGCCAAAGCAAATCCAATTACGAAAGGAAATCCATTCTTAAAAGAGAGTGAGCATTTTCACTATTACAACATCGAACACACAGGAGAAGGATCTGGAGATCACCATTAATAATAATTGAATTAAAAAATTAAGACAAAATAAATATGTTAGCTTTATTTTATATTTTTATAGGTGTTGCAATTGGAGTCAGTTTTTGGCAGATTACCAGAGTAATGAACTTAAGATCTGTGATCGCAGATGATCACGATAATGACAAACAAGGAAAGTACTTTTTAGCCTTTACGGTATTCTTTTATGCAATGATGATTTATTGCTTATTGGCAATGAATGTATTGATGTTGCCAGAATCTGCTTCTATTGAAGGAGAACATGACGACAACCTTTTCAACATTACATTTTGGTTGATTGGTATTGTCCAATTTATCATGCAGTTTTTAATCTTTTATTTCACTTACAAGTACAGAGGAAGAAAAGATAGAAAGGCTAAGTTTTTTGCAGACAGTCATCAATTAGAAATTATTTGGACCATTATACCAGCAGCTGTATTGGTAGTTTTAATTGGATACGGATTGTGGCAATGGAATGAAGTAATGGATCTGTCTGAAGAAAAAGATGCCGTTGTTATTGAAGTGTATTCACAGCAATTTAGATGGGATGCTCGCTATGCAGGAGAAGACAATACTCTAGGATTAGGAAATGTTAATTACATAGACATTGACAACCTCAATACAATGGGAGTTGATATGACAGATCCAAATGCACAAGATGATAAACAAGTAACAGAATTAGTGCTTCCAAAAGGAAGAAAAATACACTTTAAGTTCCGTTCACAAGATGTGCTCCACTCGGCATACATGCCCCACTTTAGAGCGCAAATGAACTGTGTTCCAGGAATGGTAACTGAGTTTGGTTTTACACCAAAGTACACTACCGAAGAAATGAGGTTGAATCCAGAAGTTATGGATAAAACAAATGCGATTAATAAAATTAGAAAAGCCAAAGGAGAAGACCCTTATGAGTTTGATTATCTACTTTTATGTAACAAAATTTGTGGACAAGCCCATTTCAATATGCAAATGAAAATTACCGTCTTAGAACAAGATGAGTATGACAAATGGATTGCAGCCAGACCAACATTAGCAGAAGTAATTAAAAAATAATTTAGACACTACAAATCAATAAGATTATGTCAGAGCATCACCATAAAGAAACATTTGTAACAAAATACATTTTTAGTCAAGATCATAAAATGATTTCAAAACAATTCCTAGTAACAGGAATGTTTATGGGAATTATAGCGGTTTTAATGTCCATGTTGTTCCGTTTACAATTAGCGTGGCCAGATACCTCATTTACAATTGTTGAAGCGTTTCTTGGACCGCATCAAACAAACGGAATTATGGATCCAGACATTTACTTAGCCCTTGTAACGATTCATGGTACCATTATGGTATTTTTCGTACTTACTGCAGGTCTAAGTGGTACTTTTTCAAACTTACTAATCCCCTTGCAAATTGGTGCAAGAGATATGGCTTCAGGATTTCTAAACATGATTTCATACTGGCTGTTCTTTTTATCTAGTGTTGTAATGGTAATTTCCTTGTTTGTTGAAGCAGGACCCGCTTCTGCAGGTTGGACCATTTACCCTCCATTATCTGCATTGCCACAGGCAATACCAGGATCTGGAGCAGGAATGACCTTATGGTTAGTGTCTATGGCGATTTTTATTGCCTCTTCATTAATTGGAGCATTAAACTACATCGTAACCGTTTTAAACTTACGTACAAAAGGAATGCACATGACAAGATTGCCGCTAACAATGTGGGCATTCTTCATTACCGCAATTATTGGAGTAGTATCATTTCCAGTATTGTTATCTGCAGCCTTATTACTAATTTTTGATAGAAGTTTTGGAACATCATTTTTCTTATCAGATATTTTCATCTCGGGTGAAGTATTGCATTACCAAGGAGGTTCGCCCGTATTATTCGAACATTTATTTTGGTTCTTAGGACACCCAGAAGTATATATTGTATTATTACCCGCATTAGGAATTACCTCAGAAGTAATTTCTACAAATTCAAGAAAACCAATTTTTGGATACCGTGCAATGATACTTTCTATTATGGCCATCGCATTCTTGTCTACAATCGTTTGGGGACACCACATGTTTATTTCAGGAATGAATCCATTCTTAGGATCTGTATTTACATTTACCACCTTATTAATTGCAATTCCATCTGCCGTAAAAGCATTCAATTACCTAACGACGCTATGGAAAGGAAACCTTCAATTAAATCCAGCAATGTTATTCTCTATCGGTTTGGTATCTACTTTCGTAACAGGAGGTTTAACCGGATTGGTTTTAGGAGATTCAGCCTTAGACATCAATATTCATGATACCTACTTCGTAGTCGCTCACTTTCACTTAGTAATGGGAGTCTCTGCAATTTTCGGAATGTATGCTGGTGTGTACCACTGGTTCCCAAAAATGTATGGTAGAATGATGAACAAAACATTAGGGTACTGGCACTTTTGGATCACAATTATTTGTGCATACGGAGTATTCTGGCCAATGCACTTTATTGGATTGGCAGGATTACCAAGAAGATATTATACCAATACAGAATTTCCAATGTTTGACGATTTAGCAGACATCAATGTAGTAATTACAATATTCGCTTTAGTAGGAGGTGTAGCACAACTAATTTTTATCGCCAACTTCTTTATCTCTATGTACAGAGGACCAAAAGCAACCCAAAACCCATGGAAATCAAACACTTTAGAATGGACTACACCAGTAGAACACATTCACGGTAACTGGCCAGGAAAAATTCCAGAAGTACACAGATGGGCTTATGATTATAGCAAGCGTGTAGACGCAGACGATGATGATAGTGATTTCTTACATGGTGAAGACTTCGTTTTACAAACAACACCATTACTTGAAGGCGAAGAAGCTTCATAGAAGCTAGATCCCTCAATATAAATATAAAAAACCTTTCCCAATACGGAAAGGTTTTTTGTTTGGTGAGAATCCTCAAAAATTGATTACAATTAATAGTATCTTTGTATTTATGAACGAGCATTTAAACCCAGAGAACAGCAACCTATCAAACGAAGATTTAGACGTAGAAAAAAAACTACGCCCCCTTTCCTTTGATGATTTTTCTGGACAAGACCAAGCCATCGAAAATCTAAAGATTTTTGTAGAAGCGGCAAATCAAAGAGATGAAGCCCTAGATCATGCCCTCTTTCATGGACCTCCAGGATTGGGAAAAACAACCTTAGCACATATTCTTGCCAATGAATTACAAGTAGGAATTAAAGTAACTTCAGGACCTGTTTTAGACAAGCCCGGAGATTTAGCAGGTTTGTTGACCAACTTGGACGAACGAGATGTACTTTTTATTGATGAAATTCACCGTTTAAGCCCCATTGTAGAAGAATACCTGTATTCCGCTATGGAAGATTATAAGATTGATATCATGATCGAATCGGGTCCTAATGCCAGAACCGTACAAATAAACTTAGAACCTTTCACCTTAATAGGAGCAACCACTCGTTCAGGGTTACTAACAGCACCTATGAGAGCCCGTTTTGGAATCAATAGTAGATTGCATTATTATACAACAGAACTCTTAACCACAATCGTCCAAAGAAGTGCGGACATTCTGAGCGTTCCTATTTCTATGGAAGCCGCTATTGAAATTGCTGGTAGAAGTAGAGGAACTCCAAGGATTGCCAATGCATTACTTCGTAGAGTGCGAGATTTTGCACAAATAAAAGGAACCGGAAGCATTACCATAGAAATTGCGAAGTATGCTTTAAAAGCATTGCATGTAGATGCGCACGGTTTGGATGAAATGGATAATAAAATTTTAACTACAATTATTGATAAATTCAAAGGGGGACCAGTAGGTTTAAGTACCATTGCAACTGCTGTTAGTGAAAACACAGAAACCATAGAAGAAGTCTATGAACCCTTTTTAATTCAGCAAGGATTTATCATGCGAACTCCAAGAGGGAGAGAGGTTACAGAATTGGCCTACAAACACCTCGGACGTGTAAAAGGAAGAAATACCGGTGAATTGTTTTAGAAAAACCAAGACACTCATAGTAGCCTGTTGTTCCTAATTAGTAATTGTCAAAAGTGAATCGCATATCGCGAAAACAAATGAACATAAAAAAAATCATACCTATTTTAGAATGGCTTCCTAATTATCAATCATCTCGATTTAATGGTGATTTAATTGCAGGAATTACCGTAGGTATTATTTTAATTCCGCAAGGGATTGCCTATGCTCTTATTGCCGGTTTACCCCCTATTTATGGTTTGTATTGTGCATTGTTACCTCAGATAGTCTATGCTATTTTTGGTACTTCCAGACAGGTTGCAATAGGACCTGTTGCTATGGATTCGTTAATTGTAGCAACTGGAGTATCTACATTGGCTTTAGTAGGGACAGACCGCTATATTTCAATTGCTATTTTATTAGCCTTACTGGTAGGAATACTTCAGTTTTTAATGGGCGTTTTTAAACTTGGGTTTTTGGTGAGTTTTTTATCAAAACCTGTTATTACTGGCTTTACATCTGCTGTTGCGCTTACCATAGGCTTAAATCAATTTAGAAATTTATTGGGTATTGATTTTATTCAAAGCGATCAAATACAATTTTTAATCGTTGATATTTGGCTTAAAATTACAACGATCCATATACCTACTACGAGTATTGGTTGCATTGCAATGGTCATTATCATTTTATTTAGAAAAATCAATAAGAAAATTCCAAACGCTTTGATTGTTGTAATTTTAGGAATATTGGCAATGAAATACTTTAGTACCAACTTTCAAGATGTTGCCATCGTAAAAAACATTCCCGCTGGATTGCCAAGTTTTAGCATTCCAATATTCGACTTTCAGTTGATAAAACAACTCATGCCAATCGCATTGACTTTGGTTTTGGTGGGGTATTTAGAACTCATTTCTATTGGAAAAACCTTAGAAGCAAAACAAGACGAATACCGAGTACGACCCAATCAAGAATTAATTGCCTTAGGATTGAGTAATATTGTAGGCTCTTTTTTTAAAGCCTATCCTTCCACCTCCAGTTTTTCACGTTCGGCTATCAATCAAGAAAGTGGAGCAACAACAGGGATGGCTGCTTTAATTTCTGTTGTAATGGTCGTCTTTACATTATTATTTTTAACGCCCTATTTCTACTATTTACCCAATACGGTTTTAGCGGCCATTATTATAGTTGCCGTCTTCGGATTGATTAATTTCAGTGAGGGTTTTTATTTATGGAGAACGAATAAAATAGATTTTTGCCTGATGCTCATCACATTTATATCCACTTTAACCCTTGGGATTGAATATGGAATTTTAATTGGAGTTATTTCTTCATTAACACTAATCACTTACAAGAAGATATTTCCAAAGAGGGGAAACCAGGAAAAAAATCGCGACCAATAAAGCATATAATAAACAGCTAGAAATTACCAAATGAAAAATTTATTAGGCCTTTTATTACTAAGTTTCTTTCTTCTAAATTGCAATCAAAAGCAAGTTGTAAAAACAATTACGACCTCGGAATTGAAAGCATTACTAGCAAAAGAAAAAATACAATTATTAGATGTAAGAAGCCCAAAAGAAGTCAGCGATGGCTATATAGAGACGGCTCTTTTTGCCAATTATTTCGATGCAGATTTTGCTGTTCAAGCTGCAGAACAATTAGATGCCTCCAAACCCGTATATTTATATTGTAGAAGTGGAAATAGAAGTGGTAAAGCTGCTATCATACTCAAGGAAAAAGGGTATGAAGTGTATAATGTTCTTGGCGGCTACAAGATGTGGAGCAAACAGTAAGATTGTGTAACCGATGTTACTGTAAACTATAAAATGAATTGATATCTTTGTAGCATACTTTTAAAAATAAGATGATGACTGTTATAAAAATAGAAAACTTAAAATGTGGAGGCTGTGCAGCCACTATTAAAAAAGGATTGTTATCCATAGAAAATGTGGACGAAGTAGTTGTTGACGTAGAAAATGATACCGTTTCCATTAGTTCAAAAAATGTATTAATCGATTTGATAAAAGAAAAATTATCAAAATTAGGATACCCAGAAGTGGGGGATAAAAACACCCTTGTACACAAAGCAAAATCTTTTGTGAGTTGTGCCGTTGGTAGAATAGATGCTTAAAAAAAAGGCGTGCTTATAGCACGCCTTTTTTTTGCTTATATTCACACTACTTTTTTAGCAACATCCACCACCATCATAGTGGAACGTAGATGCTGAAAAGAAAATATCATCCCTTCCAATTGCTTTTAAAGCAGCGGCTGTTTTGTCACAAATTGCCAAAGGCTGATTTTTTAGTAAAGTATGTCCTTGCCCATCATCAAAATAATCTTCACTTCCATAATAGATCGCAGCTTTCCCGGTAAAAATACAAGGACCGTCTACCGGCATCGGGTCTTTAATTGCAGCAACTTCAATAGATTCAATATATATTAATTCGTCTGTAGGATAATTTTTAGGATCCAAAATTCGATAGGGCTTTCTTGCTCTAATTTCAATCGTTCCAAAGCCAGCATCCGTAAGTGCTTTTACATAGTCTGCAATAGACAAGCTTCCACTCAAACACAATGCGCGTAAACGGGCATCGTTTCGTAATTCATCATTCATGGGTTGTTCACAAGTTGGGTCACTCATAACCAATTTTCCATGTGGTTTTAAAACCCGGTACATTTCTGCAATGGCTTTTTTTAAATCATCGGATTTAAAGATATTGAACAAACAATTTTGTGCAGCTACGTCTATAGAATTGTTTGCTACCGGTAAATCCATCGCGTCCCCTTTTCGCAAGTCTACAAAATCACTTTGAAACCAATCGTTTTGTTCCTCTGCAATTTTGAAATTTTTACGAGAAGCCTCCAACATTTCATCCACAACATCCAATCCAATGACCCCACCTTTTGTTCTATTGAAATAGGCAAACTGTAACAATTCCATTCCACCACCAACACCTACATACAACATTTTTGGATTGTTCGTTAAATCTCTTGCATGCACGGTAGATCCACAACCATAGTTCATTTCTTGCATGATACGAGGAATCTTTAGGCCTGGCAATTCCCAAATAGGATTTGTAGTGCAGCAAAGCCCAACATCAGGAGTTAATGCCGCTTGTTTGTATACATCGTTGGTGGTTTCTAAATAACTCATAGTATTTTTTTCAGTGTTCGATTCTTAGTTACAGTATGCAATTAAATACTGCTAAAAACTGTTCATTATATTTTACATTATTTTGATCAATTCTTTAAAAATGGCAATCATCTTCGGTTCTGCTTTTCCTGCAATTGCAATGATTTCTGTAATATCTACCGGTTGTAAATTTTTCGGATCACATTCATCCGTTAAAACAGAAATAGCAGCACAGGGCAAGTTCAATTGTTTGGCAACAATTACCTCAGGTACGGTACTCATACCCACAGCATCTACCTCCAGAATTTGCAACATTCTGTATTCGGCTCTAGTTTCCAATTGTGGACCTACAACACTTGCATACACCCCTTCGTGCAATTGAATGTTCTTTTCTTTGGCAATGTTTTTTATTTTTTGGTTGATTCCTTTTGAATACGGAGCCAACATATCTGCAAAAATATTACCAAAATCATTTGCGCCTTTGAAGGCTAAAGGAGAACCTCCTTGTAAATTTAAGTGATCTTCGATCAACATTAAATCCCCTTTCTTATAAGTTAAGTTGATAGCCCCTGCTGCGTTAGAAACTAATAACTGTTGAATTCCCAATGCATGCATAGTGCGAATACCATAAGTAACTTCCCATAAATCATAGCCTTCATATACATGAAAACGTCCTGCCATAACAAGTACTTTTTTACCAGAAAACACTCCGTAAATTAATTTTCCAGAATGAAACTCCACCGTTGCTTGAGGGAAATTAGGAATTTCTGAATAGGCAATTTCTTTATCTATTGAAATTTCATCCACTAATTTTCCCAGTCCAGTTCCCAATACAATTCCGATTGTTGGATCTGTAATTCCTGCTGCTTTTAAAAAAGCGATTGTTTCATTTAGTTGTTCTTGTTTCATGGTTCTTGCTGGGTCGAGCGCAGTTGAGACCTATATAAAGTTACCGCCTTGAAACTGCGCTTTTGTCTCTAATTAAAGGACAAAGCTCAACGCGAGGTGTATTCGTTTAAAAAATGTTGAAATGCGGGGTGCTCTTTGATATCATCTAAAACATCTGCATCATTCAATTCGTTTAACAAATGTACTTTTTTATCTTTTAAATCGTTCAGTGTTTCCTCTCTTACTGTAGATGTTCCCCAGATTTTATTCTTAAAAACATTTGGATGTACAGATTTCATGCCCAATAAGTAATATCCGCCGTCTTCAGCAGGCCCTATAACAACATCGTTTGATGTCAACTGTAAGAACGCTTTTTCAATGATATCCTCAGACAAATCAATCAAATCACTACCGATAATAATTACTTTTTCATAACCAGCAGCAAAAGCATCTAGAAAAGCATGTTGCATTCGGATACCTAAATCTTCACCCAATTGCTGTTTTTTTTGATAAATTTCACCATTCCAAAGGTCATTTTCTCGAACTTTTACGGAGTAATAGACTGCCTTGTCACAGGCTATATTTTCGGTTACTTTTTTGGTATGCGCCAATAAAAATTTATAAATGGCCAATGCTTTTTCTGCTCCGATGGTCTTTGCTAATCGTGTTTTTACCTTTCCCAATTCTGGGTTTCTTGTAAAAATTAAAAGTAGGTTTTTACTCATAGACTTTCTTTCCTTTTAAGAGCCATTTACTCCATTCTTTAGAAAAAACATGTATTTTCTCAGTGGCCTTTCCGTTGGAGTCAAACACGTGATTCCCCTTATTTTTCCATTCGAAAATTCCTCCATATAAATTTAAAACATTTGTATACCCTGCCACTTTAAGTTTCTCTGCGATGTCTTCAGATCGGATTCCTAAGGAACAATACACCACAATTTTACTCTTTTTATTGGATAATTTTTTTAGGATTTTTTTGAGGTTGAAAGCAGTATAGCCAACAAAATAGGCATTTTTAAGATGACTTATTTCAAACTCTTTTTTTTCTCGAGCATCTAATAAAATCACTTTCTCTTGCTGCTTTAGCAATTGGTTTACAGAAATATAAGGAATGCTTTCTGTATTGTACTTCTGTAATAGATTCTTCAAATTATTTTGAGAAAATACATTGGTAGCAATTAATAACAAAAAGGATAAAATTCGTATTTTCATAAAACAGTTATTATGCGACTACCCCTTGACAACTACTTCCTGCACCTGCCGTACATCCATAACAATGTTGATTGATAATGATATTTCTGTCTTGTAAAAGCGCTTCGTTATAGTCCCCAATGTGTTGTACCTTACTGGCTACCTTTAAATTCAACATCTGGTTGAAATCGCAATCGTATAAATACCCATCCCAACTGACCGAAATGGTATTGGTACACATCACATTTGCTACTGCTGTTGGATTGTAGGCATCTACCAAAGAAAACATGTAATCTTCATAGTTTTCAGAAGCAATTAAATAATCTAAAAATCGACTAATAGGCAAATTGGTAATGGCAAATAAGTTGTGAAAGTCAATATTAAAATCCGTTTTTAACGCTTTTTTAAAATCGTTTTCTAAGGCCATTTGATCGCCCGGTAAAAAGGCACCTGAAGGATTGTAAACCAAATCTAATTTTAAATCAGATCCTTCCCTTCCATATCCTACCTCATTAAGCATTTGTAGTGCTTTGATAGACTTGTCAAAAACACCATCACCTCGTTGTTTGTCAGTTTTTCCACGGGTCCAATGTGGCATTGAAGAAACAACATGGATGTTATGTTTTTTAAAGAACTTTGGTAATTCGTAGTATTTCTTATTTGCCCGAATAATGGTTAAGTTAGAGCGAACAATGAAATCTTTAATACCCGCTTTTGCAGCAGCTTCTACAAATTCTTTAAAATTTGGATTCATTTCTGGTGCCCCACCCGTTAAGTCCAGCGTATGTGCTCCCGTATTTTTAATCACCTCCAAACATTGTTGCATGGTTTCTAAAGTCATGATTTCTTTCCGATCTGGACCTGCATCCACATGGCAATGCGCACAAACTTGATTGCACATATACCCTAAATTGATTTGAAGAATCTCTAATTTTTTGGGTTGTAGCGGAAACAGATGGGTTTCTTTTAGTTTGTTAGCAAATGTGGGCAATTCGCCATCAGCGAAAATTCCGCTGGATAGAATTTCCATTTGACGGGCTGTATTTGCTAAATCATTGTTTCTTGCTAAAAGTGATTTTGTAGCCATTTTTATACGGTATTGTTTTTTCTCTTACATTTCTAATTTGTTCACTTTGTTCATCATTTGAACTCCGTGTACTAGAGTAGCACCACTTTTAATAGCAGCCCCTACATGAATGGCTTCCATCATTTGTTCTTTAGTAATGCCTCGCTCAAGGCCATCTTTGGTATAGGCGTCAATACAATACGGACATTGTTCTGTATGTGCAACAGCCAAAGCAATAAGAGATTTTTCACGCGCCGTTAAAGCACCTTCTTCAAATACTTTTCCATAATAATCAAAGAATTTATTTCCCAATTCTTCGCTCCATTCTGTGATTTTTCCAAATTTCCGCAAGTCGGAAGCATCATAATAAGGTTTTGCCATAATTTTATTTTTCGTTTAAATTCCAGTCATACGTTTTGTAACGAATCTGTGCATTTTTATCAATTGGAGTCTCCGAATATCGATTTAAGTACTCAATAATACTTCCTTTTTCTGTAAAATCCTCTTTAAACCAACTAAAAATTTTAGAGATTTTAATATTTTCATTGCTGATTTTATTTCTGGTAGTATCGTTGACAAATTCGGTCATTAATTTTTCTAATTCGGCATTCACATTTTCCTCTGTAAACGCAATGTTCAATAATTTGGGGCAGGAAATCGAGGCACAATTCACACCTACATGAATTCTAGGATCTTTGTATTTTTTTCGTAAAATTTCATGCTCCAAATGATCCAAAGTGTATGTTTGATTTCCCACTTTTACAAATGGAATTTTCCAAGCAGTATTTCCTTCTTTCTTAATTGTTCGAATGCTTGTTAGTGGATAATTATCTAAAATAATTTGTAGCGTATATGCATTATAGACATTAATCCAAAAGGCTTTTTTTCTGTCTTTAGACCAAGTGGTTTTGGGCGTTATTTTTTCTAAAGAAGTGAGATATAACCGCAATTTTTTTTGATTAAAATTTTTATAATCAACCATTCCTTCTTTGCTAACATGGGATTGCAACAACGCATTGTAAATTAATGTTTGTGCTGTTGCTTTTAGCGATAAAAAAACAATGACTAGTAAAAATATTCTTTTTAGCATCTTTTTTTTACGGTTTCTATTCCAAACAAAACTACTCAATTAACTTGTGATTGTCACTAAAAATAATGTTAATAGGGGCTTTGTAATTGTGAAAAACAAGAAACTGTTAGTTGTTTTTTTTGAATCCATTCTTTTTCGCTCTATTCAATATTACGACCTATACGTATTGGCTTCTTAAAAAAAACATTATTTTTGCCCACAATTATTCAAATACATTTTAAATGAAAGCATATATATTTCCAGGGCAAGGAGCACAGTATACAGGAATGGGTTTAGACCTTTACGAGCACTTCCCATTGGCGCAAGAATATTTTGAAAAAGCAAATAAGATCCTTGGGTTTTCGATTACTGATATTATGTTCGAAGGAACTTCAGAGCAACTCAAAGAAACGAAAGTTACACAACCTGCTATTTTTTTACACTCTGTAATCTTGGCAAAAGTATTGGGAGATTCATTTCAACCAGAAATGGTTGCAGGACACTCTTTGGGTGAATTGTCTGCTTTGGTTGCAAACGGTGTTTTGTCTTTTGAAGACGGATTAAGGCTTGTTTCTAAACGTGCTTTGGCAATGCAGAAAGCGTGCGAAATAGCACCTTCGACCATGGCCGCAGTTTTAGGATTAGAAGACCATGTAGTCGAAGAAACCTGTCAAGGAATTGATGGAATTGTGGTTGCTGCAAATTACAATTGCCCAGGGCAATTGGTTATTTCTGGTGAAATTTCAGCCGTTGAAAAAGCCTGTGAAGTTCTTACAGAAAAAGGAGCAAGAAGAGCTTTGTTATTGCCTGTTGGAGGTGCCTTTCATTCACCAATGATGCAGCCAGCAAGAGAAGAATTAGCAGCGGCCATTCAGGAAACTACTTTTAGTGAGCCTACCTGCCCAGTGTATCAAAATGTACCCGCAAAGGCGGTAACAAGCCCAGATGAGATTAAAGAAAACTTAATTGCACAATTAACGGCACCTGTAAAATGGACACAATGCATTCAGGCAATGATTGCAGATGGTGGAACAGAGTTTATTGAGGTTGGACCTGGGAAAGTTTTACAAGGGTTAATGCGAAAAATTGATCGAAGTGTCACTGCAAGTGGTGCAACCGTACTTTCGTAAAAAGAGTTTATATTCAATAAAAAAAACCGAGCAAATTGCTCGGTTTTTTATTGACTTATTTTTAATGTCATCAACTTTAAGGATCAATTCTTAATTGGTTGTTGCCTTTTGTTTAATAAAATAGGCGTTCCATACCCTAGCTCCCTCATTCTATCGAATTGTGTTTCTGCATCACCAACAACCAACCAAATTAATTTATCTGGATTTACATATTTGTTTGCGAGTTCTTTTACACGCGCTTTCGTCATGTTATTTACAATGGACTCTTGTTCTTTTACATAATCGGATTTCCATCCATAGGTACTCATGTTAGAGAGCATTCTTAATTTTGCGCTAGCTGTTTCAAAAGCTCTTGCATTACTTTTTATTAAAAAACTTTTTGTTGTTTCTAAATCCTTGTCTGAAAAAGTTGTTGGATACTCTTTTAAAATTTGTTTGATCAACTGTGCCGATTCTAGGGTGACATTCGATCTTACTCCACTAGAAATGGTAAATGAGCCTTTTGATTTTGTCCCCGAAAAACCCGATCGAATTCCGTAAGTATATCCTTTACCTTCTCGTAATTCCTGCGTTAATCTCGATGCAAAACCACCACCACCAAGGATATAATTCATGACAGAAGCGGCATAATAATCCTCATCAGTAATCGCCAATGCAGGTGTTCCAATTTGTAAAACAGATTGTTTTGCGTTTGGAATATCATAAAAATAGACTGTTGGTTTTGTAGGTGCTTCAGGTGTTTTATAAGTAGGAATAAGCACTTCTTTGGTCGCCCATTGAGCGTTTAAGTCTTCTAAAGAACTCAATACCTCGTTTTCTTTTATATTCCCTACCACAAACATTTTTGCAACGGAGGGTGATATGGATTTTTCATAAAATGCTTTTACATCTTCAATCGTTATTTTAGAAACAGATGAAATGGTTCCTAGTGTATTTTTAGAACGGATGTTTTCTTTTCCGTAAATCAATTCATTATAGGCATTTCTTGCTACAGCGTTTGGACTTGCTTGTTGCTGGCGTAACCTTGTAACGGTTGCTTTTTTTAGCAATTCAAAGGCAGTTTCATCAAACCTTGGAGACAGGATCATTTCTTGGGCTAGGGCTAAAGTCGCATTATAGTTTTTCGCCAAAGTGGTTCCACTTATCGTGATACTTTCTTTCCCTGCATAACTGAATATAGATGCGCCTAAATCTTGTATGGCTTCCTCTAATTCTTGAGTCGTTTTGTTTTTTGTGCCTTTGTTTAATAAACTAGCCGTTAAATTTGCAACGCCTAATTTGTCCATGGATTCTAGTAGTTGTCCTCCATCAATGGTTAGATTAAAGCGTACTAGTGGCACTTCATTGTTTTCAATTCCAAAGATTTTTAATCCATTTTCTAAGGTGCTTTCATATACTTTAGGAACTGCAAGTGATGGCGTTTCTCCGGAAATAGGTTCTATGCTTCTATCAAAAGAAGATGGTGTTTTTGTGTAGGTAGCTGCAATTTTAGGGTCAAATTTTTCCTCTGCACCCGTTATGATTTTTTCTTCTACAACATTGGCTAAAACAGCATTTTCTAATATCAAATCTGCACTGCTTCTTGGTACAAAACAGGTTGCGATATAATTTTTGTTTTTGATGTATTTGTTATAAACACGCATTACATCTGCTGTAGTTACTGCCAATGTTCTTTTAATATCTTCTGTTACAAAGCCTGGGTCTCCTGTATATGTATTGTAGGAAGCCAATCCAGTTCCTTTTCCTAAAACGCTAGATAAGCTTCTGTAAAAACTAGTTTCTTGCCCTGCTTTTATACGCTTTAAGCTTTTTTCTGAAATGCCTTCTTTTTCAAATTTTGCAAATCCTTTTTCAATCCCTGTTTTTATTTCTGCTAAGTTTTTACCCTTAAATGCTCTTATAGATAGTTGTGTTTGCCCTGCCAATTCAGAAACATAATTAAACATACTTGTAGCAGAAGTTAGTTTTAATTCATCAATTAAAACCTGATTCATTGGTGCCGATTTTCCTTCTGTAAGGTATTCAGATAAAACCTCTAAAGGATAAGAATCTGGGTGGTAAGATTCAACTGTTGGCCATACCATGGTAAGTTGCGGAACTCTTGCAAAGTTGTCTTCATAGTACAAGACTTTCGTTTCAGGGACACTTCCAGGACGTTTTTCTAAAGCAGGAATATCGGTTCCTCTTGGGATTTCGTCAAAATATTTACGCACCCATTTTGTTGCTTGTTCAATGTCAAAATCACCCGATAAAACCAAGGTTGAATTGTTTGGGACGTACCATTTCTTGTAAAAGGTTTTTACATCCTCTAAGGTTGCATTTTGCAAATCTTCAAGAGATCCAATTACTTGCCAATTGTAGGGATGGTCTTTTGGATATAAATTTTTGCCAATCACATATTGGTTGTGTCCATAAGGCCTGTTGTCAATACTTTGTCTTTTTTCGTTTTTAACGACTTGTTTTTCTTTTGCTAAAACCGGGGCTGTAACCGTATTAATAAACCAGCCTAATTTATCCGCTTCTGCCCAGATCATTTTTTCTAAAGCATCTTTTGGGACGGTTTGTAAATAGTTTGTTCGGTCTCTCGAAGTAGATCCATTTGCGCCAGAACCTCCAATACGTGCACTCATTTTATCCAACCCTCCTTTTCCAAGGTTTTCAGACTCTAAGAAAAGTAAATGTTCAAACAAATGCGCAAAACCAGTTCTCCCCTCGGTTTCTCTTGCAGATCCAACATGTACCATTAGTTCTACAGCAACTACGGGATCTGATTTATCAATATGAAAAATAACATCCAAGCCGTTGTCCAATTCAATTTTTTTATAATCAATACGAAGTTCGGGATTTTTGGTTAGCTTTTCTTGACTGCAGGCCATTGCTAAAATCGCAAAGAAGCCCAAAATTATTTTTTTGTTCATGATTTTTTTTTTGATAAGTAAAGCTACTGAAATATGCGGAAATGAAATAACAAAGAGAAGAAATTATCCTTTTTTGAAAAGTAAATAAAGATTGATTATTGTTGCTGTTGCCATTTCCAAGCGTCAGCTAAAGCCTCTTCCAAACTTTTTTCTGTTTTCCAATTCAGCTCTTTGTTGGCTGTTGTAGTATCTGCATAGGCTGCTGTAATGTCTCCTTCACGTCTGTCAACAATTTTGTAATTCAATGGTTTTCCAGCTGCCTTTTCGAAGGCAGTAATTACTTCTAAAACGGAGCTTCCGATACCTGTTCCCACATTAAAAAACTCAAAATTGGTTTTATTTTTTTTATTGATAAGCCTTTCTAATGCGGCAATATGTGCTTTTGCCAAATCAACAACATGAATATAATCTCGAACTGCAGTTCCGTCCGAAGTATCATAATCAGCCCCAAAAACAGACAATTCTTTTCGAAGTCCGGCAGCTGTTTGCGTAATAAATGGGATCAAATTTTGAGGAACGCCTATGGGTAATTCCCCTATTTTTATACTTTCGTGTGCACCTATTGGATTGAAGTAGCGAAGTGCAATGGCATTCATATTGTATGCTTTGCAACTTTCGGCAATAATTTCTTCGCCAATTTGTTTGGTGTTTCCGTAGGTAGATTCCGCTTTCTTTATGGGGGCATTTTCATTAATTGGCAAGGCATCTGCTTGTCCATAAACGGTACATGAAGAGCTGAAAATAAAATGATCTATATTTCTATTTTTCATTTCCTGTAATAAATAGACCAAGCTCCCAATATTATTTTCGTAATACGCTAAGGGTTTTTGGATGCTTTCTCCAACGGCTTTAAAAGCTGCAAAATGAATGACTCCATCTACCTTGTTTGTGTCAAAAAAAGAGGTGACATCTGCTTTGACACGCAAATCAATTTTATGAAAAAGAGGTTTGATACCTGTGATTTCTGTAATTTTTTCTAAAACATCAATTTTTGAATTTGATAAATCATCAATAATTACAACCTCAAAACCTTTGTTTTGAAGTTCTACCACTGTGTGAGAACCAATAAATCCCAATCCACCTGTAACAAGTATCCTTTTCATTTTTATTATTTTATAAAGGAAAGAATGGTATTTGTAATAAATGCTAATTGTTCTTGGTCCAATTCGGTATGCATTGGTAAAGAAATTACTTCCTTTATTAATTGATTGGTCACCTTAAAATCTGCTTCTTGATATCGATCATCTTTGTAGGCTTTTTGTGCATGCAATGGAACCGGATAGTAAATGGCATTTGGAATATTGTTTTCTAATAAATGTTTGTGCAAAGCATCTCTTTTGCCATTTTTAATCTGCAATGTATATTGATGAAAAACATGGCAATCACAAGAATCGCAAAGTTGTCCACAATTCGTTGTATTGTTAGATTGAGTTGTTGGGGTAACAATGTTTGTATTGTTTGCAAATGCTTTGTTGTAAAAACGAGCCGCATCTCTTCTCGAAGTACAGTAGGTGTTTAAATTTGGAAGCTTTGCTTTTAGAACACCTGCTTGAATTGAATCCAATCGAGAATTGACTCCAACAACGTCATGGTAATAGCGTGTATACATTCCGTGGTTTACAATTCCTCTAATGGTGTGAGCCAATTCATCATCATTTGTAAAAATAGCACCGCCATCACCATAACAACCTAAGTTTTTTGATGGAAAGAAAGAAGTTGTACCCACATTTCCCAGTGTTCCCGCTTTTTGCTTTCTTCCGTCTTTAAAAGTATAGGTAGCGCCTATTGCTTGTGCATTGTCTTCAATCACAAAAAGGTTATGCTCTTGAGCAATTTCTAAAATAGCTTCCATATTAGCAACTTGACCAAATAAATGGACCGGTACAATCGCCTTTGTTTTTGGAGTAATTGCTTTTTTTAATGCCTCCAAATCAATATTAAAAGTTGCTGGATCTACATCTACTAAAACAGGTGTTAATTTTAACAATGCAATCACTTCTACCGTAGCAGCAAAGGTAAAATCGGCAGTAATTACTTCATCGCCTTGTTCGAGTCCGAGTCCCATCATTGCAATTTGCAATGCGTCGGTTCCATTTGCACATGGAATGACGTGTTTTACACCCAAATATTTTTCTAAGTCCGCTTGAAATTCATGCACTAAAGGACCGTTTATATAGGCAGATGTATTTAGAACTTGTTCTATAGAATTGTTCACAGCGTCTTTAATTTTGGTATATTGACCTTGTAGGTCTACCATTTGAATTTTTTTCATAGATGATGATTTTGTAATCGATTTCAAAAATACGATTTAATTCTAGTATCTTTGAAAATATCAATTAGATTTCTATGAAAATTCTTAAAAAACCCCTCAAATATTTTCTCCTTTTTTGCTTTTTTTTGTTAATAGGTTTGTGGCTTTACACAAAGACGCTGGTTCCTATTTATGAGGGTGAAATTGAGATTAAAAATCTTTCAGAGGAAGTGGAAATTTATTTTGATCCTATTGGTGTTCCCCATATAAATGCCCAAAATCAACAGGATGCATATACAGCACTGGGATACGTGCATGCACAGGATCGATTGTGGCAAATGGAACTTATTCGTAGAATTGCAGCAGGAAGATTGTCTGAGATTTTTGGCGAAAAGCTAATTGATACCGATAAGTTTATGTCGGGCTTAGGGATTGAAGAAAGTGCCCAAGAAACAATTCAAAATTTAGATAAGAGCAGTGAAATGTATCAGTTGTCGATGGCGTATTTGGAGGGTATCAACCAATATATCGCTGACGGACAAACACCTATAGAATTTACAATTGTTGGTGTAGAGAAAGAAATGTACACACTTAAAGACATGTACAATGTCTTTGGTTATATGGCGTTTAGTTTTGCAGTTGCACACAAGACAGACCCTTTGTTAAGTGAAGTAAAGGAGGTCTTAGGTGAAAATTATTTGAATGAATTAATCGATGCAGAATCTCAGAATTTAACCTTTATTAAAAGTGAGAAAAACCCTGAAATAAAGGCTGCATTTGGAGTTGCCATGCAAAAACTATTTGAAGCCTTGCCAATTTCACCCTTTATTGGAAGTAACTCGTGGGTGTTAGGACCAGAAAAAACTAAAAAAGGAAAAGTAATTTTCGCCAATGATCCACATATTGGTTATTCACAACCCTCAGTTTGGTACCAGTCGCATATTAAAACACCTGATTATGAATTGTATGGTTTCAACTTAGCGTTGATCCCTTTTCCTCTTTTAGGACACAATAGCGATTATGCCTACGGATTAACCATGTTTGAAAATGATGATGTTGATTTCTATATTGAAGAAAATAACCCAGCAAATGACATGGAATATAAAACAGCTACGGGTTATGAAACGTATCAATTAATTGACAAACGCATTAAAGTGAAAGGACAAGAAGATCTTGTGTATCAAATAAAAGTGAGTCAACATGGTCCTATAATGAATGCTATTATCAAGCATTTAGATGATGAGAGACCGATTGCAATGCAATGGGTTTATACAGCCTTAGAAAATAAAATTTTAGAGGTTGGGTATGAGATTTCACATGCTAAAAATTTGTCCGACTTTAAAAAAGGGGCGAGTAAATTGCATGCTCCCGGTTTAAACATGATGTATGGGGATGCAAAAGATAATATCGCCTGGTTTGCTTCTGGGAGACTTTATCGATACCGAGATTCTTTGTATACCAAAACCTATTTAGATGGTATTTCTGGAGCTGATGAAATTCTAGAATATTTAGACTTTGAGCAAAACCCACAAGCAGTAAACCCAAGTTGGAATTATGTGTACTCGGCAAATAACCAACCCAATGCTGTTGGAAGTGAATTGTATCCAGGATATTATTTAAATGAAAGTAGAGCAAAGAGAATTGTCGATTTAGTTGCTCCAAAGGATGATTGGACAAAAGAAGAGGTTGCAGAAATGATGAATGATGTAACCGCTCCTGTTGCCCCACCAATTATAGCAAATTTCATAAAATCTCTCGATAAAACGGCACTGTCTCCAAGTGAAAAAATAGCAATTTCAAATTTAAGAAACTGGAAAGGCAATTTTGATAAAAACGAAATTGGTCCTGTAATTTACAATCGAATCGTATATGAATTTCAAAAGAACACCTTTTCAGATGAAATGGGCAAAGCGTTCAGCCAGTTTTCAAATACCCCTTTAATAGAGAAGGTGTTGCCTGTGCAAATGGCAAGAGAGGAATCGGTTTGGTGGGATGATGTTTCAACAAAAGGAAAGGTAGAAAGCAAACAAGATATCGTTATGAAATCTTTTAAAAATGCGTTTTCTTTTCTACAAAATCAGTTGGGAGAAAATGTTGAAAATTGGACTTGGGATCGCGTAGTGTCAGTAGAACACAAGCATACTTTAGGAGAGATCCCTGTGCTTAGAAGCCTTTTTAATGTAGGGCCTTTTGTGACTTCTGGTGGTGACCAAGTAATTAATAATCAGATTTATAATATTGATTCCACGGGCTATTACAAAGTAAAGGCAGGGCCTTCCACGAGACGAGTTGTTGATTTTTCTGATGTTGAAAATAGCTTGGCAATTTTGCCAACCGGACAATCGGGTCGTGTTTTTAGTGATCATTACAAAGACCAGGCGGCGAAGTATTTGAATGGAGACTATGTGCCGATGCTATTAAATCAGTCAACGATTCTTAAAAGCAAGCACGTATTGGTTTTGAAACCGAAGCGTGATTAATCACTAAACTTCCTTGTACACTTCTTCAAAAGGAATTCGAAAACGTTCCCCATAAACGCCTTTTTCATCTCTAATTCCGCAAGAAACAATCATGTTTATTTCTGCGCCAAAAGGCAGGCCGAGTAATTTTTTCACCCGCAACGTATCAGAACCTTCCATAGGACAAGTGTCATAGCCTTTGGCAGCCATCGCGATCATAAAGTTTTCAGCAGCCAATCCACAAGTTTTATGTGCTACATTTCGCATGTCACTTCCTTTTACTTGTCGGTAAATTGGTTTAAAAATTCCAATGATAGAAACGAATATAAATTTAAAAAAACCTAAAATTCCAAAAAAATCTGAATAGGCAAACGGAATTATTTTTCCATAATAATTTCGAATCACCTTTTCTCTACTACTTTGTTCCGCTTTTTGTTTTGGTGGAAAAAGTGCATCCACCATTTTTAAATTTGCTTTTGCGCGTTTTCTCCACAAGTCTTTTCTCGTTACAAAAACGACCAATTCTTGTGCTGTTTTTGCTGCATTTTGGTTGAAGCAAAAAGGAGCCATTTTAGCAATGGTTTCTTTAGAGACAACATGATGAAATTCCCACAATTGCATATTGCTGCTGTTTGGTGCTAAAGTAGCCAGCTCAATACACTTTTTTACAATTTTTGTATCAATGGCTTTTTCTTTATAAATTCTTACAGAACGTCTATAATTAATTGCTTCTGAAACTGTTTTTTCTAAACTCATTTTTTGTTTTAAGAAAGGGTTTTAATTTTTTTATGCATCACCAGAAACCAAAAAGGAGGGAGTAATGCAAGTAGCATCATGCCAGGGTATCCTGTTGGCATTTGTGGACTTTCTGGAACTGTTTTTAATGTTTGATAGTGTTTTGAACCATTGTAATGATGGTCTGAATGTCGCGATAAGTTGAAGAGTAATACTTGTCCAACCTGATGGTCAGAATTCCAAGAGTGCTTTCTTTTTACTTTTTCATAACGTCCATTTTCATCTTGTTTTCTTAACAATCCATAATGTTCAATATAATTAACAGTTTCTAAAAGAAGAATACCAATTACCGCTGCTAATAAAAAATAAATGGTAACAGATTGTCCGAAGAAAAAATAAATTGCACTAAGTAACAGAAAGTTGCAAATTGTATAAATGAGCATTCTGTTTTGATAGTGAAACCAACTTGTATTGTTGGTTTCTAAACGTTTTTTTTCGATAGCCCAAGCTTGTAAATAGCTTGTAATATGGGAACGAATCCAGAAAATAAATATAATTTCATTTCTTCTAGCAGTTGCAGCATCTTTAGGAGTTGCTACGTTTAAATGGTGTCCTCCATTATGATAGGGTAAAAAATGGGTATTTAATGAAGTGAGTAATAGGATTTCACCGATAAATTGATCTATTCTTTTATTTCTATGCCCCAATTCATGGCCAACATTAATCCCAATAACACTGCACATAATTCCCATTCCAAAAATTCGTCCACTCAATTCTAAATTGGTCAATCCTGTTTCTTGTATTGCATAAAAAAAGAAGCCTAAAAAGAACAACTGAATCGGTAATGTAGCATACAAAATATAGGTATAATTGTTGTTTTCTTTGGCTATTTTCTCTGCTTCTTTCGAGAAATTTTCTTTATTGGGTTTGATAAATAGTTCTAGAAAGGGCACCAAACCAAAAAAGACAATTGCTGGCAAAAAAGTGAGCCATCCTTTAGAAAGGAAGGAAATACAAACCACAATAGGTAGTATTAAAACAGATAGGTATTTAAATGGTTTCATTTGGGGGGTAGTTTTGTATAAATATACAAAAACTATAAGCTATAGACAAGCTTTCCAAATAGGGTCGGTTGGTGTTGGGGCGATGATGGTAATTATTTCTTTTGTGACAGGGTGTACGAAATTGATTTTTCTGGCATGTAAAGAAATGCTTCCATCCTTATTACTTCTATCAAAACCGTACTTTAAATCGCCTTTAATTGGACTTCCGATGTGCGAGAGTTGTGTTCTTATTTGATGATGTCTTCCAGTTTCTAAATCAACTTCAAGTAATGAATAATTGTCTAGTTGTTGAATTACTTTAAAATGTAATGTTGCTTTTTTACTTCCTTCAATTTCTTTTTTGTAGACAAAAGATTTGTTCTTTTTGCTGTCTTTTTTTAAGAAATTTGTTAGCGTATCTGTTTTAGCTTTCGGTTGGTTTTTTACAATCGCCCAATAGGTTTTTTGAATGACTTTGTCTCGGAGCATTTTGTTTAAGCGTTCTAATGCTTTTGAGGTTCTTGCGAAAATAACAATACCAGAAGTAGGTCTGTCAAGGCGATGCACGGTCCCAATAAAAACGTTTCCAGGTTTGTTGTATTTGTCTTTTACATACTCTTTAACAACTTCACTGAGAGGTTTGTCTCCAGTTTTATCACCTTGAGTAATGTCTCCAGCTCTTTTATTGACAATAAGAAGGTGGTTGTCTTCAAATAAAACCTGTAAATTTTTTTTATTAGATTGCATGAAGAGGAATGATTATTTAAAATCTTTAGAGACGTCTTGATTGACATTCTCTATAAAATCTAAGAATTCTTTTCTTCCAAGGCTACTCGCAGAGGAGGTTACAAAACAAGTTGGCAACACTTCCCAGTGCTGTAATAATTTTTTCTTGTAGGTTGTAATTTGTTGATTCAATTTAGAATTTCCAAGTTTATCCGCTTTTGTAAAAACAAGACAAAATGGAATTTGATTGGTTCCTAAAAACTGCATGAACTCAATATCTATTTTTTGAGGATCGTGTCTCGAATCAATCAACACAAAAGTACAAACTAGCTGTTCTCTTTCTTTAAAATAGTTTTCTATGAAAAATTGAAAAATAGTTCTTTTTTTCTTTGAAATTTGAGCATAACCATAGCCAGGCAAATCAACCAAGAACCAAGATTCATTTATTAAAAAGTGATTAATTAGCTGTGTTTTTCCTGGTTTCCCAGATGTTTTAGCCAAATCTTTCCGCTCCATTAACATGTTTATCAATGAAGACTTCCCAACATTTGAGCGTCCAATAAAGGCGTATTCTGGAATTCTGTCTTTGGGTGCTTTAGTAACATTACTGTTACTCATTATAAATTCAGCAGATTTTATTTTCACAATAAAAAATTGAGTTGTGTTTACGGTATGTAGAAAAAAGTGGTCTTAAAATAGAATTATAATTTTCTATCTTTTAGCCACTGATCAAGGATCGAATTAAACTGTTCCGGTCTTTCCATCATTGCGGCATGTCCACATTTATCAATCCAAAATAAATTTGAATTGGGTAATAATTTATGGAAGTCATCGGCAACTTCTGGGGGTGTAACAGTATCTTGTTTTCCCCAAATGATACAGGTTGGAATTTTCATTTCTGGCAAATCTCCAGACATGTTGTGTCTTATGGCGCTTTTTGCAATTGCTAAAGTTCTGATTACCGAACTTCGGTCATTTACAATTTTAAAAACGTCATCTACCATTTCTTTGGTCCCAATTGCTGGATCGTAAAAGACCCCTTTGGTTTTTTCTTCGATGTATTCGTAACTACCTCTTTTCGGAAAACTATCGCCCATTGCTTTTTCATACAAACCAGAGCTTCCTGTGAGTACTAATGCAGTTACTTTTTCTTGGTAATTTTTAGTAAAGTATAACGCGATGTGACCTCCTAAAGAGTTCCCTAATAAAATAGCAGAATCTAATTTCTTATGTTCCATGAAATCCTTTAAAAACGCTGCTAAATTTTTAACATTTGTTTTTAAAAGAGGAAGCGAGTAAAGAGGTAATTCAGGGATTAAAACGTTGTAACCATTTTTAGAAAAATGATTAAAAGTGTCTTTAAAATTACTTAAAGTACCCATAAGTCCATGAAGTACAATAATTGCAGGCCCTTCTCCGGCCTCAGCGTAAGTAAAATTTTCTTCAGTCTTTAAATACTCGGTCATTCGTTTTTTACAATTTACTGAACCGCAAATGTACTTCTTTTTTGTTTAATAATTAACGTTTTAAGTTTTGGGTAAATTCTCTCTGAATATTATTGCTAGGTGTTCTTCCAAATAAAGTTATGAACAAAGTGGTAAATTGTGGTAAAAAGTGGTAAAAATTATATATTTTTGATATTGATAAAATAGTTTCTTTAAATGATTCATCTCATTGGTACATACGAATGTAAGGCAGATGCTAAGGGAAGGTTGATGCTCTCATCTGCTTTTAAGAAGCAGCTGCATACTGTGCTACAAGATGGTTTTGTAATAAAAAGAGGTGTTTTTCAACCCTGTTTGGAGTTGTATCCAATGAGTGAGTGGAATTTAATGATGCAGAAAATCAATACACTAAACAGGTTTGTAAAAAAGAACAACGATTTTATCAGAAAGTTTACTGCAGGTGTAAAAATGGTAGAATTAGATGCTTCTGGCAGATTGTTAATTCCAAAAGACCTCTGTGATTTTGCAGGCATTCAGAAACAGATTGTTTTGTCTTCTGCGGTGAATATTATTGAAATTTGGGACAAAAATAAATACGAAAAAGCAATTGAAGATGCTTCTGTAGATTTTGCAGAATTGGCAGAAGATGTGATGGGAAATACAACGATAAATGAAGTATCATAATCCAGTTTTACTAAAAGAGAGCGTTGATGCCTTATCTATAAAAGAAAATGGCGTTTATGTGGATGTAACTTTTGGCGGAGGAGGGCACTCTAGAGAAATATTAAGCAGATTGGGACCAAAAGGCAAGTTGTTTGCTTTTGACCAAGATCCTGATGCCTTGGAGAATCTAATTGATGATGCGCGTTTTGTATTAATTCCAGAGAATTTTAGGTTTATCTCTCGGTTTTTAAGATTTCATAGAATTAAAAAAGTAGATGGAGTACTCGCAGATTTGGGAGTCTCTTCTCATCAATTCGACGAAGCCGAACGTGGATTTTCTATTCGTTTTGACGGGGATTTAGACATGAGAATGAATCAGAAATCAAAAGTGTCTGCCAAAGAAATTATTAATAATTATTCTGAAGAAAAATTAGCAGAAATATTGTTCTTGTATGGTGAATTAAGAAATTCAAGAAACATTGCAAAAACGATTGTTGAGCAAAGAGAGGTTGCTAAAATAGAGACAAGTTTTCAGTTAAAAAAAGTACTTCAGAAGTATTTGCCAAATGCAAAAGAGCATAAAATACTGGCTCAAATATTTCAAGCGATTCGAATTGAAGTCAACGAAGAGCTCGATGCTTTAAGAGAATTCTTAGAGCAAATGCCAAACCTTTTAACAGCGAACGGAAGGCTAAGTGTTATTGCGTACCATTCTTTAGAAGATCGATTGGTAAAACGATTTATAAGAACCGGAATGTTTCGTGGCGAACTTGAAAAAGATGCCTTCGGAAACTCTAATGAGCCATTACAGAAAGTAGGAAAATTAATCGTGCCCTCTACCGAGGAAATTAAAGGAAACAATAGAGCGAGAAGTGCAAAACTTAGGATTGCAACCCTTAAACAACAACGTATAAAAAAGTAATCGAATTCAATGTCAAAAGTAAAAAAAGGTTTGTACGGTTTTCTGAGAGGAAGTTTCCTTACTGATGAAGCTGCTTTTAAAAACTGGCGAATTATTATTTTCATTGTTGGTCTCCTGTTAATTATGATTTCGAGTGGTCATCAAGCTGATAAAAAAGCAATTCTGATTGCAAATCTAAATAAAGAGAAGCGAGCGTTGAGAGAGGAGTATGTAGATACAAGCTCAAGGCTAGAAAGGATGGAGATGGAGTCTAGTGTTCGGAAAAGAGTAAAATCATTAGGGATTGAGCCATCAACAACTCCACCTAAAAAAATAAAAGTAACTTATAAAGATTCATAAATTGGCAACTCAAAAAAAAGGCATACTGGCAAAATTCTACCTCGTAGGAGCTGTTATGACGATTTTTTTAGTAGTCGTAATTTTAAGAGTCTTTAATCTTCAATATGTTCACGGAGATAAATACAATAAATTATCTACGAAAGGAACCGTAAAACAATTTACCATTTCAGCGAACAAAGGAAACGTATATGCAGCAGACGGTAATTTGTTGGCAACTTCGGTCTCTATGTATACCATTAGAATGGATTTGGTTGTTGTTAAAAATCAAGTTTTTGAGCAAAATATAGTAGCCCTTTCAAAGGCACTTTCTGAGATGTTGGGCAATGTTCCAGTTTATTATGAGAGAAGACTTCGAAATGCTAAAAAGGCGAAAAAAAGATATTTTTTTATTGCGAAAAACATTGGCTATAATGATTACTTAAAAATGAAGCAATTCCCAATTTTTAAATTGGGCGTTTATAAAGGAGGCTTCATTGCAGAGCACAAAACGGTTCGTGTACATCCCATTGGTAAAATTGCAGAAAGAACCATCGGCTATGATGATTCAAGTGGAGGTGCAGGTATTGAAGGTGCTTTTGCTTCCTATATGAAAGGAGCAGATGGATTGCGATGGAAGCAGAGAATTGCTAAAAATCAATGGAAGCCAATTAACGATGCCAACGAAAAAGAACCTATAGATGGGCATGACATTATTACAACAATTGATGTAAATATTCAAGATGTTACCCATCATGCATTGTTACGTCAGTTAGAGTTTTTTGAAGCAGAACACGGGTGTGCAGTAGTCATGGAGACATCCACAGGAGAAATTAAGGCCATTGCAAATTTAGGAAGAACTTCCAAAGGGAAGTACTACGAGAAGAGAAATTATGCCGTTTGGGAAAGCCATGAGCCAGGATCCACATTTAAATTGGCAAGTTTAATGGCGGCACTAGATGATAAGGTAATAGATACAGCTACTGTAGTAGATACTGAAAAAGGAAGAATTTTTCTCCATGGTTCTAAAGTAGAAGATTCAAAAAAGGGAGGATATGGTGAAATTTCTGCCGCACGTGCTTTTGAGGTTTCATCGAATGTCGGCATCGTAAAGTTGATTCGTAAGCATTATGATCATCAACCTCAAAAATTCATCAATAAGCTAGCGGATTATGGTTTTACAAAACCTGTTGGCTTTTCAATTAAAGGAGAAGGAAGACCTGTTGTTCCAACTCCAAAAGATAAAGGGTGGAATAAGATCTCGTTAGAATGGATGTCTTGGGGCTACGGCGTGTCTGTAACTCCTATGCAAACCTTGATGTTTTACAATGCGGTTGCCAACAATGGTGTGATGGTAAAACCAAGGTTTATTAAAGAATTGAGGAAGCAAGAGAAATCAGAAAAAATATTTGAAACAGAAGTTGTAAATGCTAAAATAGCCTCAGACGAAACATTAAAAAAGATTAAAAAAGTACTTGAAAATGTAGTGGTCCAAGGAACTGCTAAGAATATCTATTCTCCAAATTTTTCAATGGCAGGTAAAACCGGAACAGCAAAAAAATACCTATCTACCTATATCAATGAACAAGGTGAAACCATAAAAGGGCACTATTCTAAAAAGCATTATACGGCATCGTTTGCTGGGTTTTTTCCTGCAGATACCCCAAAGTATTCGTGTATTGTAGTCATTCACGATCCAAAGAAAGAAAAAGGATATTATGGGGCTGTAGTTGCAGCACCAGTTTTTAAAGAAATTGCTCAAAAAATTTATACTACAACCCCCATAGATAATCAATATGTAGATGATAAAGTTCAGTTTACAGCAATTGATAATGCATTTTTAAATTACAACAATCAGTTGCTAAAAACACATACAGAAATCCCTAATGTTAAAGGAATGTCTGGTATGGATGCGTTGTCATTGTTAGAGAATATTGGATTGAAAGTGAAAATTTCTGGAAGTGGTAATGTAAAATCTCAATCACTTAAAAAAGGAGAAAAATTAATCAAAGGAGCAACCATTATTTTAAAACTTTCCTAAGCTGAAAAATTTAAATGACATATTAGATCAGGTTTCAATACTCCAACTAGTTGGTCAAACAAATATTGAAGTACATCAACTTGTTTTCGATTCAAGAAAAATTGAAAAAAATGATGTTTTTGTAGCTCAAAAAGGAGTTGCTGTTGATGGGCATTTATACATTGATAAAGCAATTTCTTTAGGAGCAAATACAATTATTTGTGAAGCGATTCCTGAAGCGAAAAAGAATGGAGTTACCTATGTGCAAGTAGAAGACGCAAATAGTGCTTTGGCGATCATGGCGTCCAACTTTTATGACAATCCTTCTCGTAAAATTCCATTAATAGGGATTACCGGTACCAATGGTAAAACGACCATTGCTTCGCTTTTATATCAGTTGTTTAAGGCAGCAGGTTATAAAGTGGGACTCCTTTCTACTGTAATCATTAAGGTGGATGAAACCGATTTTAAAGCGACACATACTACGCCAGATTCGGTAACTATAAATAGGTATTTAGATACCATGATCGATGCAGGTGTTGATTACTGTTTTATGGAAGTGAGTTCTCATGGAATTCATCAAAAAAGAACAGCAGGTTTAACCTTTGCTGGTGGAATTTTTACCAATCTTTCTCATGATCATTTAGATTATCATAACACCCTTGCAGAATATAGAGATGTTAAGAAACAGTTTTTTGACGCTCTGCCAAAATCTGCATTTGCACTCACGAATATCGATGACAAAAACGGTAGTTTCATGTTGCAAAACACGAAAGCAAGGAAGCAAACATATGCTTTAAAAACCTTCGCAGATTTTAAATCAAAAATTTTAGAAAAACAACTTTCAGGAACTTTAATTACTGTCGCAGGTACTGAGGTTTGGACAAAATTAATCGGTGTTTTCAATATGTACAACCTTACTGCCATTATTGCAACCGCAGAATTATTAGGTTTAGAACGGTTGGAGGTGCTTACAATCGTCAGTCAGCTAGAAAGTGTAAGTGGGCGTTTTGAGTACATTGTTTCCAATGACGGAGTAACTGCAATTGTCGATTATGCACACACGCCAGATGCCTTAAAGAATGTGTTAGAAACTATTAATGATATTAGAACTGGTAACGAAAATGTTTTGACTGTTGTTGGGTGTGGAGGTGATCGAGATAAGTTGAAAAGACCAAAAATGGCACACATTGCAACCCAGTTAAGTACGCATGTGATCTTTACTACAGACAATCCAAGAACTGAAAATCCAGAAACCATTTTAGAAGAAATGGAATTAGGGGTTTTACCAGAAAATGAAATAAAAACATTGACAGTTTTGAATAGAAAACAAGCCATTAAAACAGCCTGTAAACTATCAAAAACGGGAGATATTATTTTGATTGCTGGGAAAGGCCATGAAAACTATCAAGAAATAAACGGAGTTCGCACTCATTTTGATGATTTAGAAGAAGCGCAAAACTGTTTCAATCAATTAAAAAAATAACCTAGAATGTTATATTATTTATTCGAATATTTAGAAAGTCAGTTCGGTTTGCCAGGAGCAAGTGTATTCCAATTTATCACATTTAGGGCTGCAACAGCATTTATTTTATCCTTATTGATTTCTTCCATTTACGGAAAAAGAATTATCAATTTTTTAAGAAATCAACAAGTAGGAGAGACTGTTAGAGATTTAGGTTTAGATGGACAAAAGCAGAAATCAGGAACTCCAACAATGGGGGGAATCATTATTATTTTGGCAACCCTAATTCCAGTTATTTTGTTCGCTAAATTGAATAATATTTACATTATTATTTTGATCATTACCACCATATGGATGGGATTGATTGGTTTTTTAGACGATTATATCAAAGTCTTTAAGAAAGACAAAGAAGGCTTAAAAGGCAGGTTTAAAGTATTAGGGCAAGTAGGTCTTGGAATTATTGTAGGGTCTATGCTGTATTTTAATGAAGGGGTAACGATCAAAGAACAACTGCCAGTTTCAGAAAGAGTACAGCAAGAAAATGGGAGATTAAAAGTCTTTGGCGAAGCACATAAATCCACAAAAACAACCGTTCCTTTTTTTAAGAATAATGAATTGGATTATTCCAAAGCACTCGGTTTTTTAGGGGATGGATACGAAAAGTATGGATGGATTGTTTTCATATTTATTGTTGTTTTTATTGTAACCGGTGTGTCAAATGGCGCAAATTTAACAGACGGAATCGATGGTTTGGCTGCGGGCTCATCCGCAATTATCGTGATCACATTAGCTGTTTTTGCTTGGGTTTCGGGGAATATCATTTTTGCGGACTATTTAGACGTTATGTACATCCCTAATTCTGGAGAGATGACTGTTTTTATCTTGGCTTTCGCTGGGGCATTAATTGGGTTTTTATGGTACAATACCTATCCAGCTCAAGTATTTATGGGCGATACCGGGAGTTTGACTATTGGTGGAATTATTGCGGTGATTGCCATTGCGATTCGAAAAGAACTATTACTGCCCATTTTAGCAGGTGTTTTTGTTGTAGAAAATCTCTCTGTAATTCTTCAAGTTTTTTGGTTTAAATATACCCGGAAACGGTTTGGAGTTGGAAGACGAATTTTTAAAATGGCCCCGTTACACCATCATTATCAAAAAAAGCAGTACCACGAGAGTAAGATTGTTGTCCGCTTTTGGATTGTAGGAATTCTGTTAGCGGTATTTGCAATTGTGACTTTGAAGTTAAGGTAATGAACTTTCCTGATAAAGGATAGGGAGGTCATTTCAGAAGAAAAAGAGAATAAATTTTTATATAAAATAGATGAGTAATCAAGAATCAAATAAGCGTATGGTCGTTTCTTCAAAAGGAGAAAAGAGGCTTCTTGTTGTTCTTGGTGGTGGAGAAAGTGGAGTGGGTGCAGCAATTCTTGGAAAACAAAAAGGATTTGAAGTTTTGCTTTCAGACAAAGGGCGCGTTGCCAAAAAGTACAAAGATGTTCTTTTGCAACATCACATCAGTTTTGAAGAAGGAAAACATTCGGAAAATAAGATTTTAAAGGCCTCTCTAGTTGTAAAAAGCCCTGGAATTCTAGATTCGGTTCCCTTAGTTGTAAAGCTAAAGGAAAAAGGAATCGACGTCATTTCTGAAATAGAGTTTGCCGCAAAATATACAACTGCTAACCTAGTAGGAATTACAGGCTCTAATGGGAAGACTACCACCGCACTGTTAACGCAATTTATTTTAAAAAATGGAGAAATAAATAGCGGTATTGCTGGAAATATTGGAGACAGTTTTGCAAAGCAAGTCGCTACACAATCCTATGAAAATTATGTATTAGAATTAAGTAGTTTTCAGCTAGATGGCATCGTAGATTTCAACAGTCATATTGCCATTTTAACAAACATAACACCCGATCACCTAGATCGATATGAAGACGATTTTAATAAATATATCGAATCTAAATTTAGAATTACAAAAAACCAAACAGCATCCGATTACTTAATCTATGATGCAGATGATGAAACCATAAATACATGGCTGCAAAAGAACAGTACAAAAGCAATTTTAATTCCATTTTCGTTAGAAAAACAATTCGCATATGGTGCTTTTATAAAAGATAATAATATCATAATCAATATTAATAAAGAAACAATACAGATGCCTATCTCAACTTTATCCGTAAAAGGAAAACACAATACTAAAAACGCAATGGCAGCAACAATGGCTGCGCAATTGTTGAAAGTTCGAAAAGAATCAATCAAGGAAAGTTTAGAAAACTTTGAAGGTGTCGAGCATCGATTGGAGCAGGTTGCAAAAATAAGAGGCGTAGAATACATTAACGATTCGAAAGCAACCAATGTAAATGCTGCTTTTTATGCTTTGGAGTGCATGGATAAAAATACCGTTTGGATTCTAGGGGGTGTAGATAAAGGAAACGATTATTCAGATTTATTACCGCTAGTAAGAGAAAAGGTAAAAGCGATTGTTTGTTTAGGGATTGAAAATGATAAAATAAAACAGACCTTTGGCAATGTCGTTGAGATGATTATTGAAACTGCCGGGGCCGAAGAGGCTGTTAAGGTGGCGCAAAAATTAGCAGAATCTGGAGAGGCTGTTTTACTTTCTCCTGCCTGTGCAAGTTTTGATTTGTTTGATAATTATGAGGACAGAGGACGACAATTTAAACAAGCGGTAAGAAATCTTTAACAAGATCTCATAGTGAGTCTGTATTTTTAGATGTACGGTGATTTTTGAATTTTTAGAAATAAGAACCATTCAATAAATTTTTTTTGTAATTGAAGAAATAAAAAAAGGAATGAAAACCATTTTTCAACATATTAAAGGAGACAAAGCAATTTGGGCAATCGTAACCGTGTTGGCGATATTCTCATTTATGCCTGTCTTTAGTGCAAGTACAAACTTGGTCTATGTTGTTGGTTCTGGTTCTACATTGGGTCATTTAGCAAAACATGTTGCCTTGTTAATTATTGGTTTTGGAATTATTTATGGAGTGCATAAAATACCCTACCGATACTTCTCTGGAGGCGCTGCCATTATGATTCCAATCGTAATTGTTTTATTGGTTTTTACCTTAGCGCAAGGCACGGTTATTGGAGGGGCAAATGCGAGTAGATGGATTAAGTTTGGAGGTGTTGGTTTTCAGACATCCACATTGGCAAGTGTTGTTTTGCTGGTGTATGTCGCAAGATATTTAGCAAAAAACAAAGAAAGTGTTATTTATTTTAAAGAAAGCTTGTGGCAATTGTGGTTGCCGGTAGCACTTATTTTAATACTAATTTTACCTGCAAATTTTTCGACAACGGCAATTATTTTCACCATGGTGATTATTGTTTGTTTTATAGGAGGTTATCCTTTAAAATACATCGGATATATTCTTGCAATCGGTATTACTTTTCTATTGTTTTTTGTTTTAGTTGCAAAAGCATTTCCAGATGCGATGCCCAACAGAGTGCAAACTTGGAGCAATCGAATCGAAAATTATTCAACACAAGATGGAAAAGAACCCTACCAGGTCGAAAAAGCTAAAATAGCCATAACCACAGGAGGTACACTTGGTTTAGGACCCGGTAAAAGCGTTCAAAAGAATTTTTTACCTCAATCCTCCTCAGATTTTATTTATGCAATTATCGTAGAGGAATTTGGTTTGATTGGTGGATTTGGAGTTGTTTTTGTCTATTTCACCTTACTCTTTAGGATTTTTGTTGTGGTCAAAAAAACAAAAACAATTTTCGGGACCCTACTGGTAATTGCAACCGGGCTTCCGATTATCTTTCAAGCAACGATAAACATGGCGGTTGCTACAAGTCTTCTTCCTGTAACAGGACAAACATTGCCGTTAATAAGTAGTGGAGGTACTTCTATTTGGATGACTTGTTTTGCGCTTGGAATGATTTTAAGTGTGAGTGCATCAAAAGAAAAAACAGAAGATGAAATTTTAGATGATAACCCTTTAGATATTTTACATGAAGCAATCGATTAACATATTAATTTCTGGTGGTGGAACGGGCGGACACATATACCCAGCAATTGCGATTGCTAATGAATTGAAATTGCGACACCCAAACGCGAAATTTCTATTTGTTGGAGCAAAAGACAAAATGGAAATGGAAAAAGTTCCACAAGCAGGATACGAAATTAAAGGATTGTGGATTGCGGGAATTCAACGTAGAATTACTTTTAAAAACCTATTATTTCCTTTTAAACTGTTGAGTAGTTTACTGAAGTCGAGAAGAATTATTAAACAATTTAGACCCAATATTGCTATTGGAACTGGTGGTTTTGCAAGTGGCCCAGCGCTATTGATGGCTAGCCTAAATAAAATACCAACCCTCATTCAAGAACAAAACTCATATCCAGGAATCACCAATAAGTTCCTGGCCAAAAAGGTCCATAAAATATGTGTCGCTTATGATCATTTAGAACGGTTTTTCCCTACAGATAAAATTTTAAAAACGGGCAATCCTGTACGTCAAGATTTGTTACTGATTCATACGAAAAGAGACGCCTCTCTTTCTTTTTTTAATTTAGACAAAAAAAAGAAAACTGTTTTAGTGTTAGGAGGGAGTCTTGGCGCTAGAAGAGTGAATGAGTTAATTGAAAGTCAATTAGATTTTTTCAATCAGCAAAATCTTCAGGTAATTTGGCAGTGTGGTAAATTATACAATGATGCGTATCAGAAATACAACGACTTAGCCTATGTGCAAGTACATCCATTTGTCAATCAAATGGGGATGGCATACGCCGCTTCTGATTTTATTATTTCGAGAGCAGGTGCGAGCTCTGTTTCAGAACTTTGTATTGTTGGCAAACCCGTACTCTTTATTCCTTCTCCAAATGTTGCTGAAGATCATCAAACAAAAAACGCGAAGTCTGTTGTAGATCATCACGCGGCAATTTTGATCAAAGAAAGTGAGTTGGATTCCTTTGCGGTTGTTTTTGAAACGCTATTAAAAGATCCAGGCAAACAACAAAGCTTGTCAGAAAATATAAAAGCATTGGCGTTGCCAAGTGCCACAACCGATATCGTTAATGAAATTGAAAAGCTCCTAAAGAATTGAATTTAAAAAACATACATAACGTTTATTTTGTAGGAATTGGAGGCATCGGAATGAGTGCGATTGCACGCTACTTTGCAGTCAATAAGAAGCAGGTTGCAGGGTATGATAATACACCTTCAAAAAACACAAATTCATTAGAAGATATAGGTGTAGCCATTCATTTCGAATCGGCTGTCAAAAATATTCCATTGCCTTTTTTAAATAAGGAAACCACATTGGTTGTTTATACGCCTGCAATTCAAAAAACACATGCAGAGCTCAATTATTTTTTTCAAAACGATTTTACGGTGTTAAAAAGAGCAGAAGTTTTGGGGAATATTACTGAAAATACGTTTTGTCTTGCTGTTGCAGGAACACATGGTAAAACAACCACTTCAGCTATTTTAGGACACATTATGCAGCCGAATTTAGCAACTTCTTTTTTAGGTGGAATTGCAGAGAACTACCATTCTAATTTAATTTTAGGAGAAGATAAGGTAACGGTTGTAGAGGCCGATGAGTTTGATCGCTCTTTTTTACAATTGTCTCCAGATATTGCCTGCATTACTTCGATGGATTCGGATCATCTTGATATTTATGAAAACTCAGCGGCTCTTGATGCCTCCTTTCGCGCTTTTGCTGAGAAAGTTTCCCAAACTTTAATCGTTGCCAAAGGACTGCCTTTGGAAGGGCTCACCTATGGTATTGATGTTGCAGCAGATTATAATGCTTATAATCTTGAAATTGAAAGCGGCAAATATATTTTTGACGTACAAACACCTTCAAGAAAAATAGAGAACATTGTTTTTCATCTTCCTGGAAAACATAACGTAATGAATGCACTTGCCGCTTTGGCAATGGCAGACGTTTATGGAGTTCCTTTACATGAAATAAAAGAAAGTTTAGCCAGTTTTAAAGGGGTGCAAAGAAGGTTTTCATATCGAATTAAAACGTCCAATTTTGTTTTGATTGATGATTATGCGCATCATCCAACAGAAATTGAGGCTGTTCAAAATTCAGTTAGAGAAATGTATCCAAATAAAAAGGTTTTGGTAATTTTTCAACCTCATTTATTTTCGAGAACAAGAGATTTTGTCGAAGATTTTGCGAAAGTGTTATCAAAATTTGATGAAATCGCTTTATTGGATATTTATCCTGCAAGAGAATTGCCAATAAAAGGGGTAGATTCGAGTTGGTTATTTGGTAAGATTACCAACACGCATAAAAAGTTGGTTGAAAAAAATAATTTAGTAAAAGTTATTAAAAATTCAGCAGCAGAAGTGGTCGTTATGTTGGGGGCAGGTGATATTGGAGTTGCCGTAAATGAAGTAACAAATGAGTTGTTAAAGCACCAAGTTAATGAAGTTTAAAAAAGGATTAAAATATTTATTTTTCTTACTATTGGTAGTAAGTTTGGGGCTGTTGTATTCTTTTGCTTCTGAGCGAAATTTGCAAAAAAAAATAACAGATGTAAAGATTGAATTTTCGGGAGAAAACACTAATTTTTTGACAATTTCAATGGTTGATAAATTGTTAATACAAAATACAGAAACAGTAAGAAACTTAAAGAAATCTGTGATAGATTTATATGGTTTAGAAAATCAAGTAAATAAGAATCCATATGTAGCGGAATCTTCGGTTTTTTTACATATAAATGGGGTGATTAAAACGATTGTAAAACAACGTTCTCCAATCGCAAGAGTTCTTCATGAAGATACTTCTTATTACATTGATAAACAAGGTGTAAAAATACCTTTGTCCTCTATTTATTCAGCAAGAGTTTTGTTGATTTCAGGTGTTGATAAAGCGGAGGATTTTAAAGAAATCGTAGCATTGGTTACCACCATTTTAGAAGATGATTTTTTGAAGAAAGAGATTGTAGAAATTCATAAATTAGACAACGAAGAGTATCAATTCTCCGTTCGCAGTGGAAATTACAAAATCGATTTTGGTAAATTAATCAACATTAATCTAAAATTTAAGAAATTAAAAGCGTTCTATAACAAAGCTTTTTTAGACAAAACAATACAGGAGTATAAAACGATTAACGTAAAATTTCACAACCAAGTTGTGTGCACAAAATAAATCAAAATGGAAAACAATAAAATAGCAGTTGGTTTAGATATTGGTACCACCAAGATTGTTGCTATGATTGGGCGTAAAAATGAATACGACAAAATTGAAGTTTTGGGTATTGGAAAAGCAAAAAGCCTAGGTGTTAAAAGAGGCGTTGTAAGTAATATTACACAAACCATTCAATCGATACAGCAAGCGGTTGAAGAAGCTGAGAGTGTTTCTGGGCAAAAAATTGAAGAGGTTGTCGTTGGGATTGCTGGGCAGCATATTCGAAGTTTATATCATTCGGATTATATCACGAGAACCAATGCTGATGAAGTGATCGACGAAAATGACATCGATAATTTAGTCAATCAGGTACATAAATTAGTCATGCTTCCAGGAGAAGAAATTATTCATGTACTACCACAAGAATTTAAAGTGGACTCTCAAGCAGATATTAAAGAGCCTATTGGAATGTATGGGGGACGTTTGGAGGCCAATTTTCATGTCGTTGTTGGACAAGTATCTTCGATTCGAAATATTGGTCGTTGTGTTAAAAGTGCCGGTTTAGATTTGGCAGACATTACCCTAGAACCGCTAGCTTCTGCTTCAGCAGTGTTGAGTCAAGAAGAAAAAGAAGCAGGAGTTGCATTGATTGATATTGGAGGAGGTACTACCGATTTGGCTATTTTTAAAGACGGTATTATTAGACACACTGCCGTGATTCCTTTCGGAGGTAACGTAATTACAAATGATATTAAAGAAGGCTGTTCTATTATTGAGAAACAAGCCGAGTTGTTAAAAATAAAATTTGGTTCTGCTTGGCCAGGAGAAAATAAGGAAACCGAAATTGTTTCTATCCCAGGCCTCAGAGGAAGAGAACCTAAAGAGATTACCTTAAAGAATTTGTCTTATATGATCCATGTAAGAGTTCAAGAAATTATTGAACACGTCTATTTGGAGATTAAAAATTATGGACACGAAACTCAAAAAGGAAAACTAATTGCAGGAATAGTTCTAACAGGTGGAGGTTCACAACTAAAACATTTGCGTCAATTAGTAGAATATATTACAGGAATGGATGCGCGAATTGGGTATCCAAATGAGCATTTAGCAGGAGATTCAGAAGACGCATTATCAAGTCCGTCCTATGCAACTGCCGTTGGATTGTTAATGGAGGGTTTGAGCAAGCAATCTAAAGACGAGGAGATAGTATCGGCGATTGAAGAAGAAGATGCTCCTACAGCTTTGGATACAGTAGTTGAGGCTCCAGAAGTTGTTCAAGAGAAATCAAAAGACAAAGGCAAATCTTTCTTTGAGAAATTTACCGCCAGATTAAAAGATTTTTTAGACAACGCAGAGTAAAAAATTGGTAGTCTAACAAGAAGAAATTAAGAATGATGAAACAATTTAAAATAGATACGTTATTATGAGCACAGAATTTGATAACATATTATTTGACATGCCAAAAACAAAATCGAATACAATTAAAGTAATTGGTGTTGGTGGTGGTGGAAGCAATGCTGTAAACCATATGTTTACGCAGCACATTAAAGGAGTCGATTTTGTAATTTGTAATACAGATTCGCAAGCGTTGGAAAACAGCCCAATTCCGAATAAAATTCAACTAGGCGCCAATTTAACTTCTGGTTTAGGTGCTGGAGCCAATCCAGATGTAGGTGCAAAAGCAGCACAAGAAAGTATCGAAGAAATTCAGCAAATGTTAAACACACAGACCAAAATGGTGTTTATAACTGCTGGTATGGGTGGAGGAACAGGAACAGGTGCTGCGCCAATTATTGCAAAAATAGCCAAAGACATGGATATTTTAACGGTAGGAATCGTTACAATGCCCTTTCAGTTTGAAGGAAGAATGCGATCTAAACAAGCTCAAATTGGGATCGATACTTTGCGAAATAACGTAGATTCTTTAATTGTAATCAACAATAATAAATTAAGAGAGGTGTATGGAAACCTTGGTTTTAAAGCCGGTTTTTCCAAAGCAGATGAGGTGTTATCTACAGCAGCACGGGGTATTGCAGAAGTAATTACACACCATTACAAACAAAATATAGATTTACACGATGCCAAAACAGTGCTTTCTAATAGCGGTACCGCTATTATGGGGTCTGCAAAAGAAGAAGGAACAAACAGAGCAAAAAATGCAATTGTAAAAGCCTTAGATTCTCCATTGTTAAATGACAATAAAATTACTGGTGCTAAAAACGTTTTGTTGTTAATTGTTTCTGGAAGTAATGAAGTTACACTAGATGAAATTGGAGAAGTAAACGATTATATTCAAACAGAAGCAGGATACGATGCCAATATCATTATGGGAATTGGTGAAGATGATTCTCTTGGAGATGCCATTGCTGTAACCATTGTTGCAACTGGTTTTGCTGCAGATCAACAAAGTACAATTACCAATACAGAAGTACGAAAAATCGTACATACTTTAGAAGATGAACAAAAAGCAACCTATAATTTTTCGGATACACCCATTCAAAAATCATCCGCTTTTGATGCACCATTGTCCAACAAGCCTTCTCCGAAAATTGTACACATTTTAGAAGATGAGGTTGAGGAATCGGCGCCAAAAATGAACTTAGTCCCGACGACAGAAAGCATTAAAAATACACAAGTTGTATATGATGAAATTGCGATAGAAACTGTTTCTGAAGACGATTTTATAATTACAAATATGCCTGCCGCAGAAAATGAATCTGTCACAGAAACTCCAGAACCAACAGCACTTCAAGGCGATTTGTTATTTGATTTGCCGCTAAATGCATATACAGAAGTTACACCATTCAAAGAAATTCGTTTTGATCTGAATGACGTTGAAGAAACCAAAGAAGTTGTCAATGTAAACGAGATTGAAGTTTTTGGTGCAGAAGAAATTATCTTTGAGAAGAAAGCTCCCGAAACAAGATACGTTTTAGAAGATTTTGATGTGCAGCCAACCATCGGGAAAAGTTCTTCAATAATAGCAAATGCTGTTGAAGAAGAAAGCATGCAGTTTGAATTAAAATCAGCAAAGCCTCAGTTAGAAATTAATGATATAGTCACCGAAAGCGAAGAGGTTTCTCCTTTAAGTTTGACTATTTCTGAGTTGCAAAAAAGAGCCGAAGAGCGAAGAAAAACCATGAAAGGGTTCAACTATAAGTTTTCAGATCAAATGAATAAAAACATTGACGATTTAGAACGTGAGCCAGCATTTAAAAGATTGGGTTTAGAGATCGACCTTGTAGATCGATCAATTAGTAACTCGAAAACACCTTTAAGCAATGAAGGCGATACCATTCAGTTAAAATCTAATAATTCTTTTCTACACGATAATGTAGATTAATTCTGGAAAGAATCCATAATGCATTTAAAAAGTCACCGCTAGAGGTGACTTTTTTTTTTGTTTTAAAATAGCTGTTAGCCCCTAAAATAGCGAGTCTCTTACAAAAAGAAAAACCTTCAGGAAACTGAAGGTTTTTGTATGCATAGAAAGTAAGGTAATTTAACTTACAGCTTCTTTAATTCTTTGAATCGCTTCTTTTAATTGGACAACCGATGCTGCATAAGACATTCGAATACAGTTTGGAGCACCAAAAGCATCTCCAGTTACCGTAGCAACATTTGCTTTTTCTAACAAAAACAATGAAAAGTCATTTGCATTTTCAATTTTTATGCCGTTAACAGTTTTTCCGAAAAAAGCAGAAATATCTGGGAACACATAAAAAGCGCCTTCAGGAATGTTTAGTTTAAATCCTTCAATTTCACCCAATAGCTCCAATACAAGATCTCTACGCGTTTCGAATTCATCTACCATATATTGTACTTTTTCAACAGGGGCTAAAACGGCAGTAATTGCAGCTCTCTGAGCAATACAATTGGTTCCCGAAGTAATTTGTCCTTGCATTTTTGTACACGCTTTTGCAATCCACTGAGGAGCGCCTAAATAACCAATTCTCCAGCCCGTCATTGCAAATGCTTTTGCCAATCCATTGACAGTTATTGTTCTGTCGAACATGTTTTCAATCGCAGCAAAGCTAAACGGCTTTACTCCATAGTTGATGTGCTCATATATTTCGTCAGATAAAATATAAATCTGTGGATGCTTTTCTAATACAGCCGCCAATGCACGGTATTCTTTTTCGCTATAAATACTACCACTCGGATTGTTTGGCGAATTGAAAAAGACCATCTTCGTCTTTGGCGTAATCGCCGCTTCTAATTGAGCAGGTGTTATTTTAAAATCATCGTCTATAGAAGATGGGATTTCTACAAATTTTGCTTCACATAAAATTGCAATTGCAGAATAACTCACCCAATATGGTGCAGGAAGTAACACTTCATCACCAGGATTCAATAATACTTGTGCTACATTGGCAATCGATTGTTTTGCTCCCGTAGAAACTACAATTTGATTCGGTTGGTAGACCAAATCATTGTCGCGTTTAAACTTTGTGCAAATCGCTTCTTTCAATTCCACATAACCATCTACTGGGGTATATGAGTTGTAATCTTGATTGATGGCTTCAATAGCAGCATCTTTAATAAAATCGGGTGTGTTAAAGTCTGGTTCTCCCAAACTTAAACTAATAATATCGATTCCTTGTCCTTTTAACTCTCTTGCTTTAGCTGCCATTGCTAAAGTTTGTGAAACAGGTAAACTGCTAATTCTGTCCGATAATGGATGTGTCATTTTTAAAGATAATTGTAGTTGTGTTTATGCTAATTCTGGTTTTTGTCCTAAAACACCTAAGTGACGAAAATGCGCTACAACAGCTTTTGTCATTGTTTTGTATTCGTTGTAAGGCAAATTAAATTCTTTGGCGGTTTCTTTTACAATTGTAGCCAATTTTTGGTAATGAACATGAGAAATATGTGGAAAAATATGATGTTCAACTTGATGGTTTAAGCCTCCAGTATAGAAGTTTACCAACCAGTTAGTAGGCGCAAAGTTAGAAGTGGTGTATAATTGATGGACTGCCCAAGTGTGTTCTAAATTTCCATCTTTATCTGGTACCGGCATTTCTGTGTTTGGAACAATATGTGCCAATTGAAAAACAAGACTTAAAATCATTCCAGCCGTATAATGCATGACAAAAAATCCAATCAATATTTTCCACCAAGCAACGTCTAAAACCAATAAAGGTAAAACAATCCATAGTGCATAATACACCACCTTAGAGATAATTAATTTTGTCCATTCTACCTTTGGGTTTGGAAATTTACCATAAGATAATTTGCGCTTTAAATACCGGTGCATTTGTTTTATATCTGTTGTAATTGCCCAGTTGATAGTAAGTAATCCATATAAGAAAATAGAATAGTATTTCTGAATTTTATGAATTTTTAACCACTTAGAATGCAATGAAAAACGAATGATTCTACCCGCATCAATATCCTCATCATGATCCTTTACGTTTGTGAAAGTATGGTGCAGAACGTTGTGTTGTACTTTCCAGTTATATACATTTCCAGCAAGAATGTAGATACTACTTCCCATCAATTTATTGACCCACTTTTTGCTTGAAAAAGATTCATGATTACTGTCATGCATTACATTCATACCTACACCTGCCATGCCAATTCCTGTAATTACCATTAAGATAGGCATTAGCCATTGCGGCATTGAAACGGTTAAAATTAAGATAAACGGAATTAAAAATACGGAGAACATCAAAACAGCCTTCGTGTACAGTTTCCAATTTCCAGTTCTTTTCACATTATTTTCTTTAAAATAACCATTGACTCTTTTGTTCAAGGTTCTGAAGAATTTTACTTTATCTATTCGTGAAAAATTGATGGTTTTCATACTGTAATGTATTGATGTTTTACAAAAATAAACTTTTTAATGCTGCTTTTACAAGAAACGTTCAGTTTTGTGAAGAATTGTTTGTTACAAAAAGCTATTTTTGCCGCTGAAACAGATCAACGATGGAAATTATACAAAAGTATTTTACGGAACTTACACCCACTCAAATTGCGCAATTCTCGAAACTTAAAGAATTGTACCAAGATTGGAACCTAAAAATTAATGTAGTTTCTAGAAAAGATATAGATGAGTTGTACTTGCGTCACGTTTTACATTCCTTAGCAATCGCAAAGGTAATCCATTTTAAACCAGGGTCTAAAGTGATGGATGTTGGAACTGGTGGTGGTTTTCCAGGAATTCCATTGGCTATTTTATTTCCAGAAACACACTTTCATTTGGTAGATTCTATTGGAAAAAAACTAAAAGTAGTCAAAGATGTTGTTGAAGGTTTAGGGTTGGAAAATGTTACCACAACCCACGGGAGAGTTGAAGATGTAAAAGATACTTATGATTTTATCGTAAGTAGAGCTGTTGCTCAGATGGAAACCTTTGTTCGTTGGACAAAAGGACGCATTGCTAAAAAACAAAATCACGATTTAAAAAACGGAATTTTATATCTAAAAGGGGGAGACTTAACAGAAGAGTTACAACGCTATACTTCTGCGACCTTATACGATTTGCCAGCCTATTTTGAAGAACCTTTCTTTGAAACCAAAAAAGTAGTGCATTTAGGTATGAAATTTCAATAGTACTGGCGGGCCTATTCATTTACGACAACCCAGAAATTATACCTTGATCGTCAATCGTCATGTTTTCTGATGCAGGAACAGAAGGGAGGCCAGGCATGCGCATTATTTTTCCTAAAATAGGAATCAAAAACTGAGCACCCGCGGCTATTTCAATTTCTCTGACTGTAACGGTAAAATCTGTTGGCCTTCCAATTAATTTCTCATTATCAGAAAAAGATTTCTGTGTTTTTGCCATGCAAATTGCAAAGTCATTGAATCCGAGTCGATCAATTCTTTTTAGATTTAATAAGGCTTTGTTGTCATATACCACTTTGTCTGCCCCATATATTTCTTTAGCTATCTTCTCGATTTTCTCTTTTACAGGAGCCTCCCAATCATACAAAGCCTTGTACTGTGTTGCTTTATTTTCTACGATATCTACTACGGCTTCTGCAAGTGCTTTGGTGCCCTCTCCTCCTTTTGCCCAACCTTCAGATAAAACTGCTTGAACTCCCAAAGCAGCACATTTTTGAATGACAAATTGAACTTCTTCTTCCGTATCGGAAACAAAAGAATTGATTGCAACAACCGGTTCAATGTTAAACTTTCGAACATTCTCAATATGTTTTTCTAAATTTTTAAAACCTTCAGAGACACCTTCTAAATTGGGCGTGTTATAGGCTTCTTTCTTGGCACCTCCATGATGCCGCAAGGCTCTAATAGTTGCCACTAAAACAACACATTTTGGATTTAGTTTTGCAAATACCGATTTGATGTTTAGAAACTTTTCAGCTCCTAAATCGGCTCCAAACCCCGCTTCAGTAACCACATAATTCGACAAAGACAAGCCCATCTTTGTAGCAATAATGGTATTGGTGCCTTGGGCAATATTTGCAAAAGGTCCTCCATGAATGATTGCTGGATTTTCTTCGAGTGTTTGCACCAAGTTCGGCTTAATGGCATCCTTTAGTAAAATCGCCATGGAGTTTTCTGCTTTTAGATCTCTTGCAAAAACAGGGGCGTTGTCATAAGTAAGACCAACAAGAATCGCCCCCAATCGCTCTTTTAAATTTTTAAAATTCGTTGCCATACAGAGGATTGCCATGACCTCAGAAGCAGGCGTAATATTAAATCCATCTTCTCGTGGAACTCCGTTTGCAGTTCCTCCCAATCCAATGGTCATTGTTCTTAATGCACGGTCATTCATGTCAATTACGCGTTTCCAAAGAATGGTTCTTGGGTCTATATTTAGATTGTTTATTTTGCTTTGTAGGTTGTTGTCAATTAAAGCTGCGAGTAGATTATTTGCTTTTTCAACCGCATTAAAATCACCTGTAAAATGCAAATTGATGTCTTCCATAGGAATTACTTGAGAATATCCTCCCCCAGCGGCACCGCCTTTTATTCCAAACACAGGACCTAGAGAAGGTTCGCGCAAGACTACAGTTGCTTGTTTGCCTATTTTATTGAGTCCTTCCGTTAAGCCAATAGAAACCGTTGTTTTTCCTTCGCCCGCCGGAGTCGGTGTGATGGCGGTTACTAAGATGAGATTATTTTTAGCAACTTGCTCCTCATTAATTAAATGTAAAGGAAGTTTTGCTTTGTATTTTCCATACATTTCTAAATCATCCTCAACGACTTGCAGTTTTTTTGCAATGTTTTTTATGTGGATTAATTGTTTTGCTTGTGCAATTTTAATGTCTGATAAATGGGTCATTTTAATACTAATTTTATGGATTATTTTCTTTTCCTTTTTTTGTTATTAAACCCTTATAAATAAAGATATTTTGTTGTTTAAAAACGGTTTTTAATACCCCTTATTTTTAAAACAAAAAACAACTACTTATAAATGTAAGAAAATAATTGGTTGAACTGCTTTGAAATAGTATATTTGCTCGTTTTAAACTAAAGAAGTCGACATAAATATAACTAAAAGATGCAAAACAAAGGACTTATTAAATTATTTGCTATCCTATTCGGATTAGTAAGTTTATACCAATTATCATTTACATACTTCGCAAGTAAAGTAGAAAAAGATGCTGCGAACTATGCAACCAAAATGGTACCTACCAACGATGCGAGAGAAAAAGCTGCTTTCGAAAGAAAGTACTTAGACAGTGTCTCTAATCAAGAAGTTATAAATCTTGAGGTTACTAAATATACCTACGACGATATTAAGGAGAAAGAAATGAATCTTGGTCTTGATTTAAAAGGGGGTGTAAACGCAATTTTACAGGTTTCTGTAAAAGAAGTTTTAAAAGGATTGTCTAACGATTCTAGAAACGAAATCTTCAACAATGCATTAAATGCTGCTGACCAAAGGTTGAAAAGCAGTAATGACACTTACTTAGATTTATTCTTTGAAGAATTTGAAAGCATCGCAGGAACTACCAAATTAAGCGACCCTACTATTTTTGGAACCAAATCATTACGTGATAAAATTAAATTTGACGAAGCCAACGAAGTAGTCAAAGAAGTACTTCAAGCAGAAATCAATAGTTCAATTAACACGGCTTTTGATGTTTTAAGAAGTAGAATTGATAAGTTTGGTGTAACACAACCAAATATTCAAAGAATTGGAAATTCTGGAAGAATTCAAATTGAATTACCAGGAGCAAAAGATATTGATCGTGTTACAAAATTAATTACAAGCAAAGCTGAATTACAGTTTTGGGAAGTATATTCAAATGCAGAAGTGCAGAACTATTTCTTTAGTGCAAATGAAAAAGTTGCAGAGTTGCTAAAAGTAGATACGGTTGAAGAAGAAACAACAGTTACAGATGCAACCGATGAGTTGGATGATATTTTAGGTGCTAGCGCAGATTCAACAAAGGTGGTTCAGAAAGACCTATTTACCTATTTGTTTCCAAACGTAGCTCAAAACCAACAACAACTAAGTTCTCTAGTTGCTCAGGCAAAAGTATTAGACACGGCCCAAGTAAATAAATTATTAAATCTGAAAGAAGTTACAGATCTACTGCCAACAGCATTAAAGCATGTAAAATTCTTATGGGATTACAAGCCAACAAAATCGGGTGATGGTACAGAGTTAATCGCTTTATATGCGATTAAGTCTAACAAAAATGGCAAAGCCCCAATTGAAGGAGATGTTATTTTAGATGCATCACAAGAATTTAGCCAATTGAATAAGCCAGAAGTAAGCATGACTATGAACAGTTATGGTGCGAAACTTTGGGAGAAAATGACCACTGAAAACGCAGGGAAATTTGTTGCTGTTGTTTTAGATGATTATGTGTATACAGCCCCTTCAGTAAACCAGCCAATTACAGGTGGAAGAACTTCGATCTCTGGTGGATTAATGACAGTTTCTGAAGCAAAAGACATTGCAACGGTTTTAAAAGCAGGGAAGTTGCCAGCAACGGCAAGAATTATCGAAGCAGAAGTTGTTGGACCCTCTTTAGGAAAAGAAGCAATCGATTCTAGTTTCCTCTCTTTTGGATTGGCAATTTTATTGGTTTTATTATGGATGACCCTTTATTATGGTAAAGCTGGTTTATATGCAGATATTGCTTTAGCAGTAAACATTTTATTCATCTTTGGTATTTTAGCATCTTTCAACGCAGTGTTAACATTGCCTGGTATTGCAGGAATTATCTTAACCATTGGTATGTCTGTAGATGCCAACGTAATTATCTTTGAAAGAATTAAAGAAGGACTCTTTAAGAAAAAAGGTTTAAAACAATCTGTAGAAGAAGGATTTTCTGTAAAAGGAGCCTTGTCTGCAATTATTGATGCAAACATTACAACCTTATTAACAGGTATTATTTTATATGTTTTTGGAACCGGACCTATTAAAGGTTTCGCATTGACATTAATGATTGGTATTGGAACTTCTTTATTTACAGCGGTATTTATTACACGGATCTTAATTGACGGAGCAATTCGCAAAGGTTCAAAATTAACATTCAATACGTCTATTTCAAAAGGATGGTTCCAGAACTTAAATATTGAGTTCTTACGAAAGCGTAAATTGGCATACATCATCTCTGGAGCAATTATTGTTGCAGGAATCGTATCTATTTTCTCTATCGGATTAAAGCAAGGTGTCGATTTTAAAGGAGGACGTTCTTTTACCGTTCGTTTTGACAAGTCTATGAATGCTACCGAAGTTGCAGAAACCTTAAAAGGGGCTTTTGGTACCGCTCCAGAAGTAAAAACATACGGTTTAGACAATCAATTAAAAATAACAACTGTTTTTAGAATTGACGAAGAAGGACCTACTGTAGATGAAGAAGTGCAAAATGCATTATTTACAGGTTTAAAGCCTTACATCGGAGATACTTCTTACAATGATTTCAAACCTGGTTTCGAAAAAGCAAAGAATGCTAACGGAATTATGAGTTACAGAAAAGTAGATCCAACCATTGCCGATGATATTAAAACATCAGCACTTTGGGCAGTATTTGGTTCATTATTTGTCGTTTTCTTATACATTTTATTACGTTTTAGAAAAGTATCTTATTCTATTGGAGCTGTAGTAGCAGTATTCCATGATGTTTTAATTGTATTAGGTGTTTTCTCTATTACCTACAACTTCATGCCTTTTGACATGGAAATCGGACAATCCTTTATCGCCGCCATTCTAACCGTAGTTGGTTATTCGCTGAATGATACCGTGGTTATCTTTGATAGAATTAGAGAATTTGCAGGAATCAATACCACTTGGAAATATAGCGAAGTTGTAGACAAAGCCTTAAGTTCTACTTTAGGAAGAACTATAAATACATCTTTAACAACATTACTAGTAATGATTGTGATCTTCTTATTTGGAGGAGATTCAATTAAAGGATTTATGTTCGCATTAATAGTAGGTGTAGCAGTAGGTACCTATTCATCATTATTTGTCGCAACACCAATTATGTTCGACACGACTAAAGAAGAAGAAAAGAACAAATAGTTCTCTTTTAAAATAATTTAAAACCGTTTTGCTTTTGCTGATTTTATTTCAGTAATTACAAAACGGTTTTTTCTATTCAAAATCAAGACCCTATCTTTACCATCTGATGAATATTATAAAACTTCATGATTTATATTTCAAACCTTTTATTACAAAGGAAGAGATCGCAAGCATTGTAAAGTCTTTAGCCAAACAAGTAAAAGAAGATTTGCCAAAAGATGAAATTCCTATTTTTGTAGGAATTTTAAATGGGTGTTTTTTGTTTGCAGCAGATTTTATAAGAGAATTTAATGGAAACTGTGAAGTCTCTTTTGTAAAACTCGCTTCCTATGAAGGCACAACATCAACAGCAAACGTAAAACAACTTGTGGGTCTCAACGAAGACTTAACCGGGAGAACCCTAATTATCCTTGAAGACATTGTAGATACCGGAGCCACTTTGCAAGAAATCTATAATATCTTTAGAGATAAAAAAGTAAAACAACTAAAAGTAGCAACCCTCTTCTTTAAGCCCGAAGTTTTTAAAAAAGAACTACCCATTGCTTATATTGGAAAAAGCATTGAAGATAAATTTATCGTAGGTTATGGATTAGATTACAATGGTTTGGGTAGAAACAAAGCAGCTATATATCAACTAACAACACCACCAAAAATGAAAAACATTGTCTTATTTGGACCTCCTGGAGCAGGAAAAGGGACACAAGCAACCTTGTTAAAAGAAAAATATGATTTAGTGCACATCTCTACAGGAGACGTTTTTAGATACAACATTAAAAACAAAACTGAATTGGGTGTATTGGCTAAAACTTATATGGATGCTGGTAATTTAGTGCCCGATGAGGTAACCATCAACATGTTGAAAGCAGAAGTAGAAAAAAATGCCAATGCCAATGGTTTTATCTTTGACGGTTTTCCAAGAACAGCATCGCAAGCCATTGCTCTAGATGCTTTCTTAGCCGAAAAAGGAGCACAAATAAATGGAATGGTTGCCTTAGAGGTTTCCGAAGATTTATTAGTAGCACGTTTGTTGGAAAGAGGGAAAACAAGTGGAAGAACCGACGATACGGATGAAGAAAAAATTAGAAATCGTTTTAACGAGTACAATACCAAAACAGCCGTCCTAAAAGATTTTTACCAAAAACAAGGTACGTATTATGGGGTGAATGGTGTAGGTGCTATTGAAGACATTACCGATCGTTTATCAGCTGTTTTGGATACACTTTAAATCGTTTGACAATTCAATTGTTGAACCAATAAATAGAAATAATGACTGAAGGAAATTTTGTCGATTACATAAAAGTATACGCAACTTCTGGTAAAGGAGGACAAGGATCTATGCACTTGCACAGAGAAAAATTTATTACCAAAGGAGGACCAGATGGAGGTGACGGTGGACGTGGAGGTCATATTATTTTACGTGGAGACAAAAATATGTGGACGTTGTTTCACTTAAAATTTAAAAGACATTTTAGAGCCGACCCAGGAGGTTCTGGAAGTGGAAGTAGAAGTACTGGAGCAGATGGAGCAGATGTGTATGTAGACGTTCCGTTAGGAACCATTGTTAGAGATGCCGATACGGATGAAGTGATTTTAGAAATTACAGAACATCAGAAAGAAGTTGTGTTGTTGCGTGGAGGAAAAGGAGGCTTAGGGAACTGGCACTTTAAATCCTCAACCAATCAAACGCCAAGATATTCACAACCTGGTATGGATGGTGTAGAAGCGTGGTTGCGTTTAGAATTAAAATTGTTGGCAGATGTAGGGTTAGTTGGTTTTCCAAATGCAGGGAAATCTACGCTATTGTCTGTTTTAACTGCTGCAAAACCAAAAATTGCAGATTATGCTTTTACAACCTTAAAACCCAATCTAGGAATTGTAGAACATCGGAATCATCAAACTTTCGTGATTGCAGACATTCCTGGTATTATAGAAGGCGCTGCCGAAGGAAAAGGACTTGGACATCGATTCCTACGTCATATCGAACGAAACTCAACCTTACTGTTTTTAATTCCTGCCGATAGTGATGACATTAACAAAGAATATGCAATTCTATTAAATGAGTTAAAAAAACACAATCCAGAATTGTTAGACAAAGATCGTTTGTTGGCCATTTCTAAATCGGATATGTTAGATGATGAATTAAAGGAAGAGATTGCTAGAGATTTACCAGAAGGCGTAGAAACTTTATTTATTTCCTCAGTTGCCGAATCTGGATTGCAAGAATTAAAAGATAAATTGTGGAAAATGCTGAACTAAGCTTTGCATTGTAAAACAATGAGATCTACTAAGATGCTCTTTTTTACAACAGTAAGAAGGGGTATTTTTACTTTTTTAATTGAATTTTAATGGGCAAACTGTATTTTGTAACTACAGGAATACCTCTTTTTCTTGCAGGGGTTATTTTAGGTAAATTCTTCACGCTTACTTTTAGCAAAAGATCCAATGTTGGTAATTGCATCTTGATGTTTTTAGAAGATTGTATTTCATCCAAAACCACCGTTCCATTCGCAGAAATTAATAAATGAACTACCACCGTTTCTGAAATAGCTTCTTTTATTGTAAAGGAATGTTTTTGCAGTTCAGAGCCTATTTTTGCATGCATTGTATTTCTAAAACAAGTTGATTTTTCTTGCTTTGTTATGATTGAATCACACACTGGAAAAGAAGGTGAAAAGTCTACTGAAGAGAAATCTATTATTGTGTCTAAAGGCGCAATTTTCGAATCGTCCAGCCCCATCACTAGATCACAAGAACTGCAAAAAAGAAGCAAGATTGAAAAAGCTACAACACGCAAAAACATAGAATTATTTATTGTGTGAAATTACTAAATTTTATTGAGTTATAATCTACTATAATTGGAAACCGAATCGCCGAAGAAAAACTGTCTGATTCCATTTAACTATTTGAATTCCAGTTTTTAAATTTTGCTATTTTTAGTTTAAAAAAAATATAACAAACGTTTTGTATTTTCGTTCTACTTTAAAACATATTATGGATATTTTTTTACTATTATTAGGTTTTTTATTGGTTTTACTCGGTATTATAGGTGCATTCTTACCTGTTTTGCCCGGCCCTCTAACGAGTTGGTTCGGACTTTTAACATTGCACCTTACGAGTGTAATTCCTCTGAATTGGACTTTTTTAGGCATAACTTTAGCCGTTGCAATTTTAATTTGGATTTTAGATTATATCATTCCCGCCATGGGGACTAAAAAATTTGGAGGGAGTAAATACGGCGTTTATGGAACTACTATTGGGTTAATTATCGGTCTCTTCGTTCCAATTCCACTGGGTATTTTAATTGGTGCTTTCTTAGGTGCGTTCATTGGAGAGTTGATTTATGACAGCAAGGATATGAACAGAGCCATCAAAGCTTCTTTTGGTTCTTTTATAGGCTTACTCGCTTCCGCATTCATCAAGTTTTTTATAGCTTTTATTTACTGTATCCTTTTCATTATGAAAATATGGGAATATAAAAGTGTGTTGTTTTAACATTTTTTCAATAAAATGCAAAAAAAAAGCGTCCCATTTAAGGGAAGCTTTCCATTGGTTAACAAAACCATGACACTTTTATGAAAGTGCCAAAACAACACAACTAAATTACTACTTTAATAAAAAAGTAGCCATCAAATATACAACTTTTCCCAACTTTATAGTTGGTTTTCTTTTTTATTTGTTAATTGCCTAACTCTGCAATAGATTGTATCTTTGCAATCTTTAATATTTACCCGAAAACAAAGACAGAGAATGCAATTATCAGAACAAGAAGTTGTACGTAGAGAAAAGCTAACCAAATTACGTGAATTAGGGATCAACCCTTATCCAGCAGATTTATTTCCAATCAATTCAAATTCAAAAGAAATAAAAGAAGCATATGTTGAAGGGAAACATGTAGTTATTGCTGGACGTTTAATGTCAATCAACATTCAAGGAAAAGCTTCTTTTGCACAACTGCAAGATGGAGAAGGTAGAGTCCAATTGTATTTTAACAGAGATGAAATTTGTGAAGGAGAAGACAAATCATTATATAATAATGTCTTCAAGAAATTATTAGACTTAGGAGATTTTATAGGGATCGAAGGAACCTTGTTTACAACGCAGGTAGGTGAAAAAACAGTATTGGTTAAAAGTTTTAAAATGCTTTCCAAAGCATTAAAGCCTTTGCCAATGCCAAAAGTAAAAGATGGCGTTACTTATGATGCTTTTACAGATCCAGAAATGCGTTACAGACAACGTTATGCCGATTTGATCGTCAATCCACATGTAAAAGAAGTTTTTATCAAACGAACAAAATTATTTAATGCAATGCGTTCTTTTTTTAATGACGCAGGATATTTTGAAGTAGAAACCCCGGTATTACAACCCATTCCTGGAGGAGCCGCCGCAAGACCTTTTATTACACATCACAATTCATTAGACATTCCATTGTACATGAGAATTGCCAATGAACTCTATTTAAAAAGATTAATTGTAGGTGGTTTTGATGGTGTTTATGAGTTTTCAAAAAACTTTAGAAATGAAGGAATGGACAGAACACACAATCCAGAATTTACTGCGATGGAAATCTATGTATCTTACAAAGATTACAATTGGATGATGGATTTCTGTGAGCAATTATTAGAACATTGTGCTATTGCCGTAAACGGAACTTCTGAAGTTACTTTTGGGGAACATAAAATCAATTTTAAAGCGCCATATGCCAGAGTTACCATGGCCGATTCTATAAAACATTTTACAGGTTTTGATATTAACGGAAAAACAGAAGATGAAATAAGAACCGCAGCAAAATCAATGGACATTCCTGTTGATGAAACCATGGGGAAAGGGAAATTAATTGATGAGATTTTTGGAGAAAAATGTGAAGGAAATTATATACAACCTACCTTTATTACCGATTATCCCAAAGAAATGTCTCCACTTTGTAAAGAGCATAGAGACAATCCTGAATTAACAGAACGTTTTGAATTAATGGTATGTGGTAAAGAAATTGCCAATGCCTATTCAGAATTAAACGATCCAATCGATCAACGAGAACGTTTTGAGCATCAATTAAAATTAGCCAAGAAAGGAGATGATGAAGCCACCGAATTCATCGATGAAGATTTCTTACGTGCTTTAGAATACGGAATGCCACCTACCTCTGGAATGGGTATTGGAATGGACCGTTTGATTATGTTTTTAACCAACAATCAATCCATTCAAGAAGTATTATTTTTCCCACAAATGCGACCTGAACAGCAAGCACCTTCAGTTGAATTAAACGAGGAAGAAAAAGCAGTTTTAGCACTTATTACCAAAGCAGAAAAAATTGACTTAAACGAATTGAAAATAAAATCAGGTTTGTCTAACAAGAAATGGGACAAAACCATTAAAGGGCTGACGAAAAAAGAAGTTGCTAAAGTTTCAAAAACAGACGAAGGTTTGTTTGTTGAAATTCTATAGTACTTCGAAAATAAAAATAAAAAAATCCAGCTGTAAAGCTGGATTTTTTTATGAACTACAATTGCTTAAAGCGATTATTTTATTACAATGCTAACAAGCCGTTTGTTTTTGTAACTCCTTCTGCAGAAGCCTGCATGTGTGCTTTTTCAGCGTCATTTAAATTGATTTCAACAATTTTTTCGATCCCGTTTTTTCCTAAAACAACAGGAACTCCAATACATAAATCATTCAAACCATATTCACCTTCCAATAAAACAGAACAAGGGAAAATTTTCTTTTGATCACAAGCAATTGCCTGTACCAAACCAGAAACAGCAGCACCAGGAGCATACCAGGCAGAAGTACCTAATAAACCTGTTAAGGTTGCACCACCTACTTTGGTGTCTTGTAAAACTTGTTCCAATCTTTCTTCAGAGATAAACTCAGAAACTGGAACCGAATTTCTTGTTGCCAATCTTGTTAAAGGTACCATTCCTTTATCAGAATGCCCGCCAATCACCATACCGTCAACATCAGAAATTGGTGCTTCTAAAGCTTCTGCCAATCGATATTTAAAACGTGCAGAATCTAAAGCGCCACCCATTCCAATAATTCTATGTTTAGGAAGACCAGTTGTTTTATGTACTAAATAGGTCATTGTATCCATAGGATTAGAAACAACGATAATAATGGTATTTGGAGAGTGCTCTATTAAGCTTGCAGAAACCAATTTAACGATTCCAGCATTAATTCCAATTAACTCTTCACGTGTCATTCCTGGTTTTCTTGGAATACCAGAAGTAATCACACAAATATTAGAAGCTGCTGTTTTTGAATAATCACTTGTACTTCCAGTGATTTTTGTGTCAAAACCATTTAAAGAAGCGGTTTGCATTAAATCCATTGCTTTCCCTTCCGCAAAGCCTTCTTTAATGTCTAGTATTACAACTTCAGAAGCGAAGTTTTTCATAGCAATGTATTCTGCACAACTTGCACCTACGGCGCCAGCGCCTACAACAGTAATTTTCATATTTGTTTTTAGTTTAATTTAAAAATTTTCGTAAAAATACAAATTTTAGATATTTTTTAGTGAATTTAAGACAAAAAAAGAGACTCGCAAGAGTGTCTTTTTTTTGATAAATTGCCTTGAGTCTATTATCGGATGCTGACAGCAATTCCTAAATTTACAGTATTGTATTCTTGTAATGTGTAGCTACCAAATATTTTGAAGAATCCTAAGCTGAGCCTAGTTCCTATTGTTGCAGCAATTCCATTCAATTTAAAATCCAATGATGGAATTTCTAAAGTGGCTCTTACGGTGTCATTTGGAGCAGCAAAACCAGTCTCATAGATCCCTGTATAAGTTCCTTCCATCTCGTAGCTAGAAGTACCATGGTTATAACCGACTCCTCCATAAAAATTAACAAATGGAAAATTTAGAGATGCAATGGCTTGAAGTGTAAATGAACTTAATTTGAATCTAGAGAAACCATTGCTGACTTCTAGATTCGAAGAAGTAAAATCTCCAATTCTATAATCAACATTCATGCTGGTAAAAGCTGATAATAAAGAGATATGCAAAGGAGTCTTGTCTAAGGGGCCAAACCAATCTGTAATTTCTTTTTTTAATCCGAACCCAAATAAACTGATCGCACTATCATTATCTCCAATACTTATTTCTGGAGCGAATCTTAACATAGCTTCGAGCTTCCAGGGCAAACCAACATTTAGCTGAACAGTGGGAGCTGGAATTACATTTCCAGGAAGATCTTCCGTTGCTCCACCAGGAAAATCAAAGTCAGCGGAAACAGATTGTCCGTTAATGGTCGTATTTACCGTCATTAATGTCGTTGAGCTAGGTCCTGCAAATGTTGATGCAGTAGTGCTTGAAGAAGTGACTGTATTTAGGTTTAAAGCAGCAATATTGAAGACTTCTTTTTCCGATGGAATAAATGCGCCACTTGTTCCAATTGAGAGATCAAAACCAAATGGTTTATGTACTTCTGCTGTATGGTACCAGCCACTATTCATAGCACTTATAAACCCTTCAATACCTGGATTAAAATAGGCTTCCATCAATTTTTTTGATTCTGATTTGTCTACTAATAAATTAGCTTCAAAGTTAATTTGAGATTGAATACTATGTGTTAATGTAAAAATGCTGAAATAAAATAAAATTCTTTTTTTCATAATATTAAATTATTGAATAGTTTTAATTATTACAAATAAAAACAAAAAATAATTATCTTATGTTAAATTTTATTAGTTTATCAAATTAATAGTAGAATTGATGACAAAAAAAGCCTCAATACTTTTAATATTGAGGCTATATAAAATTAAAACTATTTTTTAGACATCGATGTTTGCATACTTTGCATTTCGTTCAATAAAGTCTCTCCTTGGCGGTACTTCATCTCCCATTAGCATGGAGAAAACTCTATCGGCTTCAGCTGGACTGTCAATAACTACCTTTCGAAGCGTTCTAAATTCAGGATTCATTGTCGTGTCCCAAAGTTGTTCTGCGTTCATCTCTCCAAGACCTTTATATCGCTGAATTGAAACACCTCCTCCTAGTTTCTGTGCAATTAAATCTCGTTGATTGTCATCCCAAGCATATTCTCTTTTCTGCCCTTTTTTTACTAAATATAAAGGAGGAGTCGCAATATAAATATAGCCTTGCTCTACCATTTCTTTCATGTATCTAAAGAAGAACGTTAAGATCAATGTTGCAATGTGCGATCCATCGACATCGGCATCACACATAATGACTACTTTATGGTACCGAACTTTAGATAAATTTAAAGCTCTTGGATCTTCTTCTGTTCCAATAGAAACGCCTAAAGCGGTAAACATGTTTTTGATTTCTTCGTTTTCAAAAACCTTATGTTGCATCGCTTTTTCTACATTCAAAATCTTTCCACGGAGTGGAAGTATGGCCTGAAAATTACGATCTCTACCTTGTTTTGCAGTACCTCCAGCAGAATCTCCCTCAACTAAGAAAATTTCACATTGAGCTGGATCTGTTTCAGAACAATCTGATAATTTCCCAGGCAAACCACCAATAGACATGACGGTTTTACGTTGCACCATTTCACGGGCCTTCCTTGCTGCATGCCTTGCTGTTGCGGCTAAAATTACTTTCTGAACAATGATTTTTGCATCGTTCGGATTTTCTTCTAAGTAGTCGGATAACATTTCAGAAACGGCTTGCGATACGGCAGAGGTTACTTCTCTGTTTCCTAATTTTGTTTTTGTCTGTCCTTCAAATTGAGGTTCTGCTACTTTTACAGAAACAATTGCAGTCAATCCTTCACGGAAGTCATCACCAGCAATTTCGAATTTCACATTTTTAAGCAATCCAGAATTGTCAGCATATTTTTTTAAAGTCCCTGTTAATCCCCGCCTAAATCCAGACAAATGGGTTCCTCCTTCATGTGTATTAATGTTGTTTACATAGGAGTGCAAATTTTCTGCGTAGGAAGTGTTATACACCATAGCAACTTCAACAGGAATGCCATTTTTTTCACCTTCCATAGAAATTACATTTGCAGTCAATTGCTCACGTGTAGAATCTAAATATTTAATAAATTCAGGCAATCCTTCTGTAGAATGAAAGGTTTCTGTAATCGGGTTTCCTTCATCGTCAGTTCTTCTGTTATCAGTTAGGGTAATCGTAATTCCCTTATTTAAATACGATAACTCACGCATACGAGTTGCCAACGTCTCGTAATTGTATTCAGTACTTTGTGTAAAGATTGATTTGTCTGGTGAAAAAGTAACAATGGTTCCTGTAAAATCGGTTTCTCCAATTGTTTTTACTGGGTACAAGGCTTTTCCTTGAGAATATTCTTGTTGCCAAATTTTTCCTTCTTTGTGAACTGTTGCTGTTAAGTGTTGCGATAGTGCGTTTACACAACTTACACCCACACCGTGCAAACCTCCAGAGACTTTGTACGAATCTTTATCAAATTTACCACCAGCTCCAATTTTTGTCATTACAACTTGCAATGCAGAAACACCTTCTTTTTTGTGAATTCCAACCGGAATCCCACGTCCATTATCTTTAGTGGTAATCGAGTTATCTTCATTAATGGTAACGTTGATCGTGTCACAATAGCCCCCCATTGCTTCATCAATGGAGTTATCGACAACCTCGTACACCAAATGGTGCAGTCCTCGTACACCTACATCTCCAATATACATAGAAGGACGCATTCTTACATGCTCCATACCTTCTAATGCCTGAATACTGGAAGCATCGTAATTATTTTTTTTGTCTTCGCTCATAATAAAAGTGAATTATTCATTTAAGTTTTGTTGAAAATCAACATTGATAATGATGACCTCCTTATTCTCAAATTTACAAATTTTCAATCTTTTTATTTATGATTTGTGAAATTAAGTTCTGAAATTATCAACATTTGTTGAAAACGAAATAATGGCTTAAAGCTCTTAAAAAGTACTTTATACGTCCTTTTTATCGTTGAATTTTTTTTTGTTTTACAAGAGATGTTTCAAACTCCTTAAATCTTAGATTTTAAATTCTCTTTAAGCAAAAAAAATCCCGCAAAAGCGAGATTTTTAGTCTTAAATTTATTTTGGAAATAAACAAATCTAATAAGCATCATCATGAACATTTAGAATGGCTCTTCCAGAAGGCTCATTCATGTTTTTAAATGCTTCATCCCAGTCTAAGGCAATTTGTGTACTACATGCAACACTAGCTTCTTGGGGTACGCTTAATGCAGCGGCATCACTTGGAAAATGTCCTTCAAAAATAGCACGGTAATAAAATTCTTCTTTGTTTTGTGGTGTTTGAATTGGAAATCTAAATTTTGCGTTTGCCAATTGCTCATCCGTAACTTCTTTTTCTACAACTTCTTTTAACGTATCAATCCAATCATATCCAACCCCGTCAGAAAATTGTTCTTTTTGTCTCCATGCAACACTTTCTGGCAACAGATCTTCAAACGCTTTTCGAATGATCCATTTCTCCATACGTTCTCCGTTAATCATTTTGTCTTTCGGGTTCAAACGCATGGCAACATCAATAAACTCTTTGTCTAAAAATGGTACACGTCCTTCTATTCCCCAAGCCATTAAACTTTTATTGGCTCTTAGACAATCATACATATGCAGTTTTTCTAATTTACGAACTGTTTCTTCATGAAATTCTTCTGCATTTGGTGCCTTATGAAAGTACAAGTAACCACCAAAAATTTCGTCGGCTCCTTCTCCAGAAAGTACCATTTTAATCCCCATAGACTTAATAACTCGTGCCATTAAATACATTGGAGTAGAAGAGCGAATGGTTGTAATGTCGTAGGTCTCTATGTTGTAGATAACATCTTTTATAGCATCTAAGCCTTCTTGGATTGTAAATTTTATTTCATGGTGAATGGTCCCAATGTGGTCTGCGACCTTTTTAGCAGCAGCCAAATCTGGAGAACCTTCTAATCCTACAGAAAAACTGTGTAGTTGTGGATACCAAGCTTCTGATTTGTCATCAGATTCAATTCTTTTTTGAGCATATTTTTTGGCTATGGCTGAAGTTACTGAAGAGTCTAATCCTCCAGAAAGTAAAACCCCGTAAGGAACATCACTCATTAATTGTCTGTGAACGGCATCTTCCAAAGCTTTCTTTACTTCTGCGATACTTGTTTGGTTCTCTTTTACGGCCTCATAATCTCTCCATTCTCTATGGTACCATTTTACAAATTGTCCATCTTTACTAGACATATAATGTCCTGGTGGGAACAATTCAATTTTGGTACAAGTTCCTTCTAATGCTTTTAGTTCTGAAGCAACATAAAAAGTTCCATTTTGATCCCAACCAATATATAAAGGAATGATTCCAACATGATCTCTCGCAATAAAGTATTCATCTTTTTCAACATCATACAAAGCAAAGCCAAAAATTCCATTCAATTCATCTAGAAAACCAACACCTTTTTCTTTATACAATGCTAAAATTACCTCACAATCGGATGCTGTTTGAAAGTTGTAAGTTCCCTCAAATTGCTTGCGCAACTCTCTATGATTGTAAATTTCGCCATTGGCTGCCAATACTAGTTTTTTATCTTCACTAAATAGCGGCTGTTGTCCAGAAGCTGGATCTACAATCGCTAATCTTTCGTGGGACATAATCACTTTTTTATCACTATAAATTCCGCTCCAATCTGGACCACGGTGTCTAATTTTTTTAGACATTTCCAATAACTGAGGCCTTAAGGCTTCAGGGCTTTCTTTCAAATCAAACGCACATACAATACCACACATAATTCTATATTTTATAATAATTGTTTATTTCCGATACAAAAAACCGAATTTTTGTTTAAATTTTAAACTTAAAAATAATATTTAATTATAATATATAACTTTTTAGTTGTTTTTATTGTTTTATTGAAACTATAGAGTTTGTTTTTAATTTAGATACTTACTGTTTGTTAGTTCTTCGAAAAAAAATGATCTAAAGTTTGGTTAAGTAAAATTTGCTATCTAAATTTGTATTTCAATGATAAAACAACAAAACATATGGTGGTGGAACTCTCTTAATTCATAAGTGAGAAATCTTCCTATATGTAAAAATATATAAAAGGCTTATCTCACGATAAGCCTTTTTTGTCTTTATAAAACAAATACTGAGTTCGTTCAGCAACCATGAAAGAGATAAAATTTAAAACAACAAGTACCACCAGAATTTCGGATACAGTGACTCCAGTAGGCTTGTATTTGCGTTTTCGAGACGCCTATGCAAATACCTTATTACTAGAAAGTTCTGACTATCATAGTAAAGAAGAAAGTTTTTCTTTTATCTGTATAGAGCCCATGGTTTCAATGAAAGTTGAAGATGCCCTATTTTCGGTTTCTCACAAAGGAGTTCAAGTAGCCGAACAGGTGGTTGATAAAAACTTCTATGAGCTCTTTGACGAATTTACAGATTCGATAGTTTTGGATTGTCCAAAGGAGCTGAAATCTTATAACGGTTTGTATGGTTATACCACCTTTGATAGTGTACAGTATTTCGAGAACATTCGGTTTACAAATAAAAAAGCACCTTCTGCAATTCCAGAAATGCAATATAGTTTCTATCGTTTTATTATCGCCATCAATCATTTTAATGATGAAATGACATTGATAGAAAATAGTCAAGCTCACGAGGTTTCAAGGGTTTCAGAAATAGAAACGATTATCAATGCACAATCTTTTAATACACAAAAATTTGAAATCGCAGGTAAGGAAACTTCCAATTGTACCAATGAAGATTTTAAAGAATATGTAACAAAAGCGAAAGCACATTGCAAACGAGGAGATGTTTTTCAATTGGTTTTGTCGCGTCAATTTCAACAAGAATTTAAAGGAGATGAATTTAATGTTTACCGAGCATTGCGTTCGATTAATCCATCTCCTTATTTGTTTTATTTTGATTACGGAAATTTTAAATTGATGGGCTCCTCTCCAGAAGCACAAATAAAAATCGCTGCTGGAAAAGCAACCATCAATCCAATTGCTGGAACTTTTCGAAGAACGGGAGATATGTCTGAAGACATTAAGTTAGGAAAAAAACTCTCAGAAGATAAAAAAGAAACGGCAGAGCACGTTATGTTGGTCGATTTGGCAAGAAATGACCTTAGTAAGCATGCCGATCATGTAACGGTTGAAGTCTTTAAAGAAGTACAGTATTTTAGTCATGTGATTCATTTAGTGTCTACGGTGCAGGGGAAAATTAAAGGAAATCCAATTGAAATTGTAGGAGATACTTTCCCAGCAGGAACCTTAAGTGGTGCTCCTAAGTACAAGGCCATGGAATTGATTGATAAATATGAAAATCAATCTCGTGGATTTTATGGTGGTGCTGTAGGTATTATAGGACTGGACGGTTCTGTAAACTTAGCAATTGCCATTCGTTCTTTTGTGAGTAAAAACAATGTATTGTATTCGCAAGCAGGTGCAGGAATTGTTATTCATTCAGATGAAGCAAAAGAATTACAAGAAGTAAACAACAAATTAGCCGCTTTAAAAAAGGCGTTAATTTTAGCAGAAAATATTTAAAAATAGCCTTTAGTAGTTCGCTAATAGCCAAAAGCTTTTAAAATGAAAATAGTAATAATAGACAATTACGATTCCTTTACTTATAACTTAGTTCATATGGTAGAGAAAATTACAGGCAATTTTCCTGCGGTTTTTAGAAACGATGAAATTAGTTTAGAAGACGTAAATAATTTCGATTTAATCATGTTATCTCCAGGACCAGGAATTCCTGAAGAGGCGGGTATTTTAAAAGAGATCATCAGAACCTATGCGGGCAAAAAACCAATATTTGGAGTTTGCCTTGGCCTTCAGGCGATTACTGAAGTTTTTGGTGGAAGCATTGTCAATTTAGATACCGTGTATCATGGAGTGGCAACCCTTATGGATGTTGTAGATGAAAGCGCGGTGATCTTTAAAGACATACCAACTCCATTTTTAGCGGCACGATACCACTCGTGGTCAGCTACTGAAGATGGTTTCCCAGAAGTATTGAAAGTTACGGCAAGAGACGAAGATGGAGGGATTCAAGCAATAGCGCATAAGGTGTTTCCAATTTCAGCAGTGCAGTTTCATCCAGAATCCATTCTAACAGAGGTTGGAGAACAAATTGTGACTAATTTTATAAATAGTGTAAAAAAGTAATGAAGTTAAAACATCTTATGGATCCACTTTATTATTTCAACAATAGAACTGTATAAAAATGAAAGCAATTTTAAACGAATTATACCAGCACAAAAGATTGTCAAAATCGCAAGCAAAACAAATCTTAATTGACATTGCCTCCGAGAAATACAATGATGCTCATTTGGCTTCATTCATGACCGTTTTTATGATGCGTCCAATAACGGTTGAAGAACTTGCTGGTTTTAGAGATGCTTTGATGGAGTTAGCCATTAAGGTAGATTTATCTCCCTTCAATACGATTGATATTGTTGGAACTGGAGGGGATGGAAAGGATACTTTTAATATTTCTACACTCACTTCGTTTATCGTTGCGGGTACAGGTCAGAAAGTAGCAAAACATGGTAATTATTCGGTATCTTCGCAGTCGGGTTCGTCGGACATGTTGGCTAGCTTTGGATATCAATTTACCAATGATGAAAACACGCTAAAAGCGCATTTAGAAAAAGCAAATATTTGTTTTTTACATGCACCAAAATTTCATCCAGCAATGAAAGCGGTTGGACCCACAAGAAAAGCATTGGCTTTAAAAACGTTCTTTAATATTTTAGGCCCTTTAGTCAATCCAAGTACTCCTAAAAATCATTTTTTAGGAACATTTAATTTGGAAATTGCCCGTTTGTATAATTATATTTTACAAGAAGAAAAAAGTAATTATGGAATCGTTCATGCGTTGGATGGATATGATGAAATTTCTCTTACTGGCGGATTTAAACTCTTCACTAAAAAAGGAGAGCAATTGATTCAACCCGAGGATATTGGTCAGAAAAAAATTGAACAATCAGCTATTTTTGGAGGAAACTCAGTAGCCGACGCCGCAAAAATTTTTAAAACGATTCTCGATGGAAAAGGAACCGATGCACAAAACAATGTGGTTTTAACAAATGCAGCGTTTGCACTTAAGGTCGTAGAAGCAACAAAAAGTTTTGAGACCTGTTTTGAAGAAGCTAAGGAGGCGTTGTTTCGCTTGAAAGCAAAAGCGTGTTTAACAAAGTTAGTCCAGTAATGACCAAAAAGAAAAAGAACTTAATTTCAATTGTTCCTGCCTTTGTATTTATAGGTTTGGCGATTGGAATACAAACAAGAAATATATTTTTGCATACTGTAATTGGGTTTTTTACAGGTGTTTTGGTGTATTTCTTTTTAAAGAATAAAAACTCAAATTCTTAATTTAGAATTATTTATATGACCATATTAGATAAGATAATCGCCTTCAAAAAGAAGGAAATTGCAAAAATAAAAGCAGAAGTTCCTGTAAAAAAATTAGTAGAAAGCCCTAATTTTTCTAGACAACCGTTGTCTTTAAAAAAATCATTGTTAGCTGTTGGTTCTACAGGAATTATAGCAGAGTATAAACGGCAATCTCCTTCTAAAGGAATCATTAATGACAAAGCAACGATTGCCGAAGTGACCAACGGATATTTAGATGCGAATGTAGCTGCACAATCTATTTTAACAGATACTTCCTTTTTTGGAGGAACGATGGCAGATTTGATGGAAGCAAGAGTCATCAATCAGCAAATACCAATCTTACGAAAAGATTTTATTGTAGATGGTTTTCAAATTGTAGAAGCAAAGGCGATTGGTGCGGATGTAATTTTATTAATCGCTGCATGTTTAACTGCTACAGAATTAAAAAATTACGGAAATCTGGCAACCGATTTAGGTATGGAAGTTTTGTATGAAGTGCATTCGCAAGAAGATTTAGATAAAATCAAGCATTTAGAAAATAAAATCATTGGCATTAACAATCGAAATTTAAAAACTTTTGATGTAGACCTAGAACACTCTATCAAATTATCAGGTCAAATTCCAGATTCTTGTGTAAAAGTTTCTGAAAGCGGAATTTCTGATCCAAGAATTATTACAGGATTGAAAGAATATGGGTTTCAAGGATTTTTAATTGGAGAAAGTTTTATGAAAGAAGAAAACCCAGGAGCAGCTTGTCAAGCGTTTATCAATCAAATAAAATAAAAGATGAAACTGAAAGTTTGCGGAATGAAGCATGGCGAAAATATCCAAGAAGTTGCAGCATTGCACCCCGATTATATGGGCTTCATTTTTTATGAACAATCAAAAAGAAATTTTGAAGGGATTATTCCTGAGCTCCCAAAATCAATAAAGAAAACTGGAGTTTTTGTAAATGAATATCCAGAGATTTTAATCTCTTTAGTTGAAGAATATCAATTAGATGCAGTGCAATTACACGGAGATGAATCGGTAGCCTATGTCACCGATTTACAGTTGCAATTAGCGGAAAGAAGAGCCTTGTTTATAGAAGAAAATAAACATCAAAAAAAGAAAAAAAACAAACACAAGATTTCGAATGAGAAAGTAGAAATCATTAAAGTATTTGGTGTAAAAGACACCTTTGATTTTGAAGTGCTAACACCTTATTTGGATGTTGTTGATTCTTTTTTGTTTGATACAAAAGGAAAAGAAAGGGGAGGGAATGGCGTTCAATTTGATTGGTCTGTTTTACAGCTATATCCTTTTGAGAAGCCTTTCTTTTTAAGTGGCGGAATTGGTTTAGATTCTGTTGATGCGTTGCAGTCATTTCTAGGAAAACCAGCATCAAAGTACTGTTTTGCACTAGATGTCAATAGTAAATTTGAAACCGTACCAGGTGTAAAGAAAGTGGAGGAGATAAAAAAGTTTAAAAATAAAGTCATTGCGAAAGAAGCGAAGTAATCTTCTAGTGTAAAGAGATTTCTTCATTCTATAAACCACAGTATACAATAAATTATGAAATCAAAATTTCAACCCGATGAAAACGGTTATTTTGGACAATATGGAGGGGCATTTATTCCCGAATTATTATATCCAAATGTAAAAGAACTCGCAGATAATTATATTCAAATTATCGAATCTGAAGCGTTTCAAACAGAGTACAAATCGTTATTAAAAGACTATGTTGGGCGTCCAACTCCGCTCTATTTAGCAAAACGATTGTCAGAAAAATATGGTGCCCATATTTATTTGAAACGAGAAGATTTAAATCATACTGGTGCGCATAAAGTAAACAATACCGTTGGTCAAATCCTCATTGCTAAGAAATTAGGAAAGACAAAAATTATTGCAGAAACTGGAGCAGGTCAGCACGGAGTTGCTACAGCAACAGTATGTGCATTAATGGGCTTGGAATGTACTGTATTCATGGGAGAAAAAGACATTGTACGTCAAGCACCCAATGTTGCTCGAATGAAAATGTTAGGTGCAAAAGTAGTGCCCGCAACCAGTGGAAGTAAAACATTAAAAGATGCCACTAACGAGGCCATTCGCTATTGGATTCAAAATCCAGCTACATTTTATTTGATCGGATCTGTTGTAGGACCCCATCCACATCCAGACATGGTAGCTCGTTTGCAGGCCGTGATTTCTGAAGAAATGAAATGGCAACTAAAAGAAAAAACAGGCAAGGAAAACCCAGATACGATCATTGCATGTGTTGGTGGAGGTAGTAATGCCGCTGGTGCTTTTTATCATTATATGGAGGACGAAGCGGTGGAATTAATTGCAGTAGAAGCCGCAGGTTTAGGAGTTAATTCTGGAGAAAGTGCAGCGACCTCTCAATTAGGAGAAGTTGGAATTATACACGGAAGTAAAACGATTTTAATGCAAGATGAATACGGACAAATTCAGGAGCCGTACTCAATTTCTGCAGGATTGGATTATCCAGGAGTTGGCCCTTTACATGCACACTTGTATGAAACAAAAAGAGCAAAATTCATGAATGCTACCGATAAAGAAGCGTTAGCAGCTGCCTATGAATTGACAAAAATTGAAGGAATTATCCCAGCTTTAGAAACGGCCCATGCTTTGGCTGTTTTGCCGAAAATAAAATTTAAAAAAGACCAGGTAGTCGTCATTAATTTATCTGGTAGAGGCGACAAAGATTTAGAAATATTTATTAAACATTTAGAAGAATAATGAATCCGAAAATTGATTTTATTGAATCCGAATTAGAAAATTTAAGAGATACTTTAAAAAGTCATTCCTTGTATAAAAATCTTCACTCGTTGGAAGATATTCAGGTTTTTATGGAAAACCATGTCTTTGCTGTTTGGGATTTCATGTCACTTTTAAAAGGCCTTCAAATAGATTTAACAACCGTTTCTACACCTTGGGTTCCTAGAGAGAATTCAAAATTGGCACGGTTTATTAATGAAATTACGGTAGCAGAAGAAAGTGATTTTGATAAAGATGGTGTTGTTAAAAGTCATTTTGAAATGTATCTTGACGCTATGGAAGAGGTGGGAGCTGATACTTCAAAAATCACGTATTTTTTAAAACAACTCTCTGTTTTAAAATCTGTTGAAGAGTCTCTAGAAAGCACAACTATTATCGCTTCGGTAAAAGAATTTGTCTCTTTTACATTTAAAATAATCAACACCAAAGAAACCCATAAAATTGCAGCAGCATTTACATTCGGGAGAGAAGATGTCATTCCAGATATGTTCATCAAAATTATTGAAGAAGCAGCAACCAATCAGGATCAAAAATATGATAGTTTTACTTACTACTTAAAGCGTCATATAGAGTTAGATGGAGATGAGCATGGACCTTTGTCTTTGCAAATGATCTCAGAATTATGTGGGAATGATACACAGAAATGGGATGAAGTTTTGGACGTTGCAAAAGAATCGTTATCGGTTCGAATTCATTTGTGGAGTGGTATTGAAGAAGAATTAAAAAGACACAAACAAGCACTCGTTTAATATGAAGAAATTAAATACGTTATTGGCTCAAAAAGAGAACTTACTCTCTATTTATTTTACCTGTGGATATCCAGAATTAGGAGATACAACCCAGGTAATTTCAGCATTAGAAAAAAGTGGTGTCGATTTTATTGAAGTTGGCCTGCCTTATTCAGATCCTTTGGCAGATGGTCCTACTATTCAGGATTCAAGTCAAAAAGCATTGGAGAATGGAATCAATCTAGACATTGTATTTGAGCAATTAATGACGATTAAAGAAACCAATAAAACCCCTTTGGTTTTAATGGGGTATCTCAATCAAATGCTAAAATATGGCGAAGAGAAGTTTTGTCAAAAAGTGGTGGATTGCGGTATAGAAACCTTGATTATTCCTGATTTGCCAATGGTTGAATTTGAAAATCATTATCAAGCGCTATTTGACAAATACGGATTAACCAATGTGTTTTTAATCACCCCAAATACTTCCGAAGAAAGAATTCGTAAAATTGACACTTATACAAAATCATTTATTTATATGGTTGCTTCTTCTTCTATCACAGGAGCAAAAGGGGAGATCTCGGAGCAACAAATCGCTTACTTTGAAAGAATCACAGCGATGAATTTAAAAAGTAAATGTATTATTGGTTTTGGTATTTCAGACAAGCCAACGTTTACCATTGCTTGCAAACATGCACAAGGCGCAATTATCGGATCTGCTTTTATCAAACACATAGGTGCTAATGGTATTGAAAAAATAACTGATTTTATAAAGCCTATTATCACATAAAAAAAGCGAAAATTTAAAGTTTCGCTTTTTTTTATAACATGGTGCGAACCATAATCACCCCGTTCATCCCTCGTATTCCGTAAATTGCAGATTCAGGGCCTTTTAGAATGGTAATTGATTTGATGGTACTTGGAACGATATCTCCAAAACTAGTTTTTCCAACTGGAGACCCGTTTAAGATGTACAAGGGTTCTCTATTTTGATCTCCTCTTATAGAAATTACGTTGTCTGTAGTAACTCTAACTCCCGACACTTTTCCTCTTAAATAGTCATAGATATTTCGATATTGTATAGCCCCTACAGCAAACTCTCTTTGATTACTTGCAACAATATCAGCACCTATTTTATTAGGAGATATTTTAATGAGTATTTTTTTTTGACCTAAATACTTGACTTTTTTGATTCCATGAAGTGCAGAAAATATAGAAATTTCTTTGGGAAGTGCTTTCAATTTTATTTTAAAGATCCCTTTGCTATTTGTAGTTCTTGGGTATTTTTTATTATCAAATAAAACAGAAGCACCAGGAATGGGTTTGTTGTTAGCATCCTTTACAATAAGTGTTAATTTCGATACTTTCTTTTTTTCTTGCGCAACAGTCGTAACTGTAAATGCAAGAAGTAATACAAATATAATTCCTTTAAATGCTTTTCGTGTTTTCATATTTTTTCTTTTAAAGGGACAGTCTTTTTTTTGATGCTAAAAATCAGCATTATTAGTTTATACGAATCAAATTAATATCAAAAACTAAAGCAGCTCCACCAGGGATTGATCCAGTACCGCGATCTCCATATCCTAAGTCAGACGGAATTAATAAAATTCCTTTACCACCTTCCTTAAAGTAAGTAATACCTTCTCTCCAACCTAAAATCACTTGATTCAATCCAAAAGAAATCCCGTTGGTACTTTGGTCAAAAACGGTTCCATCTAACAATGTACCTCTATAGGCTACAGTTACATTAGAAGAACTTGTGGGTCTTGCGCCGGTTCCAGGTTCATTAATTACATAATACAATCCAGTACTGCTTCTTTGAGCATCCAAATTGTTTGCTTCTATATATTCAATGATATCTGCTTCCGTTTGTGGTTCAAAATTTGAATCACTACCAGAACAAGAAAATAAAAGAAATGCAATGCAAAATAATGGTAAATAAAGTTTCATACTTGGGGTTTTGTTTTTAATAATGTGTAAATATAATTTGAAAAAACTTAATAAACTCTTTCCCCATTTAGAAAAGTGCTAATTACTTTTGTTGCTGGAATTTTAGCTCCTTCAATTTCCATGATATTTTGATTTAGAATGACAAAATCTGCAAATTTACCCACCTCAATACTTCCTTTTTCTAGCTCTTCGAAATTTGCATATGCAGCCCAAATGGTCATGCCTTTTAGAGTTTCTTCTCGCGACAATACATTTTCTATTTGAAAACCATCTTCAGGGTAGTTATAAATGTCTTTTCGAATGGTTGCTGCATAAAAAGTTAAAAATGGATTTACTTGTTCTACAGGGAAATCTGTTCCCAAAGCAATTTTCCCATATCGATTGAGCAGTTTTTTAAAAGCATATGCGCCTTTCATTCGTTCCGCTCCAATTCGATCCTCTGCCCAGTACATGTCTGAAGTTGCATGTGTCGGTTGTATTGAGGGTAGAATATTGTCAAAGTTTTTGAAATCTTCTGGGGCTACTATCTGTGCATGTTCAATTCTCCATCTTCTATTCTTATTGTTGGCTAAAACTTCTTTATAGGTTTTTAACATCCAAGTATTTGCAGAATCACCAATGGCGTGTGTATTCATTTGATAGTCGGATGCTGCTATCTGTTTTGCAATTTCCTGATATCTTTTTGCAGGATAGATGAGTGCGCCAAAATGATTTTCCCGATCGGCATATGGTGTTCGCATTGCTGCACCTCTGGACCCCAAAGCACCATCACCGTAAACTTTAAAGGAACGAACATTTAAACGGTCTGTTTTTAAAATTCCTTTTTGAATGTAATAATCTAAATTTTCTTGAGTATCTCCAGAAACCATCGCGTACACTCTCATTTTTAAGGCTTTGTTTTTCTGAAGACTGTCTATCAATTCGATCGTTTGTCTCCCGAGTCCAGCGTCATCAACGGTCGTTAAACCATAAGAAAAAGAAATCTTTTGGGCATCTAATAATCCTTGAATTGCTTCCTGTTTTGTCGTGGAAGGAAATTTAACAAAGTCCATGGCAGCGTCAATTAAAACGCCTGTCATTTTACCGTTTTTAAGAATGATTTCACCGCCAGAAACCTTTGTGTTTTTGGTTATTCCAGAAAGATCAATAGTTGCCTGATTTACCAATAAGGCATGCCCATCGACCCTTCCAACGGCAACAGGAGTGTTCGGAAACAAGGCATCTAATTTGTCTTTTGTAGGAAATGTTTTCACTTCCCAGTCGTTTTGGTCCCAGCCTCGACCGGTAATAAAAGCAACCTTTTTTTCTTTTTGAAAAGCGACAATTTTCTCTAAAACTTCATCATAACTTTTGGTGCCTTCTAAACTTACTTTTTGTTGCTGCAATCCCATTCTGTAAAAGTGACAATGTGCATCAATCAAACCTGGTAGGATCGTTTTGTTTTTGGCGTCAATAGTTTTCAATGCCTTGTACTTTTTTAGCATTTCTTGATTGGTTCCAACCCCAATAAATTTTCCATCTTTTATGGCAAATGCGGTCGCTTTTTCAAAAGAACTGTTTACCGTGTAGGTGTTTGAATTGATGATTACTAAATCTGCAGGTTCTTGTTTGCAAGAAGTAAAAACAAATAGTAGGCTAAAAAGGAGGCATATTTTCTTCATGAGTGTGTGTAGATTAAATAGGAAAGATATAGCAGTAAAAATTGTAGCGGAATTCGAATTATCGCCAGTTTTTTTGAGCCTATAGCAGGTCTTTCTTTTGTTAGATCCCAAATATGAATTGGTAAAAAGAGGAGCATCAATATAAAAATACCTGCAGCAGCTTCTTTCACTGTTTGCGGAAAAAACAATGCAACTCCTAAGATTATTTCAATAACTCCGAAGAGGTAGTTTACAGTTAATTTCGGTAAAAAATCCGGAATAAAATGCTTGAAAAATTGCGGTTTTACAAAATGCATGATGCCTGCATAGGAGAAAAATATTCCGAAGATAATTTTTAAAACGAATAGAAATGTATTCATTATTTAGGGTTTTACAGGGGTATTATTGTAGAGATATTTGTCCATTAAATAAAGAATACTTGCCATAGAAGCACTTCCGAGCGCTAGTTCTCTTTTGTTCACTTTGTCAAAGGTATCGATGCTGGTATGATGGTAGTCAAAGTAACGCTGACTGTCCGGTCTGTAGCCTACTAATGTAACAGCATCCCCTTTTAAAGGAGAAATATCTGCACCACTGCCTCCTTTTTCAATGTCGTGCAATCCGTAAGGCGCCAGTAATTTTTTCCAGCTTTGTAAAAGCGCTGTATTTGCAAGGTTTGCATCGATAGAAAAACCTCTTGGGGTATGTCCACCAGCATCAGATTCTAAGCCTCCAATATGATTTTCTTTGTTTAGGGTTGCCAATTCTGCATATTTTTTTGCACCTCGGGTTCCATTTTCTTCATTCATAAAAAAGACAACTCTAAGGGTGTTTTTTGGTCTGATATTATTCTTTTTAAATAAGGCCGCTACTTCTAGTGATTGTACAATTCCAGTACCATCATCATGCGCGCCATCTGCTAAATCCCAGGAGTCTAAATGCCCTCCTACGACCATAATATTTTCTGGAGTTTCACTTCCTGTAATCTGCCCAACAACATTAAATGAAGGTGCATCAGGGAGTGTTTCACAATGTTGTTTAAAATAGAATTGTAAGTTTGGGTTTTTCTTTAAATCAGCACTTAAAATAGTAGCAGCTCTGGAACTAATGGCTGCAGTTGGAATGTGTAATTCCTTTGGTAAGTCACCATAGCTCATGGTTCCTGTGTGCGGGTAGTCGTCGATACCATTGGTCATCGAACGAACAATCACTCCTTTTGCTCCATAGCGTCCACAAACGGCCGCGCCTTGTACTCGCTGATCAACACAACCTCCATAAGCAGCAAATGTATTGATGAGGGTATTGTCGAAAGGACGGTTGAAAAACACAATTTTACCGCGCATTTTTTCGCCCAAAGCTTTTGCTTCTTCCAAACTTTTTACTTCTAGAACTGCTGCAGTCACGCCTTCTTTAGATGTTGCAACAGAAAAACCTAAAGCACAAATTGGCACTTTCTTTTTTTCTCCATTGACCAAGTAGTTGGCCACCTCTTTCTCGCCACGAACCCAATGCGGAACCATAACGGGTTGTAACCAAACAGAATCTAAACCAACAGTATTCATTAGTTTTTCTCCCCAAATGACCGCTTTTTCCGCTTCTGGAGACCCAGACAATCGGCCGCCAATATTTTGTGTCAAATCGCGCAACCACTCATAGGATTGACCTTCTGTTAATACGGTATTAAAAAGGGTTTTAATGTTTGTAGAATCTATTTTTTCTTCTTTAGATAAATTGGGTGTATCACTTATTTGTTCTCTTTTTTGTAGGCATGAAAAAAGAAATAATGTAATGGATAATACAAGCAGTAGTTTTTTCATTGTATCTAATTTTATTAAAGCATAAAGCTACAAAAATGAAATTGATAAATTAGATCACATTTCGTTTATTAAAAATCGAATTTATAGGTAAGACCACCAAGGACTTGAAACCCTTGTACATTGAAGTTAGCAAACCGCTGGTAACTGGTATTTAAAACATTGTTTAATTTCAAGAAAACAGAAAGTGCATCATTAAAATGATACCCACCATTTAGGTTAACATCTACAAAAGAATCCAAGCGATCTGTGCTGATAGTACTTGATGGAAATGGCGAATTGTAGGCTACTGTTTTACGTTCATCCACATAGAAAATAGTTGTGGTTGCATACCATTTTTCACTTTTGTATTTCCCGAATACAGCAACCTGTAAGGCGGGCAGATTCCACGCTTCCGCTAGATTTTTTACTTGGTAATCATGATATTGAATCGTTGCCCCTGTTGCTATTTTATTGGTAATGTCATATTCAAATTCGCCTAAAAATGAGGTAGTTGTTACATCATCATAAGCTACTTTAAAAGAGTTTCCAAACTCGTAGTTCTCTAAAGGAATATTATTTGTAATTAAGTTCGTTCCGTTTGATTTAGAATTATTTCTGATAAAAAAAGGCATGTCTTCTTCTTCTTTATAATTCACTTTTAAATTAAAACTAAAAGCGTTATTTATTCTACCGCTTGCACCCAAAAAAACATTCATTTTTTCGCTGGTTTGGGTGATAAAAAGTGTTGGAGAAACATACGGATTTTCTTCGGAAAAGTCTTTGTAAGTATTTGTTCTTAAATCTCCTGACACCCCTGTGTAGAGAATTAATGCATCTTTGTTAATGGATTTAGAAATTTGTACATCTGGATATGCTAAGATGTTTGTAGCACTATTTTCGGTGTCTACTGATGCAAATAATTTCATTCCAGCTTTGATTGAAAAATCAAAGAGCATAAAATTGTATGTTGGGTGAATTTTACTTGTAATTATTGAATAGTCTATTTCTGAATTGTCAATAGAATTGTTTTTAAAAGCACCTTTTAATACCTCAACTTTTGTATCGACTGAAAGGGTGTTTAAGTCATAACTTATAAAATCTAATGAGAAATTGAAGGTGGTTTCTAAGTGCATAAGAAGTTCCTTACTTTGATATGCATCTGAGAAAGAAGAAATGCTAACCTTCGTGTTTTCTAAGATAGCTTTTTCAAAATCGAGGGCTCCAATCAATTGAAAGTAATTGTTTTCTTGTTCGCTGTTAATGGTTTCAATTGCAGTACTTCCTTTTAGGTTTTCTGGTATGCCATACCAATTGTATTTGTTTTGAGCAGAATTTAAGGAGACTTTCCAATCAAAATAACGCTCTTGTTGTTTGTAAAAAAGGGAAGTTTCGAAATTCGAAAAGGTGCTCATTAGCGCAGTATTCTCAATATTTTCATTCGAAGAAACAAACCTCGCATAGATGCCCATTTCGTTCTTAAAACGGGTGTCATAATGCAAATCAGCCTCTACAAAAGGAGTGGAGTAATTTCCAAATCCACCAGCAATATAGTTTCTGTATATACGTTCTTTTACCCCTACATCGATTCCTTTTACAACACCTGTTTTAGGCATAAATGTAGAGGCTACGGGTATGGAGAAAATGGTATATTTAAGTTGTTTCTTTTTACTTTTCTGCGAAAGTTTAATTTCTGGAGTTCTTTGTATTTTATTTGCATCTGCAATTTTGGGATTGTAGGTTGTAATTATATTTACAACCTCTGTTTTTACAGTATCCTTTGCCGTCTCTTTTTTCTTTTCTTGTGCTTTTAGCCCGAGAAAAGAGAAGAATAATAGTACGAATAAGCTTGCTTTATTCATTAGTTTTTCGTTTTTTCTTCAGTAGGAATCTCCTCTTCTTGTTTCACAGAACGATTTATTTTCGCCTCGTTTGCTTTTATTTTATCGAGTGTTGTTTGTGCTTCAACGATTACATCATCAAACGCTTTAAAGTTTTCAATAATATTCTCTAATACGTAAGTGGCTTGATATGCATCTTTTAATCCATCATAATTTTTAGCCATAATAATATAGCTTTTAACGCCCCAATATTTATAGGCTGAATAATCTGCAATTAGTTTTTGTACGATTTTATTTGAACTTTCGTACGCTTTTTCTTTGTTCTTAAAAAAGGCATTGTAATACAGGGACTCTGCTTTTAATGCTCCAGTCGCATTTTTGGCTACTGCTGCATAATAGGCTTTAGCGGTTTGGAAGTCCTCATTCTTAAAAGCAGATCGGGCAATAATTATTTGGGCATCATTTTTTAATAAGTTGTCTAGCTTTTCTCTCTCCAGTATTTTTTTTGCATACTCCATTGCCAATCCATAAACTTGGGTTTTATAATATCCTTGCATGAGGTTGCTTTCTGCATACAGGATATTTGTGGGAGAATTTGCTTCTTGTTCTAGTCGTATTAACAAAGGGATGGCATTGTCCAAGTCTTCTTTGAAAAGATAAATCTGGGATAGTTTATTAAGAGATGCTTCGCTAAAGTCACTTTGTGCTTCACTTACGACCCTGGTATAGTTTGGTATTGCTTGGTCAAACAATTCTTGTTTGTACAGTGTTTCAGCTAAATAAAAATGGGCCTTAAGGGTGTGAATTCCTTCTGGAAAGTCCGTTATATATCCTTTTAAGCTAGCAATAATCTTTTCTTGATCTGTAGTGTTCAAGTACTTCTTTTCAGCCGCTGCAAAAGTAGTGTTGTCTAATTCTGAATTGGTAATATTAATGAATTTCAATTCTTTCACCCAAGTTACATAAGCGTCTACATTGTCATTGTCTATATAAATGTTACGGGCATTTGCAACTGCTTCAAATGCTTCAGGTGAGTTTGGAAACAAACGAACAATTTGCTGGAACTTTTCAAGTGCTTTGTCATTTTTACCATCATTGTAATAGAGCAAGCCTTGTCGGATGAGTGTTTTTGCAATAAAGATACTCTTATCATGCTTTTCTATAAGACTACTGTATGCAGCGTGCGCTTCGGTATTTTTATTTATTTTTGAATAGGTATTTCCTAATTGATACAACGCGTCGTCTTTTAATGAGGACAATTTGTAGGTAGTAATCACTTTGTGCAAAGCAGCTATTTTCGCCTCGTTTTCGTCCGTAAAGCCATAGCTCATTCCGATTTGATATTGTGCATAATCTGCACCTACACCATTATTGGCGATTACTTTTTGATAAGAAATGATTGCATTCTCATAGGCACTTGTCGCAAAATAGCTATCTCCAAGACGAATAAATGCATCTTCCAGCACTTCACGCGCTAGTGAATTTTGCTTTGTAGCTGCTTCAAAAAATAGAATTGCTTCTGCGTATTTTTTCAGCTTAAAATAATTGTATCCGATGGTGTAATTTAGCTCCAAAAACTCAGGATCTTTTAGGTCTTGTATGGCTGTTTTAAAGCGGATGAAATTACCAAGAGATTCTTGATAATCTCCCAATTGGTATTGTGCTTCCGCTTCCCAATATCTTGCTCTTAAAGAAACGTTGTTGTTACTCGCTTTTTTTGCTCTCGTAAAAAACGGGAAAGCTTCTTTAATTTTTTTTGATTGGTATAATTGAATTCCTCGGTAGAGAGAAACCTCCAAATGGAGTTTGTTGTTGTTTTTTGATTTGTTTTTTGCTAAATACTCCAAAGCACCCAGATAATCTTGCTGATGCAAAAAGGAACTGACAATTAAGTTGTTTATTTCATCGTAAGCTTTGGATTTTGGATAGGCTTTTAAATACCCTTGTAAAACCAACGCAACATTTTTAAAAGGGTTACCCTCTTCATAGCTTAGTTTTGCATAGTTTAGGGCAGAGTCTTCCTTTATTTTGAGATCAAAATCCATTTCACTCGCCGCTTTAAAGGCACTCAAAGCCTCTGTTTTTTTGTCACTATTTAAATAACATTCTGCTAAGTGATAGTAGGCATTTTGTGAAACGCTGTTCTTTTCGTCGAGTATTTTATTAAAATTATTGATGGCATTTTTGAAATCGTTTTGTTTGTAGTAAGCATATCCTAACTGATAAAAATCAGTGTTGTTCCATTTTCCTCTTTTCCCGCGATAGGCTTTTAGATACGGAATGGCTTCTTGATACTTCTGTAAATTGAAGTAACTTTCACCAATAATTTTAGAAATATTGGGAGATTCTTTTCTATTTGCAGTAGCTAACAGTTTTAATCCTACGGCAACACATCGATTGAATCGGCCAGCTTTAAAGCTAATGTCTAGAAGATAGTAGGAAATTTCTGCTTTGTAGGAGTCATTGTCAGCAATTTCCCTCAGGGTAGTTTCTGCAACCGCATAATCCTCTAGTTTATAAGCTAAATATCCGTAATAATAACGGGCATCATTTCCATACTTCCCGTCATTTATAAGCGGTAAGAAACGATCCTTTGCTAATTTATAATGATTGGTCTTTAAAAGGGCATACCCCATTTTAAAATCCAGTTCCTTTTTGTTTTCTTTTGAGAGTTGCTCTGGAGCTACTTTTTGAAACCACTTTAGAGAATAGGCAGCTTTTTTATTGGCAAAGTAGTAGTTTCCAACATTAAAATAAGCTTTGTTTTTTTTAACACTTGTTGGATTTTCTGCTACAAATTTTAAAACTTTTTTATCGGCATCGGTTTTATTTAGTTTTACCGCACACATTGCTTCATAATAGGTAGCATCGCTTTTTACATTGGTGTTGTTTGCTGCAGTTGTTGCAACGGTACCAAATATTTTTAGCGCAGGAGCATATGCCTTGCTGTTGTATAATTTTAATGCAGCATTAAAATCCGCCAAAACAGTTGTGTCCACAAAAGATTGTTGCGCAAAAACGGGAGTACATGTCAGAAAAATAAGGAAGCAAGTTAAAAAGAACCTACTTAAAAAAAGCTTCATAGATTTGTTTTATTTCTTTAATTGAATAACGGACTTTTTTTAAATTTGTTTGATAAAAGTCATAAAAAATATTATAATAGTAATCAAAAATAAGAATAGTTTGCAATTTTTAGTTAAAAATAGAAAGAAACTTCTAAGTTTGTAAAAACTACACTGTTGTATGGAAAATGCTGTTTTGCATCTAGAAAATGCAGATATTTATCAAAGAGATAACTTGGTCTTGTCTAAAGTGAATTTAACTTTAGAGAAAGGGGCCTTTTATTACCTAATTGGAAAAACCGGGAGTGGAAAAAGTAGTTTAATGAAAACGCTTTATGGCGATTTGAAATTACAAAGTGGCATCGGAACCATTGTCGCTTTTGATTTGAAAAAATTAAAAGAAAAAGAAATCCCTTTTTTAAGAAGACAAATAGGCATTGTTTTTCAAGATTTTAAATTATTAAGTGATCGAAATGTATACGAAAACTTAGCATTTGTATTGAAAGCTACTGGCTGGAAAGATAAAACAGCAATGAAAGATAAAATCACTGAAGTTTTAGAAAATGTGGGCATTCAAAATAAATTTTACAAAAAACCACATGAACTGTCTGGAGGAGAACAACAAAGGGTTGCCATTGCGCGCGCTTTATTAAATGATCCAGAATTGATTTTGGCAGATGAACCCACCGGGAATTTAGACCCAAAAACATCTTTAGAAGTCATGGAATTACTCAATAAGATACATCATAGTGGAAAAACCATTTTAATGGCTACCCACGATTATCAGTTGATTGTTAAATTTAAACAAAAAACAATTAAATGTGAAGGCGGTCAATTGTTTGAAGTAGCACAACAAGTTATTACATAATGCTATCCGTACTTATCCCAACATATAATTACAATGCACTTGCGCTCGTAAATGAACTTCATAAACAATTACTGAAATCGGAGGTGCTTTTTGAAATTATTTGTATAGATGACGGTTCAAAGTCCTCTTTAAATCAACAAAACGAAAAAATAAACGCCCTACCCTATGCACGATTTAATGCGTTAAAAGACAATATTGGAAGGAGCGCAATTCGAAATTATTTATCAGAACAAGCGGTGTACAGTTGGTTGCTGTTTTTAGATAGTGATGTTTTACCAGCAAGTCCCTTGTTTATTTCCAATTATTTAAAAGAAGCTTCCCATAAAATAGGTGCTGTTTTTTGCGGGGGAATTCGCTATTTAGCATCCGATGAAAATAAAAAACTATTGCGGTATAAATATGGTATTAAGTTTGAAGAAATGAATGTGGACAAGCGAAACAAAAGACCATATAAGTTTTTTTTTACCGCTAATTTTTTAATTTATAAAACGCTCTTTAATAAGATACGATTTGATGAGAAACTGATAAAATATGGACGCGAAGATTTGTTGTTTTCACTGACATTAAAGGCAGAGAATTTTCCTGTTATTCATCTTGAAAATGAAGTGTATCACCTTGGTATTGATGCCGATGCCGTATTTGTATTGAAAACCAAACAAGCAATGGAGAATATTGTTTATTTAGCAGAAAGTGATTTGATTTTACCCAAAGAAGGGAATTTATTAAAGACGGTGTATTATTTGTCGCTGTTTGGTGTTTCTTATGCAGTCGGGAAACTCACCCCTTTCTTTGAGAAAAAGGCAATCAAAAACGCCTCAATTTTTTATTTAAATTGTTTCAAAGTCAGTTATTTATGTTCTTTAAAAAAACGTTATAAATGAAAAGAGCAGCAATCTCAAAATTGATTTATCAAAATATAAAAGACCATAAATTACAGTTGAAGAAGCAATTCTTAGCCAGTAGAAATCAAATAGGGTATTTTTATTTGGATGCCCTTTTGCCCAAAGAAATTGCTTTAGAAATTTATAATAAGTTTCCCAATATAGCGCACACTGTAGAAAGGAAGAGTTTGAGAGAGCAAAAGTTTACGGCCTATCAAATGAATGCTTATGACGCGCTTCTAGAAGAAGTGGTATTTGCATTTCAAGATAAAAAAGTAGTACAACTCATTTCAGAAATTTGTGGGATAAAAGAACTGCTTCCCGATGCGAATTTATATGCTGGTGGTATTTCCTTAATGAGAAAAGACAGTTTTTTAAATCCGCATTTAGACAATTCTCATGACAAAGATCGAGAAAATTGGCGGGTTTTAAATCTCCTCTATTATGTATCACCAGATTGGAAATCTGAAAATGGCGGTAATTTAGAGTTGTGGCCCCATGGTTTGCAAAAAAAACAACTTAGAATAGAAAGTAAATTCAATCGATTGGTGGTCATGGCAACCCATCAAAATTCCTGGCACTCTGTGAGTAAAATCACTGAAAACCAAGTAAGGTGTTGTGTGTCCAATTATTATTTTTCTAAAGAACCTGTGTTGCCTTCAGATGTTTTTCACGTCACCACTTTTAGAGGTTGGCCTTCAGAGAAGCTTAAAGACATTATCTTACAAATTGACAACAAAATCCGATCCAGTGTACGTTATTTATTCAAAAAAGGAATTCGAGAAAACCCCCACCAATACAAAAAATAGTTAGTGTAGCTTTTCAAAAATAGCAAGTAAGTCTTGCTCTTGATGCTCCCAAATTAAATCATTTTTCGCCGCTTTTAACGCAATAGAGAAATTTTTCTCTAGGAGTTTCTCAATCTGTTTTGCTAACAGTTTTGGAGTATTGTCGGCAACTATTTCACCCACTTCATAGTCCAATACAATTTTTTTCATTTCAGGCAAGTCAGAAACCAAAACAGGTATTTCAGCTTGTATGTAATCAAATATTTTATTGGGCAAGGCAAATCGGTAATTCAATCCCAAATCCTCTTCTAAACTGACTCCTAGATCTGCCAAAGGTGTTATTGTATGCAATTTTTCAGGAGAAATTTGCCCCAATAGTTTTACCTGATTCCCTAAATTCTTCTCTGTGATTAAGGTTTTTAATTCTTTAAAAATATCTCCAGTTCCAACAATTACGAAGAGGCAATTAGGAAGCAACGCCATGCAGTCAATCATTAACTCCAAACCCCTTCCTATGTTTACTGCACCCTGATAGAGGATGACTTTTTTCTCCGAAGTATCGAATAAGAATTCGCCCCTAGGCTGGATGTTTTTAGAGATTGGAAGATTGCGGATTACCTTAAATTCCGTGGTGTATTTTTTAGCATAATACAGTGCAATACTATCGCAAACAGTATAAGCATTTTTTAAATTGGGAAGCATCCAGTTTTCCAAAAGTGTCCATATTTTCTTTACAAAAGGGCGATGCACCAATTCAGGAATTTCCGAAAATAATTCATGACTGTCAAAGACCACTTTTTTTCTTTGCAGTTTTCCAACCAAATAATTGGGCATGAGCGTATCTAGATCATTGGCCAATAAAATTGTTTTCTTAGAGAATAAAAGGAAAAAAAACAACCGAAGATTGAATTCAGCATAAAACAAAACCCCCTTTTGAAAAAGTAGTTTGATTCTTTTTGTTGTGTAATTACGGTGAAATGGTTTACTGCTTTTGGTTTTTTTTCCAATTAATAACACCTCATAACCCCCATTATGAAGCGTATTGCATACCTTGTCTACACGTTGGTCTGTCGTGAGGTCGTTGGTTACAGAAACAATAATTTTTTTCAATATGGGTTGTTTGCTGCAATATAAAGACAATAAATCATTTAAGGAAAAAATTAAAAAAAGTTATTGTATTTTTAGGGTCTTAAAAGATATAAAATTTATGTATTCTTTGTTCGAAAACGCAAAGAACTTTATCCTATAAAAAATGAAGAAAGTCCTCTTTTTGATCTCGTTACTATTGATATCTTGTTCAGAAGAACCCGAAGTTATCCTAGCTACCCCGGGGGAATTGACAACTTTTGTTTTTAAAAAATCGATCAATCCCAATTTAACAACCGATTTGGTGTTGACTTTTGATGGGGTAGATACCTTTACAGGGTCTCTAGATTACAGAACTGCCATTGAAAATTTAGTAGCTACTTTTGAAACTGTTGGAGGAACGGTGACCGTTCAAAACGTTCCGCAAATAAGTGAAGAAACCGAAAATGATTTCAATAAAGTGGTTGCCTATACTGTTTTTAATTCTGAGGGTGCCAGTCCAAGAAATTATTATATAGACATTACCTATTTTACGGGTTTGCCCATCATTTCAATTCAAACCAATGGAATTCCAATCGATTCCAAAGAGAATTATGTAGTAGGAACGGTAAGCATACAAGGGGCTCGAGAATTTGAAAACCTTGAAGAACAAGCAATGAGTATCCGAGGAAGAGGAAATTCTACTTGGTTTGGTCCGCCTAAAAAACCCTATCAATTAAAGTTTAGTGATAAAACAGCCATTTTGGGCATGCCCAAAGATAAAAGATGGATTTTCTTGGCTGAGTATTCAGACAAGTCGCTTTTAAGAAATAAAATTTCCTTTGAATTAGGAGGCATGAGTATGCTGGAATATACACCAAAGGCTGAGTTTGCGGAGGTATTCTTAAACGACGAATACAACGGAACCTATCTCATTGCACAGAAAGCAGAAGTGAAAACCAATCGCCTCGATTTGCCCGACAATGGATATTTAGTGGAGATCGATCAATACTATCGCTTAGGAGCTGACGATGTGTTTTTTCAACCGACAATTTTTACACAAAATTATTCAGAAAACGTTTTTGCAGTAAAAGCGCCTGTTGTAGACTTTGGCAGTCCAGCACTTGCTTTGATTGAGGATCATATCAATACTTTTGAAGCCGTCTTGTTTGGAGACGATTTTAAAAACCCAACAACAGGCTATCGAGCATACATCGATTTGCCTAGTTTTGTAGACTGGTACCTCATCCAAGAAATCGCAAAAAGTGTCGATGCCAAATGGTATTCTAGTATCTATTTTAACTATGTGCCCGGCGAAAAAATTAAAATGGGTCCATTGTGGGATTTTGATCTTTCTTATGGCAATGTAGATTATGCAGACTCTAGGTATTCCGAAGGTTTTTGGATCAAAGACAATCCTTGGTATGCACGTTTATTTCAAGACCCATATTTCGAAAACTTGGTCAAAGAACGCTTTCTGTATTTTTATAACAATACTGATCTTCTTTTAGGGAATCTAGACAGTCATGAAAATTATCTGGACTTAGCCCAAGAAAAAAACTATCAAAAATGGCAAACTCTTGGCACCTATGTTTGGCCAAACCCAGTTTTTTATGATACTCACGCCGAGGAAGTTACTCATTTAAAATCATGGATTTCCAATCGGATGACTTGGCTGTATGGTCAGTTTAATTAGTCCTACACTTTTGAATTAAAAACAAACTTCAATCCTACAAATGTGACCTGTTTATAGCAACCAGGAGCAAAGACACTCCCCTAAAACTCCCCAATGAAAAAAATCACCTTATTGCTTTTAATTGTAAGTATCAATTTTAAAAGTTATGCTCAAATAAATCCTGACAATATTGAAATTATAAGAGATACCTATGGCGTTCCTCACATTTATGCTGCAACCGACGTTGAGGTTGCTTACGGTTTTGCATGGGCACAGGCAGAAGATCATTTCAAACTATTGCAAGAAGCCTATATTGCCGGCAATGGAATGCTAAGCAAACACATTGGTTTAAAAGGAGCAGGCGCCGATTTCTTAGTACAGCTTATCCAAGCAGAAAAAACGGTCGACGATCAATACCATACCCTCGATAAAAAATTTATTGCTTTGCTAGAAGGGTTCACCCAAGGACTCAATGCCTTTGCCAGCAAGCATCCAAAAGAAGTCCTTCAAAAAGCACTTTTCCCACTCACAGCCAAAAAGCTTTTACGTTATACCCAATTGCAATTATTCATTTCCAATGGTGCAGATAAATTGGTAAAAGGCATTGTAAATAATGAATTGTCATGGCCTTATGAGATTGAGCAAGACACCAAAGGATCCAATTTATTGGCCATTAGTAGAAGCAGAACCCAATCCAACGAAACCTTTTTAGCCATTAACACGCACCAACCTTTAGAAGGCCCTACCTCTTGGTATGAAGCCCATTTAGTCAGTGAAGAGGGCACCAATATTATTGGAGCCACCTTTCCAGGATCCCCGTGTGTTTTAACAGGTGCCAATGCGTTTTTAGGTTGGACACACACCGTTAATTATCCAGACAAAGCAGATGTGTATGCTTTGGAAATGCACCCCACTAAAAAAGACGTGTATTTGGTAGATGCAGAAGAACATACTTTAGAAAAGCACAAAGCAACAGTGCATTTTAAATTTTTGGGATTGCGAATTCCGCTAAAGAAAACCTTTTATAAAAGCATCTACGGACCTACATTGAAAAACAAAACAGGCGTCTATGCAGTGCGAACTCCAAGTACAACCAACATCAATGCCATTGAGCAATGGTGGAAAATGAACAAGGCTAAAAATTTCACTGAGTTTTATAAGGCATTAGAAATGAAGGCACTCCCGGGGTATAATATTGGGTATGCCGACAGAAACGATACCATTTTTTACATCTCCAATGGTAAAATTCCGATTCGAGCTGAAGGATATGATTGGACGGATGTTGTTCCCGGAAACACACGCGCTACGCTTTGGGATACCTATTACGATATTAAAGATTTGCCACAAGTGGTGCGTCCAAAATCTGGATTTGTCTACAATGCCAATCACAGCCCATTCAAATCTTCAGGAGAAGCCGACAATCCGAAGCCCGAAAATTTTGCAAAGGCAATGAATTTTGAAACCTATGACAACAACCGTTCTACACGTCTGTTGCAATTGCTCGAAGCAGAAGAACATATCGATTATGAGCGTTTCAAACGCATTAAATACGACCATCAATTGCCCACTCCGTTGCAGTACAATTTCATGGATTTGAATCCGTTGTTTACTATGAAACCGGAAGATTATCCAGCAGTAAGTGTGTTGTTGTCAGATATTAAAAACTGGGACAGAGTTACCCATTCTGCATCCTATGGAGCAGGCGCCTATGCGGTTTTGTATTATCAACTCAGACCTTTTTACGATGCTTTGGGTGCAGATAGCACCTTTACCCATGCCGCATTGTTCAGCGCATTGAAAGAAACAAAAGCCTATCTAAAAAAACATTTTAAGAAAGAACGCATTCAATTAGGGGATTTTCAGCAATTGGTAAGAGGCGATAAGTCCCTTCCTATTTTTGGTTTGCCAGATGTGGTGACTGCCATGCGAGGCATTCCATATAAAGACGGGCGTATGAAAATAACTCACGGAGAATCTTATATTGGATTGGTACGTTTTACGCCCAACAAAACCTACTACGAATCGGTAATTTCTTTCGGAAATAGCCGCAGACCTGAAAGCCCACATTATACCGATCAGATGGATTTGTATGCCAAGTTTAAAACAAAAACCATGTCTTTTGAGCGAGCCGAAGTTGTAAAAACTGCCATGAAAACCTATGCGCCAAAATAGCACCTGTTACAATTTACACACCTTCAATACCCATTAAAAAAGAATAATTATTTATGAAACACATTGCTGCTCCTTTTACATTGCCCAACGGATCCGTCTTAAAAAATAGAATTGCAAAGTCTGCAATGAGTGAAAATTTTGGAACCCGACACCATGCACCCAGTAAGGGGTTGATACATGCATATCGGGTTTGGGCAAAAGGAAACCCAGGCTTGCTTATTACTGGAAATATAATGGTAGATTCCATGGCATTGGGGGAAGCCCGCAATGTGGTTGTAGAAGATTACAAAGATTTTGAGCTGTTAAAACAATGGGCAAAATCTGTAGAAGGAACCGGAGTACATCTTTGGCCTCAAATAAACCATCCAGGAAGACAGGCCTTTGCAGCCATTAACAGAGAAATCGTAGCACCTTCTGCTGTACCCCTTAAAATGGGCGGTGCTTCTAAAATGTTTAAAATGCCTACAGCTTTGACGGAAGAAGCGATTTGGGACATTATCAAACGTTTTGGAACCACGGCAAGAATCATGAAAGAAGCGGGGTTTACAGGCTGTCAAATTCATGGTGCTCATGGGTATTTGGTCAGTCAATTTTTATCACCCAACAGCAACATCCGAACTGATCAATGGGGAGGATCTTTGGCCAACAGAGCGCGCTTTGTTTTAGAAATTTACCGAGAAATTCGCCGTCAAGTAGGCGCTGCCTATCCCATAGGCATTAAGATTAATTCTGCAGATTTTCAGCGAGGAGGTTTTACCGAAGAAGCATCGATGGAAGTCGTTCGATTCTTGGAAATGAAGGCATTGATCTCATTGAAATTTCTGGAGGTACCTATGAAAAACCTGCCATGATTACTGGAGATCGAAAGAAAAGCACCGTTGCACGCGAAGCGTATTTTTTAAGCTACATCGAGAAAGCACGAAAGCTTACAAAAACGCCTTTGCTCTTAACAGGAGGATTTCGTTCGGTTGCTGTTATGGACAAAGCTTTGGAGGAAGGAAATCTCGATGTGGTTGGTTTGGCCAGGCCCTTTTGTTTGTACCCGAATTTGGCAAATCAAATTTTTAATGGGTCTGTAAAACGTTTCGAGGCACCAATTCCGAGTATTGGAATCAAATTTCTCGATAAACTTGGTGGCGTTGAATTGCCTTGGTACGAACTTCAAATTCAACGTCTTGGAAAAGGAAAATCGCCCAAAAAAAACCTACCGGGCATCTTGGCCTTTTGGTTTAGTTTGAAGAGTTTGTTTTTTAAATCTTTTAGGAAGAATTAAAAAAGAAAAAGATCCATACGCAACTGCTGCGGTATCGTATTTTATAAAATCTATCACAAGTCTGTGGTGGATTTTTTTGTGCGCTAGTAGTTCGTTTTGGTAATTTTAGATTGAAGTATTACTTTCTTTTTAAAATTAACATACATTTACTTTTTCTTGTTTGGTATTCATTTAAAACTTATTTTTGCGAGCAAAAATTAAGAGTCACAATAGGTAACCCCCCGATTTGTTTGTGCTTTTTTAAACGAAGAGTGCATTCCAATAGAAGACCAATATGTTGTTGTAATAGCGTCCTGAAAATTGATTTTTCAGTGAAAATGGCGTTAAAAACACCCTTTTAAAACACTTGGACCCTATGCCTATTAAAAAAATAAACCCAGGAGACCCCATCAGTCAGAGTGCAGACTTGGTACATGACAACATAGACAAACTAAAAGCTTTATTCCCAGAAATTGTAACCGAAGGAAAAATTGACTTCAAGGTATTGCAACAGGTACTGGGAGAAGAATTGGAAACAGCCGAAGAATACTACCGTTTTACATGGGCAGGAAAATCGCAAGCAAGACGAGAAGCACACAAACCCTCTACAGGTACTTTACGACCCGCAAAAGAAGAAAGTTTGGACTGGGACAGCACCCAAAACATGTATATCGAGGGAGATAACCTGGAAGTGCTGAAACTCCTGCACAAAAGTCCTATGCAAGGAAGATTAAAATGATCTACATCGATCCTCCATACAATACCGGGAAGGATTTTGTGTATAAGGACAATTACAAAGACAACCTAAAAAACTACCAAGAACTTACAGGACAGATTGATAATGACGGCAATAAAACCTCCACCAATTCAGATGCTGACGGACGCTACCACTCCAATTGGTTGAATATGATGTATCCCAGACTAAGATTGGCGAGGAATCTTCTGAAGGAGGATGGTGTGATTTTTATGAGTCAATTGAGTGATCGTGGAAGTTGCGAATTTGATTGAGAAGTTAGGTCCATAGAAGTTTTCGGTGAAGCACTCAATTTTATCACCTCTAATTTAATGTTGGGCAAAGAAGAAAAAACCCTCATTTCTCAACAAGGAATGATGCTTAGGATTTCTCAGAGATTTGCATGATCATATTTTAGTTTTTGCAAAAGATAAAGAAGTATTTTAGACTCGGACTCTTTTTCCCTGGAACAAAACGACCGAAGGGAATAAAAGATCCACTAAATAATGCAGGTAACGGTCTATCAGAGGGGAAACTTGGCCACCAGAAATCAGTGTCTTTTAGTGATCTCAGCAATAAGATATCACTGCTCAAGACATGTCTGAGGGAAACATTAGTAACTCCAGGCTCGTAGATGAAGTTGTACCCACCGAAAACGGAAATGAGTTGGCGATGTATTTTCCTTAGAAGGAGAGTGGAGATATTCTCAAGAATTACTTGATGAAATATTCAGAATATGGTGAAGGGACATTAGATAAGTAATAATCCGTTCCGTCCAAACCACGTCAAAAAAGTTTCTTATCTGAAGTACAGACAAGGGACAGTGCCTGTATCATTGTGGTTGCGAGAAGATGTTGGCGATAATCAGGAAGCAACTAAAAGCATAATTGAGTTGTTTGATGGAAGACCTTTTGACACCCCAAAACCTCAGTCGTTTGAGTTATGCAAATCGTTAAAGATAAGCACTAATCAACATGACATCTTGTTTGGATTTTTTTTCCGGATCTTCCACCACAGCACATGCAACTATTGCACTAAATGTTGAGGATGGTGGAGATAGAAAATATATCCACAGTTCAATTACCTGAAACAACAGATGAAACAAGTGAAGCTCGCAAATTGGGTTACTGATACAATTACAGAAATTGGAAAAGAACGTATCCGCATAGGGTTGTCAAAAAGATAAAAGCAGGAAAACCCTGAAAAATCTAAAGAAATGGATTTAGGGTTTAAGGTTTTTAAACTCGATAGTTCCAACATTAAAAGTTGGGATGGGAATCCAGAGAACCTTGAAACAAGTTTGTTTGATGCGGTTGAAAATATCAAAACAGATAGAACGGAAGAAGATGTATTGTATGAAATATTACTCAAGTATGGACTGGATCTAACCTTACCTATTGAAGAAAGAATCATAGCAGATAAAAAAGTATTCAATGTTGGTTTGGGGTCTTTGTTTATTTGTTTGGCAGACGGTATTACGGCCAAGGTTGCAGAAGGCATCGGACAATGGAAAGAAGCATGCGCTCCTGAGATTTGTCGTGTTATTTTTAAAGACAATGGCTTTACTGATGTAGCAAAAACCAATGCAGTACAAACCTTAAAAAGGTATGGGATTAATGAAATAAGAAGTATTTAAGATGAAAAAAAACATCAAAAATCTTGTTATTTATATACATAGATGTATATTTGTAGTAATAATACCCACCACGCTACCCATAAGAACAGCGCCCTCAGGTGGGTTTTCGATTTTTATAGGTTTTGATAATCTTCAAAAACAGGCCTATGAAATATAACAAACCTGCGGTTCGTTTTGAAAATCAAATTGCAAAATTAAAAGCACGTCAGCTTCTTTTTTTAAAAGAAACACAAGCGAAAGAAACGCTATCTCGAATCAGTTTTTATCGTTTACGGGCATACACCTATCCCTTTCAAGACAATGCAAACCCCAACCACCCTTTTGTGGTTCGGATTCATTTTGAAACAATTCTAAAATTGTACAATTTTGACAGCAGACTTCGTTTGCTGGTTTTTGGCGCTTTAGAGAAGATAGAAGTTGCTTTTCGAACACAAATGATCTATCAATTTTCAATAAAACATGGCCCTCATTGGCATATAGACAAGGCTAGGTATTACAACAAGGACTTAGCGGAAAAACACCTTGAGAGACTCCGAAGAGAAGTATCCCGTTCGCAGGAAATTTTTATAAAACATTATCAGGAGAAGTACACAAGTCCCAAGGAACCGCCCTGCTGGATGGGACTTGAAGTGGCGAGTTTAGGAACCTTATCACAGTTGTATAGCAATACGATTAACAGCGATGAAAAAAAGGCAGTTTCTAAAAGTTTTGGAATCAATAACCTTCAAATTTTTCAGAATTGGCTTCATTGTTGTTCAAATTTAAGAAACATTTGTGCGCATCATGGTAGGTTGTGGAACCGAAGATTGACGCAACCAAGCCTTCCAGAAAATACCCCTTTTACATTTTTAAACCAAGCTACTATAAAAAGGATTTATAAAAATAAATTGTACGCTACGCTTTGTTGTGTAAAGTACTTGTTGGATCGTATAGACCCCGATAATGATTTTCATATTCAACTTAAAAAGGGAATGGATAGCTGTCCATTACAACAAGAAAAAGAAATGGGTTTTCCAGCAAACTGGCAAGAGGTTCAACTTTGGCAATAAAAAGAGTGCGTTTTAATACTTATAGAGAGATGAAAATACAATTCGACAGTACCCTTCAATACCAGTTAGATGCAATTGAATCGATTGTTGCTATTTTTCAAGGTCAAGAAAAATGTGATTCTAACTTTACGGTCTATTCTCCTGCATTTTTAAATCAGCAGCACAAAGCATCTTTCAACGAAATTGGATATGGAAACCGTTTAACCCTTTCAGAGAATACACTCATAGAAAATGTACAACAGATACAGTTAGGTAATGGACTAAAACCCTCTTCACCCAAAGAAGTAGATCGCAATCATTTGGACTTTACAGTAGAAATGGAAACAGGAACAGGAAAGACCTATGTGTATTTAAGATCCATCATGGAACTCTACAGAAAGTATGGGTTTTCAAAACACATCATAGTTGTACCGTCCATACCAATTAAAGAAGGGGTGTTTAAGTCGCTTCAAATGACGAAGGAGCACTTTCGAGAATTGTATGATAATATCCCCTATAACTTCTTTATTTATGACAGCTCCAAACTGAATGCAGTAAGAGACTTTTCTACCAACGATGGGTTAGAAATCATGGTCATTAACATTGATTCGTTTAGTAAGAGTTTTAAGGATCCTTCAAAATCCAACAATGCAAACATCATTCACCGTTATAACGACTCCTTAGGATACAAACCCTTAGATCTCATTAAGAATACCAACCCAGTAGTCTTTATCGATGAACCTCAAACTACGATGAGTACAGCGTTGAGGAAAAAAGCGGTAAAAAATTTAAATCCGTTGGCAATCATCCGATATTCTGCAACCCACCGTGAAAAAGTGAATCTGATGTATAAGTTGGATGCTGTGGATGCCTACGAACAAAAATTGGTGAAACAGATTGAGGTAGGTTCTGTTCAGGCAGAAGGTGCGAACCATCAAGCGTATATTAAATTAATGGATGTGAAGTTGAGTAAAGGACTTCCCGTTGCAAAGATTGAAGTGGATGCGTTTGTAAAAGGAGCTATTAAAAGAAAGCAATTGACGGTTCGACAAAATGATGATTTGGAACAATTGACCAATCGCGTAGAATATGAAGGATATATTATTAAAGATATATACGGAGTCGAGGGAAGTGAATACATTGATTTTACCAGTAAAGATGAATTTATCAAATTGGGGCAATCCATTGGGAATGTAGACGACCGACAGGTAAAAACCATCATGATCTCAAAAACAATTGAGGAACACCTGGACAAGGAAATCGTATTAAATGGTCAAGGGATTAAGGTGCTGAGTTTGTTTTTTGTTGATGCGGTCGCCAACTACAGAAAGTATGATGAGGATGGGAACCAAATCAACGGAGACTATGCAAGCATTTTTGAGGAGGAGTATACTAAATTAATTCGTAAACCTAAATACCAAAACTTATTCAACGAGTTACACGACAATGAATTAGATGCTTCATTGGTGCACAACGGGTATTTCTCCATAGACAAGAAAAGCAAAAAGAGCAATTCGAAAGAGAAGTTTGAATACTTTAAGGATACCAAAGGAACCACCAAAGCAGATGAAGATACCTACAGTCTAATCATGCGAGACAAGGAGAAACTATTGAGTTTCGATTCAAAACTTCGATTCATCTTTTCACACTCTGCACTCAAGGAAGGTTGGGACAACCCCAATGTTTTTCAGATATGTACGCTAAGAGATTTGGGAGGGTCGGCCATCACTCCAAGACAACAGATTGGTCGTGGACTTCGATTGTGTGTAAATCAAGATGGAGAACGCGTATATGGACATGAGGTAAATACGCTCTCTGTAATGGCAACTACTTCTTATTTTGATTTTGTAGACACCCTGCAAAAAGAAATTGAATCAGATACAGGAATTAAGTTTGGGGTTCTTGAAGTAGCCAGTTTTTCAGACATTGTCATTGGTATCGCAGATGGACATACAACTTTTTTAGGCCAGGAGAAATCAAATGAACTCTATAAGCACTTCACAGCGAAAGGGTATCTTGATTCTCGAGGAAAAGTGCAAGACTTACTAAGGATTGCCTTAAAAGAGCATCATGTAGACATTCCAGAGGCCTTTACAGAAAACCCGCATGTATTCAAACAAATGATTGCCATTTTGAAGAGTGCAGCAGGGAATTTGGAAATCAAGAACAAAGAAGACAAAAAACGCGTTAAGGTGAATCAACAAATATTAGACAGTCCAGCGTTTAAAGAACTTTGGGATCGCGTGAAATTTAAAACGACCTTCTCGGTGACCTTCGATTCAAATGCGCTGATCAAAGAATGTATTCGTTCTATAAATAAAAAACTTGCTATTAAAAAAGGGAAACTTCAATATACAAAGTCAACGATCAGGATGAGTATTGGAGGGGTTGAAGTAGATGATTCCACGATAAAAAATCAAACTTTTAAATTAGATTATGAGGTTCATCATTTGCCAGACATTGTGGGCTATCTCCAAAATGAAACACAACTCACCAGAAAATCGATTGTTGAAATTCTCACTAGAACAGAGAAATTAAAGTATTTCAAAATCAATCCTCAAAAATTTATTGAAGGTTGTATTGATATTATTAATGACCAAATGCGATTGCATATTATTGATGGGATTAAATATCATAAAATGGGTGGTAATGATTTTTACAGTCAAGAATTATTTGACAACGAAGAACTCTTTGGATACTTAAAAAATAACTTATCTGAGAGTACAAAATCCCCCTATGAATATGTGGTGTACGATTCAAAAGTAGAAGCGACACTTTCTAAAGAATTTGAACAAAGTGACAATGTATCTGTCTATGCAAAACTTCCCAACTGGTTTAAGATAAACACCCCGTTAGGATCTTATAATCCCGATTGGGTAGTGAATTGGAAAGAGGGAGACGAAGAAAAATTGTATTTCGTAGTAGAAAGTAAGGGAAGTACTTCAGAAATGGATTTAAGACCAAAAGAACAATCGAAGATTGCATGTGGTAAGAGACATTTTAAAGAATTGGGATCAAAAATGGTCGTAGCAACAACGCTTGCAGATTTTAATTAACCTCCAAATTTCAATCATTTTTATAAAACACAAACCCACAACTTTTTCAGTTGTGGGTTTGTGTTTAATGGAGATGCCAAGACTAAAGAACGCTATTTAGAAATCTTTTAAAATGAATGCAAACCAAGACATAATTTTACATTAGGAAAAATTTTCTAATGAGATGGCAAACATTGAGGTATTCGATAACTCAAAACTCGACCAAGTAGGTCGATTGTAACTTATGTTTAGTTTTATATGTTATAAAAGGAAGTAAATTTGTTTTTATTTACAAACGCCTAACTGATTTCGATCTGTTTTTGTACAAATGCACAAAATATTTCATGAAAAGAGGCCCTAAAAAAGATCGGTTTCTTTGGAAAAAATGCAGCATTAACTACCATTGTAACTGATACGCTATTAAGCCCTTAGAAAGCATAAGCGTCAAGCTTGGAAGCTCCTAGGAATGAATTTTAAGAGACTTTTATAGACTACAAAAAAGACCAATATAAAATTAAATGAAACAACAATGAAACAGCTACTAATACTACTTGCAACATTATTACTATCACTAAGTTCTTTTGCACAAATAGGAATTAATACAAATACACCTGATGCTTCTTCGGCATTGGATATTTCTTCTACTACAGGCGGAATTTTAATCCCCCGTTTAACAGAAACTCAGCGAGATGCGATTGCAGCACCAGCGGCAGGGTTGATGATTTATCAAACAGATGAAACATCAGGGTTTTATTTTTATAATGGAAATGCTTGGACAAAAATTGATGAATTGTCTGACAATCCATCAATAAATACGAGTCTTACTGTTAATGGCTTGTATTTTGGCACGGGATTTGGAGATGGCGATAACAATTTAGCCATTGGCTCTTCGATGGGGTCTGGGACAGGAAAACGAAATACTGCGTTAGGATCAAGAGCTCTCGAATCTTATTCGGGAACTGGGTATGACAACAATACTGCAGTCGGTTTCTATAATATGAAAGCATTAACAACAGGAAGTGGAAATACAGCTGTGGGTGCCGAAAATATCTTTTCATTAACTACAGGAACTGCCAATACATCAATAGGAAACCAAACAATGCTTAACGTTTCTACTGGAAGTTATAATACGGGTGTGGGACAAAGAGCAGGAGAATCAATAACAACAGGTTCAAACAATACTTTGATTGGACTTGCTGCAGACGTGAGCTCGCCAAATGCAAATAATGAAACTGTAATAGGTAAAGGTGCTTCTGGCTCTGGTAATAATACAGTAACATTAGGAAATACAGATATAACTGACATATACATGGCACAAGATTCTGGCGCTACAATACATGCAGCAGATTTAAATCTAGGCGGAACTGCCGTAACTGCAACAGCAACTGAGATTAATTTTATTGACGGAGTAACTTCAAATGTTCAAACTCAAATTAATGCATTAAGTTCTAGTAGTAGCGTCACAACCTATACTGTTAATACGTTTTATGCAGAACTTGGTGGTTTTGTGATTGAAGTTAGAGATGGTGGAAAACACGGATTGGTAGTGGCTATGCAAGATCAAGATGTCTCTACATGGTATCCAATTGATAATATTTTAAATGATGCCACAAAACACGACGCTGATGGCGTTAAATTTATAGACTGGCGCTTACCCACTATAAGAGAGTTAGAATTAATTTATTTAGCTAAATCTCATATTTCTCCAATGTGGAACGGTAATGATTATTGGAGTTCTACTCGACCTAATAACGCTAGTGCATATTTTGTTAATATGGCCAATGGATTTGGAACATCTTCTTATAGCCCTGGAGCAAACCACTCAACTAATTCTTCAAAAGCTGTACGTGCGGTGCGTACTTTTTAACGAGAATAGCATTTTTTTACTATTTTGACCATTTGGTTTGAAGTTAGATATAAAATTATTTTTCACGTAACATGTTTTTAAAAAATAGTATTCTCAATAAATAAAAATTTATTTTAGGGAATAATATCGAGTATAAATAATAGTTATCAAAAACAAGTTTGTTTCACTATTGCTTCACTGCCTTTCAATTTAAAGTTGAAAAATAGAAAAACTAAGAAGGTGAGTAGAAATTAGTTCAGTTCCCAGTGTGATTGTAATTTATTACCAGAAATAATAAATTATTTTTAAAAATAATATTTGGAGCCAATAGGAGTGAAGTCGAACTATTTTGGGAAGGCTTGGTCGTTTTTTATTTGTTATAGTTTCTTTTGACAACCAATCTGTATTCAATATATTTGTTTAAAACGATTTTGACTTCGATATTAGTTGTCCTTTAATTTTATAAAAGTGAAAAAAACACTCTCGTCAATATTAAATAGTATATTATTTACAATAATTATACTACTTACAAATAATGTTCTAGGACAATCTGAAGTAATTTATGCGGAGTATTTTACCGGTCAATCTGGTAAAGGAGTTTCTGGATCAACATCTAATCTTGGAGGTGTAAACTGGTCAGTAAATGTTTCTAACGCTAACTTATATAATAGCTACGATTACATTAAGGTAGGGAACTTAAACGGAAGTGAAGTGATGTTTGTTAAAGATCTTAACGGGTATGCATATTGGTATTCCCCAACTGTAGATATCTCCAACCATTCTGAGATTAGAATATCTCTAAAAGCAATGACATATGGGGGTAGTGGTCATAGCAGCAGTGATTACTTCAAAACACATTACAGAATCAATTATGGCAGTTGGACACCAGTAGAAACTAATGGTAATCTAACAGGTACTTTTGGCGTAAAATGGGCAGAGCAAGATAACTTGAATGGAAATAACCTACAAATAAGAGTGAAGGTAAAAAACAATAATGACAATGATGACAGATTTGTTTTTGACAATGTAACGATGGAAGGTATTTATTCAGAAACTTTTACAAACACAAATGGAGACGGCCAGTGGAATACTGCTTCAAATTGGTCATCTGGAAGCATACCTACATCAAGTGTTAATGTTACAATCTCATCTGGACAAACCGTTGAAGTTGGAAATTCCACAACAGCTACAGCCAATACTATTACTATTGACAGCGGTGGTAGTTTAACTATTGCTAAAAACTCAGATCTTACGCTTTCAGGTGATTTCACTAATAATGGCACTGTGACCTTAAATTCTGATGCGGATGAATTTGCTTCAATTATTGTAGGCGGCTCTTCCACTGGGAACATCCTATACAATCGTTATACGAATACTGTTGGTAGTGGTGAATGGGATTTAATTGGATCTCCAATAGAAAGTTTAACCATAAGTTCTTTTGTGTCAACAAACAGTTCATCACTTGCAACAAATGGCGCAACTTATGCTGTTGGGGTTTATGATAATAGCGATGATAGTTGGACAAACTATACATCCTCAACAGTAGGTTCTACAGGTAATTTTGATATTGGAAAAGGGTATCAAATGGCTACAACTAGTGGTGCTACAATGGCATTTACCGGAACGATTGCTGTTACAGATCAAACACAATCTATTATTAATAATAATGGAAATGGCAATGGTGGAAGACGTTGGAATTTAGTGGCCAATCCTTTTCCTTCTTATCTCAATGCAAATAACAATGCACATGCCTCAAATAATTTTCTGAAAGTTAATCTAGATTCAGGAGTAATTGATGCTAATTTTTCGGCTATATATGGATGGAATGCTGATGGTTCAGGGTATACAATATACAACCATGCCAGCGCTGCAACTTATATAGCTCCTGGTCAAGCATTTTTTGTAGCAGCAGCTAGTTCATCTGCGGCTAATTTAAGTTTTACTGAAGCGATGCAGACTACAACAGGAGGAGATGACTTTATTACATCTAGGGTAACCGAGCTCAATAGTGAGTTTTATTTAAAACTCTATGAAGGTGAAAACTTTATAGCAAACACCAGATTTTACTTTGATAACAATTTAACGTTAGGTTTAGATCCTGGTTATGATGCAGGAGCATATAATCAATCTATGGCTTTAATGTCTAGGTTAGTTGAAAACGATCAAGGGATAGGTATGGGTTTCAATGCTATGAGTACAGAAAGCTTTGAACAAACAACAATTCCACTAGTTGTTAATAGAACTGCAGGCACAGCCTTTAGAATAAGCTTAGAAGCAATAACAATTCCAGAAGATGTTGAACTATTTTTAGAAGATACCCAAGCACAAACATATACAAACTTAAGAACTGAAGATTTTATTCTAATACCAGATAATGAATTGAGTGGGATGGGACGCTTCTATTTAAGAATGGGGAATTCTTCTCTTGGGGTAAATGGCACAGAAGATTCTTACGTGAGAGTTTACAAGCCAAATAACAGTGATTATATCACTATTGAAGGATTGGTAAATATTCAAAAAGCGAGGATTAAATTATACAATTTAATAGGCCAAGAAATTATAAATAAAGATTTATCAAGTAATCAAACTAATTACAGAATTTCTACTCAAGGGATACTTCACGGGGTTTATATTATCAAATTACAATTTAAAAATAGTGAAATCACTAAGAAGTTAATCATTAACTAAATTATAGGATGAAGAAAATTTCAGACAAACCTATATATACAGTGCAATTACGCATAAAAAGAAGTTGATAAGTTCGATTTTTCCAGAAAAATATTACCAAAAACAAACTATTATTCCTAAGAATGATGTCGTGGAGACGCCGAGAATGACTTAAGTCTTTCTCTTTCCTCCCGCTTAGGAAATGCCTTGTCACTGTCCTTTCAGTCCAGAGGTCTTAAAACTAAAAATCTGCGCAAGCAAGCTTGGCAGATTTTTTTGTGTTAATCCCTGATTGCGCCAGGTCACTTTATTGTGGAGACGCCGAGAATCGAACTCGGGTCCAAACAAGCAGCAAAAAAGCTTTCTACATATATAGTTCTTACTTGGTTGTCGGCCTAAAACTGATTAAGAACAATCCATTTTAAACGTATCTTTTTTAATTTCAAAAACTTGCCAAAGCTTCAAGTTTCCTATGTTTACTTTTTCGATGCCCAAAAGTGAAACGCCGTAAACCAAGGCTTTTCGTGGACATAAAGCTTTCCCGCCTTGCGGGACTAGGCCAATCCTACTATGATTCGGATTAAGCAGCTAAAGCGTAGTTATCTTCGCCGGTTAAATAGTTGAAATGAGTTTTACAAGAATGATTTCAGTCCTTGATATGCTTACAAATTCACAGAACTTGCTGTCAAAACCAGTCGTCCCCAGTTTTTTGAATTCGTTTACAAAAGTATAAAAAATCTAGTTGCCCATCTTTATAAAATCCAATATCTTCGAACAAATATTACAGCACAGAAAATGACAAAGTTTGGAATTATAAAAGAACGTAAAAACCCGCCAGATAGGAGGGTTGTATTCTCACCAGAAAAGCTATCCCAATTCAAAAAGAAGTTTACAAGCGCTTCAATAAAAGTAGAAACTTCGCCTATTAGAGTTTTTACAGACGCAGCTTATCAAAAAGAAGGTATTGAAGTGACTTCCAATATGTCGGACTGTGATGTACTTATTGGGGTAAAAGAAGTACCAATAGAAGCCTTACTTCCAAATAAAAAATATTTTTTCTTTAGTCATACCATTAAAAAACAACCCTATAATAGAAAATTATTACAAGCCGTTATCGATAAAAACATCACACTCTACGACCACGAAGTAATTGTAAAAGAAAACGGGATGCGTTTAATTGGGTTTGGACGGTATGCCGGCATTGTAGGTGCATACAATGGCTTTAGAGCGATAGGTTTAAAAAAGGAAACCTTTCAATTGCCCAAAGCAGCAACCTTAGGCAGTCAGCAAGAATTGATTGATCAGCTAAAGAACATTCAACTACCAAACATTAAAATAGCACTTACGGGAAACGGAAAAGTAGCCAGAGGCGCCAAAGAAATGTTAGATGCAATGCAAATTGAACAAGTAGCTGTTTCAGCCTATTTGACCCAAACATTTACAAAGCCAGTGTATTGTATGATTGATGTGTTGGATTACAACCAACGCACCGATGGGCAAGTACTTAATAATAGCGACTTTTATGAGCATCCAGAAAAATACGAAGCCAATTTTATGCGCTTTGCAAAAGTAACCGACTATTTTATTGCGGGGCATTTCTTCGGAGAGGGTTCGCCTTATTTATTTACAAGAGAAGATGCAAAAAAACAAGACTTTAAGATTCAATACATAGCAGACATTTCATGTGATATAGACGGTCCAGTAGCCGCTACGATAAGACCTTCTACTATTGCAGATCCAATCTATGGATACGACCCAAGTACCGAAAAAGAAATAGACTTTAAAGCTGATAATGCCATTGTAGTCATGGCGGTAGACAATTTGCCTTGTGAGTTGCCAAAAGATGCCAGTGAAGGGTTTGGAGAATTGTTTTTAGAACATGTGATCCCTGCTTTTTTTAACAACGATAAAGACGGCGTTTTAGCGCGTGCAAAAATGACTGAAAACGGAAAATTAACACCCCAATTTTCTTATTTACAAGATTATCTTGATGGAAAAGAATAAATGATACAAGACCAACAATTTCTCATCGATTTGGCAAAAATGAAAATGCCTTTTGGAAAATACAAAGGGACTTTTCTCATCGATTTGCCAGAGCATTATATTGTTTGGTACAGAACCAAGGGGTTTCCTGCAGGCAAATTGGGCAAGCAAATGGGCTTGGTGTACGAGCTGCAATTGAATGGACTCGAAAACATCGTAAAAGAAATTCAGCGGAGGTATTAGTTAATTGACGACAATGCCATAAGCCATATGTGCAATTCCTAAAATTGAAATAGCAGAAGACCAATAGCCTGGAATAAAATAGCACAAGACTCCCAAAGCAAAAGCCAATCCAGAAAGAAAGAATTGTTTCTTTCGATAATTATCTTTTAAAAGATAGAGGATAAGGCCATAGGCAACTAAAAAAGTAGGCGTTATAAAATCAATCAGCCCAGCATTCATTAAGAGAATAAGAAGTATTGCAAAGAATACAATTAGAAACAAATATCTGAAAGCCGTTTTTTTTGTTTTGGCATTCCACAATTTAAATTGATGTTTTTTGGCAACGCGTCTTCCTGCAAAAACAAGGGCTAGAGAGCTGAATACAAACACTAAAAACAAGATTCCTAGCACAATAAACTCAATGATTTCTGCCGAAAACATGCCGGTAAGGTGGTTGTCAATTAAAAAACCGTCTAAAATAATTTTGATGAGGTAAGCACCACAAAAAAGATAAAAACCAATAAGAATGCTCGTAAATCCTTTTAGAATAAAGTTTACTTCGTGATTGTCGTGTAAATAAGTATTTTTAGGCATGGGGATTCTTAATATGTGCTAAGATACAAAATTTAAGCACTTAATTTGATGCCCTAAAATAGCAAAAAAAAACTCTTTATGGGAGTTCTTTTAATTCCGAAAAACGCGCTAAAAATTGTTAATGGTTTTTCGAATGGCCACTAAGTTGGTTAAGAGTCCCTCTAAGTTGTCTAAGTGCAACATGTTGGCACCGTCACTTTTTGCATTTGCAGGATCGAAATGTGTTTCAATAAATAAACCGTCAACATTATTTACAATTCCTGCTCGGGCAATTGTTTCAATCATTTCTGGTCGTCCACCCGTAACGCCTGCCGCTTGATTGGGTTGCTGTAAAGAATGGGTAACATCTAGGATGGTAGGGGCAAATGCACGCATTTCTGGAATGCCTCTAAAATCAACAATCATATCTTGATAGCCAAACATGGTTCCTCTGTCTGTAATCCAAGCTTTGTCAGAACCCGCATCTTTTACCTTTTGAACGGCATGCTTCATGGCATCTGGACTCATAAATTGCCCTTTTTTTAAGTTGACAACTTTTCCTGTTTTTGCAGCCGCAACCACCAAGTCTGTTTGACGTACTAAAAAAGCAGGAATTTGTAAAACATCTACATATTGAGCAGCCTTTGCAGCATCCGATGCTTCGTGAATATCCGTTACTGTTGGAACATTGAAAGTTTCAGAAACTTTGCGTAAAATTTTCAACGCTTTTTCATCGCCAATTCCAGTAAAACTATCAATTCTACTCCGGTTGGCTTTTTTAAAACTCCCTTTAAAAATATATGGAATTCTTAATTTATCTGTAATTGCCACTACTTTCTCAGCAATTCTTAATGCCATTTCCTCACTCTCAATAGCACAAGGGCCAGACAGTAAAAAGAAATTATTTGCGTCAGTATGTTTAATATTTGGAATTTCAGATAAAATCATTTGTTGCTATTTTGTGCAAAAATACGAAATTAAATTAGCTATATTTATCCTTTTAAAATCAAATATAAATGAAAAGCATATCCCCCATTATTTTAGTATTACTGATTGCAATATCATGCAAGAAGCACCCAACAACGATTCAAAATAAAGCGGCTTCAAAAGCTTTTAAAATTGATTCGAATACCGTCAAGAAGCACCTATATATCTTAGCTTCAGACGATATGGAAGGGAGAGGTACAGGAACTCCTGGAATTGAAAAAGCAGCGGTATATATCGAAAATGAATTCAAAAGAATTGGCCTTACTACCTTTCAAGATTTAGAAACCTACAGACAAACTTTTACTTTTGAGAATCGAAGGACTCAAGAAAAGATTACCGCAAGTAATATTATTGGTGTTTTAGAAGGAAAAAGTAGGAAGGACGAATTCGTAGTGGTATCGGCACATTTTGATCATTTAGGCATTCGGAAAACAACTGGGCAATTAGATTCTATATATAATGGTGCCAATGATGATGCTTCTGGGGTGACTGGAGTTTTAACCTTGGCCGAATATTTTAAAAACAAAGGAACCAATGAACGAACCATCGTTTTTGTGGCCTTTACAGGAGAAGAAATGGGATTGAAAGGATCGACACACTTCGGAAAAGAAATCGATGCCAGCAAGTTTGTAGCAGGAATCAATTTAGAAATGATTGGAAAAACGCCGAGTTTTGGACCCAATACCGCTTGGTTAACCGGTTTTGATCGTTCTGACTTTGGGAAAATTATCCAACAAAATTTGGAAGGAACTGGCTATCAGTTGTATCCAGATCCCTATAAAAAGTTTAATTTGTTTTTTAGGTCCGACAATGCTTCCTTGGCAAGATTGGGAGTACCGTCCCATACGTTTTCAACAACACCCATCGATGTAGATGAAGACTATCACCAAGTATCCGATGAAGCAGCAACCTTAAATATGACCGTAATTACCCAAACAATACAAGCAGTTGCAAAGGGTACAGAAAGCATTATTAATGGTGTAGACACGCCAACAAGAGTAGTTTTAGAAGAAAATAAATCCCCAAAAATGATATCGAACTAATTTTCTAGAAGCAAAAAAGATTACCTTCTAATTTTTAGAGTTTCCCAATAAAGTCAAACCATATTGTATAAAGCTTTCGTATTTTTACCTTTTTAAAAATCTTGTTCATGAACCTACATTTTATTGCCATTGGCGGAAGCGCAATGCACAACCTCGCGATTGCACTGCACTTAAAAGGAGATCAAATATCTGGGAGTGATGATGCAATTCACGATCCGTCCAAATCTCGCTTAGCTAAATATGGTTTATTGCCAGAAGCATTTGGTTGGTTTCCAGAAAAAATAACCTCGGATATCGATGCAATTATTTTAGGGATGCATGCTAAAAAAGACAATTCAGAATTATTAAAGGCACAAGAATTAGGATTGAAGATCTATTCCTATCCAGAGTTTTTATACGAACAATCTAAAAATAAAACCCGCGTAGTTATTGGTGGTTCCCATGGAAAAACAACCATTACTTCGATGATTTTACATGTTTTAAATTATCATGAAAGAGCCGTCGATTATATGGTGGGGGCACAACTAGATGGCTTTGAAACCATGGTGCATTTAACAGCAGAAAATGATTTCATTGTTTTAGAAGGCGATGAATACCTGAGTTCACCCATCGATAGACGCCCAAAATTTCATTTATACAAGCCTAATATTGCTTTGTTAAGTGGAATTGCCTGGGATCATATCAATGTTTTTCCAACCTTTGAAAACTATGTGTCCCAGTTTAAAATATTTACAGACGCTATGGTACACGGAGGTATTATGGTCTATAACGAAGAAGACGCTACCGTAAAAGAGGTTGTTGAATCTTCCGAAAATCATATTCAAAAATACCCCTATCAAACCCCCAAGCACTTTATAGAAAATGGTGTTACCTACCTAGAAACTTCTGAAGGAGATTTGCCGTTAGAAGTGTTTGGTACACATAATTTACAAAACTTGGCGGGAGCAAAATGGATTTGCCAACATATGGGCATTGATGAAGATGATTTTTATGAAGCAATTGCAAGTTTTTCTGGAGCAAGCAAACGTTTAGAGAAAATTGTTGAAAACAATACGAGCGTAATTTTTAAAGATTTTGCACACTCACCCTCTAAAGTAGCAGCAACCACCATGGCTGTTAAAAAACAATACGAAAATAGAAATGTGCTAGCCTGTTTAGAATTGCATACCTATTCGAGTTTAAATGCTGCTTTTTTGGAAGAATATAAAGGAGCATTGGACGCAGCAGATAAAGCGGTTGTTTTTTATTCTCCAGATGCCGTAAAAATAAAACAATTAGAAGCAGTTACTTCCGCACAAATTGCAAAAGCATTTCAACGAGAGGATTTAATTATTTATACAAATCCGCAAGAATTTAAAGCGTTTCTATTTGCTGAAAACCTAAAAAATACAGCGCTGGTATTCATGAGTTCGGGCAATTATGGTGGACTAGATTTTGAAGAAGTTAAACGCTTAGTTTCGATATAAGTCTTTGAATCGCAGAAGTACGATAAGATTTTTTAACAACAAAACTAATGAGTGCAGTGATTGTTTTTTCTAATTGAATCTGTTTTAACACAAAATAAGAAGGTTTTTTAAAATAAGCAGCTATTGTTATTTTTTTGGAATACTTCTTTTTTAATTGAACTGGGTTACTCATTAAAAAAGAGGTGAGTTCAAGATATTCTGCAATGATTTTATAAAATGGACTTTGAAGCGTTAAAAATGAGCGTATATCATTTCTTTTAGCGAATAGATATATTTCATAAGAATGTTTTAAACTAAGGGTTTTTAACCGATATCCATAGTCATTAATTTGTTTACTTAGAATGCTCACATAAAAACTAGTTTTTGCATCTAACACAAAGAGTTTACAATTTGTAACCGACTGAAAATGGTCTTTAACTTTTAGTTTTGCATCGTTTTTCCCTCTTAAAATTTTACGATGAAGTTCTACAGCCGCTATTTTACTAGGATGTACAATTCTAGGTAAATGACGATGATTGTATCCCAAACCATCAATGTCGGTAACCGCTTTGTAGTTGTTTGCTTTTAACAATGCATTCGCCTTTTCAAGATCATTTAAAAGGATTAAATCAATATCCCCAACCATTCTTTCTCCAATGTCTTCGTAAAGGCCTTCAAGTAGGTGAGCGGTTCCTTTTATGAAAATGGGCGTGATTTGATTTTCTAATAGAAGTTGGTTAATTTCTTTGGCTTGTTCAATAATTTGTTCATTTCTTTCACGGTTCAAATCCGTGATGTGTTTCATATATGTCACTAAATCTTCTGGAAGGTATTGTAAGAAATTTACTTTTTTTAAATTGCAGTATAGCGCTGAAAAAACCAAATGACCTGTACTTACTTTTACAACAGAATCCCAATCAATTACTTTCGTTTTTAAGAGTTTTTCAATTTCTAGTCTATTTTTTTTATCCAATGAAATGGTTAAACATTTTCCGATGAAAAACAAGGTCTCTTTATAGGTCATTATTAAAGACTTTAGAAACAGTTTTTATCATTTCTTCATTGTTAGAATAGGTCAGTTGGTAGCATTTTAAAGAAGTAAACCAATCTAAGAATACCTGTGTATTTTCTTTTTTTGGTGAAATCCAAGAATCTGGAATCAACTGAGAAAAAGCGGCTATTTTATTGATCTTAGAAAACTGTAATGTTGCATTCTTTTCATACTTTATAAAAATCAACTCACGACAAGGGAAGTGCTGAGTAAAATCAGTCGTGTTTGGTTTTAAATAGCGGACAATTTTATGAAGACGTTTAAAATTATATTCTGCAGTTGTCGCCAATTCTGGATAGATTGGTAGTAAGGTGTTTAAACTGTTTTTTTTGATAGAAATGGCCGCAGGAAAGCTATATACTTCTTGTTTTTTTATATCGATAGGAACAAAATCATCTGCAATACATGTAAACCCATTTGCTTGTAATATTGCTAAGGAAGTACTTTTTCCATTCCCAGAATCGCCTAAAAATAAAACTGTTTTTTTTGAATTCCCCACAGCAGAAGCATGAAAAACACCCATCCAATCTTCTTCTTTGTTTTGGTGAATTGCCTGTATTAGTTCCATTGAAAACTTTCCTTGGAAAAAATGAATTTCATTGGACTTCCAGCCATTTATGATCGTGTTATTTACAGCCAAAAACAGGTGCTTATTTTCAATAAAAACAACAAAATGCTGTTGATGTTCTATTGCGCTTACTTCTAAATGTGCAAATTTAGGGTGTACATAAGAGAGCTCTATTTCACTGGAAAATTCAACCTTAAAAATAAGATCATTTATTTTATAAAATTTTTGAAATTCTAAATCTGCTGGAATTTTCACCGTATTGATATCTATGATCGTTTCAGATTGATCTGAACGGGTGTTCTCAAAATAACGTTCTTCCAGCTCCAAAATAAAACTGATACATGCTTCTTTTGGAATTGACATTTTCTCAGAGAGTTCCTCTGCAATAGTGTTCATTTCAACCCCTTTATTAAGTTTTTTTAATAGCTGTGCAGTGGTGTTTTCTAGAATGGTATATTCGTTTTTCTCGTCAAACCAAACAATGGTTTTGTCTTCAATAGGTCTAAAAAGGAAGTTCATTTTTTTTCTCATATCAAAGATTAAAGTTAGACATTTAGAAACAATCAAAGAAATATAAGTTGCGGAATTCTAAAATAATTCTATTTTATGAACAAATTTCCAACTTTCATTTTTTGTTTGAATAATTTGAGCACCAAAAGAAAGCATGTACCGTTAAAAGGCCCCCTTTAGGCTGTCAATGGTTTGTGAATTAGTTTTTTCTCCAAAAAAATGGAGTAAACAAAATCAATACCGTAAACAATTCTAAACGACCAATTAACATTAAAAAGGAGCAAAACCATTTTGCTGCACTCGATAAATGCGCAAAATTATCTACTGGACTTACAGAGCCAATTGCTGGACCAATATTCCCTAATGAAGAGGCAGCTGCCCCCAATGCTGATGTAAAATCCAAGCCTAAAAGAGTTAATGTTACAGAGGCCATTATAAAGATGAGCATATAGATGATAAAGAATGAAATAATATTAAATACAATCGTATGACTAACGGCTCTCCCGTCATATCTTACTGGAATAATTGCATTGGGATGGAGTGCTTTTTTAAATTCTAAAAAACTATTTTTTAGCATTACAATATGTCGCATTACCTTAATTCCACCACTCGTAGAGCCAGCAGATCCACCAGAGAAAAACAATGCAAAAAAGACTCCTGTTGCAAAGAAGCTCCACATGGTGAAATCTGCAGAGACAAAACCAGTGGTAGTGACCACAGAGGTTACTTGAAAAAGGGCATGTCTGATGGCACTTTCGTTTTTTCCAAAGATTGCTGGATGGTGAATTGTTGTTTGTAAGTTTGGATCTTGGAAAAAGAGAATTATAATGGCAATCACAGCAGAAATTCCAATAATGCCAAATAAGTAATATTTAAACTCTTCACTTTGAAATACTTTTTGAATTTTTCCTTTCAAGGCAAAATAGGTTAGCACAAAATTTGTACCCGCAACGAGCATGAAAAAGATGACAATATATTGGACAAAAGGCAGATGGTTATAGTACGCCATACTGGAGTTTTTCGTAGAAAAACCACCGGTGCTCACAGTAGACATAGCATGGTTAATTGCATCAAACCAGGTCATTCCCGCAACCTTAAGCAATAAGAACTCAACAAAAGTTAACAGCACATAAATGAAGTACAATCGTTTTGCGGTATCTGTAATTCGTGGATGTAATTTATCTGCTGATGGTCCTGGCGCTTCCGCCATAAACAATTGCATCCCTCCAATTCCTAGGAGTGGTAAAATGGCAATAGTTAAAACAATAATCCCCATTCCTCCAATCCAATGAGTTGCACTTCTCCAGAATAAAATTCCTTTTGGCATGGATTCAATATCTGTTAAGATTGAAGATCCGGTGGTAGAATATCCAGAGATGGTTTCAAAAAAGGCATTGGTAATATTGGGGATGGCCCCAGATAAAAGATAGGGTAGCATTCCTGTGATGGAGAGCGTTAGCCAACCCAAAGTAACAATTAAGTAGCCTTCCTTTTTTTGAATGGTGGTATTTTTTGGTTTGTTAGTGAAGTAGAGTAAGCCACCCAGTATCACCGTAATAATTCCAGAATTCAAAATTCCCCACATTTCAGCTTCGCCTTGAAAGTAACTAAAAGGAAAAGCAATAAACATAAACAACCCATTTAAAACAGCAGTAATGCCTAGAAAACGGTAAATTATTTTTGTGTTTATATTTTTCATCTTAATTAAAAAGACCTTCTACGGTGCTAATGGCTTCGGGTAAACAGAAGACGATTACTTTGTCTCCATCTTGAATTTGCATGTCTCCAAAAGACATCATTGCGTTTCCGTCTCTAATAATTCCTCCAAAGACAGCTTCTCTTGGAAAGCGTAAATCTTTAATAGGCGCTTTTGTTATTTTTGCATTGGGTTGTACTTCAAATTCAAAAACTTCGGCGTCAATATTGTGTAAATTAGCCAATGCCAAGATTTCTCCTTTTCGAATGTGTCTAAAAATATTGCTCGCTGCGATTAGTTTTTTATTGATGAGAGATTCAATTCCAATAGTTTGAGAGATGTCTATATAATCCATGTTCTCTACTAAAGCAATTGTTTTTTTAACTCCCTTCGATTTTGCAACTAAACAAGACATGATGTTGGTTTCTGAATTGCCTGTAACAGCAATAAAGGCATCCATTTCTCGAATGTTTTCTTCTTCTAAAAGTTCTAAATCTCTACCATCCCCATTAATAACTAATGTATTGCCTAATTCTTCTGCTAAAGCGGCTGCTTTCTCTCTATTTTTTTCAACCAACGTTACTTTAAAGTTGTCTTCACAAAGGTTTCTAGCAGTTTTTTCACCAATACTACTACCGCCTAAAATCATCACATTTTTTATGTTCAAATGTTTTTTTCCAATAATTGGATATAATTTTTTGATGCTATAGTTTGGTACAGAAAAATAAACTTGATCGTCTACCTCATACTTCGTATCTCCACGTGGAATGATCGTTTGAGAAACCCCCTCTCTTTTAATGGCAATCGTAATAAAATCGACATCAGAGAATTTCTTTTTTGCTTCTTTTACGGTTAAATCAACAATCGGCGATTTGAAAGTAAGGGTCGTACCCATTACATTAAATAACCCATTTTCAAAAGCAACAGTTTCGTTAAAGGAAGATTGATTTAGTTGCATCTTAATTTCGTCTGCAGCCAATTCTTGCGGAGAGATCATGAAATCCACTCCAAAGTCTTTGAAATTAATTTCAGTGGTATTTAAAAACTCAGTACTATCTATTCGTGCAATTGTTTTTTGAACACCTAAAGATTTTCCAATCACACAAATCGTGAAATTTGTATTGGGACTATCTGTAACCGCAATTAGTAAATCTGCGGAATCAATGCCAATCTCTTTTAATAATTGAATAGAAGTGGCATCACCTTTTTTGGTAATCACATCTAAATGATTATTCAAGTAGTTTAACTTCTCGGAGTCAAAATCTATAATATACGTATCCTGAGATTCGTAAGAAAGGAGTTTAGCTAAGTGAAAACCTACATCTCCAGCACCAGCTATAATAATCTTCATATTTAAAATATAGAAATAGACTGCTAAGATAAAAAAGAGTTCGCCAGAAAACGTAAAAAAAACTGTTTTTAAGTATTTTTAGCTATTTTTTGTACTTTTAGTTAAAAATTGTCCATGAAAAAATTAACTATAAAAGGATGGGCTTTAGATGACAGACCCCGGGAGAAATTAGTGCTAAAGGGGAGAAATTCGCTTTCAGATGCGGAACTAATAGCCATTTTAATTGGTTCAGGAAGTAGAAATGAAAGTGCTGTTTCTTTGTCCAAAAAAATATTAATTTCCGCCAACAATAACTTGAACGAGTTGTCAAAACTATCTGTTGAAGATTTAACCAAATTCCACGGAATTGGAACCGCAAAGGCCATTGCCATTATTACAGCCTTAGAACTAGGGAAAAGAAGACAATTAGAAATCGCTTTAGAACTTCCTGAAGTTTCCTCCAGTAAAGGAGTATTTCGTCTGATGCAACCGATTATTGGAGATTTACAATACGAAGAGTTTTGGGCAATATTTCTAAGCAACTCAAACAAAGTAATTGCCAAACACCGCTTAAGTAAAGGCGGGTTAACTGCAACGATAGTCGATGTAAGATTGCTTTTTAGAAAGGCATTAGGGACTGGATGTGTGGGGGTAATCGTTTGTCATAATCATCCTTCGGGGAAACTAACCCCGAGTGCTGCCGATAAGAAAGTCACTCAAAAAATTAAAGATGCGGGAAGTACTTTAGATATAAAATTGCTCGATCATTTAATTATTACCGAAAAATCGTATTTTAGCTTTGCTGATGTCGGAATTTTGTAAATTCACCATTCTTAATACTCACTCAATCCTTCTATTTGATACTCGTTTACACACATAAGATTACCCCAAGAATACGATATGTTTTCAAACATATTTTTACGAGGACTTTGTTAACCACTGTCGATTTTACTTCAAAAATTGAAGATTTTGTTGCCCACAATGGTCCTAAAATGTCCTATACCAAGAATCCATTAGGAAGCGAGTTTTTTGTTCGAAGTAATGATCTTATGTTCGAACAAGGTGTTAACGATATGGAGATACATGTTTCCAAATGGGATGATGTTTCTTGCTTTTTTAATGCAGGGTCAAAATCATCCATTCCCTTTGATATTTTTGCTGCTAGTTTCTATTTAATTTCACGTTACGAAGAGTACTTACCTCATGTAAAAGACCTGCATGGTCGATTTACTGCTGAACAAAGCATCGCCTATGAGCATCAATTTTTAGAAAAACCAGTAATCGATATTTGGGCATATAAGTTTTTGTCAATTTTTAAAGAAAAGTTCCCAACCTATACCTATCCTAAAAGAAAATATGAATTCATTTCTACCATAGATGTAGACAATGCATTTGCCTATAAACATAAAAGTTTACTCCGGTCCATTGGTGGGTTTCTAAACGACATTTATACACTAAAATTTTTAAATATTATCAATCGATTTGCAGTCTTATTTAATCTTAAAAAAGACCCATTCAACACTTTTGATGAAATTTTAGCCTACAATAACAAATATAAAGTAGCAACACTTTTCTTTTTTTTAATTGCCGATTATACCACTTTCGACACCAATGTGTCAACCGCAAAACCTAAATTTAGATTGTTGATTAAGTCCATTGTCGATTATGCTAAAGTGGGTTTACATCCTTCCTATTTTACGATGCAAAACAGTGCGTTGTTAAAGAAAGAAAAAGAACGTTTGGAAGACATTACCAACATGCCAACAAAAAGATCGAGACAACATTATCTGCGTTTTAGCCTGCCAGAAACCTATCAAAATCTAATCGATTTAGAAATCGAAGAAGATTATTCGATGGGTTATGCCAGCAATGTAGGTTTTAGAGCAGGAACCTGTACTCCCTTTTATTTCTATGACCTGGATTTTGAAATACAAACTCCTTTAAAAGTATTTCCATTTGCATTAATGGACACGACTTTAAATGACTATATGAAGTTAACCCCAAAGCAATCTTTGGGGAGAATAAGAGATCTAAGAAATGAAGTAAAAGCAGTAGATGGACTTTTTATTACTTTATTTCATAACGAAAGCTTGAGCAATTATTTACGTTGGAAAGGTTGGAAAAGACTCTATGAATCCATGCTAAAAATCGCCACTTCCTAAAGATGATACACTGCATTAAAAGAAAGGATTTAGATGTTGAGAAATATGATGCTTGTATTGCCGCTTCTGTGCAATTCAGAATCTATGCATTTTCATGGTATTTAGACGCTGTTTCCAAGAATTGGGAGGTCCTAATTTTGAATGATTACGAAGCTGTGATGCCGCTTCCCTGGAAACAAAAATATTTTTTAAAATACATTACACAACCTTTTTTTTGTCAGCAATTAGGAATCTTTTCCGTAGCACCTATTACCATTGGAATTCAGGAAAACATGATTCGTAGGATTCCTAAAAAGTTCATTAGAACGTCAATAAACTTCAATGCTGATAATTTTTTGAATTCTAACATGAAGTTGAAAAAAAATGCGCTTTTAACAATAGAAAATGCGTATGAAAATATTTATAAGAAATTTAATAAAAACAGAAAAAGAGCCTTAAAAAAAGCAAGTTCATTGGGATTTACTTTTGAAGAAAACATCGCTCCAAATGAGTTTTACGATTTTTATGTATTGAATGATAAAAATCATCTTACCCACATTTCAATGAAAAAAGTACTTCAAAATATTTTAAATTTAAAGACGCGTGCTGTTCAATGTTATGGGGTCAAAAGTAATACAGTTTTAATTGCTGGAGTGTTGCTTTTAATAGATAGCAAAAGAATTACCTATTTAATACCTGTTGCTAGTGCGTTTGGGAAAAAGAATGGTGCGGCAACCTTACTTGTGGATCAAATTATTAAAAAGTATCGGCATAGCCATCAAATTTTAGATTTTGAAGGTTCTATGATTTCTGGAGTTGCTAAATTCTATGAAAGTTTCGGGGCAGTGTATGAAGACTATCCTACTTTTTCGAAAAATTTTATTTAGGAATTTTTCTGTGAAATTTCATCTCAGCGAGCGTTTCTTCATAAGGCTTATTTTCTTTCATTACTTTGCAAGGGTTGCCAACGGCAATAGAATTAGACGGGATCTCTTTACAAACAACAGACCCAGCGCCAATAATTACATTGTTCCCAATACGTACTCCCGGAAGTACAATACTATTTGCACCAATAAAAACATTGTCACCAATAATAATTGGAGCTGTTTTAGTATGTTCCGAATGTCTTGTGTGCGCATGATTTGCAGAGATGATTTTTGAGCCCGTTCCAAAACCTACATTATTCCCAATAATCAATCCGTTATTAGCTTGTACATATACATTTGGATTGTCTCCCGGATCGCATAAGATCCCTTTTTTAATATTTTCAGGAGCCAATACCTTAGAAGTAAAATGAACCGGCCAACTTGCTTTTGGGTTGAGTCGGAATAGTTTTTGGGGTATCCAATAATGAAAAAAAAGGATGTAATACTTTTGATACCCATACTTTTGACGAAAGTATGTTGGATATAAAAAATGAATCAAATGCCCAAAGATTAAAAAATCTAGTCTTTCAAATAAAGTCGGTTTTATCATGAGTAGGATTGTTTTTTTATAATTTTCAAAAAATAAATAGTCAATACCAAATAAGCAATACCTCCCAAAAAAGATAGTATGTATATCGTAAAGGTTAGGTCATGCATTATAAAGCCAATATAAAAAGCAATACAATTGATAATTAAAAGAATTGCATTGAAGAGCAAACTTATATTGTTTTTATCTAAAACAACAATGATATTGCTAATTGGACTAAATGAGGATCTGCTTAAAACAAGAAAAGAAAGAAGAAGTAAATACACTCTTAAATTGACCCAATTGTCTGTTAAAAACATTTCTAATAAGTAAATGCCTAGGGTATTCATCAGTACTAAAAATAAAAACATGGTTCCAACATTAAATCGAATGATTTTTTTTGTGGTTTTTAAAAGCTCTTTTTTTGAGGTGTTCATAAGGCTAGATGCCTTTTCAAAGTATACAGTTGAAATGGAAGAGGAAATTATAAAGAGCGGCATTGTTAAAATCTTTTGACTGAAAAAATAAACGCCCGCATCCTTAAGACTAAAAAAAGCAAAGATGAATAACGGAATCGACTGTGATGCTAAATTGTTTATAAACCTAGAGGGAAGTAAGAAGGTCATTACAGAGGTATTGACACTCAGATTCCTTTTAATGATCTTAAAATCGATTGCATTGAAGTGTTTTTTATTTTTAAAACTAAAATATAAAGTGACAATTAGCAATGAAATAAACGAGCTGTAAACCAATCCGTAAACGCTAAATTTTACATAAAAGGCAAATTGAAAAAAAACATTGATGAAAACTAAAAGTACTTTCGCAAATGAAACGGGAGAAAAATCCTTGTGACTGGTTAAGTAAAATTCATGCGTTTTATTGTAGCTTAGAAGAATGGCACTCAAAACAGCGAGTATCAAAACATTGATTTCTATTCCTTTGTCAAAAAAAATAATATAAAACGGGAGGAATACTAAGGTGCCAACAATAGTCATTATTGGAATGAGCATGAATAGAAAATTAAACCAATGATGTCGGGTTAATTTATCTTTGCAGGTTACAATATAATTGTCTAATTGTAGCGAGTTAAAAACAGATATTATTGAAGAGAAACCAATAAAAACACTTAAAATGCCATAGGCTTCACTACCGTATATTTTTGCAATAAAAAGAGCACTAATAACTGCAATAATTTGTGCAATTAAAGTACCTTTAAACATTATAAGAATATTCTTATAAAAAGTAGATAAATGGTTTTTGTTTACTTTTGGAGTCAAAAAATAACTTTTTATCAAATATAAAACAATTGACACGGATTAAACACGTCTTTTTCGACTTAGATCATACACTTTGGGATTTTGAAAAAAATTCAGACCTTACTTTTCAAAAATTATTTAAGGAGTATCAAATTGATCTTGATATTGCTGTTTTTTTGGATGTTTACAAGCCCATTAATTTTAAGTATTGGCGTTTGTATCGACAAGAAAAAGTGAGTAAAGAGCAACTGCGTTATTTAAGATTGAAAGAAGCATTTGATGCTGTTCATTTTTCTATTTCCGACGAGTTAATAGATACATTGGCCATTCAGTATATAGAATTAATGCCAAACTTCAATCATCTTTTTGACGGAGCTGTTGACATTTTAAACTATTTGAAAGACAAATATCAATTGCATATTATTACCAATGGATTTGAAGAAGTGCAAGCTAAGAAAATGAAAAGTTCAAAGATTCAGCATTATTTTGATCAAGTAATTACCTCGGAGTCTGTTGGAGTTAAAAAACCAAATCCATTAATTTTCGAACATGCCTTGAGTGTTGCAAAAGCCACAAAAGAAAATTCTATTATGATTGGGGATAGTTTAGAAGCCGATATAGAAGGAGCAATCAACTTTGATATGGAGGCAATTTATTTTAACCCAGAAAATAATAATAGTGAAAATACCTCGTTCTTAACCGTAAACTCACTCTTAGAGATTAAGCAATACCTATAGTTTTTTATCAAAGAATAAATAGACTCTTTAAAAATTATGAAACATTTTAAAACAGTGGTACTTCTTATGTTTCTTCTCTTAGCTGCCTGTTCAGAAAAGTTAGATTTTAAGCAAGCAGAAGATTTTAAGCATCAGCCAGTCGTAAAAACGTCACTGGTTTATTTTACCTTATTTTCCAATGATTTTATGGACCCAGTAACAGGATCAGAAATTGTAAACGGAGTCTCAGATGTATCGGATTTCCGTATCTTAGAGAATTCGTATCTCCGAGATAACTTACAAAAAATTATTATTGATATTGAAGTAAAGAATGAAATATCCAGAGATTTTACTGCGATTATAGAATTTTTAGATGATAATGGGACTATTATCTACACACTAAGCACTTTAAATATACCCGCTCAAAATATAGCATTTACCTACCAAGAAACAATTGAAGTTCGTTTAAATCCAATTATTCTGAACACCAGAAAAACAAGAACATCGGTATTCATTTCTGGAGCCTCAACACCACTTATTGAAAACGATCCAAGGGCGTTTGAATTGAAATCATCTGGAACCTATTTTATAGAAACCGAATAATTATGAAGCAATTATTTTTTCTGTTGTTGCTCTTTGTCTCTTTAGATACAATGACGCAAAACAAACAAGTTTTATACGGTTTTGCAGAAAACCCTCAAACTCTTTTATTAAATCCAGGAGCAGAAACAAATTATAAGTTTCATGTAGGAATTCCTTTCCTCTCTGGTTTGTCAGGTGATGTTGCATTAAAGAATTTTAAATTAACCGATCTGTTTTCCGAAGATGGCATCGATTTTAATACAAAATTTTTCCGTCTTTTAAATAAGTTGGATGTCAATGACCACCTAAAATTGAACCTGCAGATGGATGTTTTAAATGTAGGTTTTAGAGTGGACGATAAAACCTACATTAGCTTTGGCTTTTACCAAGAATTGGATGTCATTGGTTACTGGCCTAAAGATGTAATTACTTTCCTAAATGAAGGGAATGCCCCTTACCTCAATAAGAGCTTTGATTTGTCACAAATCGTTTATAAAGCAGATTTTGTAGGTGCGTTGCATGTTGGGGTTTCAAGAAAAGTAAACCCAAAACTTACGCTAGGAGGTAGGTTTAAATTATATTCTTCTGCATTAAATCTCGAAACCCAGAATAATTCTGGAACCGTTACGACACAACGAGGATCGAACAATATATACACACACTATTTGAACACGATTGATTTGAATTTTTTGTCTGCAGGTTTGGTAGAAGACGATGAATACCTTGAGAATCCGACGGAACTCATTACCAACTCTTTTTTAGGGGGAAGTTTGGGCATTGGACTCGATTTTGGAATGACGTATCACATTTCACCCAGATTAGAATTTACGGGAAGTATCATCGATTTTGGATATATTAATTATTCCAAAAAAGTACAAAATACTACTGTAAAAGGAAGCTATACTTTTGAGGGGGTAAATTTTTTGTTCGATCCTGCTAGTCCCACAAATTATTGGGCAGATTTAAATGCCGATTTTGAAGAGAAAGTTCCAAGAGGGAATAATACAAATTCTTATACCTCATGGAGACCGACAAAACTAAATGCAGCTTTAAAATATAGTTTTGGTAATCAAAGAAGAAGTAAATATTGCTATGACAATACCTTTAAAGAATTTTATACGGATGCTTTTGGACTCCAAATACATACAATTATGAGGCCTTTAAGTCCGCAATATGCAATTACGGGTTTTTATGAGAAGACATTTACAGAAAAACTACACGCAAAAGTAACCTACACGTTAGATGATTATTCTTTTCATAATGTAGGAGCTGGAATTTCTACACAAATAGGAAATGTCTCCCTTTTTGGAATGGTAGATAATATTTTCGCTTATCATAATCTGGCAAATGCCAGTAGTGTTTCTTTTCAAATGGGACTCAATTTAATTTTTGATTAGCTCAAAATTAATATCCATATTTAGCCTTCCATCTTTTTCTTAAAAGATTTCTAAATTGATTTTCGCGTGGATTATTTCCTGGGTCATAGAGTTTCTTGCCTGAAATTTCTTGAGGTAAAAATTCTTGACTCACAAAGTTTTCTGGATAATTATGAGCATATGCATACTCTTTCCCATAGCCAATATCTTTCATTAATTTTGTTGGGGCATTTCGTAAATGTAGCGGTACCGATAAGTCTCCAGTTTGTTTTACGAGATTCTGAGCTTCATTTATAGCCATGTATGAAGCATTACTTTTTGCAGAATTTGCAAGGTATACGGCACATTGACTCAAAATAATACGAGATTCAGGATGTCCAACCACAGCCACTGCCTGAAAGGTGTTATTTGCCAATATAAATGCTGTTGGATTTGCATTCCCAATATCTTCTGAAGCCAATATAAGCATCCTTCTTGCAATAAACTTTACATCTTCACCACCTTCTATCATTCTTGCTAAATAATATACAGCAGCATTTGGATCACTCCCTCGTATCGATTTAATAAAAGCAGAAATAATATCATAGTGTTGTTCACCAGTTTTGTCATACCGAGCCGTATTCTTTTGCACCTTAGACAAGACCAATTCGTTGGTAATTTCAATACTTTCCTCAGCGCCAACAATCAGCTCAAAAATATTGAGTAATTTGCGAGCATCCCCTCCTGAAACTTGCAATAAAGCTGAGGTTTCTGTGAGTTGAATGTCTTTTTTAGAGATCAATTCATCCTTTTTAATCGCTCTTTTTAACAAGTTGATGAGGTCGTCCTTGTCAAACGAATTCAAAATGTATACTTGGCAACGAGAGAGTAGGGCAGGGATGACCTCAAAACTTGGGTTTTCTGTAGTTGCACCAATTAGCGTCACCCATCCTTTTTCTACGGCGCCTAATAAAGAGTCTTGTTGAGATTTGCTAAACCGATGAATCTCATCAATAAATAAAATGGGATTTTTTGCGGTAAACAGTCCGCCACTTTTTTTGGCTTTCTCAATAACCTCTCGTACCTCTTTTACTCCAGAACTAATGGCACTCAGGGTATAAAAGGGTCTTTTTGATTCCGTAGCAATAATATTTGCGAGGGTGGTTTTCCCAATTCCAGGAGGTCCCCAAAGAATTAATGAGGGAATGATACCTTGCTTGATATGATTTGTTAAAATACCGTTTTCGCCAACCAAATGCTGCTGGCTAATATAATCTTCAAGATGTTTCGGACGGATTCTTTCTGCCAAAGGTTCATTCATAAGGTAAAAATAACAAAGTTTTCTGACAGAATCTGTAAGAATTTACTTTGGTTCATTTTTTGTTACTTTTAATGCAATGAAATCTACGAATCAACTCTACTTTTCAAAATCCATGCTTACAATACCAATCTTATATATTTTGGTGATCTGGATGCTCTACTTTATAGAAATTAAGTTTGGATATAATTTTAATAAGTACGGTGTGTTTCCTAGAGATTTTAAGGGGCTTAGAGGTGTTTTATTTACCCATTTCATCCATAGCAATACATCGCATCTCCTCAACAACTCAATCCCTTTATTTGTTCTCCTTTTAAGTGTCTTTATGTTTTATAAAGAAGTTGCGCTAAAAGTGTTGGTGTATGGTGCGCTCCTAACAGGTATTCTTACGTGGATTATTGCAAGAGAATCCTATCATATTGGTGCAAGTGGTGTTGTATACCTGCTATTTAGTTTTGTGTTCTTTAGTGGTCTTCTAAAAAAACATTTCAGATTGGTTGCTGTATCTCTAATCGTTATTTTTTTATATGGAAGTATGATTTGGTATGTTTTACCGATTAAAGACGGCATGTCATGGGAAGGCCATTTGTCGGGTTTTGTAGTTGGGCTAGTATTTGCCTTTTTGTATAAAAATAAAGGCATCAAAAAAACCGAACCTTTTTTCGAAGAAACAGCATTCGATTTATTATTTGATGAAAACGGTAATTTTGTACCTCCTAATACTGCGGAGGAACCACATGACGATGTAAAACCAATTACTAACAAAGAGGCGTGAACCCAAGTTTAAGAATTGTCACTTAGAGTTCTTTGTCGGATGGTTTCATATAGAAAAGCACCACAGGCAACAGACACATTCAAGGATTCAATCTCTCCCAACAAAGGCAATTTCGCTTTAAAATCGACCATCTTTAAAATGGAAGGATTTACACCACGATGCTCAGATCCCATAATAATTGCGATGGGTTGGTTGAGTGCCACTTCGTAAATAGATGTTTCTGTTTTTTCGGTTGCTGCTACTGTTTTAATGTCAGAAGCTTGTAGCATATAGATTGCGTCCTTAATGTGGTCTACTTTACAAATCGGAATTTTAAAAGCTGCACCAGCAGATGTTTTTATGGTTTCTGCATTTACTGGAGCACTTCCATTTTTTTGAACAATAACAGCGTCTACACCTGTACATTCTGCAGTTCTTAAAATGGCTCCAAAATTACGCACATCGGACAGTTGGTCTAATAACAAGAAAATAGGAGCTTTCTTACTCTCAAGTACTTTTTCGATTAAGGGTTCTAAGTCGTGAAATGCTACTGGAGAAATCTGTGCAACTGCTCCTTGGTGATTACTGTATTTTGAAAGGCGGTCTAATTTTTCTACGGGTACCACGCTGGTGGTAATTCCTTTTTCTTTGATCAAAAGATTCAACTCAAAAAATAAGCTCCCTCTTAATCCTTTTTGAAGGTAAATTTTGTTCATCGTAGAACCACTATTTATGGCTTCAATAATAGCTCTAATTCCAAATATATTTGTTGATGCTGTTGTTTCTGTTGTCATGTTGCAAAGGTATGTTAAATTAAGCGCAAAAAAAACCATCTCTTAGAAGAGATGGTTTTTTAAAGTATGTTTTTATTCTTTAGATACTAAAGTCTACAGATGTACTACCTCCATAAGAAGAAGCACCTACATTTGCTACTTGAACACCGTCAGCAGTTACTACATAAGAAGTACCACCGTCACCGTATCCATCAAAGATCTGTAATTGGTAATCTCCTGAAGCAACACATTCTTGGATGGTAATACCACCAGTCATTCCAGCATAAGCACCATATCCAGGCGTTGCTTGGCTTGCCAATACAATTACTCCTGCATTCACGTCAACCAATCTCCAATATACCTCTTCTGGCCAGCTATCAAAACCTAAGACCATCTTTACTTTAATTCCGTTGTTTGGACATCTTAGTCCCACATTAATAGTTAAGTCTTCACCTGTATAAATCTCAGGAGCGTTCGTTAAAGAAACTACTAAAGTTTGTGAAGCAAATGGTGACATATTTACATCCGTTAAGTCGATGTTTAATATTGCTACATTTGATCCGGCTGCAAAAGTTACAGTTGTTGGTACCACATAGGCTGCTGCATCAACATCCGTTGAAGCTCCTACAACAGCAATTCCTACTGTTCTTTCTTGATCAGAAGTGTTTGCTGCATACACTTTAACTTCCTGGCTTACAGATCCACCTTGGTCAAAAGTAATATCCATACTAGAGGTCTCAAACGTAATGTATGGAGTGTCTTGTGGCTCTACTTCGTCGGTACAACTGTTTAATGTAAAAACAGCTATACACATGTATAAAAGTATTCTTAATTTGTTCATTTTTATGAGTTTTAATAATTAGCGATCCCTTTGTAAAAAGCGATCGCTAAAGGTTATTATTGGTTTTGTGTGCTAATGAAAGGGTTGTATTGAATTTCTCCTTCTGGAATTTCAAAAGTCATTCTTTCATCGTTATAAGGAATCGCTTCACCTACAAATGAAAGGTGATTTGCACCTCTTGTAGTTGTAGCTTGATTACGCTTCATTGCTAAGTAACTTTTACCTTCACCCCATAATTCAATACGAGTCTGTAAGTAAATTTCATCCTTCAGTGCTTGTCCAGATAATCCATCGATGTAAGATGCGTCAGGAACTCTTGTACTTACTAAGTTTTTCAGGTGCACTCTTGATGCTCCGTCATTTCCAGCAAATGCAGCCATTTCAGCAGCCAATAAGTGCATTTCTGCAACTCTCATGTATACATAATCTGCTTTTACAATAGAAGAAGTACCCGTGTGTACTCTATCTGCATCATAAAACTTAAATAAAGGCATTAAGTGTTGTGCAAAAGAAGTATTGTTTAAAAACTGTCCTTTTCTAATATCATTAGTAGGAATCTGTGCGAATAAAGAAGCGTCAATCGCTTTTAAATCTCCATAAGCTGGATAACTATAGCTATAGTAATCCATTTGTCCCCACCAAGAGACTAAACCTAAACCAATATCTTGATTTAAATCAACACCCCACATCCATCCTGGAGTATTAACATTGTTAAATCCACCAGTAACTTCAGCACCAACCATTACTGGGTAGCTACTGATAGCCTGAACAGCCATGTTGTAAGCTTTGGTGTAATCTGTACCCCTAGCTCCTAAAACATACGCATACAATGCTTTTGCTACATCTTGGTTGATTTCGGTTTTGTTATCTCTTGCGAAACCTTCTAATAAAGATATTGCATCTGTTAAATCAGATTCCATTAAGTCATAGATCTCACTTGCAGGCACTTTAGGACCATTTTGATCCGCTGCAGAACGGTAGATCGGTAATATTGGCTCACTAGCATTATATTCTTTCTGGTAGAAATTTGCTAAGTAAAAATAAGAATGTGCTCTCAAAGCTTTCGCTTGACCCATTGTATATTTATTCGCCTGGCTTTCTGGAGTTGCATCCATTCCACCCAATCCATCGATCACTGAGTTACATCCTCTAATGATTCTGTAGTAATATCTCCAAACTTGTCTGTTATCACCAAAAGTAAAATCTTGAGGTGCACCAAATTCAGTAATAGATGCTCTGTACCATCCGTATACACTTTGACTTAAAGCGACATCTCCTGATAACATATCAGAAAATACATCATATGATTTCATTCCAAAATCATCATGTCCACCAGTACCACCTGTACCAGTTGTAAATGTCAATGCATATACACCTGACATTAAACCAGTTGGTAACGAAGGATCTAAAGCAGCTGCTTCTTCAAACTGCACAGAAGTTAATGTTCCTGTGTTGGTCAATACTGGATCTGCTAGGAAATCTGGTTCACAGCTTAAGCTTAATAAAGCTACTGCTGATAGTAATCCGTAATTAAATAATTTATTCATTTTCTTGTTTTTTTTAAATTAAAATTTTAATCTAACACCTAAAGTTATGGTAGTCATTGGTGCGTATAATCTACGTCCTGAACTTCCACTTTCACTTGTTGTTGGTAAGAATCCTCTTCTTGCGGTATTCATAAATAAGTTATCAGCCGACATCCATATGTTGAATGTATCTAATCCTTTACCTTCTAAGAAGGTGCTAGGTACATTATAACTTACATTCACATTGTTTAATGCTAAATGGTCAGTTGATGTAACGAATCTTGAAGATTGAGATGTTGCATTTTGATCTGCACCATCCGCTAAACGAGGAACATCTGTAATTTGACCAGGTGTTGTCCATCTGTTAACAATATCACTACTGTAGTTGTTTCCAACTGCACCAAAACGATCTGACATTAATTCACCATATTGATTATCATATGCATATCCTCCTAGACTATAAGTAAACTGAGTAGAAAAAGTAAAGTCTTTTACTCTACCTGTTAATCTGAATGCTCCTCTAATATCAGCGATACCAGACTTGTCTAAATATACTTCTGATGCTTCAGAATAAGATTTAGTTACTCTTTTCTTGATATTTGCTCCAGGAACAACTTGTTGATATTCAACAATAGAACCAGATGCATTTGTTACATCAGCATCTGCAGGGATCCAAGAGTTAGCACCCGAAGTTGGTTCGTCTGCGTCAAAAACACCGTTATTGTTAACATCATCATAGTACTGATACCACATTGGTGCTCCATCTGAAGGATCTACTCCAGCCCATTCACGCATGTACAAATCAAAGATTGATCTACCAACAGATAAATTACCGTTTAATACTTGTTCTTTTCCTGTTGCAGGATCGATAGGCATTACTGTTAAAACGTTTTGCATTATTTCAGCATTTGCGTTCAAACTTAATGAGTAATCTTTCTTGTCTATTAATTTTGTTCTTAAGTCAAATTCAAAACCTCTGTTTGCAAGTGTCCCATCATTTACTAATATGGCATTAATACCTTGAGAAGGTCCTACATTTCTATTAAAGAATTGATCTACTGTCTCATCATTGTAGTAAATTAGTTCACCTGATAAGAAACCTAAATCAAAATCAAGTCCTGTTTGGAATTTATAAGTTTGTTCCCAAGTAAGGTCTGGATTACCGTTACCACCTGGAGCAATTGAAATGTTTCCAGCTAGATTTCCAACATTAAATGTGTCGAAACCTGACGTTAAACCTACACCAGCTTGATCACCTGTAATTCCCCACGAAGTTTTAAGTTTTAAAAACTTTATAAAATCTACATCTTGTAAGAATTTTTCTTCAGATAGAACCCAACTAGCAGCTACAGAACCAAATGTTCCCCATTTCTCATTGGCAAACCTTGATGAACCATCATGTCTTATAGAACCTGAGAAGTAATACTTACCATCATAGTTATAGTCTATTTTACTAAAGTAGGATTCAAGTGTATATCCTCCTGAGTATCCAGATGCTTGACCTAAACTTTCTTGGAAGTTGTCTAAATCTAATAAGAACGCACTTACTTGTAATGCTTTACCAGCAGAACCACCAGCATCTGTAGACGCTTGACTTTCGTGAGCAGCTAATACATCTAAAGAATGCGCTCCCCAAGAATTGCTGTATCTCACTATTTGTTGAATGTTTTCACTCAAACGTGAGAAATCAGTTACATATATACTTCCCTGAGTTGTTTGTCCAGTTCCATAGAATTTATTTGTATAATCTCTATTTACCTGATTTAAGTATTGTACACCGTAGCTTATTTCAGCAGTTACGTTTTTAAACAAATCAATGTTCGCTCTAAAGTTTCCATTGAATTCGTGACGATCTGTTCCGTTAAAATCATATTTAGCAGATCCGATAGGGTTCAATCCATTCGCATTTGGTCTGTCTCTAAATCCTGATGTAGAACCATAATCATATTGGTTTCCACCATAGAAATCATCTGGTACTAATTCTCCGTTGTCATCTCTTAAGAAAACAGGGAAAATTGGCGCCATTTTATCAGCAAATTCTGTAATGTTTTCAGAACCATTTGTTTGCCCGTTTGCAATTGATTCAGAGTATGCATAGTTGATGTTTGAATTCAATTTTAACCAAGGCTTTACTTTGGTATTTAAGTTCAAACGAGTAGTGTATCTCTTGTATCCAGTGTTAATAGAATATCCATTGTCTTCTAAATAACCAAAAGATGCGAAGTATCTTGTGTCTCCAGCTCCTCCACTCATTCTTAAGTTTGCTTCCGTTCTGATCGCAGCACTAAATGATAAATCAGCGAATCTCTGAGGAGTGTACTTTCTTGTAATTCCAGGTCTAACCATTCCTGTAGCAGGATCAATTAATTCAGCACCATTTGATACATTCCACATATTGTAACCTGTAGCTACATAGTTGTTTGTGAATAAGTTTGCATTCGCAAAACCAACTGGATCAGGTCTCCCATCAACAACAGCTTTGTTTTTAATTCCTTCCCAAACATATCCAATGTATTCTTCTGGACTCTTTACAACGTTGTATCTTGGAATCAATTGATCATTGATACTTGTTTTTACATCAACTTCGATATAAGATTTTGAAGTAGAACCCGTTTTTGTTGTAATAACAATTACACCGTTTGCTCCTCTAGAACCATAAATTGCAGTTGCAGATGCATCTTTCAATATAGTAGTACTAGCGATATCCGAAGGGTTAATAGAATTGATACTTCCTGTATAAGGAACACCATCTACTACATATAGTGGATTTCTGTTTCCGTTCACAGAACCATACCCTCTAATTCTAACTGTACCAACAGAACCTGGCTGACCAGAACTGTTAATTATTGTAACACCTGCTACCTCACCAATAAGAGCACCTGTTACGTTAGAAAAAGATTTTGCTTCTAAGTTTTCAGCGCTTACTGTTGTTGCTGTACCAGCAAATGCTTTTTTAGTAGTTGTACCATATCCAATAACGATAACTTCGTCTAAAACATTGTCTTCATCAACAGATAACGTTACGTTTATCGTGTTCGATGCACCCACTGTTTTTTCTACAGCACTATATCCTAAGTATCTAAAGACTAAAACGGCACCGTTATTAGCTTTAATAGAATATTTCCCATCAAAATCAGTTTCTGTTCCTTGATTTGTTCCTTTGACAACAACACTAACTCCTGGTAATGTTCCTGAACTTTCAGAAACAGTTCCTGAAATAGTTTTTTCTTGTGCAAAGGTAATTTGCACTACAAACGCCAGTAATAGCGTTAAAATTCCATTAAACTTTGTCTTCATTTTATGATTATTTGAATTATTTAACCCCAAAAGTCTTAAAATTATCTTAAAAAAACAATTATTTAACACTAATTCGTTTAAAATAAATCTAAAATGCGCTAAAATTTTTATGAAAAAAAACTTAATTCCCTGTAAATCTTTTGTTTATTGGCTTCGATTAATTTATAATTTTTTATAAAAAAACACCCAAACCTAGAAGGGTTGGCTGTTATATATTTTTGAGCTGTTTGAATTATTTAAACAACCACAAAACAGTATCTAATGTATCTGTTCCCTGTACACTCACAGCAGCGTTGTAGTTTGTTTCATTTAAAGATTTAGTAATATTTTAATTCGTAAAAAAAACCACCCTTTTATAAAGATGGTTTTTTTAGTCATGTGTCCTATTTTTTTCTATTTGTTAGATGCTAAAGTCTACGGTAGTACTGCTTCCATATGCACCCGCAGCAACACTCGCTATTTGAACACCGCCTGCAGTTACAACATACGAAGTACCACCGTCACCATATCCATCAAAAATTTGCAATTGGTAGTCTCCAGAAGGAATGCATTCTTGGACTGTAACTTCGCCTCTATTCATACCCGCATAGGCACCATATCCAGGAGTTGCTTGACTTGCAGCCACGATGACGCCTGCATTCACGTCAACCAATCTCCAGTAAACCTCCTCTGGCCAGTCGTCAAAACCTAATTTCATTATAAATTTAATTCCATTGTTAGGGCAATTCAGGCTCACATTCATTGTTAAGTCTTCTCCTGTGTACATGTCAGCAGAAGCCTCTAGGGAGATGACCAAAGCTTGTGTTGCAAAAGGCGACATGTTTATGTCTGTTAAATTAATGGTTAAGGTTGCCTCATTTGAACCTCCAGGAATTGTAATTGTTGTGGGTACAATGTATGCGGCTGCATCTACTTCGGTTGAAGCGCCCACAACAGCAACACCAAATGTTCTGTCCTGGTCTGTAATATTTGCTGCATAAATTTTAACTTCTTGTGTAGCAGCGGTGCCTTGGTCAAAAGTGATATCGATACTTTGACTCTCGAAAGTAATGAAATTAGCCGTAGGAACTTCATTTTCTTCACAACTAGTTAAAATGATTAAAGAGGTCGTTATTAAAAGTAAAAATAGTTTAATTTTTTTCATGATATATAGTTTTATTAAATATTATTGAATCCCTCATATCCAGGATTATTATCTATCTCTGTTTGAGGTATTTTTAAGAAAAGTAAATTATCATCTGCTGGGATATTGATAGGTACTCTATGAATATTATTTCTATTTATAGGTAAGCTGTATCTTTTAGCATCAAACCATTGAGGTCCAAATTCTCCATAAAATTCTTTTTTTCTTTCTAATAATATTTCGTCAAGTAACGCTTGTCCAGTATTCGTACTCATTACTGCGTTGGGATCCCTAGCGGATTGTAATGCAAAAAGAAGGTTTCTGGCACTGGCTTCATTGGAGAGGTGGTATTGAGCTTCGGCATCAAATAAGACCATTTCAGATTTTCTTAAAATAGGAATATCAGAAGCAAATGTAAAAGTATATTTGGTAGATACAAACTCTCTCCAAGGGGTGGATGTTGATACATTATAAATGTCTCTAAAAGTATTTCTCACATCGGTGTTTGAAAACTCGCTAACAAAATCAGGATCAGCATATGTAGCGCTGTAACTTAATGTTAGATGATCCATCATAGGGGCAGCATGACCCCAATAAAAATTTGTTTCATCAGTTCCATTTTGAAATAATCCCCATAACCATTCTTGGTCAGACATGTTATTGAATCCATTCCTCCAGTTTGAAGAAACAACAGCTGTGTTTGCGTTGCCACCATACGCTGCTTTTGCTAAAAAAGACATTTTGGCCCAGTCGTCTTGGCTTACTGCTAAAACTCTAGTCATAATAGCTTGTGCTACGGCTTTGTTTATATAACTTTTTCCAATTCTATTGGTAGGTAAATCTAGAATTGCATCGTCTAAATCCTTTTTTATTTGATCCATGACTTCGCTTAATGCTACTGGTGGATTTCCCTCAATTGAACTTATAGTAGAAGAATTTGTGTATATGGGAATTCTTATCAAGCTTTGATTTTTTTTAAAATTTGGTGCAAATTCTAATAGCAATTGAAAAAGGTGGTAGGCTCTAAAAAATTTTCCTTGAGCAATAAATTCTTTTTTATCAGCGCTGGATAATGTTTCACTATTCGTAACTCCATCAATTAAAATATTTGCAAAATTGATATTTTCATAATTAAAGTCCCAAGTAAAATTAGTTCTTCTATAAGTAGCTTCCCTGTTTTCGTGCCCATAATCAAATGTGTACCAACTAACAGCTTGTATTAAATCGTTGCCTTTTACTGCTCTGGCAAAATACATTGCGTAGAGTCCCCCAACATCAACGGTTCTGTATTGACCTTTATAATTGGCTAAAATTCCAGAAACATAAGATTGAGCGATAGATCTTTCACTAAAAATTAAATCACTATTAACTCCAGTGGTATCTTTTGGGGAGTCTAAAAATTCTTCTGAGCAAGATGTAAATCCTAATACAAATAACATAAGAAGAAATTTAGTATAGTACTTGTAGTGTCTTTGTTTTCTAATATATATATCCATTTTAAATAATTTTATTTTATTAATTTTTTATCTTTTAATTATTACATACATTCTTTGATCTTTAAAGGATTTTGTAATTAAAATTCAATTAGAGTTCCCACTGTAAATGTTTGCTGTAATGGAGATCTGTAGTTCGTTAGCCCATTAAATGCTTGTTCTGGATCTATACCCTTATGGCTTTGCCAAGTAAACATGTTTTCTCCCAACAGATATAATCTTAATCTAGTCAACCCAATATTGTTTAAAATATCTGAAGGTATGTTATAGCCAACACTTATGTTTTTCATTCTTACAAAATCATTCTTAAACAAAAACCTAGTAGATCTAGAGTTAAAATTATTGTTTGCAGTAGTTAATCTTGGGAAATCAGTAATATCTCCTGGTTGTTGCCAAGCATTAAAATTATCTGGATGCGTAGCACCACCGGTATTTGAAAAATTAGAGATTAAACCAGAATAATCGGAGTCTAATAAATAGCCTCCAAAACTGAAATTAAATAATAAAGACAAATCAAAATTCTTATAATTCAAAGTTGTATTAAGACCTCCTTGAATGTCTGGAATTGCATTTTTACCTGTTTGATACCTGGTTGCATCATCATAGATATTTGTTATCGTCTTACCAGTAACATCCCCGTTAGGGTCTAAAATATCTTTAAACCACATTGAATCTCCTGTGGCAGGATCTACACCAGCCCATTCTCTTATAAAAAATTCTTGAGTAGAACTCCCAGCTATCCATAGCTTTGAGCCATTAATTCGTCTTTCAAATATTGGGTTTAACTCTATTAATTCATTTTCAAGAAAAGAAAAATTTCCGCCGAGACTCCATTGTATATCTTCTTTATTAATCAAGTTCCCATTTAAAGTTACTTCTATACCTCTGTTTTGGAGATCACCAGCATTGGTCCTTAGTACGGGAGTACCTGTAGAAGGAGAGCCTTCAAGGTCCTGAACTAAATCTACACTATTATTAACAAAATATTCTATGCTCCCCGTGAAATTATTATTGAAGAAACCAAAATCTAATCCAATATTAGTAATAGCAGTAGTCTCCCATGTTAGCCTAGGATCTATTAAAGTAGGCGAAGGTAAATTACTGGGATTTCCTTCTACGGGTGATATATTTACACCTCCAAAGTTTGTTCCACCAAACAATGCACTCGTTGGAAAAAAACCTCCGGGAATAAAAACATTACCTAATTCTCCGTAAGAACCTCTTAGCCTCAAATTAGTCAACCAATCTAAACTGGAGAGAAAGCCTTCTTTATGTAGACTCCAACTTGCACCAACTGAAAAGAAATCACCCGTTCTAAAAACTTCACTAAATTGAGAAGTTTTATCTTGTCTGTAAGAAAAATCAAAAAAGTATTTATCATGAATGCTATAAGAAAGTCTTCCAAGAACACTTGCTATTCTTTGCTCCAATCTAAATCCACCTGTTGATACAGCAATATTACCATTGCCTAATTCTTCTTGTCCAGGTAAAAATCCAGTAGAACTGGCAGAAAAAGAGTCCGTCGTTTGTGTATTTACTTCATATAAAGCATCAAATGATAATTTATGGGTGTCATTAAAATAAGAATCGCTATAATTAAAGGCTTCGACAAAGTTTATTGATGTTGTCGTGTTTCTTATTTTAGAAACTCTACCATTTACGTTGGAAGCAGAACCTATTAAATCGTCATCAAATGAATGGCTATCAAACAAGAAATTTTCATAATTTAGTGAAGATCTAAACTTAAATTTTTCTGAAAATTGTATTTCAGCATATGTAGATCCAGTAAAACTTGTACGTATTCTTTTTTCTGACCCTAATTCTAGAGAAGCTAAAATGTTTTCACCAACTATGCCGGGTCTAATAGAATTGACCGATTGACCAAGCGGTCTTCCGTTACCATTCCCTAAGTCATATATTTTTTCTCCATTATTGTCTAATATTAACTGACCGTTTTCATCTCTAACATAAATAGGGTATATACTACTGTTATTATAAATATAAGATATAACCTGTGTTGTACTGCCTGATGTTTGGTCTGGATTATTTGAACTAGATCTTGAATAACCAGTTGTAAAACCGACTTTAAACCAATCATTTACCTCAGTATCTAAAGCTCCTCTGATGGAAACTCTTTCAAAATCAGATATTATTACAGGTCCTTCTTCGTTTAAGTGGTCTAAATTCAGGGAGTAATTGCTTTTTTCACCCCCACCAGAAAGACTTAAAGAATGATTTATACGTGGTACGTTATTTCTTAAAAGTACATCTTCCCATTTCGTATTCCAAAGTAAACTTGAATCCGTTACTAAATTTCCATTACTGTCTATGGGATTTGTAGAGCTAAAAGGGTTATATCCTAAAATAGGAATTAATTGATTAGTCGCATTAGAATTTGCTTCTGTTGCTGTTTGACCTTGAGAAAACTCATTATTGTTTCTAATAGCTTGCCAATTTAATTTCAAAAAATCTTCTTGATTTACTAAATCATGAATACCAACTGCAGGATTAGAAACACCATATTGAGATCTAATGGTTATTTTTGCAGTTGTATTTCTTTTACCTCTTTTGGTGGTAATTAAGATTACACCATTTGCCGCTCTAGAACCATAAAGAGATGCCGATGAAGCGTCTTTTAAAACAGAAATTGATTCTATTTGGTCTTGACTAATAGCATTTAAGTTACCACTATATGGTGCTCCATCTAGGACAATTAATGGTGTTGTACTTGAATTTAAACTGCCAAGACCTCTAATGCTAATAGTAGGGTTACTCCCTGGCTGCCCCCCTGATGTAATCAAGTTAAGACCAGCAACATTACCTTGTAGAGCTCTTAACGGAGAAGTAACTTGTTGTTGTGCTATTAATGATGCTTTAACTTCATGAACAGAACCTGTAATTGCTTCTCTTTTTTTAATCCCATATGCAACTACAACAACCTCATCCAACACATTATTTTCATCAACGGTTAAGGTTACATTTATGGTGTTTGAAGTGCCTACTGTTCTCTCAACAGGGGTATATCCCAGGTATCTAAAAACTAAAACAGCTCCTGTGTTTGCTTTTATGGAGTACTTTCCATCAAAATCAGTTTCCGTACCTGTGGAAGTTCCTTTGATAACCACACTCACACCGGGAAGCGCTCCAGATACTTCGCTAACAGTACCAGAGACTGTTTTTTCTTGTGCAAACGAAATTTGCACAACCAACGCTAAGAGTAGCGTTAAAATTCCTTTTAACTTTGTTTTCATTGTTTTTTTTATTTGAATTATTTCAGGGATAAAATTAATTAACCCATGTTAATAAAACAATAAAAAAGTTAAATTATGTTAAATTTCAGTAAGGTTTTTTTGAGAAATTTCAAGTGTACTTCGTTTACCTAAAAATAGGTTACAAAGTTAATGTTTAGCGTAGAGTTCTTATAATCAAAGGGTTGATTATTTATTTTTCCCAAGGCGTAATGTAAATTTACCTGTGAATTGTTTGTTAAAAATTGATAACCAGCGCCAATACTAAGGGCTTTTTTTGAAGTATTTAGGTCTCTAAATTGACCAAAATCAGTAATCGTATAAATGAAGGATTTTTTAGAGACTAAAAAACGATAAGCTACATTGAAAAAGGCGTATTTAGTAGCAAACAAACTTTGGGCATTAAATCCTCGGATCGATTTTTCGCCGCCAATTCGATACATTTCATTTTGTAAAAAAGAGGCTGAATTTAGATAGCCCGAATTATTGGCAAGGTACAAACTGTTTCTATCGTTGAATTCAAAAATATAGGAGGCCAATAGCTTTATTTTTAATTGATTTTCAGTTTGTGAATTGGCAATTCTTTGTCCCACTTTAGGGGTGAAAAGTAGTTGTGCTTTTTGACTTGAAAACACATCATTCATTGGGACTTTGTATTGGAAGGAAACGCCAATAAATTGACTGTTAAAAGCAGTTGTTGTCTCCGTATTTAGTGCTGCTGTTATTATTTTCGATGCAATGTAATCGTAATGGATCGCCAGTTGAGTGCTTTTATTTAAAAAGAGGCTGAAATCGGTTTTCAATTCAGTATTCAAAAAAGTACTGTCTTGTTTGTATAGTGAGAATTCGAAGCGACTGCTTAATGGGGAGTTGTAAAGAAACGGAATGTGCGTTTTCAAATTCAATTCCTGTCTTTCTTCGTCAAAGCGATTCCATAAGAGTGTTAATTCCTCTCCGCGGTTAAAAACATTCTGTAACTTTATATCGAGATGTCCATTTAATTGGAGCGCGCCAGAGGCATCGGAGTTGAAATTTACCAATCCGTCAAAACTACTATTTTGCTTCTTTTTTAGATAGAGATATAGGAGTGTTGAATCTTTTTTAAATAAAGTTTCAATGGGTTTGGTTTGCCTAACAAAAGAAACCGCTTCCAGTCGCTTTGTAATCTCTTTCAATGTTGATTTGGTAAATACGGTTTGTGCATCTATTTTTAAAAAATGGGTCACAAACGATTTTGGAAATTTTTCATAACCTTTCACGATTACCGAATTGATCGTTCTTTTTTTGGAGCTTATAATCTGAAGATCGGCAAATAAAATACGGTCTTTAACAAAGGTGTTTTTTAAAGAAGTTTCTGCAAAAGAAAATCCTTCCGCATCTAGTTGCTGGGTAATTTCTTCTAAGGTGATCTCTAAATTGGATGCAACAACTTTGAGCACCCCATTTTTTATATTGAATTTTTTGAGTAATTGATAATGAAGGGAGTCAACAGATAGGAGGGCGGTTTCAATTTTTTCACCAAGACTATAAGTAACCTTTGTAGTGTCTTTTACAGTCAGAAACTTTTGAATTTGAACACTGAAATATCCAGCTGATTTTAATTGTTTTTCAATGCGTGATGTTTCCTTATATAAGGAGGTAATGTCTACATGTTTTTTTTGATATTGAATTGTAGTAAGTTTCGTCTTGTTTTTTTCTTGTTCAGCGAAGATTTTTAAGCGCAATTTCTGCCCCTGTACTTCCTTTGTAAAAAAGAAGCAACAAATACTAAAGAGGTAAAAAGTTGTTTTTGTATTCAAAATAAGATGAAATTGATCTTTCAAAAGTAAAATAAAAAGAAGGAAAAGCATTCTAAAAGGGTCATTTTTAAAAAAATAACTCGCTCCTATTTGTATACCTAGAAATTAGTCGTACATTTGCGCACTCTTAGAAAATAAGAGAAAGGTTTAATATAAACGAAAACAAGAATTATTTAGTATGCCAACTATTCAACAATTAGTTCGTAAAGGAAGAACCAAAATAACTAAGAAGAGTAAATCGGCTGCTTTGTCGTCTTGTCCTCAAAGACGTGGAGTTTGTACACGTGTTTATACTACAACACCAAAGAAACCTAATTCAGCAATGCGTAAAGTTGCAAGAGTTAGATTGACCAATGGTAATGAGATAAACGCATACATCCCAGGTGAAGGACATAATCTACAGGAGCACTCGATAGTATTAGTTAGAGGTGGAAGGGTAAAAGATTTGCCAGGAGTTAAGTATCACGTAGTACGTGGTGCATTAGATACAGCGGGAGTTGAGGGGAGAACCCAAAGACGATCTAAGTACGGAGCAAAACGCCCAAAGAAGTAATTATTTTAACTTTTTTAATGTAAAGACATGAGAAAAAGAAGAGCGAAAAAAAGAGTCCTATTACCGGACCCAAAGTTTAACGATCAGTTAGCAACACGTTTTGTGAACAACTTAATGTGGGCAGGTAAGAAGTCTGTAGCGTTCAAAGTATTTTATGATGCACTAGACATCGTAGAACAGAAAAAAGGAGAAGATGAAGAAAAATCATCTTTAGAATTGTGGAAAGAAGGATTGTCGCATGTAATGCCACACGTAGAAGTAAGATCTCGTCGTGTAGGTGGAGCAACATTCCAAATCCCTATGCAAATTAGACCAGATCGTAAAGTATCTATGGCGATTAAATGGATGATTCTTTATGCTAGAAAGCGTAACGAAAAAACCATGGCCCAAAGATTAGCTGCTGAAATTTTAGCTGCTGCTAAAGAAGAAGGTGCTGCTGTTAAAAAGCGTACTGATACTCACAAAATGGCAGAAGCGAACAAGGCATTCTCTCACTTTAGATTTTAATAGAAATGGCTAGAGATTTAAGATTTACAAGAAATATTGGTATTGCAGCGCATATTGATGCGGGTAAGACCACAACAACAGAACGTGTATTGTACTATACAGGAGTTTCTCACAAGATTGGAGAAGTTCATGATGGTGCAGCTACAATGGACTGGATGGAGCAAGAGCAAGAAAGAGGTATTACAATTACTTCTGCTGCTACAACTTGTACCTGGGATTTTCCAATAGAAAACGGAGAAAAAACTCCAGATACAAAAGGGTATCACTTTAATATTATTGACACACCTGGTCACGTAGATTTTACTGTAGAAGTAAATAGATCTTTACGTGTATTGGATGGTTTAGTTTTCTTGTTTTCTGCTGTTGATGGTGTTGAGCCTCAATCTGAAACAAACTGGAGATTAGCCGACAACTATAAAGTACCAAGAATTGGTTTCGTTAATAAAATGGACCGTCAAGGATCTGACTTTTTAGGAGTTTGTCAGCAAGTAAAAGATATGTTAAAATCAAACGCGGTACCAATCGTTTTAAATATTGGTGACGAAGATGAATTTAAAGGTATCATCGATTTAGTAAAAAATCGTGCTATTGTATGGCATGATGAAACTCAGGGAGCAACTTTCGATATTATCGATATTCCTGAAGATATGAAAGAAGAAGCTCGTAAATACCGTGCACTTTTAATTGAAGAAGTAGCAAGTTATGACGAGAATCTTTTAGAAAAATTCATGGAAGATGAAGATTCTATTACAGAAGAAGAAGTGCACAATGCATTAAGAGCTGCTGTAATGGACATGGCCATCATTCCAATGATTTGTGGATCTGCATTTAAAAACAAAGGAGTACAGTTTCTTTTAGATGCTGTATGTCGTTACTTGCCTTCTCCAATGGATAAGGAAGGTATTGTAGGTACAAATCCTGATACTGAGGAAGAAGAAATACGTAAACCAAGTGTTGATGAGCCTTTTGCTGCATTGGCATTTAAGATTGCAACGGATCCTTTTGTAGGTCGTTTGGCTTTCTTTAGAGCGTATTCGGGTCGTTTAGATGCGGGTTCTTATGTGTTAAACAACCGTTCAGGTAAAAAAGAGCGTATCTCTCGTATTTATCAAATGCATGCAAACAAGCAAAATGCAATTGATTATATTGAGGCTGGAGATATTGGTGCTGCTGTTGGATTTAAATCCATCAAAACAGGAGATACTTTATCAGCAGAAAAGCACCCAATTGTTTTAGAATCTATGGACTTTCCAGATCCAGTAATTGGTATTGCTGTTGAGCCTAAGACGAAAGCAGATGTAGATAAATTAGGTATTGGTTTAGGGAAATTAGCCGAAGAAGATCCTACATTCACTGTGCGTTCAGACGAAGCTTCAGGACAAACGATTATTTCTGGAATGGGAGAATTGCATTTAGATGTAATTGTAGACCGTTTAAAGCGTGAGTTTAAAGTTGAAGTAAATCAAGGGCAACCCCAAGTAGAATACAAAGAAGCAATTACGGCAGAAGCAGAACACAGAGAAGTTTATAAGAAACAATCTGGTGGACGTGGAAAGTTTGCAGATATTGTATTTACTATTGGACCTGCAGATGAAGGTGTGCAAGGATTGCAATTTGCATCTATCATTAAAGGTGGAAATGTGCCTCGTGAATTTGTTCCTTCTGTAGAAAAAGGATTTAGAGAAGCAATGAAGAACGGTCCCTTAGCAGGATACGAAATGGATTCAATGAAAGTTACTTTAAAAGACGGTTCTTTCCACGCAGTGGATTCGGATGCTTTGTCTTTTGAATTGGCAGCCAAAATGGGATATAAAGCTTCTGCTAAGTCAGCAAAAGCAAAAATCATGGAGCCATTGATGAAATTAGAAGTTCTTACTCCTGAAGAAAACATGGGAGATATTGTAGGAGATTTAAACAGAAGAAGAGGTCAAGTAAACGACATGAGTGATCGTGCTGGATCTAAAGTTGTAAAAGCATTAGTACCCTTATCAGAAATGTTTGGTTATGTTACTGCTTTAAGAACAATGTCTTCTGGTAGAGCTACTTCTACAATGGAATTTTCACATTATACAGAAACGCCTTCAAATGTATCTGAAGATGTTATCGCAAAAGCTAAAGGTTAATCTACAAATAGAATTAAGATGAGTCAAAAAATTAGAATTAAATTAAAGTCTTATGATTATAACTTAGTAGATAAATCTGCTGAAAAAATCGTAAAGACGGTAAAAAGTACAGGTGCTGTTGTAAACGGACCAATACCATTACCAACGCATAAAAAGATTTTTACTGTTTTACGTTCTCCACACGTTAACAAAAAATCAAGAGAGCAATTTCAATTATCTGCTTACAAAAGATTATTAGACATTTATAGTTCGTCTTCAAAAACTATTGATGCTTTAATGAAGCTTGAGTTACCAAGTGGTGTAGAAGTTGAAATCAAAGTATAAGTATTACCAAAAAAAAATAGGCTTTAAAGCCTATTTTTTTTGCTTTTTTTTTAAAGTCGTTCAACAATCCTTTTTTTGAATTCTAAGGATTCATTATTTTTTGTGTATAACGACTTTGAAATCAGAATAAATTTAGTACATTTGCAACCTGTTAATGGAAATTTATGTCTTTTTTAGTCATTTTTCCAGTATTAATAGGGATTAAACACATGTCCAGAGCGTTTCGCAAAGGAAAGACGGAAAAAACAAAATCAGCGTTGAATTTGTTTTGCGCTTTTTTTTATGTTGAAATTCAAAAGGCATGAATACCGAAACAGTAGTTTCAAACAAGTAATTATTAATAGAGACGCGCTGGATAAATATCTATCGTCTAAAATTTTAACTAAATGTCTGGGTTAATAGGAAGAAAAATTGGGATGACCAGCTTATTCGACGAAAACGGGAAGAACATTCCTTGTACAGTAATCGAAGCAGGTCCTTGTGTTGTCACCCAAGTCAGAACCGAAGCGGTTGACGGATACAATGCGTTACAATTGGGTTTCGATGACAAAAAAGCAAAAAGTTCTAATAAAGCTTTAGATGGCCACTTTAAAAAAGCGGGAGCCACTGCGAAAAGAAAAGTCATTGAATTTCAAGGATTTGAAGAAGAGTATAAATTAGGAGATGCGATTTCAGTATCACTTTTTGAGGAAGGTGAATTTGTTGATGTATCGGGTACTTCTAAAGGTAAAGGATTCCAAGGGGTTGTAAAACGTCATGGATTTGCCGGAGTTGGTCAAGCAACACACGGACAACATAACCGTCTAAGAGCGCCAGGATCAATTGGAGCAGCATCTTACCCTGCAAGAGTATTCAAAGGAATGCGTATGGGAGGTAGAATGGGTGGAGACACCGTTAAAGTACAAAATCTAAAAGTATTAAAAGTAGTTGCTGAAAAGAACCTACTTGTTGTTAAAGGAGCAGTTCCTGGACACAAAAATGCTTACGTAACTATTCAGAAATAATGAAAGTAGCAGTTTTAGATATTACAGGAAAAGATACAGGTAGGAAAGTAGAACTTTCTAGCGATGTATTCGAAATAGCGCCAAACAATCATGCAATTTACTTAGATGTAAAGCAACATTTGGCAAACAAAAGACAGGGAACTCACAAATCGAAAGAAAGAGCTGAGATCACTGGAAGTACAAGAAAAATCAAAAAACAAAAAGGAACTGGTACTGCAAGAGCAGGATCTATCAAGTCTGGTGTTTTTAGAGGTGGAGGACGTATGTTCGGACCAAGACCTAGAGATTATTCTTTCAAACTCAACAAGAACTTAAAACGTTTAGCTCGTAAATCGGCGTTAAGTACACAAGCAAAAGAAAACAACTTAGTCGTTGTTGAAAACTTTGATTTTGATACACCAAAAACAAAGAATTTTGTAACGGTATTGAAAGCATTAGGGTTAGAAAACAAGAAGTCTTTGTTTGTGTTGTCTGGAGCAAATAACAATGTGTATTTGTCATCAAGAAATTTAACAAGAACTCAGGTTATAAATGGGTCTGACATTAGTACTTACGGTGTTTTAAACGCTGGTAAAGTAGTATTTATGGAAGGTTCTTTAGAGGTAATTGAGTCAAACTTTAGCAAATAATAGATATGAGTATTTTAATAAAACCTATTATTACGGAAAAAGCGACAAAAGATAGCGAGGTATTCAATCGTTATACATTTGTTGTAGATAAAAAAGCTAACAAAATAGAAATTAAAGGAGCTGTTGAAGCAACCTACGGAGTTTCTATTTCAAGCGTTAAAACTTTAAATTATCCAATTCAAAGAAATACCAAGTTTACTAAAAAAGGTTTAGTTACAGGTATCAAGAGTGGGTACAAAAAAGCAATAGTGCAGTTAGCAGAAGGGGATAGTATTGATTTTTATAGCAATATTTAAGAAAAGACAAAAATGTCAGTTAGAAAATTAAAACCAATAACACCAGGTCAGCGTTTTAGAGTTGTAAATGGGTTCGACGCCATAACAACTGATAAGCCGGAGAAAAGTTTACTTGCTCCGAAAAAAAGATCTGGAGGTCGAAACAATCAGGGAAGAATGACAACTCGTAATATCGGAGGTGGTCATAAACAAAAGTATCGTATTATCGATTTCAAAAGAGATAAGCACAATATCCCTGCAACAGTAAAAACAATAGAATACGATCCAAATCGTACTGCATTTATTGCACTATTAAGTTATGCTGATGGAGAAAAACGTTATGTAATTGCACAAAACGGTTTAGAAGTAGGTCAAACAGTAGTATCAGGAAGCAAGGTTGCTCCAGAAGTTGGAAACACCATGTTGTTGAGTGAAATTCCATTAGGAACTACAATTTCATGTATTGAATTACATCCAGGTCAAGGAGCTGTTATGGCGCGTTCTGCAGGTTCTTTTGCACAGTTAATGGCAAGAGACGGTAAGTATGCAACCATTAAGTTACCTTCAGGAGAAACAAGACTTGTTTTATTGACTTGTAATGCTACAATTGGAGTTGTATCTAATTCAGATCATCAATTACTTGTATCTGGTAAAGCTGGTAGAAGAAGATGGTTAGGTAGAAGACCAAGAGTGAACGCTGTAAGAATGAACCCTGTCGATCACCCAATGGGAGGTGGAGAAGGTAGAGCTTCTGGTGGACATCCAAGATCTAGAAATGGAATACCTGCTAAAGGATTCAAGACAAGATCTAAGAAGAAAGCAAGTAATAAATACATTATAGAACGTAGAAAGAAATAAATTATGGCAAGATCATTAAAAAAAGGACCTTTCGTTCACTATAAATTAGAGAAAAAAGTGTTAGCCAATGTGGAAGCAGGAAACAAAACAGTAATTAAAACTTGGTCTAGAGCAAGTATGATTACTCCTGATTTCGTTGGACAGACAATTGCAGTTCATAATGGACGTCAGTTTGTACCTGTATATGTTACAGAAAACATGGTAGGTCATAAGTTAGGCGAATTTTCACCAACACGTTCGTTTAGAGGACATGCAGGTGCAAAAAATAAAGGTAAAAAATAGCAGCTATGGGAGTTCGTAAAAAAAATATGGCAGATCAGTTAAAAGAAGCTAGAAAGCAAAAAGCTTTCGCTAAGCTTACTAACTGCCCTACATCACCAAGGAAAATGCGTTTAGTAGCTAATCAAGTAAGAGGCGTTGAAGTTGAAAAAGCTTTACAAATCTTAAAATTTAGCCCGAAAGAAGCATCTATAAATTTAGAGAAATTGTTATTGTCTGCAATCGCAAACTGGCAAGCTAAAAATGCAGAAGCAAGTATCGAAGAAGCAGGATTGTTTGTAAAAACAATTTGTGTAGATAGCGCAGGAATGTTAAAAAGGTTAAGACCAGCTCCACAGGGGCGTGCTCATAGAATTCGTAAGCGTTCTAATCACGTTACTTTAGAGTTAGGAAGTAAAAATAAAAGTAATTAATCAAAGTAGAAATGGGACAAAAAACGAATCCAATAGGAAATCGATTAGGAATCATCAGAGGTTGGGAATCTAACTGGTATGGTGGAAATGACTACGGAGATAAGATTGCTGAAGATGACAAAATAAGAAAGTATGTAAATGCTCGATTATTTAAGGCAAGTGTATCAAGAGTAATTATTGAGCGTACGCTTAAACTTGTAACCGTTACTATCACCACTGCACGTCCAGGTATCATTATTGGTAAAGGAGGTCAAGAGGTAGACAAGTTAAAAGAAGAGCTTAAGAAAATTACAGGGAAAGAAGTTCAAATTAATATTTTCGAAATTAAACGTCCAGAATTAGATGCTAAATTAGTAGCTGCTAGTGTTGCACGTCAAATAGAAAATAGAATTTCTTACAAGAGAGCTATTAAAATGGCAATCCAAGCAACCATGCGTATGAATGCTGAAGGAATCAAAATTCAGATTTCAGGGCGTTTAAATGGAGCTGAGATGGCACGTTCAGAGCACTTTAAAGAAGGTAGAATACCGTTGTCTACTTTTAGAGCAGATATCGATTATGCACTTGTAGAATCTCATACTACCTATGGAAGATTAGGAGTAAAAGTATGGATTATGAAAGGTGAGGTTTATGGTAAGAGAGAATTATCTCCATTGGTAGGGTTGTCTAAGAAACAATCAGGACCAAAAGGTGGTGGTGACAGATCGAAACGTCAACAACCTCGTAGTAGAAGAAAATAATTTTTAAAATTAGAAATTAAAAATGTTACAGCCAAAAAGAGTAAAATACCGTAAGGTTCAGAAGGCGAAAGGAAATATGAATGGTAATTCTATGAGAGGGAACCAACTTTCTAATGGAATGTTTGGAATTAAATCCATAGACCAGAACTTATTGACTTCACGTCAGATAGAGGCAGCTCGTATTGCGGCAACTCGTCACATGAAGAGAGAAGGTCAATTATGGATTAAAGTTTTTCCAGATAAGCCGATTACTGCAAAACCTTTAGAAGTACGTATGGGTAAGGGAAAAGGAGCACCTTCACATTTCGTTGCAGTGATAAAGCCAGGAAGAATCTTGTTTGAAATTGGTGGTGTGCCAATGAACGTGGCCAAAGAGGCGTTACGTTTAGCAGCACAAAAACTTCCGGTAAGAACAAAGTTCATAATCGCAAGAGATTTTGATATTAACGCATAATTCTAAAACATATGAAACAATCAGAAATTAAAGAATTAGCTACAGCAGCTCTTAATGAGAAGCTTGCAGCGTTTCAAAAGAATTATACCGATCTTAAGATGGCGCATGCCATAACGCCAATGGAGAACCCATTACAGTTAAGAGGCTTAAGAAGAACTGTCGCAAGAATTGCAACAGAATTAACAAAAAGAGAATTACAATAATTCTATAGTCAGTTTTAAAGATGGAAAAAAGAAATCTTAGAAAAGAGAGAATTGGTGTTGTTTCTAGCAGCAAAATGGAGAAATCTATTGTTGTCGCTGAAGTAAAAAGAGTAAAGCACCCGATGTACGGAAAGTTCGTATTAAAGACTAAGAAGTACGTTGCACACGACGAAAAGAACGATTGCAACGAAGGAGATACTGTTAGGATTATGGAAACGAAGCCTATGAGTAAGTCGAAACGTTGGAGATTAGTAGAAATCCTAGAAAGAGCTAAATAATATGTTACAGACAGAATCAAGATTAAAAGTCGCAGATAATACTGGAGCAAAAGAAGTTTTAGTAATTAGAGTTTTGGGAGGTACAAGAAAACGGTATGCAAGTATTGGAGACAAGATTGTTGTAACCGTTAAATCTGCAACTCCAAACGGAGCTGTTAAGAAGGGTCAAGTATCCAGAGCAGTTGTTGTAAGAACAAAGAAAGAAGTAAGACGTAAAGATGGATCATACATTCGATTTGATGATAACGCTTGTGTACTTTTAAATCCTACAGAGGAGATGAGAGGAACTCGTGTATTTGGTCCTGTTGCCCGTGAACTTCGTGAGAAACAATTCATGAAAATAGTATCATTAGCACCTGAAGTGCTTTAAACCAGAAACAAGATGAAGAAGTTTAAAATAAAATCAGGAGATACTGTAAGAGTAATTGCAGGAGACCACAAAGGTTCGGAAGGGAAAGTTTTACAAATTGTAAAAGATAAAGATAGAGTTCTTGTAGAGGGTGTTAACTTAGTATCTAAGCATACAAAGCCAAGCGCACAAAGTCCACAAGGAGGTATCGTAAAAAAAGAAGCATCATTACACATCTCTAATGTTTTATTAGTAGAAGATGGAGTTGCTGTAAGAGTTGGCTTTAAGGTTGATGGAGATACGAAAACAAGAATCTCTAAAAAAACTAAAAAATAATAATCATGAGTTACGTACCAAGATTAAAAGCAGAATATAAGAGTAAAATAGTAAGTGCTCTTAAAGAAGAATTTAGCTACAGCAATATCATGCAGGTACCTAAATTACAAAAGATTGTTGTTTCTAAAGGTGTCGGTGCTGCAATTGCAGACAAGAAACTAATAGATTACGCGATTGAAGAAGTAACTAAAATTACTGGTCAAAAAGCAATTTCAACATTGTCTAAAAAGGATGTTGCCGCATTTAAATTACGTAAGGGTATGCCAATTGGTGTAAAAGTTACTTTACGTGGAGATAAAATGTATGAATTCTTAGATCGATTAGTAACTGCATCATTGCCACGTGTAAGAGACTTTAATGGTATCAAAGCAAATGGTTTTGACGGTAGAGGAAATTACAATTTAGGGATTGTAGAACAAATCATTTATCCAGAAATTAATATTGATCAAGTAAAGAAAATCAATGGTATGGATATTACATTTGTAACCTCTGCAAATACTGATAAGGAAGCAAAATCATTATTAACCGAATTAGGTTTACCTTTTAAAAAGAACTAAGATGGCTAAAGAATCAATGAAAGCGCGTGAGCGCAAAAGAGCTGCAACCGTAGCAAAATATGCTGAGAAAAGAAAAGCTTTAAAAGCAGCTGGAGATTTCGAAGGATTGCAAAAATTACCAAAGAATGCTTCACCAATAAGAATGCACAACAGATGTAAACTTACTGGTAGACCAAAAGGATATATGCGTCAATTTGGACTTTCACGTGTTACTTTCCGTGAAATGGCCAATCAAGGCTTAATACCAGGAGTTCGTAAGGCAAGTTGGTAAGATTAAATAAATAAATCTTAATCTAAAAAATAGAATGTGTATATTTGCACGCTCTATTTTTTTGAGTAAAACAAATTTTAACGGATTATAGGTTCATTTGTCACAGAGAAATCTGTAGCAACAATAGAGGCAAGTGAAAACCGGAATCGCAATTTTAAATAAATATGTATACAGATCCAATCGCGGATTTTCTAACGAGAGTTAGAAATGCAATCGCAGCAGGGCACAGAGTAGTAGAAATTCCAGCTTCAAACTTGAAGAAGGAAATGACTAAAATTTTGTTTGATCAAGGGTATATTTTAAGCTATCAGTTCAATGACGATAAAGTCCAAGGAACTATCAAAATCGCTTTAAAATATAGCAAAGAAACAAAAGAGTCAGTAATCAGAAAAATCCAAAGAATCAGTACCCCTGGTTTGCGTAAATACGTTGGCTCCTCAGAGATGCCAAGAGTATTAAACGGTCTTGGTATTGCTATTGTTTCAACATCGAAAGGTGTAATGACAAACAAAAAAGCACGTCAAGAAAATGTTGGAGGAGAAGTTTTATGTTACGTTTATTAAACCTTAAGAGATGAGTAGAATAGGAAAAAATCCCGTTAGCATTCCACAAGGTGTAGATGTAAACATAAACGACAATATTGTAACTGTAAAAGGAAAGTTAGGAGAATTATCTCAAAGCATTTCAAGCGGAATTACAATCAAGATAGAAGATTCACTAATCGTACTAGATAGAGATTCAGAATCTAAAGATCATAAAGCACAACATGGCTTAATGAGAGCATTGATCAATAACATGATTTTAGGTGTTAGTAAAGGATGGACTAAAGACTTACAATTGGTAGGTGTTGGTTACAGAGCTTCTAACCAAGGTCAGAAATTAGATCTTGCATTAGGTTTTTCACACAATATTGTTTTAGATATAGCTCCAGAAGTGAAAGTTGAAACAATATCAGAGAAAGGAAAAGATCCAATTATTAAATTATCTTCTTTTGATAAGCAATTAGTAGGGCAAGTAGCTGCAAAGATTCGTTCTTTTAGAGCACCAGAGCCTTATAAAGGAAAAGGAGTTAAGTTTGTAGGAGAAATATTAAGAAGAAAAGCAGGTAAATCTGCATAATTATATATATTATGGCATTATCAAAGCTTGAAAGAAGAACTAGAATTAAGCATAGAATTAGAAAAATAATTTCTGGAACTGCAACCAAACCAAGATTATCTGTGTTTAGAAGCAATAAAGAAATTTATGCTCAATTAGTAGACGATGTAAACGGAGTGACAATCGCTGGCGTTTCATCAAGAGATAAAGACATTAAAGCAACCTCTAAAACTGAAGCATCTGCTGCAGTTGGTAAGGCGATTGCTGAATTAGCAACCAAAGCAGGGTTAAACACTGTTGCTTTCGATAGAAACGGATATTTATATCACGGTAGAGTTAAAGTATTAGCAGATGCCGCTAGAGAAGCTGGTTTAAAATTTTAAGAAATTATGCAAGGTTATAAAAACGTAGAAAGAGTGAAGCCTAGTGGGTTAGAGCTTGTAGATAAGTTAGTAGGAGTACAGCGTGTTACCAAAGTAACAAAAGGAGGTAGAGCATTTGGTTTCTCTGCAATCGTTGTTGTTGGTGATGGTAACGGTGTTGTTGGTCACGGTTTAGGAAAATCTAAAGATGTTGCTTCAGCAATTGCAAAAGCAATTGAAGATGCAAAGAAAAATTTAGTAAGAATACCTATTTTACAAGGTACGCTTCCTCATGAGCAAAAAGGAAAGTTTGGTGGTGCGAAAGTATTTATCAAGCCTGCTTCTCCTGGTACAGGAGTTATTGCCGGTGGTGCAGTACGTGCGGTATTAGAATCAGTTGGAGTTCATGATGTATTATCAAAATCTCAAGGTTCTTCAAATCCTCACAATGCAGTAAAAGCAACTTTCAATGCATTATTACAATTACGTAGTGCAGGACAAATTGCAAAGCAAAGAGGGGTATCTTTAGAAACAGTATTTAACGGATAAATCTAAGAACGATGGCAAGAATAAAAGTTACACAAGTAAAAAGTCAAATCGGGCGTCTTCAGAGTCAAAAGAGAACTTTAGAAGCTTTAGGTTTACGTAAAATGAACCAAACGGTAGAACATGAGGCAACTCCTTCTATTGTAGGTATGGTAAATACAGTTAAACACTTAGTTTCTTTCGAAGAAATTAAATAAAGACATATATACAAATGAATTTACATAATTTAACACCTGCAGAAGGTTCCGTAAAAAAAGGAAAAAGAATTGCAAGAGGTGAAGGATCTGGAAAAGGTGGTACTGCAACAAGAGGTCATAATGGACAGAAATCTCGTTCAGGTTACTCAAGAAAGATTGGTTTTGAAGGAGGGCAAATGCCACTTCAAAGACGGGTTCCTAAGTTTGGTTTTACAAACATCAACCGTAAAGAATACCAAGGGATCAACATAGAGACTTTACAGGCACTAGTTGATAGTGGAAAAATTACTGATACAGTTACTTTAGATATTTTAATTGCTAACAGATTAGCAGGTAAAAACGACCTAGTAAAAATACTAGGAAACGGTGAATTAAAAGCTAAATTAAGTATAACAGTACACAAGTTTACTGCAACTGCAAAAGCGGCTATTGAAGCTGCTGGAGGAGAAGCAGTAACTTTATAAGAAAAGCGAAAAGATGAGTTTCATAAAGACGTTAAAAGACATTTTCAGTATTGAAGAATTAAAGAATAAGATTCTTCTTACGATTGGTTTAATCGCTGTGTATCGATTTATGGCAGCTGTTCCATTACCTGGAATAGATCCATTACAATTGACAGCATTAAAAGACAACGCTTCTGGAGGTGGTCTATTAACATTATTAGACGCATTTACTGGAGGAGCATTTGCACGAGCATCCGTAATGGCGCTTGGAATTATGCCTTATATTTCTGCCTCTATTGTAGTACAGTTAATGGGAATCGCAATTCCTTATTTACAAAAACTACAAAAAGATGGAGAAAGTGGACGTAAAAAGATTACGCAAATCACAAGATGGTTAACCATTGGAATTACGTTGGTTCAAGCACCAACCTATATTGGTTTTATTCAAAACCAAATGGATTTACCTGCTGAAGCCTTTTTAATTACAGGGCCTGTATTTTGGGTATCTTCGATTGTTATTTTAACTGCAGGAACAATTTTTGCAATGTGGTTAGGAGAGCGTATTACAGACAAAGGAGTTGGTAATGGTATTTCATTATTAATTACAGTGGGTATTATCGCGAATTTTCCAGCTGCCTTTTTACAAGAATTTGTTGCTAAAACAACAAATGCAGGAGCAGGTGGATTGATGATGATCTTAATTGAAATCATAGTTTGGTTTGTAGTAATTTTATTAACTGTTTTATTGGTGACTGCTGTTCGTAAAATTGCAGTTCAGTATGCAAGAAGAACAGTCGCAGGGAGTACACAAAATGTGGCAGGTTCAAGAGATTACATTCCTTTGAAATTAAATGCAGCAGGTGTAATGCCAATTATTTTTGCACAAGCAATTATGTTTTTACCAGTTGCACTCGCACAAAAGTATCCAGCAATCGCAGGATTGCAAGATAACTTTGGATGGGAATACAATTTAATATTTGCATTATTAATCATCATCTTTAGTTATTTCTATACTGCCATTACGGTGCGTACAGATGAAATGGCTCAAGGCCTTAAAAGAAGTGGTGGTTTTATTCCAGGGATCAGACCTGGTAAAGACACAGCAGACAAGTTAGACAGTGTTTTGTCTAGAATTACCTTCCCAGGATCGTTATTCTTAGCAGCACTATCAATACTTCCAGCAGTTGTAGTTCAGTTTGGAGTTCAGCAAAGTTGGGCCATGTTTTATGGAGGTACCTCATTAATCATTATGGTTGGTGTAGCGATTGACACATTACAACAAATAAACGCTTACTTATTAAACCGTCATTATGATGGCCTAATGAAAGCAGGAAATACTAACAGAAAATCTTTAAACGATTAAATGGCTAAGCAATCAGCAATTCAACAAGATGGAACGATTACAGAAGCATTGTCAAATGCAATGTTCCGTGTAGAATTAGAAAACGGACACGTTGTAACTGCACATATCTCAGGAAAAATGCGCATGCATTATATTAAATTACTACCAGGAGATAAAGTAAAGTTAGAAATGAGCCCTTATGATTTGACAAAGGCAAGAATTACTTATAGATATTAATAAAAACTAGACTAATGAAAGTTAGAGCATCAGTAAAAAAGAGAAGTGCCGACTGCAAGATTGTTCGCAGAAAAGGTAGATTATATGTGATTAATAAACAAAATCCTAGATTTAAACAAAGACAAGGGTAATGGCAAGAATAGCAGGTATTGATATTCCAAAAAACAAAAGAGGGGTTATTGCTTTAACTTACATCTTCGGTATTGGAAGCAGCAGAGCTCAAGAAGTTTTAGCAAATGCAAAAGTTGACGAAAGCATCAAAGTTCAAGATTGGACCGATGATCAAATCGCAGCAATTAGAGAACAAGTTGGATCTTTTACGATCGAGGGAGAATTACGCTCGGAAGTTCAGTTACACATCAAACGTTTGATGGATATTGGATGTCAAAGAGGTATTCGTCACAGACTGGGTCTTCCTTTAAGAGGACAGCGCACGAAAAACAACTCTAGAACCCGAAAAGGTAAGAGAAAAACGGTAGCTAACAAGAAAAAATAAAGTTAGATAAAGTAATCAAGATCCAAGTTTGATTGTAACCAACAAACTTAGAAAACTAAATTACTAAAACTTAAATAATTATGGCAAAAGCAAGTTCAAAAAAACGTAAAGTAGTAGTAGAATCTGTTGGAGAAGCGCACGTAACTGCCTCTTTTAACAATATCATTATTTCTTTAACAAACAAAAAAGGAGATGTAATCTCTTGGTCATCTGCAGGTAAAATGGGGTTTAGAGGTTCTAAAAAGAATACTCCTTACGCAGCTCAGTTGGCAGCAGAAGATTGTTCAGTAGTAGCAAAAGAAGCAGGTTTACGCAAAGTAAAAGTGTATGTGAAAGGACCAGGTAACGGTAGAGAGTCAGCAATCAGATCATTACACAATGCAGGGATTGAAGTAACAGAAATTATTGATGTTACACCAATGCCGCATAACGGTTGTCGTCCACCAAAGAGAAGAAGAGTTTAATTAGAATTCTCTGATTAAGTGCTGAATGTATTCAGTATCAAAAAAAGAATATCAATTATTATATTTTAACTAAGTAGGAATTCGATTATCGAAGGAGATAGCCTTAATTCATAATCCCTGCTTTAATAACAACGAAATGGCAAGATATACAGGACCCAAAACTAAAATTGCACGTAAGTTTGGCGAAGCAATTTTCGGAGATGATAAAAACTTCGAAAAAAGAAATTACCCTCCAGGACAGCATGGAAATGCAAAGAGAAGAGGAAAAAAATCTGAATATGCTACCCAGTTAATGGAAAAGCAAAAAGCAAAATATACCTATGGTATTTTAGAGCGTCAATTCAGTAACCTATTCAAAAAAGCATCAGCTTCTCAAGGAATTACTGGTGAAATTTTATTACAATTATGTGAGTCTCGTTTAGACAACGTAGTCTTTAGAATGGGGATTTCTAAATCTAGAAGTGGAGCACGTCAATTAGTTTCCCACAGACATATTACTGTGAATGGAGAACTTGTGAACATTCCATCTTATAGTTTACAAGAAGGAGATGTTGTTGCAGTAAGAGAAAAATCAAAATCATTAATCGCTATTGAAGATGCTTTAGCTTCTTCAAGTACTGTTTTTGAATGGTTGACTTGGAATGCAGATAAGAAAGAAGGAACCTTTGTAAAGGCTCCGGAAAGATTACAAATTCCTGAAAACATTAAGGAACAACTGATCGTAGAATTATATTCTAAATAATAAATTAATCATATTGGTATTTAGCCAAAGGATGTATTTGTATTTCTTCAAACGACAACATCGCGCAACTAAATAACAATTCAAACGAAGAAACAATGGCAATATTAAATTTTCAAAAGCCTGATAAAGTAATCATGATTGAATCTACAGATTTTTCTGGAAGATTTGAATTCAGACCTTTAGAGCCAGGTTTTGGTCTTACAGTAGGAAATGCATTAAGAAGAGTTCTTTTATCTTCATTAGAAGGTTTTGCAATCACTTCATTAAGATTAGATGGTGTAGAGCATGAGTTTTCTACTATTACAGGAATTGTAGAGGATGTTACAGAAATTATCTTAAACTTAAAACAAGTACGTTTTAAAAAGCAGATTGATGAAACGGACAGAGAAACAGTATCTGTTGCAATATCAGGTCAAGATCAATTAACTGCAGGAGATTTACAAAAATTTATTTCAGGTTTTCAAGTATTGAATCCAGATTTAGTGATTTGTAACATGGACAAATCTGTGAAGTTAAATGCTGAAATCACGATCGAAAAAGGGAGAGGATTTGTACCAGCAGAAGAAAATAAAAAATCAGGTGCTCCAATAGGAACTATATTCACAGATTCTATTTACACTCCAATAAAGAATGTAAAATATGCGATTGAAAACTTTCGTGTTGAGCAAAAAACGGATTATGAAAAATTAGTTTTCGATATCGATACTGATGGATCAATTAGTCCTAAAGATGCATTGACTGAAGCTGCAAAAATATTAATCCACCACTTTATGTTATTCTCTGATGAGCGTATCACTTTAGAGGCAGATGAAATTGCACAAACAGAAACGTATGATGAAGAATCATTACACATGCGTCAGTTATTAAAAACAAGATTGATCGACATGGATCTTTCTGTAAGAGCTTTAAATTGTTTAAAAGCAGCAGAAGTAGATACATTAGGAGATTTAGTTTCTTTTAACAAAAGTGACTTAATGAAGTTCCGTAACTTCGGTAAAAAATCATTAACAGAACTAGAAGAACTAGTAATTGTGAAAGGTTTGAACTTCGGAATGGACTTAAGCAAATACAAATTAGATAAAGATTAATCTTTCATAGTTTGCTCCTCAAAAAGGGTTGAGCAAGATGAAAGTATAAAACACACGTCATGAGACACGGAAAGAAATTTAACCATTTAGGAAGAAAAACAGCGCACAGAAAGGCAATGTTAGCAAATATGACTTGTTCATTAATTGAGCACAAGCGTATTAACACCACTGTAGCAAAAGCAAAAGCATTGCGTTTATTCGCTGAGCCTTTGATCACAAAATCAAAATCAGATACAACACATAACAGACGTATCGTTTTTAGTTATTTACGTGACAAATTTGCTGTTACAGAATTATTTAAAGAAATCTCTGTAAAAGTAGCTGACAGACCAGGAGGATATTTACGTATCATCAAATTAGGAAATCGTCAAGGAGATAATGCTCCTATGGCAATGGTAGAATTCGTTGATTACAACGAAATCTATAATCCTAAAGGAACAAAAGCTAAGAAAACTACCCGTAGAGGAAGAAGCAAAAAAGCAGAAGCTCCTCAAGTAGATGCTCCAGCAACGGAAGAAAAATCTGAAGAATAAAAAATGAAAATTTTTTAAATCATATTCAAGGGATAAACAGCAATGTTTATCCCTTTTTTTATATTTTTGCAACAACAAACAACATTACTAAATGAAATATCAATCAAGAAAAAAAGCATTAGTCTTACTTGCAGACGGAACTATCTTTTACGGGAAATCTGTTGGTATTGAAGGTACTTCCACTGGGGAAATCTGTTTCAATACAGGAATGACTGGTTATCAAGAAATCTTCACAGATCCTTCCTATTTTGGTCAACTTATGGTTACCACCAATGCACATATTGGGAATTATGGAGTGAATGAAGATGAAGTTGAGTCTGACAGTATTAAAATTTCAGGTTTAATTTGTAGAAACTTTAGCTTTACACATTCCCGAGTTGATTCGGATGGAAATTTAGAAGATTGGTTTACAAAACACAATTTAGTAGCTATTTCAGATGTAGACACCAGAGCATTGGTTGCTTACATTAGAGACAATGGCGCTATGAATGCGATTATTTCTACCGATGTTGATAATATTGATGCATTAAAGAAACAATTACAAGCAACTCCAAATATGGAAGGCCTTGAATTGGCTTCAAAAGTATCTACACAAGCACCTTATTATGTAGGCGATGAAAACGCACCCATTAAAATAGCTGCGATAGATATTGGTATCAAGAAAAATATATTAAGAAACTTTGTTAAAAGAGGTGCTTATATTAAAGTGTTTCCATACAATGCAACCTTTGAAGCGTTGGCTTCTTTCAATCCAGATGGATATTTTATTTCTAACGGACCTGGAGATCCAGCACCCTTGGTTGCAGCACAAGAAGCGGCCAAACAAATCATACAAAGAGATTTACCATTGTTTGGTATTTGTTTAGGGCATCAAGTCATTGCTTTGGCAAATGGAATTTCTACCTATAAAATGCACAACGGACATAGAGGAATTAATCATCCCGTTAAAAATCTTTTAACAGGTAAAGGAGAAATTACTTCACAAAATCATGGTTTTGCAATTGACAGAGCAGAAGCCGAAGCGCATGCCGATGTCGAAATTACCCATGTACACTTAAATGACAATACTGTAGCAGGAATTCAAATGAAAAATAAAAATGTATTTTCTGTTCAATACCACCCAGAGGCAAGTCCGGGGCCTCACGATGCAGAATACCTTTTTGATCAATTTATAGCAAATATAAAAAAGCATAAAATAGTCGTTTCATAACGACTATTTTTTATTCCAGTTTACTGAAATCGTTTTCGTAAGAAACTCATCCAAAGCCTTATAAAAAAGGTGGTTTTTAGTAAATTGCAGCATAAAATAATTAGAACATAATTAATAACAATATAGCATTATGAGTATTATAATTAACATTCACGCAAGACAAATTTTTGATTCAAGAGGAAACCCTACAGTAGAAGTAGATGTTACCACAGAGAATGGTGTCATGGGAAGAGCAGCTGTTCCATCTGGAGCCTCTACAGGAGAACATGAAGCAGTAGAACTTCGTGATGGAGGAAAAGCCTACATGGGAAAAGGTGTTTTAAAAGCGATAGACAATGTAAATCAAATAATAGCTCAAGAACTATTAGGCGTTTCAGTTTTCGAACAGAATACGATTGATCAATTAATGATTGATTTAGACGGAACCCCTAATAAATCAAAACTAGGAGCAAACGCTATTTTAGGCGTTTCTTTAGCGGCTGCAAAAGCAGCTGCCAACGAATTAGGTTTGCCTTTGTACAGATACATTGGAGGCGTTTCTGCAAATACGTTACCAGTTCCAATGATGAATATCATTAATGGAGGGTCACATTCAGATGCACCGATTGCATTCCAAGAATTTATGGTAATGCCTGTAAAAGCGGAAACGTTTTCTCAAGCAATGCAAATGGGTTCTGAAATCTTTCACAATTTAAAGAAAGTTTTACACGACAGAAATTTATCGACAGCAGTTGGAGATGAAGGAGGTTTTGCACCTACCTTAGACGGTACAGAAGATGCTTTAGATACCATTGCATTGGCCGTTAAAAATGCAGGATATACTTTAGGGGATGACATTATGATTGCTTTGGATTGTGCCGCTGCAGAATTTTATGTAGATGGAAAATACAATTATGCAAAGTTTGAAGGTGAAACAGGTAAAATTCGTACAAGCGAAGAGCAAGCAGATTATTTAGCTGAATTAGCAGCGAATTATCCAATCATCTCTATAGAGGATGGAATGGATGAAAACGACTGGGAAGGATGGAAATACTTAACAGACAAGATTGGAGACAAAGTACAATTGGTTGGAGATGATTTATTTGTGACCAATGTAGACCGTTTGTCAAGAGGAATTGAAAATGGAATTGCAAATTCAATTTTAATTAAAGTAAATCAAATCGGAACCTTAACAGAAACGATTGCAGCTGTAAACATGGCACAAAATGCTGGTTTTACTTCCGTAATGAGTCACCGTTCAGGAGAAACAGAAGACAATACAATTGCAGATTTAGCAGTTGCTTTAAACTGTGGACAAATTAAAACAGGTTCTGCTTCTCGTTCAGACAGAATGGCAAAATACAACCAATTGCTTAGAATTGAAGAACAATTAGGAGACACTGCTTATTTTCCAGGAGAAAATGCATTTAAAATCTAAGATTTATATTTTCATAATTAAAAGCCTTAAAATTCTATTTTGAGGCTTTTTTTATGGATCTAAACGAATGCATATTATTCTCTTAAAATTTAATAAATCGATTGCGTTGGCCTTTTAAAATCCTTTAAAAATTGGTACATTTGTGTGAGATTTAAAAATTTTAAAATTATACGAAGATGCCAGATATAGCTAAGTTACAAATAGGGGACAATTCATATGAGTTTCCACTTGTAAAAGGTTCAGAAAATGAAGTTGCCATTGATATTAAAACATTAAGAGGAGCAACAAATGGAGTGATTACGATTGATCCAGGTTATAAAAATTCAGGTTCTTGTAAAAGTGCAATTACTTTTTTAGACGGTGAAAAAGGAATTCTTCGTTACCGAGGATATGCGATTGAAGATTTGGCTGAAAAGGCAGATTTTTTAGAAGTTGCTTATGCGTTGATTTTTGGGGATTTACCAACTAAAGAACAATTAGAAAAATTTCATGCAGATATCAAATCGAAATCGATTGTAGATGAAGATGTAAAGAAAATTATGGATGCGTTTCCAAGAAATGCACATCCTATGGGTGTTTTGTCTTCTCTAACAAGTGCATTGGTTGCTTTCAACCCATCCTCTGTCAATGTAGATTCTGAAGAAGAAATGTACAACGCGATTGTGAAAATAATGGGAAAATTTCCTGTTTTAGTAGCTTGGGCAATGCGTAAAAAACAAGGTTTACCCTTAAATTATGGTTCAAAATCTTTAGGATATGTTGAGAATATCATGAAAATGATGTTTGAACAACCGAATGAAGAATATGTTGCCAATCCATTAATTAAAGATGCTTTAGACAAATTATTAATCTTACATGCAGATCACGAACAAAACTGTTCTACTTCTACTGTTCGAATTGTAGGTTCATCGCATGCAGGTTTATTTGCTTCATTATCTGCAGGAATTTCTGCATTATGGGGGCCTTTACATGGTGGTGCCAATCAAGCCGTATTAGAAATGTTAGAAGCAATCAAAGAAGATGGCGGAGATACGAAGAAATACATGGCGAAGGCAAAAGACAAAAATGACCCATTCCGTCTCATGGGATTTGGACATCGTGTTTATAAAAATTTCGATCCAAGAGCAACGATTATCAAAGTAGCAGCCGACGAAGTATTGAAAGATTTAGGAATTGAAGATCCAATTTTAGACATTGCTAGAGGATTGGAGCAAGAAGCGTTAAATGATCCTTATTTCGTAGATCGTAAATTGTATCCAAATGTAGACTTCTACTCTGGAATTATTTATAGAGCCATGGGAATCCCTGTTGAAATGTTTACAGTAATGTTTGCTCTAGGACGTTTGCCAGGATGGATTGCACAATGGAAAGAAATGCGTGAGAACAAAGAACCAATTGGTCGTCCACGTCAAATTTATACCGGAGAAAATTTAAGAGATTTTGTGACTGCTGAAAATAGGTAAGCATTCATTCTATTATTTCACAAAAGCTTCCTGAAAACAGGAAGCTTTTTAGGCTTATATCTATGATTAAAATCAATGTTCAAGACGAAGTGTCTCGATTAAGATCGGTTCTTTTAGGAACTGCAAAAAGCAATGGACCAACGCCGAAAGCTGCGGACTGTTACGATCCAAAAAGTAAATTAAATGTACTTGCTGGTACCTATCCTAAAGAAGCGGATATGGTACTTGAAATGGAAGCGGTAGCTGCTGTTTTTAAAAAGTATGAGATAACCGTTTATAGGCCTGAGGTCCTTGAAAACTATAATCAGATTTTCTCTAGAGACATTGCTTTCTGTATTGATGATAAACTGATCAAAGCAAATATTTTACCCGAAAGAGAAAAAGAATTCGAAGCAATTGGGCATGTGCTTGCACAAATCGATCCCGAAAACATCTTAGAACTTCCTGAGGAATGCCATGTAGAAGGTGGCGATGTAATGCCCTGGGGCGATTATATTTTTGTGGGTACCTATTCGGGTGCAGATTATCCCGACTACATTACGGCTAGAACCAACACCGATGCCGTAATTGCTTTGCAAGAATTGTTTCCTGAGAAAATTGTCAAGTCTTTTGAACTTCGGAAAGACAATCTACAACCCAAAGAAAATGCCTTGCATTTGGATTGTTGTTTTCAACCGCTTGGACAAGGAAAAGCAATTCTACATAAAAACGGATTTTTAGTAGCCGCAGAATACAATTGGTTGGTCGATTTCTTTGGCAAAGAAAACATCTTTGAAATTACCAAAGAGGAAATGTACAACATGAACAGCAACGTGTTTTCAATTGCCGAAGATGTGGTCATTTCTGAAACCAATTTCACTCGATTGAACACCTGGTTGCGTGCAAATGGGTTTACTGTTGAAGAAGTACCCTATGCAGAAATCGCCAAACAGGAGGGCTTATTGCGCTGTTCTACCATGCCGTTAATACGCGATTAGGTTTTTTATTTCACTACCAAAAATTGAGTCTTGATTTAAAATAATTCTTATTGTGATAGGTGTTATCTATTTAAATCAAAATAAAATGCTGCAAAACTAAAACAAAACAACGTATATATTGTGTATACTATGTGTATATTGTATTTTTGTGTAAATAATTAATTTATGAGAAAAAACATAGACATAGACGAGACAACGTTAACGAAACTAAAGGTTTTATCAGTATTTGAAGATATGAGTGTAAAATCTCTTATGGAAAAAGCAATTCGTTTTTTTGTGGCACATAAAGAAAGCGAAAAACTGAATAACATGACGGATGAAGAAAAAGAAGATTTAGGGCTATTATTATTAATGCAACAAGCAGATAGAATAGATACAGTTAGTGAGAGCGAAGTAATGGAAGCACTAAATAAAATTCAATGAAAATCGTTTTCTTGAAGTCTTTTTTGAAAGATATTAAAAAAATAAAAGAACCAAAAACTGCTCGAACAATAGAACAATTGATTCTTGATTTAAAAAGTGCGAATTCCTTTGATGAATTAAAAAATATAAAACGACTAAAAGGATATTCACTTGCCTATAGAATTAAAACAGGCAATTATAGACTGGGAATTTATAAAGAATCAAATCATATTGAACTTGCTAGATTTTTAAAGCGAGAGGATATTTATAAGGTCTTTCCAAAGCCTAAATAATCGATGCTATAATTGAAAAATAAATGAAACAAGAAGACTCCACTGATGCAAGAATACATCTTGTTGTGTTCTTTTATTGACCACGCGATTCAATCGCGCGGCAGCAACTGAGGAAGTGCCGTATGCAGAAATTACCAAACAGGAGGGCTTATTGCGCTGTTCTACCATGCCATTAATACGCGATTAGGTTTTTTATTGAACACGCTTTGCAATCGCTCTAGCGGGGGCTTGTTTGCAAAGATTGTATAACCTACATGGAAGTTATATCATTCATCTCAGCGAGCTAGTTGTTTTATCTATAAAAATCAAAAATAAATAAACCAACGTTTGTTTAAATTCACTTTCAATACAACAAATAGAAAGTTTTAAACCGTTCAAAAACTTTTAAGGCTTGCCCTGAGTTTTCTGTTAAAATTGTATAATTTTGCGACATATAAAAAATCAAATGCAACAGACCACCAATACCATTTTAATGGTTCGTCCGATTAACTTTCGAATGAACGAACAAACTGCAGTCAATAACTATTATCAAAAAGTACTCGACACTTTATTGCCAGCAACGGTAAATGCAAAAGCGCAATCAGAATTTGATGCTTATGTAGACAAATTACGTAGTGTTGGTGTGCACGTTGTGGTAGTTTCCGATACCGATAAATTTGATACCCCAGATGCGCTATTTCCAAACAACTGGATTTCTTTTCATCAAGATGGAACGGTGGCATTGTATCCAATGTTTGCAAAAAACAGACGCATGGAACGCCGTGAAGACATTTTAGACCAATTAGAAGCCGAAGGATTCCGCATTGATTCGGTTGTCGATTATACTTCTGCAGAGCAATCTGGGTTTTACTTAGAAGGTACTGGAAGTTTATTGTTGGACCGTGTAAATCAAAAAGCCTATTGTGCGTTGTCTCCTAGAGCCGATGAAGATTTATTCATAGAGTTTTGTGAAGATTTTGAGTACACTCCTGTGGTTTTTACCGCCAATCAAACCGTAGACGGAGAACGCAAAGAAATCTACCACACCAATGTAATGATGTGTTTGGCAGAAACCTTTGCCGTCATTTGTTTGAACAGTATAGACGATAAAAAAGAACGCAAAAATCTTTTAAAGAATTTAAAAGAAGATGGTAAGCAAGTCATCAATATCACCGAAGAACAAGTACATAATTTCGCAGGAAACATGTTGCAAGTTCGGGGTGCAAATGACGAACGCTTCTTAGTGATGAGTCAGGCAGCATTTGATTCCTTAACACAACAACAAATTGCACAAATAGAAAACCATTGTAAAATTATTTCAAGCTCTTTAGATACCATTGAAGCTTGTGGTGGTGGAAGTGCACGTTGTATGATGGCAGAAGTGTTTTTGCCAAAAGCATAAGACTACTCTTTTAGAATTTTAATTGTTTTTGTTGACTTGTTTTCTGTCTGAAAAACAATAATGTAAATCCCTAAAGGAAGTTTAGAGACATCGAGGGTATTCTTATCATATTGATAATTCATTTGCTCAATCCCCAAGGAATTATAAACAGCAACTGTGTTGAAATCAAAATTGATGTGTAATATGTCAGAGACTGGGTTTGGAAATGCAGAAGTCTCTTTTAGAAATTGATTTGTTGAAAGTACTCCATTTCTTTCATCTGAAAATTCATATAATTTTTGGCTAAAAACGATTTCGTTTCCACCCAATGAGATCGAAAAATGTTCTCTAGAAATATAATATTTTCCTGTGTCAAAACCAATAATTCCCTCGACTTGACTTCCAATTTCAAGTTCATTTTCTAAAGTATCTTTCGTAAAACCATCGGAGAAGATATCATCACTAGCACCAGTACTGGGTGCAATATGTACTAAAAAGGGCGCGAGTGCTGTTGAATACCCACACAAAAGAAAATGACCATTGTACAAACTAGCACCAGTAATGAGTCCATCAATATTTGCAGTACTTATTTTTGTTGCAGTATAATTGCCTGGAGTTGTTGGAATTTTATAGACATTTGTTTGAAGGTCTCCCCAGTTTTTTGTAAAAATTAACACCGAATTTCCAGAAATAACAATCGCTTCAGCATCAAAATTGGAAGTATTTGGTTGGGTCGAAAAATCGGTTTGGTCTTCATAGCTAAAGCTAATTTCTTCAGCTGTAACTGAGGTGTTATTTCTAAAATCTGATTTGAGGATTTTATAGATTTTTAAATCGGTTCTATTTCCGTTATTATTTCCAATGTCAGCAATGTAAATATTGTTTTCATCTTCACCGATATCTTCCCAATCAATATGGGTTGCATTCGTAATTAAAACAGTGCGTAATAAGTTTCCATTCAGCGAATCAATTTCGTAGAGATTTGCGACATCTCCACTATCGTTATGGGTGACGATTTTATCTTCTAAGAAAAGCAATCCTGAATTTTCTTTTACTTCAGAAGGAAGCACAAATTTTTCTCGAAAATTACTTATTTGACTTTGAATCCATTGTAAATTTAAGAGAAGAAATATGACGATGATACTTTTTTTAAAACCCATTGTTATTAACATTGTTTAAATAATACAACGAGTTTTTGCTCCTATTATTATTTCAATACTTCATCGATTATTTCACCAGTGGTACTATTCGGCGCTTCTATTTGCAATAAATTGGCAATGGTGGGCGCTATGTCTACAATTTCATATCTTTTTGAAGAACTTCCTTTCTGGATGCCATTTCCGTAAAAAATAATGGGGACGTGGGTGTCATAGGAATATCCAGAGCCATGACTAGTTCCTTTTCTTCCATATGACAAGGTTGCTGGATAGGGTAGCAGCATTACATCTCCAGAATATTTTTGATTATAGCCATTTTGTAAGGAGTTTAAAATGCCTTCCGAAAAGTGTGTTGTTTGCAATGTTCTTGCTGTGACCGCTTTGTAGATTCCGTCAAAAAAAATCGCTTCATCGGCTATTTTTTGAGCGACTGTATTTTGCTCCAAGCCCAAAGAATCGAGTTCTTTCTTGTTTAAGAAAACTTGATAATTGGAAACATTTTCAATCAAGGTACGCGAATTAAAGTATTTTTCAGTGATCGTAGTTAGGTGTTTTTTAAACGCGGTTCCATTGAAATAATGTGCTGGGATTTTTAAAGACTGTAAATAGGCAGGCACGTGAACCGCTGCATGATCTGCCGTTAAGAAAATTGTATAATTTCCTTCTCCTACTTCCGCATCTAAGGTTTCAAACAATTCTGCAAGGTCGTTGTCTAAACGTAAATAGGTATCTTCAATTTCCACAGATGCTGGTCCGTATTGATGCCCCACATAATCGGTAGACGAAAAACTGATGGCCAGAAAATCGGTATATTCAGATTTTCCTAAATTTTCTCCAATAATGGCCGCTTTAGCAAAGTCAGCAGTAATAGAGTTTCCAGCCGGAATTGCTTTGATGAGACTATAATTTCCATTGCTTTTTCTTAGGGCAGGAATATTATGAGGAAATGTGGGGGTTTGTTCCCCATTGTGCAATGCCTCAAATTCATTATTGTCGGCAATACTTTGCGTGTAGGTAGTAATGTCATATAGGGTTTCCCAAGGATTACTTAGATAATCCTCCACTTTTTTAGAAGCATTGAATTTGTTGACCCAATTTGGAAGTTGCTCTATATAAAAAGAACTCGAAATCCATTGTCCATAGTTGCCGCCACTAAACCAATAGGCAGCATTTGCAGTATGCCCTGCAGGCAGTATCGAAGAGCGGTCTTTAATGGCAATACCAATGGTTTTTCCGTGCATGTTTTGTGCCAAATGCAATTGATCTGTTACGGTGGTGGTCAACATTCTATATGGCGATTTTTTACCTTCACTACTCTCATTTCCAATGGTTTTGTAGTTCGCGTCGTCTACACAATAAATGGATTTCTTCGCAAATTTATCATACCAATTGTTCGAGATAATCGCGTGTTCAGAAGGCGTGGTTCCTGTATAAATGGAAGCGTGTCCTACAGCAGTATAGGTCGGAATTAAATTATAATGCGCATTTTCCAGCGAAAATCCGTCATTCAATAAGCGTTTAAAACCATTTTCAGAATAGCGATCTGCAAAACGTGTTAAGTAGTCGTAGCGCATTTGATCGATTACAATACCCACGACTAATTTTGGTTTCTTGGGTACGGTGTTTTTTGATTGGAAACTATAGAAAATAGCACTAAAAGCGAATACAATAAGAATTAATTTTTTCATAAAACAATAGAATGTTAAAGTATGCTCAAAAGTACAAATTTTTAATTTTGATCGCTATAATTTAACTTATGGTTGTTCATTTTTTAATACTTTAGCAAAAAGAAAAATAACAATTGAATGAATTACCTAGAGCACTTTGGTAAATACTGTATGATGTTGGGGCAAGTTTTTAAAGCACCACAACGTCCTCGCGTTTTTAGAGACGCCTTGTTTAAAGATATTGAAGAATTAGGCCTTAAATCTCTTGGGATTATTATGTTTATTTCTTTTTTTATTGGAGGTGTTATTGCGTTGCAAACAGCGCTAAATCTAGAAGATCCATTAATTCCAGATTCTCTCATTGGTTTTGCTGCAAAAAGATCGATAATCTTAGAATTTGCACCTACTTTTTGCTCTATTATCTTAGCAGGAAAAGTGGGATCGTATATTACTTCTAGTATCGGAACCATGCGAGTTACAGAACAAATAGATGCTTTGGAGGTCATGGGTATCAATTCGCTGAACCACTTGGTGTTGCCAAAAATAATCGCTACCGTTTTCTTTTATCCATTTCTAATTTGTTTGGGGATGATTTTAGGAATTTTTGGAGGTTGGCTTGCTGGTGTCTTATCTGGTTTATTTACAGGAACCGATTATATTATTGGAATTCAATCCGATTTTCAACCTTTTTTATTGGTGTATGCAATGATTAAAACATTGGTCTTTGCGTTTCTAATTTCTACCGTTCCATCCTATCATGGGTATTATGTAAAAGGAGGCTCGTTGGCCGTTGGTAAAGCAAGCACACAAGCAGTTGTTTGGACAACCGTTTTAATTGTAATTTCCAATTATTTTCTAACTCAAATGCTTTTAACATAGATGATTGCAGTTAAAGATTTACACAAAGGTTTTGGTGACGTAAAAGTTTTAAAAGGAATTTCAACGACTTTTCATCCAGGAGAAACCAGTCTCATTATCGGACAAAGTGGCTCTGGAAAAACCGTTTTTTTAAAATCGTTAATTGGTTTACACGTCCCTGAATCGGGAACCATTTCTTTTGACGGTCGTATTAATACAGATTTTACAATGGAAGCGAAAAGAGCCTGGCGTCAAGAAATTGGGATGGTATTTCAAGGAAGTGCCCTTTTTGATTCGCAAACCGTCGAAGAAAATGTTATGTTTCCATTAAAAATGTTTACCAACAACTCTCAAAAGGAAATGCTCGATCGTGTCAATTTTGTATTAGATCGTGTGAACCTTTCCAATGCCAATAAAAAATTTCCCGCAGAACTTTCGGGCGGAATGCAAAAAAGAGTTGCCATTGCAAGAGCCATCGTCATGAATCCGAAATACTTGTTTTGCGATGAGCCAAATTCGGGTTTAGATCCTCAAACGGCGATTGTAATTGACAATTTAATTCAAGAAATAACAGCAGAATATAAAATTACAACGGTAATAAACACCCATGATATGAATTCTGTCATGGAAATTGGTAAAAAAATTGTGTTTCTCAAAAATGGGGTAAAAGCATGGGAGGGAACTAAAAATGAAATCTTTAAAACTGATAATGAGGCAATTGTTGAATTTGTATATTCTTCCAATTTATTCAAGAAAGTAAGGCAGGCATATCTAAATGAAACAAAGTAAAAAAAAATCTTGTTTATTATAAATAAGATGATATATTTGCAGCCGCTTAAACGGGCAAAATGACCTGGTAGCTCAGTTGGTAGAGCATCTCCCTTTTAAGGAGAGGGTCCTGGGTTCGAGCCCCAGCCCGGTCACATTAAAACTCTGTACATCTGTACAGAGTTTTTTTATTTTTTATCCTTTTTTGTTCCTAAAAAAGGTTAATTTAGGTATTCCTAAAACTTAATATGACTAAAATTAATTTATTTCTTAGCTTTTTGTTATTCATGAATACTTCTGATCCCCTTATTTTTAATTTTACAAAAGATGCAAATCTCACTTCGTGGCAAGTTGTTGACGACGGTGTAATGGGCGGAAGGTCTCAAGGTAATTTTGCAATCAATGAAGAAGGCAATGCCGTTTTTAAAGGAACGGTTTCATTAGACAATTATGGCGGGTTTTCGTCGGTAAGACATAGGTTTCCAGAGAAGGATATTGCTAAGTATACCAAAGTGCTTTTGCGTGTAAAAGGGGATGGAAAGAAATACCAGTTTCGAATCAAAGAAAAAAGACGAGACTATTATTCTTATATCACCACGTTTCAGACAACTTCTGAATGGCAAACGCTTACATTAGAGATGAACCAGATGTATCCAGCATTTAGAGGAAGAACCTTAAATATGGACAATTTAAAACCCAATAAAATAGAAGAAATTGCCATTTTAATTGGAAACAAAAAAGCAGAGAAATTTCGATTGGAAATAGACGTTATCTCTTTGCAATAAGTTTTACCACACTTTTTGTATATTTCACTATTATTTACAGATTACTCATGGAAGAAAATTCTATAAAAGACCAAAATACTACAGATCCTAAACAGACGATTCAACAAGATGCTAAAGGACTTTTTCAGAATCTTAAAAAGTTTATTGTCGAACTCTTTGATTTTAGAGAAGACACGGATCATGAAGCGACAATAGATGCCATAAAAGCAGATATTCCTTTCAAAGGAGCAACGGCCTGGATTCTTATTTTTGCAGTCTTTGTAGCCTCAATAGGCTTGAATGCAGATTCTACAGCCGTCGTGATTGGTGCCATGCTTATTTCACCTTTAATGGGGCCTATCCTGGGAATTGGAATGTCATTTGCCTTAAATGATTTTTTGACTTTTAAAAAGTCACTAATACATTTAGGAACCATGATTGTGTTGAGTTTATTTGCCTCTTTCTTATTCTTTTATATCTTTCCTCTAAGTGAAGACACCTCAGAGTTATTAGGACGTGTAAGACCCGATATTCGTGATGTGTTAATTGCCTTTTTTGGTGGCTTGGCCTTGATGGTCGCGAAAACAAAAAAAGGAACCGTAGCCTCCGTTATTTTTGGAGTTGCCATCGCCACTGCTTTGATGCCACCACTATGTACTGCGGGTTATGGACTGGCAAAAGGGAATTTTACCTACTTTTTTGGCGCCATGTACCTGTTTACAATCAATACCATTTTTATTGCATTGGCTACTTTTTTGGTGTTAAAATTATTGCGTTTTCCAATGCATAAATATGCAAATGCAGCAAGAAGAAAAAGGTATTCAACCATTGCAACTGTGGTCGGATTTTCTGTAATGATTCCTGCTATTTTTACATTCATAAGTGTTTTTAAAGAGAATCAGATTGAAACACAAGTCAATACTTTTATTAAAAATGAAGTGAAACTCATTCCCAATTTTCAATTGATTGATGAATCGTTTTTGCCGAAAACTAAAGAAATTTATTTAAACTTTTTTAACGAGGTGTCTGACGGTGAAAAAAACATTTTAACCAACCAGTTAAGAAACAATCCGAGGTATGATAAAATCAAAGATTTTGATTTAAAAATTAAAGGAAGTGACACCAAAAGTTTTGAGCTAATTACGACAGCATTTAAAGAGAAGCGAGCGGAATTACAAGAGAGTAAAAATATTATAGGTGGCTTGCAACAACAAATCACAGGGCTCCAAGAAACCATTATTGAATTAAACAATCGAATTGAACAAGATGCTTTGAATAACAATCAAAAAGTGATCGCATTTAGTCGTATTGTAAAAGATGCAAAAATTAGATACAAAGCGATTGAATCCCTTGGATTTGCAAAGGTTTTGTCTTCCAAAGATTTTATAAAAATAGATACGATTCCGGTGGTAACCGTACAATGGGATGCAAAGCTCCAAGACAGTACCGTTTGGGTGAAAGAAAGTGAACTCAGAAACTGGCTTCAAAAAGAATTGACTTTAGACACGCTTTTTATCAAAAGAGAAAAATAAGAAGTATAATTCCATAAGTTTGGACTTTAAAAGGAACGTTCACTTGTGTTTGTTGAAAGGTGTTTTTTTACTTCTACGTTTTGATTGAAAAGATATACTTTTTTGTTTTTTAAGTTCAAACATTCATATCGAGTCCTGCGCTTGTTTCCTTTTTTATAAAGGATGTCTTTAAAGCTGAATACACTTCCGAAATCAAGATCAAAAATAAAATATTTTCCTGTTTCTGCACGATTTCCTTTTAATGCCAAAGACAAGTTTACATCTGAATCGGTACTTGCTTTTGCGTTTTGTAAATATTTCGCTAAAAGAGATAATATTTTCTCTGGATAAATATCGGGACGTAAAAAAGGCAACATTAAATGTTGAAATACGGTCTTCCACTCTTGTCCGTGGGGTTGTACTCTTCCAAATTTCTGATGGGTAACATGGTGTGCAATTTCATGCACCAAAGTGAGTAAGAACTGATGTTTGTTTAGATTGTTGTTTACCGTAATTTGAAATCTTCCGGAAGGTAATTGTCTAAAATCTCCATGTTTGGTTTGCCTTTGATTTACAATTTTTAAAGTAAAATGGTGTTCATCAATTAAAAATTGAACAAAAGGAATGGCCTTTTCTGGAATGTAGCCAACCCAAGAAAACCCTTCATTAGGAAGGGGCTTGAGGGCTTGATTATTTTCTTGTTGTGTAGAAATGGTGATTTTTTTAAATTTTACCTACAGCCTACATTTTAAGGTGTAGTAGATGAGACTTGTAACACTTTTCCATTATAAAATTTGTTTCCAGTAAGCGAGAAGTCATAAATATAATTGGCCATTTCTTGTGCAGAAAGAGGTGCTTTGTAGTCTGGGAATGCTTCTGCTAACATTTCCGTTTGTACAGCACCAATAGCAAGCACATTAAAAGCAATTTGCTGTTCTTTGTATTCTTCAGCTAACAATTCAGACAATGTAATTACTGCGCCTTTTGCAGAGCTATACGCCGCCAATCCACCAAACTTCATACTTCCTTGAATACCCCCCATAGAACTCATGGTGACTACATGACTTCCTTTTTGCAAGAACGGAATGATTCCTTTGGTTATTTCTGCAACTCCAAATACATTCACTTTATAAACTTCTAAAAAATCATCAGAAGTTAACTCCGTAAAAGGTTTGTTAATTAATTTCCCCGCATTATTAATGAGAATATCTACGTGTTTCCAATTCGATTTCAAAAAATTTACTGCTTTTTGGATGTCTTCATTGTGAGACAAATCAACAGAAAGTGTTGTAATATTTTTATGGCTTATTTTTTCTAAGGGTGCTGTATTTCTAGAAAGTGCTAAAACTTGGTGCCCATTTTTAGCAAATTGTTGCGCCAATTCAAAGCCAATTCCTCTACTTGTTCCAGTAATCACTACATTCTTCATTGATTCTTAATTTGAAATAGCAATTTACTTAAATTTTCATACTTTTAACCTCAAATTTTATACAAATGAAGAAATTACTGTTCCTCTATTTAACTGTTTTTTTCCTACAAAATACAATCGCTCAAAATACCTATATTATGTGCGGTAAGTTATTGGATACAAAATCAGGCAAAATGCTTACGAAACAAACAATTGTTGTCAAAGAAAATAAAATTCTTTCCGTTCTGGATGGTTACCTGCTTCCTAAAGGCGCAAAGTCTATAGACTTGAGAGATAAGGTTGTAATGCCAGGTTTAATTGATTTTCATGTTCATATAGAAAAAGAATTTGATAGAAATACCCGATTAAATAATTATATTATGAACGAAGCAGACATTGCTTTTAATTCCGTAGGGTTTGTAAAAACAACCTTATTGAATGGGTTTACTACGGTTCGAGATTTGGGTGGAACGGGTGTCAATATTTCAGTAAGAAATGCCATTGATGCAGGAAAGATTCCTGGACCCAGAGTTTTTACTGCAGGGAAGTCTTTGGCAACTACTGGAGGACATGCTGATCCTACCAATGGAAGTAGTCGAAATCTGATTGGAGATCCAGGTCCCAAAGAAGGCGTTGTCAATTCTGTAGAAGATGCAAAGAAGGCCGTAAGACAGCGGTATAAAAATGGAGCAGATTGGATAAAGATAACGGCAACAGGAGGGGTTCTAAGTGTTGCGAAATCGGGAGACAATCCGCAATTTACCATAGAAGAGGTAAAGGCAATTTGCCAAACGGCAACAGATTACGGAATGTACGTGGCAGCCCATGCACATGGTGATGAGGGAATGCAAAGGGCCATTATTGGTGGTGTTAAAACCATTGAGCACGGAACCTATATGAGTAATGAAACTATGGAGCTCATGATAAAACACGATGCTTATTTAGTTCCTACAATAACTGCAGGAAAAGAGGTAGAGGAGAAAGCAAAAATATCCGGATTTTATCCTGAAATCGTAGTCCCTAAAGCCCTAGCGGTTGGTCCACAAATTCAAGGAACTTTTGCAAAAGCTTATAAAAAAGGAGTTGGTATTGCATTTGGAACGGATGCAGGTGTTTTTAAACATGGGAATAACGGTAAAGAGTTTGGTTTTATGGTTGAAGCTGGAATGCCAGCAATCGAAACTATTCAATCTGCAACCATTACCAATGCAAGGTTGTTGAAAATGTCCAACGAAATTGGACAAATTAAGAAAGGGTTTTTTGCAGATATTATTGCTGTTGACGAAGATCCAATCAAAAATATTGCAACCCTAGAGAATGTTGTTTTTGTGATGAAAAATGGTGTTATTTACAAACAAGAAATAGATTAAAAAAAGACTTTATGAGAAGTAATACATGGAATTTAGTTTGGACCGTTATTGGGACTGTCATTATCGTAATGACTTTTGTGAATAACAGTGACTCTAAAATAGTTTTTGGAATTGAAATCGATATTTGGGTGTATCGCGTACTTTGGGGTCTAATTACGGTAGCGAGCTTTGTGAGTTACTTAAAAAGGAAGAAAGAAGCAGCAAGTTAAAATCCTGTTGATTCAAGAAAGATGAAAGCGTTACTACTTTTACGAGTGCAAAGATTTGGGACTACTATTCAAAAATAATATGCTGATAGGCGCCAATATCTGGGTTTACACTTCTGTCGACTCCCAAAAGGTCTAAATTATAAAGCGTAGAACTGGCTTTGTCAATAGCATCTGAATCTTGCCCAATCATGAAATTGTTTTCTTGTGGATTTCTAAAATGAAGCATACCGTTAATAATGTTGTTTTGATAATTGGGATTGGTAAAATCCAACTCAGCATTGTTTGCAAAAGCACCATTGGCGTCATTAAATGTAAGCATTGAATTGACGATAGCGTAATTGAAGGCACTTCCTTCGGCTTTATCTAAGACAAATTCAATACTACTATTTCCATCAAAAATACAATTCGTAAAATTTGCAGAAACTAAGTCTTTCACGAACCGAGTTTCTTGACCGTTCTCATCTGTATTGTCCTGATAATTATTTACTAAAACGGCAGGCAATTGTCGAATCCCACGGTTCCAGTAATTTGCAAAAGTACAATGTGTAAAATTATATTGCCCTCCAATAGTAGCTGCTAAAGAGGCAAAACCGGCACTCCCAATCACAAGATTGTATCCAGCAATTTCGCTGTCTCTGACCCAGATACCATAAGCACCGTGGTTGTATATCTCTGTATTCTCTAGTGTTAGTTTTGTATCTTTGTCTGCGCCTAATGCATCTCCAACCAAAAGACCAACCAAACCGTTTTTTATGATGGCATGTTGTATGTTGTTGTCTATACTTCCCGGGCGTATTAGAATTACTCCCCATTGTCCGGGGACATTATTAAAACTATTTTCCAGTCGGTCACCTTCAAAAACTACTTTTTCGGAAATCGTTCCGTTTACTTTTAAAGAAGCATTGTCGTCAATAATCAATCCAGAATTATCATGAAAATGTATTTTTGCCCCTGCTTCAACAGTCAGTGTTTTGCCAGATGGGACCGCTGCATATCCATAGATAACCGTAGGTTTTGTGTTTGAGAAAATAAGTTCGCTATCTTCTAAAAACCGTCCTTGTATGCTTGTTGGTTCACCGTCAATAGTAAGTTTGTCAATTTCCAAAGTCAATGGATCTCTTCCTGGAAAAATAAAGTTGGCGTCTTGTACCAAAGTTACCAAGTCCACATCTTGTTGATTCATACCGTTGTCAAATAAAATCTTATCGGTATACAACGGATCTGTTATGGTTGAAAAATCGATGGTCGTTTCCACAAAAACATACATGCTGTCATTTGCCAAAATATTGATTTCATTAAATTCCTTCCCAGCGATACCGTCAACATTCAATCTGTAATTAGACATCATGCCATTTTCTAATTGAATGCTTGGAATACTAATGTCCTTATTGCTTCTGTTGTATACTTTTAGATTGTAAGTCGCAGAACCAATGTTCGTAAAAATAGTATCTAAAAATACAGTGTCCTTAGAAAATTCTAGTTTTCCGAAACTTGGTGTTGTAGAGAAATCTTTTCTACATGAGCTAATGGCAATAAGAGAAAATGAGACGATGAATAATAGGAGATAGCGCATGATTTTATTTTGGTCTCTTAAAGAGCCCGATAGTTTGTGAAATGGTTTAAAAGGATAACTGTCTAATTGGGTTTTTATTATTTTTTTACAAGTGCTATTTCAAATAATTTCCCCCAGTTTTTACCGGTAACAAAAAGACGATTGTTTTTAGTGTCATAGGCAATCCCATTTAAAACTTCATCTTCGGGTTTCAGTTTTTGAGTTTTTTGCATTTCTTTTGTCAGGCCTTTCAAATTTACAATTCCCTCTGCAACGCCCGTTTCTGGATTGATAATGATAATAGCGCTGTTGAGGTATTTGTTTGCATAAATTTTACCGTCAATGAATTCCAATTCATTTAAATTATCCAAAGCGCGCCCCTTTGTGTATACTTGAATTGAACGTTTTTCTTCATGTGTTTCAGGGTTTAAAAACCAAATTTTATGGGTTCCATCAGATTTTATCAGTTCGGTTTGGTTGTGTGTCAATCCCCAGCCTTCTTTACTTTTACCGTATTTAAAGGTTTTTTCTTGTTTAAAAGTTTCCAAATCATAGGTGAATCCTTTTTTATTCTGCCAGGTCAACCAATGAATTTTATCATTAACAATGGTCATTCCTTCACCAAAATATTTATTAGCTAAAGCAATTTTTTGTAAAACCTTTCCCGTTGATATTTCAACTTTTCTTAATGAAGATTGTCCTCTTCGCCCAGTAGTTTCATATAAGAAACCATTGTGAAATTCTAAGCCTTGTGTATATGCGGTGCTGTCATGTGGGTAGGTATTGATAATTTTGTATCCATAAATGGTCGCTTTTTCTGTAGGGAAAATTTCAAAAGAACCTTTTGATTTATTTGTTTTTCCTGGGTAGAAACTCAAGGCCACCACAAAATGTCTTCCAAAACCTAAACCCGAGGTATTGTATGTTGCCGTTAGATTAGTTGCAGGAATTTGTTTGTCATTCACAAAAAACTGAACGCTATCAATTGGACGGTTGTTGTTTTCTGATATTTTAAAAGTAGCATCTCCATTTATAGCAACTGTTTTAGGAGTTTCTAGTGTAAATTTATACGTTTCAGAACACGAAGTACTTAGTATTAGAAGCGTAAAAAGAGTGATAAGAGTCAAATAATTTTTCATTTGAGATAAAAATTTCTATGTTTTTGTTCTGTAAATATTCAAAAAAAGAGGTCAAAAAACATTTTTTAATCTGTTAAATCCCCATAATTGTACTTTAAAGCTCTAAGATATCAAATAAAAACAATTTATTTATTTGTAAATTGAAAAATAACGTTAAATTTGCATCCTCAAAATAGCGGATAACAGTTATTTAGAGATTTAGTAAAGCTTTACCAATTTTACTATTGCAAACATAACATTAAAGTATTAAAATTATATACAATGAGAAAAGGAATTCATCCAGAAAATTACAGAATGATGGCTTTTAAAGATATGTCTAATGGAGATGTATTTATAACGCGTTCTACTGCAGACACTAAAGAAACTTTAGAAGTTGAAGGAGTAGAGTATCCTTTAGTAAAATTAGAGATCTCAAGAACATCTCACCCATTTTACACTGGTAAATCTAAACTAATTGATGCAGCAGGTCGTATCGATAAATTTAAAAGCAAATACGCAAAGCATAAAAAGTAATCTTTTTATACTTGTGAAAAATACAAACTCTAACATTCATTTGTTAGAGTTTTTTTTTGCTGAAGATTTGTGGACGCGAGTTCTAAATAGGAACCAAAAAAAACCGTTTCATAAATGAAACGGTTTTAGTGTACTTCTTTGGTTCTATGAATTACATATAATCTTCAATTGGGTTGCAAGAGCAAATTAAGTTTCGGTCACCAAAAGCGTCATCTACTCTTCGAACGGTTGGCCAAAATTTATTGTCTGCAATATAGGCCAATGGAAAGGCTGCTTGCTTTCTTGTGTATGGAAACTCCCATGCATCAGCAGTTAACATCTCTTGAGTGTGTGGTGCGTTTTTCAAAGGATTGTTGTCATCTTCTTTTGTCGCATTTTTAATTTCTTCACGAATCGAAATCATGGCATCACAAAAACGATCTAATTCTGCGATACTTTCAGATTCTGTAGGTTCTATCATCATCGTTCCTCCTACAGGAAAAGAAACCGTTGGTGCATGAAAACCATAATCCATTAAACGTTTTGCAATGTCTACGACTTCAATACCGTTTTGTTTAAAATCACGACAATCAATAATCATTTCGTGGGCAGCACGACCTTTTTCTCCCGTGTATAAAGTGGGATAGTAATTGTCTAAGCGTTCTTTGATGTAGTTGGCGTTTAAGATGGCTATTTTTGTGGAATCTGTCAATCCTTTTGCGCCTAACATTGTAATGTATCCATAAGAGATTAAACAGGCTAAAGCAGAACCCCAAGGCGCTGCAGAAATGGCTGTAATTGCTTTTTCTCCACCAGTTTTTATCATCGGATTTGAAGGCAAAAAGGGAACCAATTGTGGTGCTACACAAATTGGTCCTACTCCTGGACCACCACCACCATGTGGAATGGCAAAGGTTTTGTGAAGGTTTAAGTGACAAACATCTGCTCCAATAGTAGCCGGATTTGTCAACCCTACTTGTGCATTCATGTTGGCACCATCCATATAAACTTGTCCACCGTGTTCATGGATAATTTTAGTAATTTCTTGAATCTCACTTTCAAAAACACCGTGAGTAGATGGATAGGTTACCATTAATGCGGCTAAATTTTCCGAATGAAACATGGCTTTTTCACGCAAATCATCCACATCAATATTTCCGTTTTCTGCGGTTTTGGTTACAATCACTTTCATACCTGCCATAACAGCAGATGCTGGATTTGTTCCGTGTGCAGAAGCAGGAATGATACAGATATTTCGATGTGTATCTCCGTTCGCTAAGTGATATGCTCTTATGGTCATTAGTCCTGCGAATTCTCCTTGTGCTCCAGAATTCGGTTGTAGAGAGGTGCCTGCAAATCCGGTTACGATATTTAATTGGTGTTCTAATTTTTTTAATACTTCTTGATATCCTTCCGCTTGATTTAAGGGGACAAATGGGTGAATGTTTCCCCATTGCGGATTGCTTAAAGGCAACATTTCAGAGGCGGCATTTAGTTTCATGGTACAAGAACCTAGCGAAATCATTGAATGATTTAGAGCTAAATCCTTTCGTTCCAATCTTTTGATATAACGCATCATGTCTGTTTCAGATTGATGCGTATTAAAAATTTCATTTTCTAAAAAGGGAGTATTTCTTTTCGTGTTTTCTGCAATCACAGAAGCCTGCGTTGGGAATTCTTTCGCAGTTATATTGAAAGCCTTTTCAAAACATTGTATGATAGCTTTTAGTTCAGAATCACCAACAGTTTCATTTATTGAAATAGAAATATGATTCTGATCAATATAATTAAAATTGATCTCATTTGCTTCTGCAACTACTTTTAGTTTTTCTGCGTCAACTTCAACCAAAAGGGTGTCAAAGTAAGCAGTATTTATTTGCTTAAATCCTAAGTTCTCTATTGCTCCTGCAACTACTGTTGTTTTCTGATGAATACTGTCAGCAATATACTGAAGTCCGTCTTTTCCGTGATACACTGCATACATTCCTGCCATCACTGCCAATAAAACTTGTGCAGTACAAATGTTAGAAGTTGCTTTTTCACGTTTAATGTGTTGCTCTCTTGTTTGCAACGCCATTCTTAAAGCTCTTTTTCCACTTTTATCTTTGGTGACTCCAATGATTCTTCCAGGAATACTTCTTTTGTATGCTTCTTTGGTTGCAAAGTAGGCTGCGTGAGGTCCTCCGTAACCTAACGGAATTCCAAAACGTTGTGTAGTACCCACTACCACAGAAGCACCAAATTCACCTGGAGCTTTTAATTTTACCAAGGATAAAATATCAGCAGCAACCGCAACTTTTATATTGTTTTCATTTGCTTTTGAAACGAAGTTTTCATAATCAAAAATCTGTCCATATTTTCCAGGATATTGTAAAATAGCACCAAAAAATGCATCAGAAAAATCAAAATCTTCATGATTTCCAATCACCAATTCTATTCCAATAGGTGTTGAACGAGTTTGTAGTAATGAGAGTGTTTGAGGTAGGATTTCATCAGAAACAAAAAACTTATTAGCGCCTGCTTTTTTCTTTGAACGTTCTCGTACGTCATATAACAAGGCCATAGCTTCTGCTGCTGCAGTAGCTTCATCTAATAGCGATGCATTTGCTAATTCCATCCCTGTTAAATCACAAATCATTGTTTGATAATTGAGCAAGGCTTCTAGTCTTCCTTGCGCAATTTCTGCTTGATAAGGTGTGTAGGCTGTATACCAACCCGGGTTTTCTAAAATATTACGCTGAATTACACTTGGCACAATGGCTTCATGATATCCTAAACCAATATAACTTTTAAATACTTTATTTTTTTCTGAGAGCTTCTTAATGTGTGCTAGATACTCATATTCGCTTAAAGCTGGTGCTAAGTCCAATTCGTTTTTTAGGCGAATGTTATCTGGAACAGTTTCTGTAATTAACTGCTCTAAGTTCGCTGCCTTTATGGTTGCCAACATTTCATCTTGTTCCTTTATATTTGGACCAATGTGTCTTCTTTGAAATGAATTTGTATTCATAAAATAAAGTTTTGTTATGACTTACTTTTAGGGGTTGTTACGTTGCGTTTTTCGTAAAAAAATAACATGATTTTTTACGGATCAAAAATAAGCAATAAAACAGTTACTTTGTGAATACAAATTCGATAAAAAACACTTAATTATTAACTAATTTTAAAGGTTATAAACAGAAAGCTTATTTTTGACAAATGAAGTGGTTTAGAATTTTTTTTGATTTTTATTTGAATGCAAGTATTCACGTTGCTTTCGCGGTTTTTAGCTTTGTAAAGATTACAGAAATCTATTTTGACTTGCCCACGAATGCCCCTTTAAATTATTGCATCTTTTTTGGAACCATCACCGGATATAATTTTGTGAAGTATGCCGGCGTTGCAAAATTGCATCATAGAAGTTTGACAACCAGTTTAAAAGCAATACAGTTTTTCTCCTTTTGCTGTTTCTTATTCCTTTGCTATTATGGATATTTGATAGCTGTTCCAACCGTATTATTTTGCATTCCATTTGGAGCAATCACAATCTTGTATGCAGTGCCCTTTTTGAGTGGATTTCAAAAGAGTTTACGCACGTTTAGCTATTTAAAAATTATTGTTGTTGCTTTTGTTTGGTGTGGATTTACAGTTTTTATTCCCGTATTTGATGCTGGAAAAGAAATGGATAGTACGGTAGTGCTTTCTGTAATTCAGCGTTTTTTAATTGTTGTTGTTTTAGTATTGCCATTTGATATTAGAGACGTTCAATATGATGCCATTTCACTACAAACGATTCCTAAAAAAATAGGCATTGAAAAAACAAAACAGTTGGGGTTAATTTTGATGGTTATTTCTCTAATAATCGAATACCTTATGGTGCTTCAAATTCATTCAAAAAACAGCTTTTTAGGCTTCTTCTTTTTGGTGACTATTTTCTTAATGCGTGCTAAAAAAGAGCAATCTAAATACTATAGTTCTTTTTGGGTAGAGGCACTGCCTGTATTTTGGTGGCTGCTTCTTTTGGGATTCCGTAATTATTAGACAGTATTCTGATTTTTTTTATCAACTTAAAGGTTATTGCCAACAAATAGAACAGATATAATAAAACTTAAAAAAGACTTCTATATCGACTTTTAACTTTGTAATTTTACTCACTTAATTCACAAGTAAAGTTTAAGAGATGGATTTAGTAAAAAGAAATTATATTTTCGATTTTGATAGCACTTTAACCAAGGTAGAAGCATTGGATATTTTAGCTGAAATTACATTGGCAAACAATCCTAGAAAGGATGCCGTTATCCAAGAAATTATAGACATTACCAATTTAGGAATTGACGGTGAAATCTCTTTTACAACTTCTTTAGAAAAAAGAATTCAATTGCTGAAAGCGCACAAAGCGGATTTAAATCCATTAATTGAAGCGTTAAAAAAACAAGTTTCCAAATCCATCGAAAGCAACAAAGCTTTTTTTGAAGCCTATGCAAATGATATTTATGTCATTTCTTGTGGCTTTAAAGAGTTTATCGATCCGATAGTTGCTGAATACAACATTCCTACTGAAAGAGTTTTTGCAAACACCTTCGAATTTGCAGCAGATGGAGAAATTGTTGGCTTTGATGCAACGAATCCTTTGTCGCAACATAACGGAAAGATTGAATGTTTAAAAGGCATGAATTTATCTGGAGAAATACAAGTAATTGGCGATGGTTACAGTGATTATGTTACTCGTGAAGCAGGAGTTGCTGACACCTTTTTTGCTTATACAGAAAATGTTTCCAGAGTAAAAACTACCGAAAATGCAGATCATATAGCACCAAATTTAGATGAATTCTTATACGTGAATAAATTGCCTAGAAATATTTCTTATCCAAAGAATCGAATTAAAATACTCCTATTAGAAAATGTGCATCCAGATGCTTTTGAGAAATTATCAAAAGATGGTTTTTCAGTTGAAACTGTAGCACGAAGTTTGTCTGAAGACGAACTAATCGAAAAAATTAAAGATGTCCATGTTTTGGGAATTCGCTCCAAGACAAAAGTGACCAAAAAAGTAATTGCAGCAGCGGAAAAATTAATGACTGTTGGCGCTTTTTGTATTGGTACCAAGCAAATCGATTTAGAAGCTTGTAAAGAAAACGGAATTGTGGTCTTTAATGCACCCTATAGCAATACCCGATCGGTTGTTGAATTGGCCATTGGAGAAATCATTATGTTAATGCGAAGTGTTTTTCAGAGAAGCACCGAATTGCATAATGGGCAATGGAATAAAACCGCGCAAGGTTCTAAAGAAGTGCGAGGGAAAAAATTGGGAATTGTAGGCTATGGGAACATTGGAAAACAATTGTCAATTTTAGCGGAAGCGCTAGGTATGCATGTGTTTTACTACGACATTGAAGATAAATTAGCGCTTGGTAACGCTACAAAAGTCAGTGAATTGTCCGAGTTGCTAGCTATTTCAGATGTGGTAACTCTTCATATTGATGACAATCCTGCTAATAAAAACTTCTTTGGAAAGAAAGAAATTTCTCAGATGAAAGAAGGTGCAGTTTTCGTCAATCTGTCTCGTGGTTTTGTGGTTGATATTTTAGCTTTAAAAGAAGCTTTAGAATCAGGGAAAATTTCTGGAGCTGCTGTAGACGTATATCCAGAAGAGCCTGCTAAAAATGGTGAGTTTACAACACAGTTAAAGGGATTAAACAATGTAATTTTAACACCCCATGTAGGGGGAAGTACCGAAGAGGCACAAAAAGACATTGCCGATTTTGTGCCGAATAAAATGATGGCCTATATCAATTCAGGAAATACGGTAGACGCAGTCAACTTTCCAAACATACGTCTGCCAAGACAAACAAAAGCACATCGCTTTTTACATATCCACAAAAATGTGCCAGGAATCATGGCTGAAATAAACAAAGTTTTAGCCAAGTTTGATATGAACATTACCGGCCAATACTTGTCCACAGATGATAAAGTGGGATATGTAATTTCAGATTTAGACAAAGAATACAACCAAGATGTGCTCAATGAATTGAGAGCCGTTGAGGGGACTATTAAATTTAGAGTACTCTATTAATTGTAGTCATTTCTTATTCATTTAAAAAAGGATTGTTTTATATTTGAAGACAATCTTTTTTTTTATGCACTATTTCAACACTTTAGAGTTCGCAAAAGAACAAGATGTACTCGATGTACTTTCTTCTTTTCGAAATAAATTTCATATTCCAAAAGATAAAAAAGGGAATGATTGGTTGTATTTTACGGGAAATTCTTTAGGACTTCAGCCAAAATCTACTCAAAAGTACATTCAGCAAGAATTAGAAGATTGGGCCAATTTAGGCGTTGAAGGTCATTTTGAAGCAAAGAATCCGTGGTTGGATTACCACGAATTATTAACCGATAAAATGGCGAAAATTGTTGGTGCGAAACCCATTGAAGTTGTGGTGATGAATACTTTAACCACCAATCTTCATTTATTAATGGTTTCTTTTTACAGGCCTACAAAAACAAAATATAAAATACTTATTGAAAGTGATGCGTTTCCATCAGATCGTTATGCCGTAGCATCTCAATTAAAATTTCATGGCTACTCCGATGCCGATCTTATTGAATGGAAACCCCGGGAAGGAGAAGACCTATTAAATATAGCTGATTTAGAAATGATCGTTTCAGAACAGGGAGACGAAATTGCACTCCTCTTAATAGGGGGTGTCAATTATTATACAGGACAGTTTTTAGATCTTAAAAGAATTGCAGCCATTGGGCATTCAAAGAACTGTGTTGTGGGTATTGATTTAGCGCATGGTGTTGGAAACATTCAACCCAATTTACACGATTCTAATGTGGACTTTGCAGCGTGGTGTACCTACAAATATTTAAATTCAGGTCCTGGAAGCTTGGCAGGTTTGTTTGTGCATGAAAAGCATGCAAAAAATAAAGACTTACCTCGTTTTGCTGGTTGGTGGAATCATAACAAAGCAACGCGTTTTAACATGCGTCAACCCTTTGATGTGATGGAAGGTGCAGAAGGATGGCAATTGTCAAATCCGCCCATACTCTCCATGGCAGCTATTAAAGCTTCCTTAGATTTGTTTGATGAGGTTGGTATGGATGCATTGCGGGAAAAGTCCGAAAAACTCACAGGTTATTTTGAGTTTTTAATCAATGAAATTGATTCTGAAGATATTACAATCATTACGCCATCCAATCCAGAGGAACGCGGTTGTCAAATATCAATTCAAGTAAAGAACGCAGATAAAAATTTACATAAGAAATTAACAGCACAACACGTTATCACCGATTGGCGAGAACCAGATGTAATTCGTTGTGCTCCTGTTCCATTATATACCTCGTTTGAAGAGGTGTATCGAATGGTTTCCATTTTAAAAGAACTGTTAAAAAAAGAGTAATAAGGCCTCTTGAGTTAAGAAACCTGATTTTTTATACTACTCAAAAGCTGCTAGAAAGAAAACTAGAAAAGATGCAAAAGAAAGATAAAATAATAATTGTTGGAGCTGGACTTTGTGGCTCTTTATTGGCTTTGCGTTTTGCACAAAGAGGGTACAAGGTAGCTGTTTATGAAAGCCGTCCAGATTTACGAAAAACTGCTATTTCTGCAGGAAGATCTATCAATTTAGCTTTGTCAGATAGAGGGTTAAAAGCATTGAAATTATGCGGTTTAGAAGCAGCTGCAAAAGAAATTTGTATTCCAATGTATGGACGTCTCATGCATGATGCAGCGGGAAATACATTTGCATCGAATTACTCTGGAAGAGATGGAGAATACATCAACTCTATTTCTAGAGGAGATTTAAATGGGATTCTATTAACGGAAGCGGAACAACATGAAAATGTAACTTTTCATTTTGATAAAAAGTGTACGCATATTGATATTGTAAATCCGGTTGCTCATTTTGTAGATACTGAAACAGATACAGATTTTACGATTGAGGCCGATGTTATTTTTGGTGCAGATGGGGCGGGTTCTTCTTTGCGAAAAAGCTATGTATCTGAACGTAATTTTTTGTTCAGTTATTCTCAAAACTATTTAAACCATGGGTACAAAGAATTGGAGATTCCTGCAGATAAAAATGGAAATCACCAAATTAGTAAAGGGCATTTGCATATTTGGCCTCGAGGAGATTTTATGCTCATTGCATTGCCAAATAGGGATGGAAGTTTTACAGTGACACTCTTTTTAAGTTATGACGAAGGTGAATTCAATTTTGAAAACCTGATCACTGAAGAAAAGATCACTGCATTTTTTGAGAAAGAATTTCCAGATGCCTTGGCCTTAATTCCTAATATAAAAGAGGAGTTTATCAACAACCCAACCGGACCATTGGGTACCATTAAATGTTCCCCATGGAGTTATCAGCAAAACACCTTGTTAATTGGTGATTCTTCGCATGCGATTGTTCCTTTTTATGGGCAAGGAATGAATGCGTCTTTTGAGGATGTTGTTGTTTTAGATGAAATTTTAGCACATAACACAGCACACCTTTCAAATGGAAAGTTGGATTGGGGAGTTGTTTTTAAAGCCTATGAAAAAGCAAGAAAACACGATACAGATGCTATTGCAGACTTGGCATTAGATAATTTCCATGAAATGAAAAAGCATGTTGCTAATCCACTGTTTAAAGAAAAAAGAATGATCGAAATGGCGTTGGAAAAAACATTTCCAAAACAATATGCATCTAAATATTCGTTGGTTACTTTTAATGCAAATATTGGGTATGACGAAGCCATGAACAGAGGAAGAGCGCAAGACAAAGCATTGCTGCGATTAATTGCAAACAATGCGATATCAATGACTCCTAGCATGACAAACGAAGCATTGGAAGCGCTACTGTATAGGGTTATTAAAGAAACGAATCTGATTTTAGAACAGGATCATCATATTGGAATATAAATGAAAAAATACATCATTTTGTTGCGTGGAATCAATGTTTCCGGGAAAAATAAAATTCAGATGGAAGCATTGCGAGGGTTATTAAATGACCTCAATTTTAAAAATGTGCAGACCTATATTCAAAGTGGAAATGTTCTTTTAGATTCAGAAGAGACAGCTTCCATTGTGTGTCAAAAAATAAAAAAAGGGATTCAAGAGGAATTTGGATTTGAGGTGCCTGTTTTGGCAAGAACCCTAGAGGAGTGGCAGCATGCTGTTGAAAATTATCCTTTCTCCCTTGAAAATGAAAAAATAGTTGCGTTTACTTTTTTGAATGCAACTTCAAAAGAAACGAATATTGCGATTCAATCTCTGGGTGAGGATCAGTATAAAATTGATGGAGATGTTGTGTATTTACATTGCCCAACTGGATTTGCAAGGACAAAATTAACAAACACGGGTATTGAGAAAAAACTCAATGTAATAGCAACGACAAGAAATTTAAGAACCACATTAAAATTATTAGTATTAGCAACCATATAATATGTCAGAAAAAAAAGTAACACCAAGAGGCGCATATCCACACGTAAAAGTAGTCGGGGATTTTATTTTTGTATCGGGAACGAGTTCTAGAAGAGCAGACAATACCATTGCAGGCGTCGATATTATTGATGAAATGGGGACCAAGCATCTCAATATAGCAAGCCAAACCCGAGCAGTTTTGCAAAACATTGATAAAAATCTGCAGTCTGTTGGCGCAAGTATCAAAGATGTGGTAGACGTTTCGACTTTTTTAGTAAACATGAATGATTTTGCAGGGTATAACAAAACCTATGCTGAGTTTTTTGACAAAGAAACTGGTCCCACAAGAACCACCGTTGCAGTGCATCAATTGCCACACCCAGATTTGGTGGTGGAGATTAAGGTAACAGCATATAAGAAAGCATAGCCATTGTAACGATTTATATTGCGCGCTAAGAATTAGATCGCTTTTAAGACAAACAATATGAAAATACAAAACTACATTAATGGAGAATTTGAAAATCCAATTGAAGACCGTTGGTTGGATAATTACAACCCAGCAATTGGAGAAGTGTATGGGCAAATTCCGAACTCATCGTTTGAAGACGTAGAGAAAGCTTACCAAGCTGCAGCTATTGCTTTTTTAAGTTGGCGTCAAACGACTGTTGATGAAAGAAGTGAAATTCTTTCAAAGATCGCTGACTTAATTCTTGATAAAATCCTTTTTTTAGCTGCAGCAGAATCTAAAGATAATGGAAAGCCAATTGGTTTAGCTACCGAGATTGATATTCCAAGAGCTGCGGCGAATTTTCAATTTTTTGCCAATGCAATTACCCAGTTTTCATCGGAAGCACATGAAAGTGTTGGAAGGCATGCTATAAATTTTACATTGCGGCAACCCCTTGGTGTTGTGGGATGCATATCTCCATGGAATTTACCCTTGTATTTATTTACTTGGAAAATAGCGCCTGCTATTGCAGCAGGAAACTGTGTGGTTGCAAAGCCAAGTGAGATTACCCCCATGACCGCCTATTTATTAGGAGAAATTTGTAATGAAGCTGGACTTCCAAAAGGGGTTTTAAATATTGTTCACGGATTGGGGAATACTACTGGGAAAGCCATTGTATCTCATCCCAATATCAAAGCGATTTCGTTTACAGGCGGAACAGAAACCGGAGCACAAATTGCCAGAGTTGCAGCACCAATGTTTAAAAAACTATCTTTAGAGTTGGGAGGAAAAAACCCAAATATTATTTTTGAGGATTGTAATTACGAAAAGATGATGACCGCAACAGTGCGTTCATCGTTTACAAACCAAGGTCAGATTTGTTTGTGTGGTAGTAGAATTTTAGTGGAAGAAAAAATATATGCGCAATTTAAAAAAGATTTTGTTCAAAGGGTTTCTAAATTAATAGTAGGAAATCCATCGGCAGAAAATACAAATATTGGCGCATTGGTTTCGAAAACACATTTAGAAAAAGTGAAATCCTATATTGATATTGCAGCGAATGAAGGTGGCGTCATTTTATTTGGAGGAAATACTGTTGTTGTAAAAGGGAGTGAGCATGGGTACTATTTGCAACCAACGGTTATTGAAGTTTTTGATAATAAGTGCAAATTAAATCAAGAAGAAATATTTGGTCCTGTGGTTACGATTATGTCTTTCAAGTCAGATGCTGAGGCATTGCAATTGGCAAATGATTCAAGATATGGTTTATCGGCAACTTTGTGGACCAATAATTTGAATAGAACGCTTCAGTTTTCGAAAGAATTACAAACTGGAATTGTTTGGGTAAATACATGGATGTTACGTGATTTAAGAACTCCTTTTGGCGGGCAGAAAGATTCTGGTGTAGGTCGTGAAGGGGGATTTGAAGCATTGCGATTCTTTACAGAACCAAAAAATATTTGCATCCAATATGAATAAATAATAAATAATAAATAATAAATCAGAAAATGAAGTCTATTTGTGCTGGTAAATTTGGTAAAAGATTCAAATAGATTACTGTGGAAATAGTTTTCAAAATATAAATTAGGTCTCGACTGCGGTCGACCATTCAGAAACGATAAGATGAATCTAAATATTCAAAACAAAAACGCATTGGTTTGCGGAAGTACGCAAGGAATTGGACTGGCAACGGCTATTTTGTTAGCCGAAGAGGGTGTAAATGTGACGCTTATTGCAAGAAATGAAGAGAAGTTGAAGAAAACCGTAGCACAATTGCCAAACAAAAATCAATGCCATGGGTATTTGGTGGCTGATTTTTCAAAGCCAAAGGAATTAAAAGAGGTCCTAGCGAACTCCGATTTGCAATTTCATATCTTGGTAAACAATACAGGAGGTCCTGCGGGAGGTCCCATATTTAAAGCTAAAATAGAAGAATTTGAAAGCGCTTTTACCCAACATTTAAAATGCAATCATCTTTTAGTACAATGTTTAGTGCCGTTTATGAAAACACAATGTTTTGGTCGAATTATCAATGTGATTTCAACTTCAGTAAAACAACCTTTAGAAGGGTTGGGTGTATCTAATACGATTCGTGGTGCGGTAGCAAGTTGGTCTAAAACATTGGCGAATGAGTTGGGTGAATTTGGAATCACGGTGAATAATGTGTTGCCTGGTGCTACTGGGACCGAGCGATTGAAAGAAATCATTAATAATAAAGCAGTGACATCGGGTCTGACTTTTGATGCGGTTGCTGCCGCGATGAAAAATGCGTCACCTGCAAAGCGATTCGCAAAACCTGAAGAGGTGGCGAGTGCCATTGTTTTTTTAGCGAGTGAAAAAGCAAGTTACATTAATGGAATTAATGTTCCAGTTGATGGTGGAAGAACAAAAAGTTTGTGAATTTAGAGAATTCTTGCGTTTGGGAACGCACAAAAAAAATAAAAAAATGAATTTAGTACAGCCTTTAAATTTTAAAAAGTGGATTGATGAACATCGTCATTTATTAAAACCACCTGTTGGAAACAAACAAGTGTGGGATCATGGCGAGTATATTGTAATGGTTGTTGGTGGTCCCAATAACCGAAAAGATTATCATTACAATGAAACTCCAGAGTTTTTTTATCAAGTTGAAGGGAATATGGTTTTAAAAATCATTGATAAAAATGGAAAGATGATTGATGTAGTAATTAACGAAGGGGATATTTATTTACTGCCTGCGAGGGTGCCGCATTCTCCGCAAAGAAAGGAAAATACTGTTGGTCTAGTGATCGAATACCCTCGGTCTGAAGGCGTGTTGGATGCGTTAGAATGGTATTGTGAAAACTGTGGAAATGCATTGTATAGAGAGCCGTTCGCATTGGATAATATTGAAACAGATATGCCGATCATTTTTGATGGATTTTATTCAGACAAACAAAAATGTACTTGTGATGCTTGTGGGACAGTAATGCAAGCTCCTAAAAAAGTAAAATAGTGCACTTTCGTCTTTTATAAAAAAGGACGAATTATTTTAATTAAATGAAAAGCCCGCTAGGCAAAAGCCTGGCAATAATAGCAAGATGGAAAAACGAAAACTACGCATAAACGGACATTCACATTTACTGCCTTATCCAGAACAAATTCCTCAGTTTATGAAAGACAAGGAGATTTTTTGGGTAGATGACGAACGAAAGCATATGCTGCAAAAAGGATGGAAGCGTCCGGTTACTGACTCTAGTTTTTTCTTAGATGAGAAGCTGCTGTGGATGGAAAAAAATAAGTTAGACCATGCGGTAGTTTTGAATCTCTCTCAGTTGTACGGGAACGGCTTGCGGTTAGAAGAAATGAAAAAAGCGTTGCGCTTTCAAAATGATTTTAATGCGAAAGTACAGCACGACCATCCTGACAAGTTTACCTGCGGTTTTGTAGTACACCCTGGTTTTATTCAAGGAGCTTTGTATGAAATAGAGCGCTGTGTAGAAGAATTGGGCTTGAAGGTCTTGTGCTTGCCAACACATTTTATGGATTCAATTGGGCAATGGCGCTGTGTTTTTGATAAGGAAAATGATCGAATTTTTGAATTGGCAGACAAATATAAATTGGCGATTGAAATTCATCCTTATGATGGCGATAAAATGATAAAATTAGAAAATAACAATTGGCGTTTTCACTTAATCTGGATGTTGGCTCAATGTGGCGATGCCTATCATTTTTATACTTTAAACGGAATGCAAGAACGATTTAAAAATATTAGAACTTGTTTTGCACATGGTGGTCAATTGGCACAGATGAATTTAGGAAGACGTATTCAAGGTTTTGATGGTAGACCGGATTTGTTTGAAGGGAAAACACACCCAAGAAAAGCGGTGGGGCATAAAAATATTTTTTTCGACACTTTGGTGCACGATACGGATTCTCTAAAGTTAATGATTGATAAACAGGGTTCTAGTCAAGTAATTATGGGGTTAGATGATCCATATCCTTTGGGAGAAATGGAGAGTGATGCGCAATCTTCCTATCCTGGAAAAATTTTAGACTTGGCGAAAGACAGACAGATTATTAATGAGCAACAATATGATCAAATCTGGGAAGATAATACGCTTCAGTGGTTGTTTGGTGACGACGAAAAAGCGAAACAAGATTTGATAGATAAGATACTCTCAAAAAAATAATTGGGTGTTATTAAGTATTTTCAAAATGGATTAAATTTTTATTCGCATGCTGCTATTTTCTGTTAATAGAAATTTTGCATCTTCATATTTTGGAGGGCCCATAAACCCTTTTGCATTGTTAGAACACCCGTAGGCTTCTTTTGGGATTCCAAAGAAATTGACATCCATTTTTTTATTGCTGTTTTTGTCGTGAAAAACTGCAATTGCATATTCTCCTTTAGGGATTTCTTTAAAAGTATACGTCACTTTTTTATCAGTAATTTTTGTGATTGCATTTTTAAAATCTGTTTTTAGAAATTGTGCTTTCTCATTGTGCAATGCAATCAAAACTTGCCCTTCATTGGAATCTAACCCACTAATAAAAACCGTTATCTGAAATGTTTCTTCTTGTGCATTCGTTGTAAAAAAACCACTAAAAATGAATGCCGTCATTAAAATTATTTTCTTCATATGGGTTGTTTCTAGATTTTTTAGCGATTTTTTTTCTACAAAATAGGAATACATAAATCTACAATAAATTTATTTTCTGGATGCTCTTGTGCATTGTTGTAGTAAATTTCAAATGGAGCTATTGTTGATTTTTGATACCCATTCTCAAGCATCCATGCAAATGAGGCTTCCCAAGCTTGTTGAAATTGCATCGGGGTAATTTCTAAGTTTGAAACAAGACATTTTGTGCTTTCTAGAGTTTTTCGTGTTATTTCTCCTTCAACAGGTATTGGTTTGTTTAAGACAATGCAGGCGCTAATTCGTAGGGAGCTTGGATCGGTTGTTTTGGGGCTGTCATGATAAATAGTAACCATTTTTGTGTCCTCATTGATCAATCCTTTTGGAACCGCCCACTGAACGAGTCGGTCATATACTGTTCCAATAGCTTCCATTTTTCCTTTGTAGGAAATGGCAGCAAGGGTTAAGGTTTCGACTTGTTTTACAACCGTATTTGTTTTCATTTTATTCTTATTTTTTAGGAATGCGCTTTCTTAATTTGGTGTAATGTTTTATCTGAATGAATGTATTCTGAAATAATTGCACATCGCAATTCAGTAAGATCCATCTCAAAATAGTTCGCCCATTTAGTTTCTTTGAATAAATGTGTTATCTGTTTTTTTCTTTTTATTGCTTCTGGAAAATTAAATAAATGGGTGGTTGAGGTTTTCTGATTTGATTTGATTTCTGCCGTTTTTTTGTCAAAATTAACGTCAATAAAAAAGATCTTTTCTTTAGAATGAATAGGATAAAAATCAGTCCACTTGGCAAAACCAATCCCGGTTGTTTGGTTTTTGTAGTCTTCTTTAGCAATCAATTTCCATCTACAATTGGCAACTCTTCCCCAATGGTTTGATTCACGGTAAACACCTTCTTCTGTGTAAAAGTATCGACTCTCTGATTTACTTTTATAATTTGTTTTTTCTGGAAAAGAAAAATCATCTTTCTGTATAAATTCACAAAAGGTATGTTTAAAGAAATTGGATTGATTATAGGTTTTCAAAAAGGGTTTTTTGTAAATGGAGTTAAAATGTTCCTACGAATATACTGAAGCAATTTCATAATTTAAGAAAAGATTGCACAGAAAATAAGAAGATTCCTTTCGTTTATTGCATAAAAAAAACGCAATCAAATAAATGATTGCGTTTTTACTATTTAATAAATGATTTTTTTAAAGGTTCCCGAAATAAATAGGGGATAAGCGATTCACTTAATAAACACTCAAAGCGTTATTGTTTCTCTACTTACTTTACTTCTTCAAAATCAACATCTTCTACATTGTCTCCCTGCGCATCAGCTTCTGGTTGCCCTTGTTGCTCTGCTCCTGGATTTGCTCCTTCAGCGCCACCTTGTGCTGCATACATCTCTTCAGATGCAACTTTCCAAGCCTCGTTGATGGTTGCTAATGCAGTATCAATTTGTGTTAAATCTTTCGATTCATGTGCTGCTTTTAAGTCTACTAAAGCTGCTTCGATAGGTCCTTTTTTATCGTCAGATAACTTTTCTCCAAATTCTTTTAATTGCTTTTCTGTTTGGAAAATCATAGAATCTGCTTCGTTGATTTTTTCTGCAGTTTCTTTTGCAGCTTTATCAGCATCCGCATTTTCTTCTGCTTCTTGTCTCATTTTAGCGATTTCTTCTTCAGATAATCCTGAAGACGCTTCAATTCTAATTTCATGAGATTTATTAGTTCCTTTGTCTAAAGCAGATACTTTAATAATACCATTGGCGTCAATATCAAACGTTACTTCAACTTGAGGAACTCCTCTTTGTGCTGGAGGTAAACCATCTAAATGGAAACGTCCAATTGTATTGTTGTCTGCAGCCATTGCTCGCTCTCCTTGTAAAACATGTATTTCTACAGAGGGTTGGTTGTCTACTGCTGTTGAGAATACTTGAGATTTTTTTGTAGGTATGGTTGTGTTTGCATCAATTAACTTTGTGAAAACATTCCCCATTGTTTCAATCCCTAATGATAAAGGAGTAACGTCTAATAACAATACATCTTTTACATCACCAGATAAAACTCCACCTTGAATCGCAGCTCCTAAGGCAACTACTTCATCAGGGTTTACACCTTTACTTGGAGATTTTCCGAAGAACTTCTCTACCGCCTCTTGTACTGCAGGGATTCTTGTAGAACCACCAACTAAAACAACTTCATCAATATCTGAAATTGTTAAATCAGCGTTTTTTAATGCTGTTTGACAGGGCTTAATTGTTCTTTTTACTAAGTCGTCAATTAACTGCTCAAATTTAGCTCTTGACAAAGTTCTCACCAAGTGCTTTGGTCCGCTTGCAGTAGCTGTAATATAAGGCAAGTTAATTTCAGAAGAAGTTGTACTAGATAATTCAATCTTCGCTTTTTCAGCAGCTTCTTTTAAACGTTGTAGAGACATTGGATCTTCTCTTAAGTCCATGTTTTCGTCCGCTTTAAACTCTTCAGCCAACCAGTTAATGATCTTCTCATCAACATCATCTCCACCCAAATGTGTGTCCCCATCAGTAGCCAATACTTCAAAAACACCATCACCTAATTCTAAGATAGAAACATCATGTGTTCCACCACCAAAATCAAAAACAACAATTTTCTTATCATCGTTAGACTTGTCTAAACCGTAGGCTAATGCAGCTGCGGTTGGTTCATTTATAATTCTTCTTACTTTTAATCCTGCAATTTCACCTGCTTCTTTTGTAGCTTGTCTTTGTGCGTCATTAAAGTAAGCGGGTACTGTAATTACAGCTTCAGAAACATCTGCTCCTAAATAGTCCTCAGCTGTTTTTTTCATTTTCTGTAATACCATTGCAGAAACTTCTTGCGGTGTGAACAAACGACCATCAATATCTACTCTAGGTGTATCATTGTCTCCTTTCACTACTTTATAAGGTACTCTCTTTACTTCTTTTGAAGATTCAGAAAACTTATTCCCCATAAAACGCTTAATCGAATAAACTGTCTTGGTTGGGTTGGTTACTGCTTGTCTTTTTGCAGGATCTCCAATTTTACGTTCTCCACCTTCAACAAATGCAACGATTGAGGGAGTTGTTCTTTTTCCTTCTGAATTCGGAATTACAACGGGCTCATTCCCTTCCATTACAGAGACACACGAGTTGGTTGTTCCTAAATCTATTCCTATAATTTTACTCATAATCTTTATTTATATTAAATTCATTTTTGATTCAACATCAAACCAATGGCAAAGTGTGTGCCAACCCATAATAATTGTCAAATGTCAGTCTTTGCGATTGGATCGATTTTAAATAGGTGACATTTTGACATAAAAACAAGGGCCTCGATTGCTTTTTCTCTTTATTTTTTTGATTAATTGTTTTCTTAATATTTGGTTTGCACTCTAAAATAAGAGAAAAGAGTGTATTTTACTAAATAAAAAAAATGAGCAAATTAGAAGAAAAAGTAGCATTGTACAAGGAGTTTATGGAGGACAGGAATCTCCATTCAAATACTGACTTATTGAGGGTAGTACCAAAGGATTAGGTCCTTCGATCTATAAAAAAGATGCAGAAATCGTTTCGGGTTCTGATGTAAAAGAGTTACAGACTGTGAAGAATAATTTCCTCATTAAGAAGTTAGGTCTGGCTGATACTGAAGAACTTGATATTGGTATTAACGAGGTCATGAAGTGCATTGGTTTCACAGAAAGAAAAAAATACAGAGCTGTTGTGTGTTATTTATTGGTAGTGCGGTATAACAAAGCATTGATTTTACGATTTATAGTTTTATCGATTCCTTTAAAATTTCTTGTTGAGAACTTATAGCGCTAAAATAGTATTTTATTATGTACAAAAAAATAGTAATCTTATAGCTATATTTTTTACATTTACAACATTTACCTGTAAATAATTACGAATGTCACAATTTATTAGTGTTTTCGATATGCTCAAAATTGGTGTGGGACCCTCAAGTTCGCATACGTTAGGCCCTTGGAGGGCAGCCCAACAATGGATTTCAAAATTAAAAGAATCAAGTTGTTTTTTATGGGTTGATGAAATTAAAGTAGACCTTTACGGTTCTTTGTCATTAACAGGAAGAGGGCATGCTACAGATTCTGCAATCTTACTAGGTTTAAGTGGTACAGATCCAGAGTTTATTCCAATTGAAGAAATAGATACCATTATTGCAGCAGTTAAAGACAGCTCATTATTGTACTTGAATAATGAGAAAATGATCTCTTTTCCTATTGACAACATTCAATTTAACAAAGAGTTTCTTCCTTTCAACCCTAACGGAATGACATTCACTGCATTTCAAAATAAGGAACTTATTTCCAAAGAAACCTATTATTCAATTGGTGGTGGATTTATCATTCAAGAAGATGATTTGTTAGTAGATGAAATTGAAGTAACAAAACAAAATTTCCCATATCCTATTAATCGTGCGGTACAATTAGAGCGGTATTGCGAGCAAGAAAATTTAGCTATTTCTGAGATTGTTCTTCAGAATGAATTGGTTTTAAACACTACCGCTAAAATTGATGATAAATTGCATCGTATTTGGACTACCATGTTAGAATGCATGTATATAGGTTGTCATACAAAAGGTGTTTTACCTGGCGGGCTTTCTGTAAAAAGGCGTGCTTTCGACACCCATGTCAAGTTGATTAAAGATACACAATATACAAATCCGGAAGATTGGATTAGGGCAATAAGGAGTACAGAAGTAAAATTTCGTGAAATTTTAAAATGGGTAAGTTGTTTTGCACTTTCAGTAAATGAAGTGAATGCTTCTTTAGGTCGCGTCGTTACGGCTCCAACCAATGGAAGTGCTGGAGTAGTTCCTGCTGTTTTGATGTACTATCTGGTAATAGAAAACCATGAGGCAAACTTTGAGCACATTAAAAAATTCTTACTAACGGCTGGTGAAATTGCAAGTATTTTTAAGAAAAATGCAACAATTTCTGCTGCCATGGGAGGTTGTCAAGCAGAAATAGGGGTTTCTTCAGCAATGGCAGCGGCAGCTTTAACTGAGTTGTTAGGCGGATCAGCAGCTCAATGTTTAGTTGCTGCAGAGATCGCCATGGAACATCATCTTGGTTTGACCTGTGATCCTATTGGCGGCCTGGTACAAATACCCTGTATAGAAAGAAATGCAATGGGGGCAATTAAGGCGATTAATGCCGCAGAGATGGCTTTAGAAACAGATCCAAAAGAGGTGAAAGTTCCTTTGGATAAAGTGATTGATACGATGTGGGAAACCGCTAAGGATATGAATAAAAACTATAAAGAAACTTCCGAGGGAGGTTTAGCAGTTACTGTTAGGATGGTGGATTGTTAATTTGTTTTAAGGAAGTTTTAAACAAAAAAAACCAGAAGTAGAAACTCCTGGTTTTTATTTTTTTTGAGTAAAAATACTCTATTTGTTAGAACTCTGTACTGCTAAGTTATAGATTACCAAACCAAATCCAATTTTATTAATTGCATCACCAATGTTATAAATAACATCCATATCTAGATTAGGTAATAAATCAGAGTACCATTGCCCTGATGTTCCTGCCATGTATCCTAAAGGGTATATAGCCCATCCAACTAATACAAACCAACATAAAGTTTTGTGAGCACTTAAAACGGATCCACCAGCCTCTACAGCTAACTTCTTCGCAGACCCTAACCAAATGTCATATACAATTACAAAGTATGCAGCTCCAGATAGAAGTCCCCACAACCAAGCGTTACTTTGGTCTATAGCTTCACCTATGTAACCAGTTACAAGCATCACGACAGATAAGAAGATCAATCTCCACATCATGGATTTTTTTGCTCCAGCTACTTTAAGAATTAAGTAAAATTCAACACACATTAACGGAACTGTTAAAATCCAGTCTACATAACGGAAAAAAGTTGGAGAATCTCCTGCTTTCGTTGCAACATCATAAGTTCCAATCCAATAGTCTCTCATGTACCAATAGTGAACTGCTGCAATAAAAGTAATTAGAGCAGAAATAAGAATTGAGGTTCTCCATTTCTTGTCAAAACTGTTCATTGAAAAGAATAAAAACACGGATGCAGCCATCATGGCCATACATCCTACAAAAAAGGTAAATCCAACATAATCGTCTGTTGGCATTTTCGCTACTGATAAGAAATTCATTAATAAATTCATAATAAAATATAAGGTTAAGTTAGTAAAATGTTTGGTGATTTAATCACTAATACATTCCAAATATACATATAAAATTATTAAATTTGTAATATCTTTATCAGAATTATGAGGAATTACCAGAATTTTATGATGTTTTTTACGTTTTTCCTTTTTTGGTTTAGCATCCAATTTGGCGAGCTTGTTGAGGATTCAATTGCTTTTGTATTGATAGTTTCTTTAGGAATCTTGCACGGTGCAAACGATTTACTCATTTTGGCAAAAGGAAAAAACAGCAAGATTTTTTTTTTAAAAAACCTGTTGGTTTATCTGACAATTATTATTGTTTGTGTATTGACCTACATATTCAGTTCTTTTTTAGCTATTCTGCTGTTTATTTTACTAAGTTCCTATCATTTTGGAGAAGAACATTTGGGAGATAAGATCAAAGTCAATCGATTTTTCAACTTAATTTTTTACCTATCCTATGGTGTTTTCCTCTTCTCAATACTTTTTTATGTTTCATTAGCAGAGGTAGATGAGATTATGCGAGAACTCACGGGAATTACTTTTACAGAAGCTCAAATAAAGATTACTTTTTTAATTTCGTTATCAGTTCTCTTAATCCTAAGTGGCTATTTATATCTGACTAAGAAAACTTCCATCAGTGTGCTATTTAAAGAAGTCTTTTATTTGTGTCTCTTATCTTTAGTTTTTAAAACCTCTTCCTTAATATTAGGTTTTGCAATTTATTTTATATTTTGGCATTCCATTCCTTCACTATTAAATCAAGTTACCTTTATCTATGGAGATCTTACCAAAGAAAGTGTTATAAACTATATGAAGAAAGCATTTATTTATTGGGTGATAAGTGTTTTGGGGCTCCTTGTCTTATATCAAATAATTCCTGAGATAAATTTATTTTCAAGCATTATCTTTGTGCTGCTATTTGCAGTTACCGCTCCTCACACTTGGGTGATGTTTAAAATGAAAAATTAACGAGTAAACACGAGATCTGTCTTCGAAGAGAGTGCTGTAGAAAATCGATATCTTTCTATATTAAAGCTTTTAAGTCCTTCAAGTGTTGTGATGTTGTTTTCTAAGAGATATCGAGTCATTAATCCACGAGCTCTTTTTGCAAATGTCATTACAATTTTATAATCTCCGTTTTTTAATTCTTTAAAAACAGGAGTGATCATTGGTACTTTTAATACTTTTTGATTGACTGCCTTAAAATATTCAGAACTGGCTAAGTTTACGAATAATTCATCATCTGATAGTTCTTCGTTTAATTTAATTGCCAAGGTATCTCCCCAAAATTTATAAAGATTTTCTGTTTTGCCAACCTTGAGTCTTGTGCCCATTTCCAATCGATACGGTTGTATCAAGTCCAACGGTTTTAGCACCCCATACAAACCAGATAAAATTCTCAATCGATCCTGCAATACAGGTATTTTCTCTTCGGATAAAGAGTGAACGTCAATCCCTCTAAAAACTTCTCCTGTAAAAGAATAAATGGCTTGTTTTGCGTTTTCTGGAGTAAAAGGAGTTTCCCAAACTTGGTTGCGCTCATAATTTAGGCTCGCCAAAGCATCGGAAATTTTCATTAAATCACCAATTTTATTTTTTGAAAGCGTCTTTAGTTTTTTGCTCAGCTTCTTCGATTCTGACAAGAATTGAGGTTGTGTATATAAACTTGTTGGTGCCTTGCTTTCGAAGTCTAACGATTTTGCTGGAGAAATGATAATTTTCATAAATGGTCTATTGTTTTGTAAAAGTACAACTTCAGGGATTTAATTTCAAGTTTTTGAAACTCAAAAATCAATTTTAATATCAATAAAATTGATGATTCCTATTCTGTCTTTTTTTATTTTGCAGTATATTTAACAAACCATAAAATGCCTTACATGTTATGAAACTATCAGAAATAAAAAATCATTTAAAAAATTTAAAAACCATTGCTTTTCAGCTCCCAAATAAGCAATTGGTAGCCAGTCATTTTCACGTAACTGAAGTTGGGAAAGTAACAAAACACTTTATCGATTGTGGTGGTAAGATAAGAAAAGAAGAAGTAATTAACTTTCAGTTATGGGAAGAAAACGATTATGATCATCGATTGCATCCCGAAAAATTAATGGAAATTATCGAACTCTCCGAGCAGCTTTTTGAGTTTACGGATTTAGAAATAGAGGTTGAGTATCAAGGGAAAGAGACGATTGGAAAATACGGATTAGACTTTGATGGCAAAAACTTTTTGTTAACATCAAAACTTACCGCTTGTTTGGCAAAAGATGCTTGTGGAATTCCGCAAGAGAAAACAAGAATTCGCATTTCTGAAGCGAACAATATAAATGGATGTAGTCCAAATTCAGGTTGTTGTTAAGGTCTCCCATTTTCTTCTCTATTTCGTAAATAAAGCGAACGTTGTTGTCGTTTAAATCAACACATTAAAAATTAGTATCTTATAATGAGATTCTAAATTTAACAAACAAACCCCTATGCATCCAATTTTAAATCAAAATCTATTTTTTATAAGAGAACATGTTGGCATGTTCAAAGCAGCAAATAATTATGACATCTACAATCCAGAAAATCAAGAAATGATGCTGTCTTGTCGTGAAGAACATCTTGGTTTTTTCACCAAGTTATTACGATTTTCAGAATACAAAAGAATGACTCCTTTTCATGTGGAAGTGAAGACGCCTCAGGGAGCAAAAGTGCTTACCGTAAAACGAGGCGTGTCTATATTTGTCTCTACTGTTGAAGTTTTTAACGAAAAAGACAAGTTAATTGGAATGTTCAAGCAAAAATTATTTTCAATAGGAGGGAAGTTTAATGTGCTAGATCCACAGGAAAATATCTTGTGTAAGTTAAAAGGGAAGTGGACTCGTTGGGATTTTAAATTCATGAAAGACGACAAAGAACTCGGTCATGTAAGTAAAAAATGGGCAGGACTGGGAAAGGAAATGTTTACCAGCGCAGATAATTATATGTTAGAAATTAACAAAGAAGTTTCAAAAGAAGATCCTTTGAGAATTTTAATTCTTGCAGCCGTAATTTGTATCGATATGGTGTTAAAAGAATAAGTACTTTCCTTAAAAAAATAAACGCCAGTATAGATGGCGTTTATTTTTAAGTAATTAATGGTTAAAAACCTTCTTTAGAATTTACGGTATAGGTTCTCCATTTCTCTAAACAAGCCGTAATATCTTCGGGTACTTCAGAATTAAAACGCATAAATTCTCCCGTTGTTGGATGTGTGAATCCTAATGTTTTAGCATGCAAAGCTTGTCTTGGTAATGTTTTAAAACAATTTTGCACAAACTGCTTGTATTTGGTAAAGGTAGTGCCCTTTAAGATGTCATTTCCACCATAACGCTCATCGTTAAAGAGGGTGTGTCCAATGTGTTTAAAATGAGCTCTAATTTGATGCGTTCTTCCTGTTTCTAATTTACATTGCACCAAGGTAACATACATAAAACGATCTATCACTTTAAAATGGGTGACCGCATGTTTTCCGAAATCTCCTTCAGGGAAAACATCCATTTGTAATCGGTTTTTTAAGCTGCGCCCAATATTCCCTTCAATACGTCCTTCATCTTCATCGATATTCCCCCATACTAAGGCATAATATAGACGTTCCGTGGTTCTGTCAAAAAACTGTTTTGATAAGTTTGCCAGAGCAGACTCTGTTTTTGCAACCACTAACAATCCACTTGTATCTTTGTCAATTCTATGGACGAGCCCTGGGCGTTCGTTTGAATTTGTTGGTAAGTTTTCTATATGATGAATTAAACCGTTCACTAAAGTTCCAGAGTAATTTCCATGACCAGGATGTACTACCATTCCTGCTTTTTTATTGACAACAATTACAGCATCATCTTCATAGATGATATCTATAGGTAAATCTTCCGCAATCAACAATTGCTCTGCTGGTGGATGTGATAAGAGTACCCTAACAACATCATTTGGTTTTACTTTATGATTTTGCTTTACGGGAATTTCATTCACTAAAATATTCCCATTTTTTGCCGCTTGTTGAATTTTATTTCGTGTTGCATTTTCTATGAAATTCATTAAAAATTTATCAACTCGTAAAGGCTCTTGTCCTACACTAGCTATAAATTTATGATGCTCATATAAATCCTCATTTTCTATTTCTTGGTCGTTGTTCTCTTGCATAATTCCTCTGTAAGTACTTGAAATTTAATTTCCTTTACCATCCCCTAAAATCAACTCAATGGTTGAGTTTTTAGGTAATTTATCTCCAATCTTTATTTTTCTATTATTAAATTTCAACCCTCTTACCACGTCTTTTCCAATATCTGGCACATAGGAGTACTCCGTTCCAACATTAAAACCACTCGATTTTAATTCGGTAGTAGCTTGTCTCTTTGTACGTCCATTTAAATCAGGTACTTCTAAAGATCGATATTTAGAAGGATTTAAAACCAAGTAAATTTTACGTCTTTCTTTTACGAAATCACCCGCTTTTGGGGATTGTTCTATGACTGATTTATTTGGGTAATTGGGATTGTAACTAGCAGAATCCATTACTTTTAAATCGAGATTTAATTCCGATAACTTTTGTTTTACTTCCACCAAAGACATTTTTTCCAAGTTTGGTACCTGAATTTTTTGAGTGTGGTTAGTAGTTACGCTTAACCAAAATTTTAATGCGAAAACTAAAAGCAACAAACCCACAAAAGCAATTATTAATTGCTTTAAAAATGACTTACTAATTAGAAACTTTATAACACCCATTTTTTCGATTTTTAGAACAAACAAAGATATAAAAACTAAACGTGGCTGTTTCTATTTATATTTTGATAAATTTGTTTTATTTTTTTAGCATAAATGAAACAAAATATTGCCATAATAATGGGTGGCTATTCAGCCGAGGTTGACATTTCTATAAAAAGCGGAAATGTTGTTTATACGCATTTAGACAAAGAAAAGTACACCCCTTTTCGAGTACTTATTTTAAACAATAAATGGGTTGTTTTAGACAAGTATGACAAAGAATACCAGATCGATAAAAATGATTTTTCTTTTCAATTAGGTACTCAGAAAATAGTTTTTGATTGTGTTTTCAATGCAATTCATGGAAATCCTGGAGAAAATGGAGTCATTTTAGCCTATTTTAAATTAATAGGATTGAAGCATACGTCTGCTAGCCCATATCAAATGGCACTTACATTTAATAAAAGAGATACCCTAAGTGTGGTTAAAGAATACGGGATTAAAACCGCAACTTCTTATTATTTGAATAAAGGATCTCAGATAGACCTTGACGTCATCATTGCAAAAGTTGGTTTGCCTTGTTTTGTAAAGCCAAACAATGCGGGTTCTAGTTTTGGTATTTCAAAAGCCCACAAGCTAGCAGAGATGTTGCCTGCGATTCAAAAAGCGTTTAAAGAAGATCCTGAAATATTAATTGAGTCTTTTTTAGAAGGTAGGGAGGTTTCAGTAGGAGTTATTCAATATCAGCAAGCGCTTAAAGTATTGCCAATTACAGAGATTGTTTCAGAAAATGATTTCTTTGATTATGAAGCAAAATACCAAGGAAAATCTACCGAGATTACACCTGCTGTACTTTCACCAGAAATACAAGAAAAAGTGGTGTTTGCTGCCAAAAAAGTGTACTGTAGTTTAAATTTGTCTGGTTTTTCAAGAGCAGAATTTATTTTGGTAAATGGAGAACCTTATTTTTTAGAAATTAATACAGTACCTGGTTTAACAGAAGAAAGTATTTTGCCACAGCAAGCTGCATGTGCTGGTATTTCTCTAACACAACTATTTGATAACGCCATTCAGTCGGCTTTAAACTAAAAATATGAAAAGAGCAATTTTTCCAGGGTCCTTTGACCCTATTACATTAGGTCATGTTGACATCATAGAAAGAGGTGTTACTTTATTTGATGAGTTAATTATCGCAATTGGTGTTAATTCAGGAAAAGAATACATGTTTTCTCTGGCCGAACGCGAGCAGTTTATTAAAAATTGTTTCAAAGACAACCCCAAAATAAAAGTGGTTACCTACCAAGGGTTGACTGTTGATTTCTGTATGAAAAATAACTTTAATTTTATTTTAAGAGGGCTAAGAAACCCAGCAGATTTTGAGTTCGAAAAAGCAATTGCACACACCAATCGAGATCTAGCCCCAGTAGAAACGGTATTCTTATTAACAGCTGCGAGTACTTCCTATATTTCATCATCTATTGTTCGAGAGGTCATTCGAAATGACGGAGATTATACAAAGCTTGTACCCAACATGGTGAGAATTTAGTATTACAATTACAGCAAATTTTGATTTTTTAAATAAATTATGAAGAAAGTATGTTATTTTATTTCGTTCCTTTTGCTCTTTTCTTGCAATGCTACAAAGAAAAAAAATACAACAGAATTTAAAACCCTTTTTGAGAAATCTGAAGGTACTGAAACACCAGAGTACAAAGATGTAATTGCTTTTTATACTGCTTTAGCAGATACCTATTCTGAGGTCGCCCTCTTTTCTTTCGGGCAAACAGACGCAGGTGAACCGCTACACTTGGTAGTATATAGTGCTGAGGGAATTTATAATATCAATGAAATTCGAGATTCAAAAAAAAACACACTCTTAATTAATAATGGAATACATCCAGGGGAATCTGATGGAATTGATGCCTCGATGCTTTTTTTAAGAGATATTGTTCAAAACGATTCTTTGAAAGAGAATTATAAAAATACTCTTATTGCAATCATTCCTGTTTATAATGTTGGTGGAGCCTTAAATAGAAATACTCATTCAAGAGCCAACCAAAACGGACCCAAAGCATATGGCTTTCGTGGAAATGCAAGAAATTTTGATTTAAATAGAGACTTTATCAAACAAGATACTAAGAATGCGGCTGCATTCGCAGAAATTTTTCATACGGTCAATCCAGATGTTTTTATCGACAATCACGTGAGTAACGGTGCGGATTATCAATATGCAATTACACATTTATTTACACAACATAACAAACTGGGAGGAGATCTCGGTGAGTTTTTAGAGACACAAATGCGTCCTTCTTTGGAGCAATCCTTAAAAGAAAAAGGGATCGATATTACGCCTTATGTAAATGTTTGGGGCACTACGCCAGAAGCAGGGTGGTCTCAATTTTACGATTCACCAAGATATTCAACAGGGTACACAACACTCTTTAATACCTTGGGCATGATGGTCGAAACACACATGCTAAAGCCTTATAAAACTCGTGTTGAACAAACGTATGAACTGCTTTTTTCCATGTTAGATTTTACCGAAAAAAAATCTAATGAAATCAAGACCCTAAGAAAAAATGCTGTTGCTCAAATAGTAGCGAATAAAACATACCCATTACATTATAAAGTAGATAAGAAACACCCTACAATTCTCCGTTTTAAAGGGTATGAAGCAACAACTTTAGAAAGTAAAGTAACTAATGGAAGTCGACTTTTTTACGATCGGATGCTCCCATTTACAAAAGATGTAAACTACTATAACAACTACATTGCAACCAAAGAGATTAAGCTCCCAGAAGCCTATATTTTACAACAAGGTTGGCATCGTGTAGTAACTCGTTTACAAAATAATAATATCGAATTTACCCGTTTTAAGACGGACACTACTTTTGTCGTTGAGGTGCAACATATAAAAGACTATAAGACCAGAACAAAAGCCTATGAGGGGCATTATTTGCATTATAACACAACCGTTGTAAAAACTAAAAAAAGAGTACGTTTTAGAAAGGGAGATTTGTACATACCAACCCGTCAAAATGGAATTCGATATCTCATCGAAACTCTAGAGGCAGAAGGGGTTGATTCTTTCTTTAATTGGAATTTTTTCGATACTATTTTACAGCAAAAAGAAGGATTTTCTGGGTATGTATTTGAAGAGGTCGCAGCAAATTTTTTGCGGGAAAATCCTGCTATAAAAATAGCGTTAGAAGAAAAAATAAAAACGGATGAAAATTTTGCGAATAACCCGAGAGCTCAATTGTCTTTCGTTTATGAAAAAACATTGCATTATGAAAATGCACACTTAATGTTACCTGTTTTTAAAGCCTATTCGTTTTAAAAGATTTCTTAGAAAGTAGAAGTGATGTTTAAAGCAACTTCGTCCCAAGTTTTAGAAATACCATCTGTTCCTTTGTGAAGTTCTTCACAGACCTTATTTAAGGAAGCTATTGCAGCTTTTGCATTCCATTTGTTAATGTCCATAGTGGATTTCATTGAAAATACCTTGTTAGTAATTGTATATTCAAACGGAACTTTGTCCGTAATACCATTCATTTTAATGGTAGCAATTCCAGATGTAGCTGTTAAAATCTCTAAGGTGCCCGATAATAAAGAGGTATCCATAAAGCTGAAAAAGAATTTTCTAATCTTATAATCCCTACTGCTATCTTTTGTAAAAATACTACTCACAGGAATTGAAAAAGAAGTATTGTGAATTGCTTCTTTTATCGTGTTTCCATCTCCATTAGCGGTGATATTTACTTTTTTAAATTGCCCATTAACAGGGATTTTTTCGGTTGTTTTATAGGCAGTCCATCCAATCTTATTTTTAGCTTCTTTTAAAGAGAACTTCGCAGAAGATTTTGGAGCTTCACTTACAGTGTCCTTTGTAGAAACGGTCTTTGTTTCTGACTTACATCCTGAAATATAAATAACGGTAAATAAAAATACACTATAAAGGATTGATTTTTTCATGAATTATTTTTGAGGATTAATAATTGTGTTTGCTAATTTTATATATTCTTTCTTTGCTTCGGTAGGTGTCATGTCTTTTAATTGCATCCATGCATTAAATTTAAAAGCGTTTCTTACATCTGATCCACTGTTAAAAGAAAAATTATTTCCAAAATTGGCTTGCTTATTAAAAGCATACAATTTAAGCATTATATCGGGAGCAACGGCTTCTTTTAGACAAGATATTCTCTCGAATGCTGCTACAAACTCTTTGTCTAAATCATTTAACATTTTACTTTTTTTCTGCAATTACCTGTGTTCCTCCTTTTACAATATCTCCTAACTTAACAGTAAGTTTTGTGTCTAAAGGTAAGAAAAGATCAACTCTTGATCCAAATTTGATGAAGCCGGCATCGGTACCTTGCACAATTTCATCTCCTTTTACTGCATAGTTTACAATTCTCTTTGCCAATGCACCAGCAATTTGACGGTATAAAATTTCACCAAAAGAACGATTCTCTAACACGATTGTAGTTCTTTCATTTTCTGTAGAAGCTTTTGGGTGCCATGCAACCAAATATTTCCCTGGATGATATTTGCTGTAATTTACAGTACCACTCATTGCGTAGCGAGTTACGTGTACGTTAATGGGAGACATGAAAATAGACACTTGTAACCTTTTGTCTTTAAAATATTCTGTTTCCTCAACTTCTTCTATTACTACAACTTTACCATCTACAGGAGCTATAATATGCTTTTCATTAAGTATTGTGTTTCTTTTAGGGTTTCTAAAAAATTGCAAAATAATGATTAAAAAACCTAGAATTAAAACCTGAATGGTCTTTACCATCCATACAATTTCAATAAATTTCTCTGAAAGTAAAATCCCCGCAATACTTAGTAGTAATGAAACTACAATAATCTTATAACCTTCTTTGTGAAAACGAATCATGAATTATATTATAAAGTTGATATACAAATATACAAACGGAGCAACAAATAACAAACTATCAAATCTGTCTAAAATCCCTCCATGACCGGGCATTATTGTACCACTGTCTTTTATGTTAGCCTGTCTTTTAAATTTTGATTCTACTAAATCTCCAATGGTACCAATAACCGAAACGATTACAGCAATTACAATCCAGTTTATTAAACTGTAGTTTGTTACATAAATGGAGATGAGATACCCTGTAGCGATTGAAAATATGAGACCGCCAAAAAAACCTTCAATCGTTTTTTTTGGTGATATAGAAACAAACAGTTTTCTTTTTCCGAAATTCTTACCTACAATAAAAGCAAAACTATCATTCGTCCAAATAAGGAGTAAGATACTTAAGATAGTAGCTGCATTATATTGGTCTCCTTGGAAAGGGATTAAAACTAAAAAACAAAAAGAAAATACAATGTATCGTATCGTGAGGCCCATTTTTGAACGATCATCTTGATAAGAAATTTCTTTTTTCGAAATTAATTGATAGCTTAAAAAAAGGGATGAGATAATATTAATCCCTAAAATACCAACCACAGCATAGTTGTCAGAGTTTTTTAATAAAAGGAAAACAGCCGCAGCAAAAAACAGGTAGGATGCAAGACTTTTAAAATGAATGATTTTGTGAAATTCCCAAATTGAAATTCCTGCAAAAATAGCCGTCAGAATTACAAATGATTCTTTAGAATATAGGATTGCGGAAACAAAAAGAAAAACGAAAATAAGTCCAGATAAACTCCTTCTTAAAAGGTTGCGCATATTATAAATCTTCAAATAGCAGCAAATATAAGTTTTTTGAATTACTGTTGCCGTAGTTTAAAAAATTATCATCATTTTTTTTGAGTGTATAATTTTTAATAGCACTTATATTGGTTGGTAAGTTTTTTTTAGAGCTTGTTTTAATCCCTGTTAGTCCTTGCCCCGTATTTTTTACAATCTGACTCGTGCTTGCATAAATGATGAAATTTTCAGAAAATTCAGTAATTTTTTTACTTTTTAATTGGTTTGAAGACAATAGGATATCTCCTTTGTCTGCAATTAAATGTTCGCAAGAAGTAAAAACTGGTAATTCTTGGTTTGTTTCTGATGTCTCTGTCTCTTTATTGATGTACTTTAAAAGAGTGGAGTCCAAAAGTTGAAGTTGATCCCATTTGTTTTCAACGAGAATATTTTTTAAGTTTGAAATTACTTCTTCCTTATTTGAACAGTATAGAAACTTTCCGCCTTTGGAAAGAAAATTATGTACAAACAAATCATCTAAAGATAAAGAAACCTCTTGATTCTTGGTTTGTTCATCATCAAATGATTGTCTGCCGAGTAGTTTTTTGAGAAAATTCATTACTAAAATTAAAGCGTTTGATTATTCACCAGTATTTTCTTCTACAGGTGAAATAGCGACGTCTTTTTCTTCTTCAATTTTTGCTTCTTTTAGAGGTTGAGTTTCAACATCAAAAGGTCTTTTTCCAAATATTTTTTCTAAATCATTTTTAAAAATTACTTCTTTTTCTAAAAGTAATTCTGCTAAAGTGGTCAGTTTTTCTTTGTGTGTAGTTAATAACTCGACAGCCCTTAGATATTGAGCTTCAATCATCTTAGAGATTTCTCTGTCAATGGTTTTTGCCGTTTCTTCACTGTATGGTTTTACAAATGCATCATTTCCAGAAGAGTCATAATAGGTAATGTTACCAACTTCTTCATTTAAACCATAAACTGTAACCATTGCTCTCGCTTGTTTGGTTACCTTTTCTAAATCACTTAATGCACCTGTTGAGATTTTATTAAAAATGATTTTCTCTGCAGCTCTTCCTCCTAAGGTAGCACACATTTCATCCAACATTTGTTCTGTTTGCACAATCATCCTTTCTGCTGGTAAGTACCAAGCAGCTCCCAAAGATTGTCCTCTAGGTACTATAGTTACCTTTACGAGTGGCGCAGCGTGTTCTAGCATCCAACTCACCGTAGCGTGTCCAGCTTCATGAAAAGCAATTGTTTTTTTCTCTTTGGGCGTAATTACTTTATTTTTCTTTTCTAAACCACCCACAATACGATCAACGGCATCTAAGAAATCTTGATGTGCTATAGCTTTTTTGTCCTGTCTTGCCGCTATTAAAGCCGCTTCATTACACATATTTGCAATATCTGCACCAGAAAAACCTGGGGTTTGTTGTGCTAAAAATTCAACTTTTACATCTTCGCCTAATTTCAGGGGCTTTATATGCACATCAAAAATTTCTTTCCGCTCATTAATGTCTGGTAAGTCTACATAAATTTGACGATCAAAACGTCCTGCACGCATTAAGGCTTTGTCTAAAACATCTGCTCTGTTAGTTGCAGCAACAACAATAACATTGGTATCGGTTCCAAAACCGTCCATTTCCGTTAGTAGTTGATTCAACGTGTTTTCTCTTTCATCATTCCCACCGGTCATGCTGTTTTTTCCACGAGCTCTACCAATCGCATCAATCTCATCAATAAAAATAATAGAAGGTGATTTTTGTTGTGCTTGCTTAAACAAATCTCTCACTCGAGAGGCACCAACGCCAACAAACATCTCTACAAAATCTGATCCAGACAAAGAAAAGAAAGGAACGCCTGCTTCTCCTGCAACTGCCTTTGCTAAGAGTGTTTTACCGGTTCCTGGGGGCCCTACAAGTAAAGCTCCTTTTGGTATTTTTCCTCCTAAGGCGGTGTATTTTTCAGGATGTTTTAAGAAATCTACAATTTCTTGCACCTCCTCTTTTGCACCTTCTAATCCTGCTACATTCTCAAAGGTTGTTTTTACTTTAGTGTCTTTGTCAAAAAGTTTTGCTTTCGATTTTCCAATATTAAAAATTTGTCCACCACCACCAGCGCCTCCGCCACCAGACATTCTTTTCATGAAAAATAACCAAACTCCGATTAATAAGATGAAAGGTAAATAATTAAAGATGCTTTCAACAATACTGGTCTGATTGTCATTTCGCATGTCCACAGACAATTTGTATTTCTCTTTCGCTTTGCTAACTTCATTTTCGAAATTTTGCTGATCTCCAAAATTGTATTCATAAATCGGTGATCCAGGTCTATAAAAAGTACCTGTTTTGAAATCTTTGTATTTGCTTTTGGCTAATGCATCTTCGGTTAAGTAAATTTGAGCGGTAGTATTATTAACCACTAAAATTTTTTCAATTTCATTATCATTTAAAATTTCCTCAAATTTATTTTTAGACAAACTTTTAGAAGCCAAAGCATCAGAATTTAAAAACTGAAAAACGATTAGGGCTATAAAAACAGCTCCATAAATCCAGTATGAACTAAATTTTGCCTTGGGGGATTTTGGTTTATTTTCTTTATTCGAATCACTCATATTTTAAAAAATGAAATGTGTTTGTTAAGATTTTATTTCAGTAATTTTTGCGTCACCCCAAAGACTTTCGATGTCATAAAATTCGCGTACATGTTTTTGAAAAACATGTACAACAACATTTACGTAGTCCATTAAAATCCATTCGGAATTGTTTTGACCCTCTATATGCCATGGTTTGTCTTTGATTTCCTTAGAAACCGTTTTCTGGACAGATCCAGAAATTGCGTTTACTTGCGTGTTTGAATTCCCTGAACAAATGATGAAATAATCACAAACAGTGTTTTCGATTTCTCTTAAGTCTAATAATTGAATGTCTTCTCCCTTAACATTATCAATTCCTTTTATAATAACAGCGATTAACTCGTCTGTATTGATTTTCTTTTTGGTCATTAAAATTTATAAATTAATACGCAAAGTTATTGTTTTTTTGTCAGTTTTTTGTGTAATATTGAACTAGTTTATACATTATTTAACACTTGAAAATAATCAAACTTGATGCCATCGATTCTACCAATTCTTTTTTAAAAGATTTGGGGCGTACTTCTGTTTTAAATAATTTTACTACGGTTACTGCAAAACAACAATTAAAAGGGCGTGGGCAACAAACAGGTTCTTGGGCTTCTGAAAGGGGTAAAAACCTAACATTCAGCACTTATGTCTCTTTTTTAGCGTTGGAAACAAATAGCCATAAGTACCTCAGTTTTGCGGTAAGTCTTGCTGTTTTAGAAGCACTTAAATACTTGGAAATTCCAAATTTACAAGTAAAATGGCCCAACGACATTCTGGCAGGGAATGATAAAATAGCGGGTATTTTAATTGAAAACACCTTGAAAGAGCAAAAAATACAAGCTGCAATTATCGGAATTGGATTGAATGTAAATCAAGAATCCTTTCCAGTATTTTCGAGGAAGGCAACTTCCATTAAAAACTGTTTGCAAAAAGAGATTGATTTAGAGGAGACCCTTCAATTGCTATTAAAGCACTTACAATCGAAAATAGCACTTTTAAATGGAGGTCAATATCAATTGTTAGAAGCACAGTTTCTAGATTGTTTGTACAAAAAAAACGTTCCAACGACTTTTAAAAATCGTGACAACGTTTTGTTTATGGGAATGATTCTAGGGGTTTCTCCCGAAGGAAAATTACAAATCTTGTTAGAGGATGATTCCATTGAAGAATTCGGAATCAAAGAAGTTTCCTTTGCTTAAAGTTTTGCAATATGTTCGGTGAGCGTATTTACAAATTTTGTTAAGGGTGCTTTAATCATCATGGCCATCATTGGATTAAATTCACCATCAAATTGAAGTTGCACCGAACTTGAGTTTTCAGTCACCTCTTCAATATTTGCTGCGAGTGTAAAAGGCAATTTACTACTAGCTGCCCCTAAGGTAATATTAGAATACGCTGTTTTATCTTTTAAAACCAGTCTAATTTCTGGCATCCCTTTCAAACCAAAAATAAACGAGTCACCATCCACCTCAAATTTTTGAATATTTTCAGGCATTAAGTTTTCGAAATTCGATAATTCTGTAAAAAAAGTAAAAATTTCTTTGGCAGATTTCTGCGTCGTTACTTTTGCTCCTTCAATGTTCATGGTCTATTTTTTATTGTTTCCAGTTACTTGGGTTTTTTCTCCATTCTTGCAGTGTGTCAATTTCATTTTCAGAAATGTAACTGCTGTCAGATGCTTGCTCCAGTAAATTACCGTAGTTACTCAACGTTGTTAAAGTAATATTTTTCTCTTTAAAGTTGGTGTCTGCAATTTCAAAACCATAGGTAAAAATGGCTACCATTCCCTTCACAACCGCTCCCGCTTCTTTTAAAGCGGCTACTGCATTCAAACTACTTTTACCCGTGCTTATTAAGTCTTCAATAACCACTACGTTTTGACCGCTTTCCAAATATCCTTCAATTTGGTTTTTACGGCCATGATTTTTTGGTTCTGGTCTCACATATATAAAAGGAACGCCCAATTCTTGCGCCACCAAAATACCAATAGCAATAGCACCTGTAGCAACTCCTGCAATTACATCCGGTTTTCCATGTTGCTGTTCAACTATTTTTGCAATTTCTTCTTTTATAAAAACTCTTACGGCTGGGTAAGAAAGCGTAATTCTATTGTCGCAATAGATTGGGGATTTCCATCCTGAAGCCCATGAAAAAGGTTCATTTGGACTAAGTTTTATCGCCTTAATTTGCAATAAAAGTTCAGCGGTTTTTTTTGCTGTATCTTTGTTTAAAATCATGTCACAAATGTATAAAGTTTTTGTAAATGATAGCCTAATTATTTTAACAGATTCTTTGCCTAAACAAAATAAGTTGCCGGTATTTATATTTGAAACCTTGTGTATTGATAATTTTTTGCAAAATATTATTGCCAATCCAACAAAAGAAATACTCCTCCTATGTACCGATTTAGAACAATCGAGGGCGCTTTTCTTTGAAAATTTTAAGATCGTTACAGCAGGTGGAGGATTGGTTTTAAATTCCCAAAAAGAAATACTATTCATTTATAGAAATGACACTTGGGACCTTCCAAAAGGGATGGTTGAAAAGGGAGAATCCATCGAAGCAACTGCCCTTAGAGAGGTTGCCGAAGAGTGTGGTATTGAAAGTCTTTCAATCGATCAATTTTTAATAACGACTTACCATTACTTTTATCGGAATGAAAAGTGCCTCAAAAAAACACATTGGTTTTTAATGCATTCCAATTTTGAAGGAGTCTTAAAACCACAAGTAGAAGAGGGTATTACGGAAGTTGTTTTTAAGAACAAAACAGCGATTTTAGAGGCACTTCAAAACAGTTATGCCAACATTAAATTGGTTTATAACAAATACTTAGACTTACAAGGTTACAATTAAAAAACCTACTATCTTTGCCGACTTCTAAAAGGAATAAAAATTATGACCGAGTTTATCACAAAAAGAGTTAATAATGTAAGAAATGATGTCTTATCAGGAATTACGGTAGCCTTAGCACTGGTTCCAGAAGCAGTCGCATTTGCTTTTGTGGCGGGTGTAGATCCTTTGGTGGGTTTGTATGCTGCTTTTATGGTAGGATTAATCACCTCAATATTTGGTGGGAGACCTGGGATGATTTCTGGTGCAACAGGCGCATTAGCAGTTGTAATGGTTTCATTGGTTTCGGAGGGGAACGCAATGGGAAGCCCTGATGAAAGTTTAGGTCTTTACTATCTTTTCTTAACGGTGATTCTAATGGGAGTTCTTCAGGTTTTAGCAGGTCTTTTTAAGTTAGGTAAATTTGTGAGATTAATTCCACATCCCGTAATGATGGGATTTGTGAACGGTTTGGCAATTGTAATTTTCTTGTCACAATTAGGAATGTTTAAAACAATCGATGGTACCGATAAAGTATGGTTGGAAGGAGTTTCTTTGTGGTATATGGTTGGCTTAGTTGGTTTGACCATGTTAATTATGTGGGGGCTTCCAAAAATAAAGGCAACAAAAAAGCTACCTGAAGCACTAATTGCTATTATCGTTGTTTCTGGAATTGTTATCTTCTCTAATTTAGATGTTGCCACAGTAGGTTCTTTTATTAGAGATGGTGGTGGTGAAGGTTTAAAAGGGAGTTTCCCAGTTCCGGTTTTTGATACTTTTTCTAAAATACCGATGAATATGGATACTTTTTGGTTCATTTTCCCATATGCTGGAATTTTAGCAGCTATAGGGTTAATTGAGTCTTTAATGACTTTGAACCTCATAGATGATTTAACAGAAACTCGTGGAAATTCAAATCGAGAATGTGTTGCCCAAGGGGGTGCTAATATTATTACAGGATTGTTTGGTGGTATGGGGGGCTGTGCAATGATTGGACAATCTATAATCAATATAAAAGGAGGTGGGCGTGGACGCTTGTCTGGATTGACAGCTGCAGTTTTCTTATTGATATTTATTCTATTCGGATCTTCTTATATTGAACAAGTGCCAATTGCTGCTCTAGTTGGCGTCATGTTTATGGTGGTTATTGGAACATTTGCATGGTCAAGTTTTAGAATCATGAATAAGATTCCAAAATCTGATGTTTTTGTGTTGATTTTAGTTTCTTCGCTAACCGTAATTTTTGATTTAGCGTTTGCTGTAATTGCTGGAGTCATTGTTAGTGCCTTGGTTTTTGCATGGGAAAATGCGAGAAAGATTCGTGCAAGAAAAAGAATTAAAGATGACGGAACCAAAGTGTATGAAATTTGGGGCCCTTTGTTCTTTGGAAGTATTGCGACGTTTAATGAGAAATTCGATGTTAAAAATGATCCAGAAAGTGTAGAAATCGATTTTGTGGAAGCGCGTGTTTCTGATCATTCTGCCATAGAAGCAATTTTTGCTTTGGTTGAAAAATATCAAGCTGAAGGCAAAAACATAAAGCTAAAACATTTAAGCAAAGATTGTAAAATCTTATTGTATAAAGCAAGCCCCATATTTGTAGGAATTATAGAGGAGGGGATTGATGATCCAAGATATCACTTAGCGGCTAATCCAGAAGATTTTCCAAAACCTCTCGCGGAATACAAGTTTTAGCGTTTTAAAAAATAGATATTATTAAAAAAGCGCAACTTTTATAAGTTGCGCTTTTTTATTTCGTATTGTGAACCATGCTTATACCATCCCTAAGTCCATTAAAGGTAAGGTTCTTACTCGTTTTCCTGTTGCATTAAAAATAGCATTACAGATCGCAGGAGCAATAACAGGAACTCCAGGTTCCCCAACCCCAGTTGGTGCCGTTTCCATATTGTCAATAATAGTAATGTCAATGTTTGGTGCATCTATCATACGCGTCATTGGATAATCATGAAAGTTACTCTGTTCAATAGCACCTTCTTTTGCGGTGATTTTTCCAAACAATGTAAACGACATTCCAAAAATGGCAGCACCTTCTAATTGATTTTTAACATTGTCTTTGTTCAATACCAATCCACAATCAATAGCTGTCCAAATATTTTCTACTTTTATTTTATCATCTTTTGAAGAAACTTCTACCACAGTGGCAACATAACTATAAAAACTATAATGAACGGCCAAACCTAAGCCATGGCCTTCCGGTAATTTTATGCCCCAATTTGCTTTTTCTGTAGCGGTTCTTAAAACATTTTTGAAACGTTTTGAATCAAAAGGATAGGCAGATTTTCCTTGAATAATGCGGTCTTTTCCGAGAAGTTCTATATGGAATGCTAAAGGGTCTTTGTTTGCTTTTGCTGCCAATTCATCGATAAAGGAATTGATTCCAAATCCACTATGTATATGAATAACAGAGCGCATCCAACCAATTCGAAGATGGGCTTCTGCTTTCGCATTCTCAAATCTGAAATTTTCAATCTGATAAGGGTTGTTGATAAATCCTTGTCCCAATTCAAAACCAGATGCATAATCTGATAATGGCTTAAAGCTAGAAACGATAGAAGGAAAGGCAACTTTGTGTAACCAACCCGAAACTTGCCCGTTTTTGTCTAGCGAACCTTTGATCGATTGTGTACTAGATGAATGATAAAAACTATGCTGTATATCATCTTCACGCGTCCAAACTACTTGAACAGGTGCATTTATTTCTTTGGATAATGCAACTGCTTCAACAACAAAATCTGACTTTGATTTTCGTCCAAATCCACCTCCTAAAAAAGTAATATTCACTGTTACATTTTGAATATCTAAATTGAAAAAATGTGCGATTTCACTTCTTGCCGTTTGCGGATCCTGCACGGGAGCCCAGACCTCACATCGATCTCCTTGAAACCAAGCCGTCGCATTGGGTACTTCCATAGGAGCGTGCACCAAATGTGGTACATGGTATGTCGCTTCAATAACCTGTTCACTTTCTTTAAATGCATTCGTAACATTTCCACGACTACCAGGAACCAGTTTTCCGTTTTCTAGTAAACGCTCGTTAATTTTTTGATCGTAAGTATCGGTATTGTACGCTTTGTTGTCTCCAAAATCCCAATCAATTTCTAAGTTTAATTTTCCTTGAAAAGCAGCCCAAGTATTATTGGCAATGACTGCAACACCACCCAACATTCCGAAAAATTTTCCAGTAGGCGGAATCATTCGATCCATTTTGATGATTTTTTCAACGCCGGAAATTTCTTCAGCAGCGGATTTATCGACGCTTTTTATAGTTCCAAAAGTAACTGGGCATCGTGCAATGGCAGCAAACCTCATATTTGGAATTCTTTTGTCAATACCATATACCGCAGTTCCGTGTGTAAAATCTTTTAGATCAACACTTTTTAGCGTCTTTCCAATGTATTTAAAATTTTCAGTTTCTTTTAGTGTGATTTCTTCAGATTCTGAGAGGGTGATTTTTGATGCTTCTTCCACCAAATCACCAAAGAAAATTTTCTCTTTTGTTTTGGTATTCACGATGTAGTGATTCTCTGCAATGCAATCGTTTTTGGAAACGTTCCATTTTTTTGCTGCTGCAGCAATCAACATCATTTTTGCAGTTGCGCCCATTTTACGCATGGGTGCCAACATTGTTCTTACACTTCGAGAACCATCTGTATTTTGATTGCCATATTTTTCATCTCCAGTTGCTTGTTTTAAAGAAATATAACTCCAGTCAGCTTCTAATTCATCTGCAATTGCGGAAGCTAATGAAGTTCGGATTCCTTGTCCCATTTCAGAACGAGACGCAATTAAAGTGATCTTTCCATCTTTTTTAATATTGATGAAAAGATTGGGAGCAAACCCGTTTTCGGCTGTCAATTTTGGAATAAAATCCTTTTTGTCTCCAGTTGTACTGCACCCTAAAAGAATTCCTCCTGAGGCCAAACCAAATACTTTTACAAAGTTTCTTCTACTTAAGTTCTGAATCTTAGTCATGACTATTTGATTTAAGTTCGACAGCTTTATGAATGGCTTTTTTAATTCGGGTATAGGTTCCACATCTACAAATATTGCCACTCATAGCCTTGTCAATGTCTTCATTTGTAGGTTTTTCTGTGTTGTCTAATAGTGCGGTAGCAGCAATTAATTGCCCAGATTGGCAATATCCACATTGTGGTACATTGCCTTCATTCCAAGCTGCTCGTAAAAATTCTAAATTTTCTGAAGAACCTTCAATCGTGAATATTTCTTTTCCTTCTGCATAGGAAACTGGAATGCTGCATGATTTTGTTAAGTTGCCGTTGATTAATACGGAGCAAGCGCCACATTGACTAACTCCACAGCCATATTTTGTACCTGTTAAGCCAATAATGTCTCTAATTGCCCATAGCAAAGGCATTTCATTTTGCGCTTCAATGGAAAAAGATTTTCCGTTTATTGAAAGTGATTTCATAATTCCTGAAAATTTATTTCAGCAAGTTACGTTTTTTTTGAATTGATAAAAAGCAGTAAAAAATTATTTTTGAAATAAGTGGGTAAAAGCTTCTGAGACTGTTTTAAATTCAAACTGAAAATTGGTTGCCTTTACTTTTTTAGAAGATAATCTACTTCCTTCTAAAAGAATGACGGCCAATTCTCCAAAAACAAGTTTTAGTAAGAACTCTGGTACTGCTATTGGTAGATAAGGCCTTTTGATACTTTTTGCTAATGTTTTTGAAAAGGATGTACTGGTCTGAAAATCGGGGGCAACGGCATTGAAAATCCCTGTAATATTTTGCTCAATTACATGTATGTATAAGTTGCACAAGTCGTCAAGATGAATCCAAGACAAGTATTGTTTTCCTGAACCTAAAGGGGAAATGATAGGCGTTTTCATTTTTTGGAGTGCGCCTCCTTTTTTAGATAAAACTATGCCGGTTCTTAGAAGGGTGACGGGTATTTTTAAAGTCTCAAACTGTTGGGCAGCTTTTTCCCATTGAAGACAAACATTACCAAGAAAGTCAGTACCTGCAATGTCGGTCTCTGTGTAGATTGTATCGGTTGTTTTTGCACCATAGAAATTACTTCCAGATGCCGAAATAAATCCTTTTAAAGGAATGCTCAATGTTTTTATTTTCGAATACAAGAGGTTGGCCGTAGCTACTCTACTGTCAATAATAACTTTCTTACGTTCGGAAGTCCAGCGTTTGTCTGCAATTCCGGCACCTGCCAGATGGATGATATAGTCTAAATCTAGCAATGCTTCTTCATCAATATAGTCATTGACTACATCCCATTTATATTCATTTTCTGCTGAAGGGGTTCTACTTAAAATTCGGACCTTGTGTTTTTTCTTAAGTAAAAACTCAGTAAGCCTTTTGCCTACCAACCCGGTTCCCCCGGTAATCAATATGTTTGCCATTTTACAAAAATAAAAAAGAAGCTGCTTAAAAAGCTAGTTTTTATAACGAATGTCACATGGAGTTCTTGAAATGTATTTCTTTTATTATAAATACCTTCGATTCGCTTCGATTGACACGCTAAAACTTATATTTTAAACAGCTTCTCTGTGAAGCCTTGTATAAAAATTATTTAATTTCTTTCATGGCATTAGTAATTAATGTCTTTAGGTGATTTTTGTGTGCTTTTGTAGCAATATCACCAGATCCATTACTTACCCAAAATTTAATGGTTTTTAAATTGTAAATCGCCATCGATTTTGCAGCTATTGGATAGCGACTACTTGATTTTCCAGTAATCATTTTTATCAATCCCTTTGTATAGGCAGCTTGTAGATTTTGGCGAAAAGAGTTGATGGTTCCATTCACGTCTGGTTTGAACATGATGTTGTTTAAGTCTGTCATGTAGGTTGCGAGCTTGTATTTGTTGCCATACAATTCAGAATTGGAAATTCTTTGGAGGGTGTTCGGATGTGTAATATGTGCTAAAACGCGCGTTTGATAGCTCAATATTTGTTCGTGAATTTTTGGGTCTTCGGGGCCGCCAAAGAAATTGTAGCCTCGTCTTTGGTTTGCCAAATAGTTGTATACATCTTTAGGGACTGTAAATGCATCGGGAGCAAAAACATATTTTTTTAATGCCTTCAACGCTCTTTTTTGATCGGCTAAACTTACCGGTGTATAAGGCATTGTTTCGCTAGTACCTGGTTTGGATCTGTCTACATACACCCCACCAATAAATCTTGAGATTACATTAGCTGCAGTTGCCGATTGTCCACTTAAAATGTAATAAGCTTGTCTTAATTGCATATAGGAATCTCCAGAATTACCAAAACGAGTTTTGATCTCTTTCATCATGGAATTTACGAGTTCAATTCGATCTATAGAATATCCAATTTGATCATTAGACAAATCACCAATCATGACTCTTGGATCAATTGCTTTTCCAGGAGATCGCATGTCATCGGCATCATTTCCAAAAATTAATTCAGGTTCCGTAGATCTTGCTAATAAAGCCGCTCTTTCTGTTTTTGATTTAAATGGCATATAGCCAAACTGAATCGCCCAAACGTCATAAGGCCCTACTGCCATATCATAATATTGTCCTTGCTTACCTCGGTCTTTGGTTAAATTAATACCTGCATAATCCATCACCGAACCTGTTAAAGCTTTTCCTTTAATGAAATCGGCATCAGCCAACTGTGCTGGTGAGAATAATTGACTTGCTTTCATATTGTGGTTCAACCCTAATGTATGACCAATTTCGTGCATTATTAAAGATTTCATTCCTTGCTCTTTCAGACCTTCCATTTCTAACTCTGAAGCTCCTGTTGCGGATAAAACTGTATTTCCAAAGAGGGTGTTTTCGTGCATCAAGTGTCCTTTAGAACAAAATAAATGATTGTTTTTATTTTGAAAGAATTTTACTTTTTCTTCTGCTTCCGTTTCAGCGGTAAAGTTTATAGCAGCTGCATTATTAAAAATACGGTCATAATAAACTCTGTTGGTAAAATGTACGTACTCTAACATGATATCGGCACCTAAAATTTCACCTGTTCGTGGGTTTACAAAACTAGGTCCATAGCCACCAAAAGGAGGGTTTGGAGAAGAGGTCCAACGCAATACATTGTACCGAACGTCTCCGGCATCCCAATCGGCATCATCGGGTTGAACCTTTACCACCATTGCATTCTTGAATCCTGCTTTTTCAAAAGCTTCATTCCATGCGAGTACTCCTTGTTTTATGGTTTCTCTAAACTCAATAGGAGTCGTATTTTCAATCCACCAAGTAATGGGAGTTATCGGTTCAGAAATCGCCAATTCCGGATTTTTTTTGACCAATTTCCATCGGTGAATAAAATCTCTATAATTAACAATATCAGTTGAGGTCATATTGTTTGTTTGGGTTAAAAAATACCCAACTCTCGGATCGTCCAATCTTGTAGTATAGTCATCCGCTGGCATTTTCATAAACGTATGAAAAACTTTGATAGAGACATTTCGTCCATCGGTAACCGCTGCACTCCCTCCATTTAAAACAGCTGGATTGTTGTATACATACTCTGTTTTTACATTGGTGTTTTCGGGATAATTTTTTATGGCTTCAATCTTTGACTTTCCTTTGTCAAATTTACCAAGTTTAAAAGCTAAAGGAGATTGTCCTGGAAATCTAGGTCCTTTAATTCTTGTAAAAGTTTCAGAGAGAAACAACCCATCTGCAGCAATCAAATACGCTCCTTTTTTTGTGTCGGAGGCTAATAGTTTTCCACTAGCAATCACCGCATGGCTAATGTTCGCATTGGCAGATTTGGAAATGGCGTTGTTCTTGTCAAAATAAAACGCGGTATTTGGTGCTACAAATTCTATTCTATTAAAGTATTTTTTTACATGAAAAACACTTGATCCCCGGTAAGCTCCTCTAAATTGACCCGCTTCTGTTACTCCATCTGCAATTTGAGAAAAGTAAATAAAGTCTTTGTTTAATTGGTCTTCTTTTATCAATAACTTAGTTGCACCGGTAACAGTATCTTGAAAAATGGTAAATAAACCTTCAATCTTCTTACTGCTTTCTGTCAGTTCTTTTATCGTTTTTGCTTTCTTTTTTGGGCTCTTTTTCTTAGCAATTACTGCTGTTTTTGATGCCGCTTTCTTTTTTTTCTTCCAAAATTGTGCATTTGCGTCTTGTACTCCAACAAATAGGAATGCTAGAAACAAAGAACAAAGAATTTTAAATGATGAGATTTTTTTTGGTTTCATATCTAAATTTGATTTGGGTTAATTTTTTGTAAATTACTTTTTATGGAGTACTTCTACTGTTAAATTTATGATAAAATTAATGATCGTGATGTGCCTGTTTTATTTTTGAAAAAAAATGATGAGTAGAATATAGAGGAAAGCGATGAGAATCTTTTTTTAGATGTTTAATAAACCGTATTTTTATCATAATGAAAAAAAGTACTACAAGAAAAGGATTTGTTTTTAAAACATACGAAGCAGAAAATCAATCTCCTTTTGAAATGTTATTCGAAATTTTTAAAGAATTGATCACCCATACTTCGGGCGATTTTGAAGAAGCCATTGATTGGTTACGTTCATTAGATAAAGAATACAAGCTGACTACTGAAGCCTATACAATTGACGATTTCATTGAAGATCTTACGAAAAAAGGATTCATAAAAAAGGAAATAGACGCCAATGGATTGGGCGCTACAAAAATAACTGCCAAAACAGAACGGTCGATTCGTCAGCAAGCATTAAACCATATTTTTGGAAAAATAAAGAGGAGTGGGTCGGGAAGTCATAAAAGCAAATCCCCTGGAATTGGAGATGCGCAGACCGGCAATTTTAGAAACTATCAATTTGGTGATGCTTTGGATAAAGTTTCTATCACTGAAAGCATTCGAAACGCTCAGATAAATAACGGCATCGATGATTTTCGTTTGACAGAAAACGATTTGGTCGTGGAAGAAACACTTCACAAAAGCCAAATGAGCACTGTCTTAATGATTGACATTAGTCATTCAATGATTTTATATGGTGAAGATAGAATTACTCCAGCTAAAAAAGTTGCCATGGCATTGGCAGAATTAATTACAACGCGATATCCAAAAGATACGCTAGATATTATAGTCTTCGGAAATGATGCTTGGTCCATTAAAATTAAAGATTTGCCGTACTTACAAGTGGGGCCTTACCATACAAACACGGTTGCTGGGTTAAATCTTGCGATGGATTTACTCCGAAGAAAACGAAATACCAACAAACAAATTTTTATGATCACAGATGGAAAACCAAGCTGTTTGCGCTTGCCCGACGGTCAATACTATAAAAACAGTAACGGGTTAGATTCCTACATTGTAAATAAATGCTACGCCATGGCAAAGCAGGCTAAAAAGCTACACATTCCAATCACCACTTTTATGATTGCAAAAGATCCGTATCTCATGCAATTTGTAAGTGCATTTGCAAAAGCAAATCAAGGAAAAGCATTTTATACAGGTTTAAAAGGTTTAGGAGAAATGATTTTTGAGGATTATGAAACGAATCGGAAAAAGAATATTAAAGCATAAAAAAAACAGGAACAAAACGGCAAAGTTTGTTTCAGATACTAAAATAGATGAACATAAGTAAGATTACAACATTAGGCGCATTAAAAAAATCAGGATATCAGTCAAAATCGATTAAAGAGGAGTTGAGAGAGAATCTGATTAGTAAAATGATGAGTAAGGAAACTGTTTTTAAGGGCGTTCACGGGTATGAAAATACAGTGATTCCAGAATTAGAGCGCGCAATTTTAAGCAAGCATAATATCAATTTATTAGGGTTGCGAGGTCAGGCAAAAACACGATTGGCAAGGTTAATGGTGAATTTGTTGGACGAATATATACCTGTAGTTGAGGGATCTGAAATTAATGACGATCCGTTACATCCAATTTCGAGATTTGCGAAGGAGTTGATTTCGGAAAAAGGAGACAAGACACCTATTTTTTGGCTGCACAGATCGGCACGTTTTGCAGAAAAACTAGCAACCCCAGATGTAACGGTTGCTGATATTATTGGAGATGTAGATCCCATAAAAGCAGCGAACTTAAAACTGAGTTATGCCGATGATCGCGTACTTCATTATGGAATGATTCCAAGAGCAAATCGATGCATTTTTGTAATTAATGAATTGCCAGATTTACAAGCCAGAATTCAGGTTGCACTGTTTAATATTTTGCAAGAAGGAGATATTCAAATCAGAGGATTTAAATTGCGATTGCCGCTGGACATGCAATTTGTATTTACAGCAAATCCAGAAGATTATACCAATAGGGGGAGCATTGTAACGCCTCTTAAAGACCGTATTGGCTCTCAGATTTTAACACATTATCCTGAAGACATTGAAACTGCCAAGAAAATAACACAGCAAGAAACTCACAGAAGCGATGATCAACAAGCTGGGATTCAAGTTCCAGAGCTGGCCAAAGATTTGTTAGAGCAAATTGTTTTTGAGGCAAGAGAAAGTGAATACATCGATCCTAAAAGCGGGGTGAGTGCACGATTAAGTATTTCAGCTTACGAAAACCTACTAAGTACGGCAGAACGAAGAGCTTTGCTTTGTGGTGAAGAAAAAACAATGCTTCGTTTGAGTGATTTTGATGGAATCATCCCGGCCATTACCGGAAAAGTAGAATTGGTCTATGAAGGAGAGCAAGAAGGCGCGCAAATCGTCGCAGAAAATTTAATTAAAAAAGCGATTAAAACGTTATTTCCAACCTATTTTCCTGTCATTAAGAAATTGGAAAAGCAAGAAGATGAATCTCCTTATGATGACATTGTCTCCTGGTTCTTTAATGCCGATGGAGATTTTGAGTTGTTGGATGAGTATACAGATAAGGCCTACAAAAAGGAGCTCAATAAAATAAAGCCATTGGATGATTTCTTAGAGAAGTACCAGCCCAATATGAACAAAAAAGACAGCTATTTCGTGAAAGAATTTGTGCTTTGGGCTTTGGTTGAATTTGAGAAATTAAGCAAGCACAGATATGCAGAAGGAACTCAATTTAAAGATCCTTACGGAAGTTTTATGAGCGGCCTGTAATCGCTTACCAGGTATTTCTGGATTTAATATTTTTAGAACAAAGCCGAATTATTTCTGTAATTCGGTTTTTTCTTGTTGCATCCCTTTTTGCTTGATTGAGCCAATACAAATAGCTTTTTCTGTAGCTCGGTGCAAAACGATTGTAATTGTCGAAAGCGGTTTTGTTTTGATCGAATTCAATTTGTAAATCTTCTGGAATAACCCCTTTTTCAACAGCATCCAATGCAGTCCAAGCCCCATTTTTTTTTCCGATATTGATACTGTCTATTCCGCTTTGATGTAATAAATTTTTGCTTGCTAATTCTTGAATGTGTTTTTTGTTCAGTGCACTCCAAACACTTTTTGGGTTACGTTTGCAGAAATACTGTTTCCGCTTTCCATTTCCTAAGCTTTTAACAGTAGCATCAATCCAGCCATAACAAAGTGCTACTTTTACAGCTTCTTCCCATCGCATTGATGCTTCTTCATTCTCTACTTTATAAAAGATTAAATAAATCCCTTCCGAACTGTTATGATTTTTTGATAGCCAGTTGCGCCATTCGGTATCATTTTTAAAATAAAATGATTCCTTTTCAAGCATTATCGCATAATTTTGTTTGGAAATACAACGATACTTTCATGACCGTTTTCACCTACGGCGGCAACGCCAAAAAAGAAATTGTCTATCACAATTCCGTCCAAAGTAAATTGGGTAGCTTCTACATATCGGCTATGATCCCAAGTCGGAGATGTGGTATCTCTCCAGTAGACTTTATATCCTTTGGCACCAATCACTTTATTCCATTTCAATTTTGCAGATGCCTCGACAATTCCACCTATTGCAACTGTTTCTGGAGCTGGGGGTGCCAATGCCAAACTCGCCATTGTAATTGCATTTACGGCTGTTAATTTTTTTGCATATCCAAAATTTACATGCTCAAAGGTATCTCCATATGCAATGCCGTTTTCTATTCTAATATCTTGATGCTGCTGTGTATAGTTTTCATGCGCTTCCATAATTCTAATTCCCGCATAGCCCAAATCATTGAAAGGTCTGTGATGTCCTCCTCGACCAAAACGATCTAATCGATAAATCATCATGGGATTCATTTCGGGCATGTAAGTACGAACTGTTTTATGGGTATATCTGGCCAATTGACGGGAGATTCCGTCTACTTCGCCACCATAAAAACGGCGCATTCTTCTTTGTCTTTCTGTTTCATTTGCTGGAACTGGTTCTGAAAAAATTCGAAAGGCCCTGTTGTCGATCACACCGTCAACTCCGGTAATGTTCCCAATCATATCATTGTTTAAAACACCAATAATTTCCCACCCTTTTTCTTTGGCATATTTTGCCAGCCCTTCTCCGCCAAACAAGCCTTGTTCTTCTCCAGACAATCCTACATAGATAATACTACTTTCAAATTGGTATTTAGATAAAACTCTTGCAGCTTCTATGGTTCCTGCCATTCCAGAGGCATTGTCATTGGCACCAGGTGCATCTTTTGTGAAATTTGAACCGTTACTATTTCTGGAGTCAATATCTCCACTCATAATGACGTATTTGTTTGGGTATTTTGTTCCTTTTTGAATGGCAACGACATTCACAACCCAAGCATCGTGTGGAACTCTTTTGCTCATTTGGGTAGTGACAAGGTCTTTTTGATAAAAGACATTGATACAATCTCCACAATCTTTAGAAATATCCTCAAAAGTACTTTTAATCCAACGTCTGGCAGCTCCAATTCCGCGAGTTGCAGATAGCGTGTCTGAAAAAGTATTTCGGGTACCAAATTCTGTCAATGTTTTTACATCAGCTTTAATTCGATCTTCAGAAACAGCATCGATAATGTCATATATTTTTTGATCTGTTTGACTTAGTAGTGTTGTAGTGGTACATAAAAATAAAAGGTATAAATACTTCATAAGACGGTGTTGTTTGAAACAATGGATTTAAAGATACAGCATTTTTTAGATTTTTCGGCTAAGTGGTTTGTAAGTGGAGTAAAAAGGCGCCAAAAGCAATCACACCAATAGCAATCCAATCGGTAACTTTTATTTTTTCTTTAAAAAAATAGGCACTAAATAAAATAGTGGTTATTGGACTGGCTAAAAATAAAGCACCAGAAATAATTGGATTTGTAATTTCCAACCCTAAAAAACTAAAAAGAAGTCCCAATAAGATAACGATACTCATGAGTAGTACTCGATAGAAATATTTTTGTAATGTTGGTACTAGTTGAAGCGGTTTTCTCAGTTTTTTTTGTAAAAAAAGAAGGGTTGTGCCACAAATAAAAACGAGTACTTCTTGATTTGCAATGATGAATATTGCGGGAATTTTTTGGTTTAAGTTTTCCCAGTTAAGGATTGTTGCCGTTCCAAAACAGAGGGTCATTAGGATGAGTAATAAATGCTGCTTTAAATTGATTTTTAAGCTGCTATTTTTATTTGTGTATATATAAAAGATAAAACCTATGGTTATGATAGAAATCCCCATTAAAGAAGACTTTACATCCAATTCTTTAAAAAGCCATACATATAATACTGTAAAGCTTATACCTAACAGATTATAAATAGCTGCCCATTGTAAGGATGCCTTTTTGTAGACTGTTAACATGGTAAAGAGGCCAATAACCCCTAATATTGCTGCGGTGAATGTTTTCGAAATTTGAGTAAAACTAAATTCTGTTACATCGTGGAAGTAAAAAAGAAAACTGACCGCCAATATACTTGTAAAAAAAGACCTGTAAGTCATTAACAAGCCAACTGAAATGGTCGCTAGGTTTTTTTTCCATAAAACATTGTTAAAAGAAAATAGAATAATCGCAATTATGAGGTAGATCATTTGGGGTGCTTATTCTTATAATTATGAGGAGATAGTCAAATCGGTGAGGGCTTGATTGAATTTTGTAAACTTTGTTTTCTCAATAAGGTTTTTTAAAATAAGTTTTATTTTTTTATTGTCGTCTTTCGCATTCTTTAAATAAGTTATTTGCAATTTCGTTTGATAATAAAATAGGGACACATAATCGCTGTAGCTCAACTCTACTTTTTCGAGCTCTACAAGGTTTAAGTTTATTTGTGCCATGGTTAAGTTGTCTTTTTCAATATTTAAGTTCGCCATTGCAATTAAAGAAAGGGCATGCCCTGTTTTTGAAGACCAACGGTCCATTTCAAGAATTTCTTCATAAAATGCATCTATTAATTCATTTAAAAAAGCAAAGTTTTTTTTAAAAATAAGACTGGGTATTATTTCTTCTAATAAAAACGAAATCTCATAAACGCTATTTTTCCTTACACTTTTTTTACAATTGAAAATGATTTTCTTTTCAATACTTGAGTCTCTACCTTCGGATTTTAAAAGTAAATACGCATAGTACCGACCTTGTAATACTGGGTGAAAAGTCTCAAATTTAACAGGTTTTTTGATTTCTATATTAAGGTATTTTTTTGAAGAATAAAATTTCCAATAAAACCGCATTAATTCAACAAAAAGAATGTCATCTTCTTTTTTACTTTGCTGTTTAATGATCGTTAGTATTTTTGCGTATTTGTTATGTAGGTTCGAATAGTCTATGAAAAGTAGCGGAACATTATTCCGGAAACTATCATATTTCACAAGTCTTTTGTAGATGTTAAATGCATTTTTTTTGTCAATTCGATAAAGGCTTAAAGAGACGATGGTCGCAAATTTCAAACTGTTGCTTTCAGAAATACCATTGTATGGAATTCTTTTTACAATCTCTTCTAATGTTGTGATGTTATTCCTTTCAATAAAATAGGAGAAAAAATAAGCGAAATATACGGTGTTGGCAGCATTTAAAAGTCCAAAATTTATAATTTCGATATCTTCATGTGTTATCGTATTTGTAGATTGTATTCTTTGTAAATTTTGTTGAAAGTACCAACCATCATAATTGATAATATTATTCTTGTAGCTACTGTAAGAATTAAAACCGAGATAAACTGCTAGTATATTTAGTGTACTGATACTTGGTTCTGTCTTTTCTAAAAAACCAAAAAGTCTTCGAAGGGTATTATACCCAATACCTGCTTCTGAGTTTTCATCGATGTCTTCTTTTAAAAAACGTAAGTCTCTACTTTTATTTACTGTTATATTAGATTTCTTTTGAACATCAAGTAATAACTGTGCATAATCATTTTGCATGAAATCATAATTAGGGGTTATTCAAATATACATAATTTTAATTCTAAGGTGTTTGTTTTATAAAATTAAGCTTGGGCTACAAAAGGGCTATATATAGCTTGAAATTTGAATATATTTTACACTTCTATGATTGTTTTTGGACTCAAAACACAGTCAGAATTGAATGAAAAAGAAGACTAAGGAAACTTTCACTACTCGTGAAGGTTTTTTTTTGCTCTAATTTCGAGTATTTTTTGAAATTATCTACTTCAATGAATTATTTTAAAAATTAAAAAGCCCCTTTGTTTTCACAAAGGAGCTTTTATTTTTATTTGTTACACCCGCGTAGGATTGAAAATGCTAATTACTTGATCAATTCGTAAGAACGTTTTATGAAATTAGTCAATTCTTCCCCGTGTAAAAGGTTTTGGGATAATTTAGCCAAATCAAAAGCTTGTGAAATTAAGTGTTTCTGCGCTTTTTCATCGGTTTTGTTTAAGATGTCAGCAACCAATGGACTGTTGGTGTTTACTACCAAATTGTACATGTCTGGAAAGTTCCCCATTCCCATCATTCCACCACCACCAGAAGCTTGCATTTCTTTCATTCTACGCATGAATTCTGGAACGGTAATCATAAACGGAGATGCCGCAGAGTCCATTGCTTCTAATTGCACTGTATAGGTCTCTTTTGGAACAGCCGCTTCAATAATTGGTTTTAAGGCAGCTGTTTCCTCGTCAGATAATTTTGAAATTACAGTTTCATCCTTTTTGATTAAATTGTCTACATGATCAGAATCTACACGTGTAAATTTTACCTTTCCATCTCCACCTTCTAATTTCTGCATCAAGTGAGAAATAATTGGTGAATCTAAAACAAGCACTTCATATCCTTTTGCAGTTACCTCTTGTATGTAACTGTGCTGTGCGTCTTTGTTAGAAGCATATAATAAGACGTGGTTTCCGTCTTTATCGGTTTGATTCTCCTTTGTTTTTTCAATCAATTCATCAAAAGTAAAATAGGAATCATTAACGTTTGGATATAAGGCAAATTTCTTGGCTTTGTCAAAGAATTTATCTTCAGACAACATTCCGTATTCAATAATTACTTTAATATCATTCCATTTTTGTTCAAAATCAGCTCGGTCTTTTTTGAACAATGACACCAATTTATCACCTACTTTTTTAGTAATATATCCTGAAATCTTCTTAACAGCACCATCGGCTTGTAGGTAAGATCTTGAGACATTTAATGGGATGTCTGGAGAATCAATAACTCCTTTTAACATTTGTAAAAAGTCAGGAACAATTCCTTCCACATTATCCGTAACATATACTTGATTTTGGTATAACTGGATTTTATCTTTTTGCATATCCATTGAGGGACTTAACTTTGGAAAGAATAAGATTCCTGTTAAGTTGAATGGGTAATCAACGTTTAAATGAATGTGAAATAAGGATTCTTCAAATTGTGTAGGATACAATTCTCTGTAAAAATTAGTGTAGTCTTCATCACTTAAATCAGCAGGCTTTTTGTTCCAAGCTGGGTTGGTGTTGTTGATGATTTTATCAACCGTAATTTGCTTGTGAGCTTCTGTGGTTTCTTTTCCGTCTTTATCTTTTGTTGTTGCTGGAGTAAATTCAGGATCGTTTATTTGCTTGGTTCCAAATTTAATTGGCACTTGGTTAAAACGATTGTATTTATTTAGTAATCCTTCAATTTTAGCGTCTTCTAAAAAGTCTAATGAATCTTCTGCAATGTGTAAAACGATTTCTGTTCCCCTGTCAGATTTGTCATGTTCAACCAAGGTGTATTCTGGAGATCCATCACAGGTCCAATGTGCCGCAGGAGCCTCTTTGAATGATTTTGAAAAAATGTCTACTTTTTCTGCAACCATAAAAGCAGAGTAAAAGCCCAATCCAAAATGCCCAATGACACCCGTTTCATTTTTGTCGTCTTTATATTTCTCTAAAAACTCTTCAGCACCTGAAAATGCAATTTGGTTGATGTATTTTTCAACCTCGTCCATTGTCATTCCAAGTCCTTGATCCTTAATTGTAAGTGTTTTTGCTCCCTTGTCAATACTAATTTCAATTTTAGCATCTCCCAATTCTGTCTTTGCTTCTCCAATAGAAATTAAGTGTTTTAATTTTGTGGTTGCATCTGTTCCATTTGAAATTAATTCACGTAAAAAGATCTCGTGATCTGAGTACAAGAATTTTTTTATCAGTGGAAAAATATTTTCTACCGATACATTAATGTTTCCTTTTGCCATTTTATGCCTGTTTTGTTTTAATTTTTTGTTAGTGTTTTTACTTTTACAGTCAAATAAAATACCAAACCTATTATTGTGACAAGATGACAGCCTTTCTTCTTCTTCTTCTCTGACTTGTCGCTCGATTTTATATAATATAGGCAAAATTCACTATTTTTACTGCTTAGAATAAATCAAATAATTAATTTATAGCCCGCTATATTATGTATAATTCAAAAATAACAGGTCTTGGATACTTTGTCCCAGAGAATGTTGTCACCAATAATGATTTAAAGGAGTTTATGGAAACTTCTGATGAATGGATTCAAGAACGGACCGGTATTAAAGAAAGAAGATGGATTGATCCTAAAACTGGAGAAACCACTTCTACAATGGCTGTGAAAGCTTCTAAAATAGCAATAGAAAGAGCAGGGCTTACTAAAGATGACATTGATTTTATTGTTTTTGCAACCTTAAGTCCAGACATGTATTTCCCTGGAGGAGGTGTTCGTGTACAAGATATGTTAGACATGCCCACAATTGGTGCCTTAGATGTTCGAAACCAATGTTCAGGTTTTATTTATGCGATGTCTGTTGCCGATCAGTTTATTAAAACGGGAATGTATGAAAACATTTTAGTTATTGGTGCTGAAAATCATTCTGGAGGTTTAGAGAAATCGACCCGAGGTAGAGGAGTTACTGTTATTTTTGGAGATGGTGCTGGAGCTGCCGTTTTATCGCGAAGTGAAGAAAATGGCAAAGGAATTTTATCTTCTCACCTACATTCTGAAGGGAAGCACGCAAGAGAATTAATGTTAGAGGGTCCCAACACAGGAAGATGGGTTCCAGAAATATTAGCAGAAAATGATCCTGAAGATCAATCGTATTATCCTCACATGAATGGTCAATTTGTATTTAAGCATGCAATTACTCGTTTTTCTGAAGCAATTGTAGAAGGTTTAGATGCGAATCATTTGCAAAAAGAAGACATAGATATGTTAATACCGCATCAAGCGAATTTGCGGATTGCACAATTTATTCAGAAGAAATTTAAATTGTCAGATGATAAAGTACACAACAATATCATGAAGTATGGGAATACAACGGCTGCATCTGTAATTATTGCTTTAACAGAAGCTTGGGAGCAGGGGAAAATAAAAGACAACGATTTGGTTGTTTTGGCTGCTTTTGGTAGTGGATTTACTTGGGGGAGTGTTATTATTAGATGGTAATTTAGTGCTTTAATAACCAAGAACAGGAATCGAAAGAGGTATTGTTAAATTAAAAAACCCAAGGCCTATAGTCTTGGGTTTTTTAATTTTAAGCTCCATAAAACAGAGTGTTTTGTTAAAAACCACTACTACTTTCTTTAATATTATCATCGCGCTGTCTGCGTTGTTTTGCTTTGTTTTTTCCACGACCAAATTTGTAGTTGAATCCAATATATGCAGTCTGGCTTTCCCAATTAAATTTTCCATTTTGTATAAATGGATTGTCCGAATTAAAAGCGAACTTCATCCCTTTAAAAATATCATTTACTCTAAAGTTAATTGTTCCTTTGCCATCAAAAACTTGCAAACTAGCTCCCGTGTTTATCATCCACATATTTTTAGATTTCCATTGAATATCTTCCTGAGGGCCACGGTACATTGCAAATAATTGTATGTTTAAACCTTTCGAAACTTTAAAACTGTTATTGACTCTTCCATTAAAAACTTGGTTAGTTACTGCTATTTTTTGTGCATTTGGATCTACTAAATTTACAGTGCCAAATTGTTTTTGAGAATAAAAATCCATACTAGAATTTACCCGCCACCAATTTGCAATTTTATAGTTTATAGAAAATTCTAATCCATAAGCGTCTGTGTTTTGAAAATTAGTCCAAGAAAGAATCTGTTTTACCTCGGTTGGATCATTTGGATCTTTATACGTTACCCGTGAAATATTGTCGTTAATAGCCCTGTAAAAAGTACCCAATGTTACCGATCCCTTTTTAATTTGACGGGTATAATTTACTTCATAAGAATTGGTAAATTGTGGTAATATATTGGGATTACCAATCGAAGTGATTAAAGGGGTACTCCATTCTCTAATTGGGTTTACTTGTCCGATTCCCGGTCTGTCAACTCTTTTACTATAACTTATTTGAAATTGATTTTTTTCTGAAGGATTAAAGGTGAAAAATACTGAAGGATACATGTTGAAAAAATCTTGTTTTACCTCTTGAGAAGCATTGCCATCTCTATTAAAATTTCCAATCGCTTCAAATTGTTCTAAACGTGCCCCTAATTGCATGGTGACTTTTCCAAAATTATGGCCATAATTGGCATAGGCTGAATAGATTTTTCTGTCATAATTAAAATCAGAGTTTCCTAAGGGTTGAATAGCTGCATTATTTTCACTGTCAAAAATAATTTCATCCTGATCTGTAATATTGGTATTGGTCGTATTGTTTTCTCTATACTCTATACCAAATTCTAGTTTTATTTTTATAGAAATAGGATTTGTATAATCGATGTTTACAAGTGTATTGTTTTGTTTTCTGATGATGTCATTGGTGAAATTTAAAACTTTAAAATCAGTATCAGATGGATTTTTGATGAGGTCTTTGTTTTCTGCGTCTTCAGATGAATCTGTATCTGAATAAGTAGCTTCAAATTCTATATTGTGTCCCTCTTTTTCAAATGCTCTCGAGTAGTTTATATTATAAGCCCCTGTTTGATTCTCTTGAAGTTGTACATTTGGTGAGTTAGATCTAATATTGCCATTTTCAGTTACTACTGTTAATCCGCTACCATCCCCTTGAAACCAATTTTGTGTGGTATAAAATGACAGTGTGTTTTTTGTGTCTACATAGATGTCAGCTCCAATTTTTACAAGATGTGATCGATTGTCATTATTAAAAATAAAGTCCTGTAGTCTGTTTGCATCGGGTCTATTTACAAACCCAAAATTGTAGTTTTCTCCGCCATTAAAACCATAATTTCCAAAGAAATTTACTTTCCCCGTTTTATAATTCATATTGGTAGCCGTGTTGTAACGAACATAGTGCCCTGCTGTTATACCGGTATCTAAAGAACCATTAAACCCCATGTTTGCGTTCTTATTCAATATAATATTGATAATCCCGCTCATTCCTTCTGGACTGTATTTTGCAGATGGATTTGTAATTAACTCAATACTTTTTATAGCGGTTGAAGGAATTTGTTTTAGCAATTGTGCTGCAGAAATATTGGTGGGCTTGCCATCTATTAAAATACGTACATTTTCATTTCCACGTAAACTAATTGCCCCCGTTTGGCTGTCGACACTTACAGATTGTACATTGTTTAATAATTCTGAAGCGGTGGTACCAGAGGAGGTTAAGTCTTTACCAACATTGATTACTTTTCGATCTACTTTTTGAACAACCGTAGAGGTTTCTGCCCTCACTACAACTTCATCCAACCGATCACTAGCTTCATTTAGCAAAATAGTTTCTAAATTGATTTTTTTGTTCTCGGTGGTAATATTTATATTCTTAGTGAAGGTTTCAAATCCAATATATTGCACTTCGATACTGCTGTTTCCAGTAGGAATTCCTTTAATTTCGAACATTCCTTCTTCATTTGTAATGCCCCCTGTAATAATTTTTTTAGCCAGATCTTTGACAACAATATTCACATAAGGCAGCGCTTCTTTTGAACTATTATCGATTACTTTTCCAAAAATAACTCCAGGAGTCTTGAGTTTGTTTTTTGTTGCCTGAGCAAAAGAATTTGCTGATAAAATAAGGGATGTTAAAAACAGTAATTTTTTCATTTGTTCATTTTTTTAAGAGTTATTGCCTTTAAGCTCTATAATGACAAACAGACGTTACAAAGGATGTTTATGTTACTCAATTTATTATTTTTAACGTATAATTAACATCCTGAATCCTTCGAAATTGAATCTAGATATCATCAAGGTGAATTGAAAATTAGCGCGCAGGACTACTGCTTACTTGGTGTTAAGTGATTTTAAGTAAAAGAAATTAAAAGGAATATTGAAAAACGAAAGTTGTTTTTCTTAATTTTATAATACGAATTTATTCGTCAGAAAAATCTTGGATATGACCGATAATAAGATTGTCAAAATCTTGTTTTTGATTGCCTATAAATTGAGTTTCTATAGCCAGATAATTCAATTCATTCAATCTGTTGTACAAACGGATATAGTCTTTTTCAGTGGTTAAAAGAAGTCTATTTTCTATATTCATTTTGGAGAACTTTTGTTGAATTTGCTCAATTTCTTTTTTCGAAAAATGATGATGATCTGCATATTCTTGATGTTCAAAACGAACGTTTAAACTTTTTAAATGCTTCAAAAACGGAGTCGGATTTGCAATTCCAGTAATCAATAAAACTTCATAGTCTTTTAAGTTGCTTGTTAAAATCGAGTTGCTCCCTTTTGTTTTATCAGCATAAGAAATGAATGAAAAAAATAAGGGTTTTTTAAATTGCTGTAGCTTTTTTTGAATATTTTCCATCTCGGAAATAGAAATATTTTCAGGACATTTTGTTACTACAATTGCATTAGCTCTTTTTGCTCCTGTGCTGCGCTCTCTGAGGTTTCCAGCTGGTAATAAAAAATCATCAACAAAAAGATCCTTGTATTTTGTTAGTAAGATATAGAAACTTGATTTTACTTTCCGATGTTGATAGGCATCGTCTAATAAAATTACTTCCGGATTTTTAGTAGTAATTAAAATTTTAATTCCATTTACGCGATTAGCATCTACGGCTACAGCAATGTTTTTAAATTTATTGAAGTATTGCAGCGGCTCATCTCCAACTTCCTCTGCAGAAGACGCTGCATCCAATAAAACAAAATCTTTGGTGCTTCTTTTATAGCCTCTGCTTAAAACAGAGAGCACATGTTTGTCCCTTAATAAACGAATTAGATACTCAATTTGAGGCGTTTTCCCTGTGCCTCCCACACTTAAATTCCCAACAGTAATCGTTGGAATTTTAAAAGAGGTTTCTTTAAAAAAACCGAGATCAAACATTAGGTTACGTAAGGAAGTAACAATGTCGTATGCGATTGAAAATGGAAATAATAAAAAACGTAAAAATTTCATTAGCACGAAAATAACTCATTTTTATGGATTGATAGAAGGAAAATGCTAACTTTGGTCTTTGCTGAAATGATATAAAATGAAGATAAAGGAAATTACGCGATATATAGAGGAACTAGCGCCACTTAATTATGCTGAAGATTTTGACAACGTTGGTTTGTTGGTTGGAAGTTATGATTCGGAAGTATCAGGTGTTTTAGTAACATTGGATACTTTAGAGGAAACAATTGATGAGGCCATTGCAAAAAAATGCAACCTCATTGTTAGTTTTCATCCGATAATTTTTGCGGGTTTAAAAAAACTAAACGGACATTCCTATGTTGAAAGAGTTGTTTTAAAAGCGATTAAAAATGACATTGCGATTTACGCAACACACACAGCCTTAGACAATTCTAAAAATGGAGTTTCTGCAAAAATGTGTGAAGTGTTAGGTTTAAAAAACACAAAAATTTTGATTCCCAAAAAAGGAATTATAAAAAAACTAACTACGGTTGTGCCCACTAAAAATGCCGTTTCTTTAAGAAATTCACTTTTTGAAGCAGGTGGCGGTGCAATTGGAAATTATGAGCATAGCTCCTTTAGTACAACTGGAGAAAGTACTTTTAAAGGAAACGAAAATTCCAATCCAGTTTTGGGTGAGAAAGAAGTGCTTCAGATTGAAAATGAGATACAAATCAGTATCCTCTTTGAACAAAAAAATGAGGCTAAAATATTGCAATGTTTACAAACAGCGCATCCTTATGAAGAAGTAGCCTATGAGGTTGTTACTATAGAAAATGTACATCAAGATATTGGAATGGGCATGCTTGGTGAATTTACCGAGCCTATGGAAGAAAAGGATTTTTTAAGTTATTTGAAAAAGACGATGCAAACAGCATGTGTCCGACATTCTAAATTGCTTCATAAAAAAATAAAAAAAGTAGCGGTTCTTGGAGGTGCGGGAAGTTTTGCAATTTCAGACGCAAAAAGAGCAGGAGCAGATGCCTATGTAAGTGCCGATTTTAAATATCATGAGTTTTTTAAAGCTGAAAATGACATCTTATTAGCAGATATTGGACATTATGAAAGCGAACAGTTTACAAAAAACCTTTTGGTTGATTATCTTACGAAAAAATTTAGTAATTTTGCAATCGTTTTATCACAAAAAAGTACGAACCCTATTTATTACATATAAACATGGCAAAGAAGAAAGAAGTTTCTGTTGAACAAAAATTAAGAGCACTTTACGATTTACAATTGATCGACTCTAGAATTGACGAAATTAGAAACGTTAGAGGAGAATTACCTTTAGAGGTTGAAGATTTAGCTGATGAGGTTGCCGGTTTAAACACGCGTGTTTCGAATTTAAGTGAAGATGTTTCTAATTTAGAAACAGATATCAATAATAAGAAATTAGCAATTGACGAATCGAAATCGTTGATGAAAAAATACGAAGAGCAACAACAAAAAGTTCGTAACAATAGAGAGTTTGATTCCTTAGCAAAAGAAATAGAATTTCAAGATTTAGAAATTCAGTTGGCCGATAAGAGAATCAATGAGTTTAAAGCTAAAATTACCCAGAAAGAAGTAGTAATCGCTACAACTAAAGAGAAACTAGCAAAGCAAGAGCAACATTTAGGTCATAAAAAATCTGAATTGGATGCCATTTTAAAAGAAACGGAAAAAGAAGAAAAACTGTTGGCTGAGAAATCAGAAGAGTATTCAAAATCTTTAGATCCACATTTATTTACGGCTTATAACAGAATAAGAACGAAAGTAAAAAATGGTTTAGCGGTTGTTGCTATTGAAAGAGGTGCTTCAGGAGGATCGTATTTTACAATACCACCACAAGTACAGTTAGAAATTGCAAATAGAAAAAGAATTACAATCGACGAGCACAGTGGTCGTATCTTAGTGGATGCTGCATTGGCAGAAGAAGAAAAACAAAAAATCGATAAAATTTTCTCTTAAGAATATAATTTTACGATTATTTATATAAAAAAACTCGAAGTTTTACTTCGAGTTTTTTTATACTCATTTCTGATTGGATTTGTTTTGATGTGCTTTCAATAAAGAGGTATTTTTCTTCTTATAAAACGCCGCCACTCCCTTTAGTTTCGTTGTCGTCTCTGTACCTTCGATCTCTATATTTGTTTTTCCCACTTCCAAAATCATACGAAAAACCAAGATAAATTGAACTATATTCTAGCGTAAAACTTCCTGTTTGTGGAAATGGGTTGGAAGAAGAAAATGCAAGTTTAAAATTATCAAAAATATCAGTTCCTCTTAAATTGATTGCCCCTTTTCCTTTTAAAATGGACCATCTAGCCGACGCATTTACTAAAAAATATGGGTTTACTTTAAATTGCACATTCTCACTTTTTCCCTTATAAGAACCAGATAATTGAAAGCTTAATGTTTTGGATGTGTTAAAACGATTGCTAATTCGTACCCGAAAGAGTGCGTTTCTAATACTTTCTCTTTGGTTGTTTATAAAGCCAATACTTTCTTGGATGTATAAGCTCGAACTCGGTTTTACGGTCCACCATTTTTTAGGCTTGTAGCTTCCCGAAATTTCGATTCCATAACTATCTGAGGTATCATAGTTTTCATAGGAAAGTATTTGCCGATCAATATGCTGAGGATCTTTGTTTATAATTCGACCAATTTTATTAGTGGTCTTTCTATAAAACCCCCCTAAAGTAACATTGCCTTTTGTGTAGTTTACCTCTAATGAGTTGGTGAATTGTGGAGCTAAGGTTCTGTTTCCTACAGAAATTGTTAAAGGCGAAGTCCATTCTTGAATTGGTGTTACTTGGTTGATTCCTGGTCGATCAACCCGTCTGCTATATCCAAATTGAATTTCATCATTTTCTGAAAGTTGATAGGTTAGGAATGCGGAAGGATAGATACTAAAAATGGCATCTGTATATGTCTCTTTATCATTTTTTAAGGTATTTAAAAAGTGCCCATCTACTGTAAAATGTTCGAAACGAACTCCAGCTTGTATTCCTATTTTTTTATATTCTGTATTGAAGTTAATGTAGGCGGAATAAATTTCCCGATCATAATTAAATGTCGAATTCCCTCTTGCGGAGGTATTTGCAGTATTGCCTATTTCTATTTCTTGATCAGTAATGATATGGTTGTAATATTTTAGATTTCTAGTTTCAACCCCGAGTTCTAAAGTTCCCTTTTTTAGAGGTTTTGCATAATCAATATTTAATAATAAACTACGACTGTTGTTGCTAATGGTATTGGTGTAATTATAAATTTTAGATTCTGGATTTATTGTTTCCGCCATCAAATCACTTTGCGGGCTGTTGCTTTCGGAGTAATTTATTTCAAATTCAATACTTTGTCCTTTGTCATCTATCTCTAATTTATAATTAAGATTGTAAGCTAGTTCCTCGATATCGTAAATTGATACGTTTTTTGTGTCTAGTGTATTATTTCCGTTTTCTTTAGTTAATGTATTCACAAAAAAGTCAGTATCTATATAATTTTGAGTGGTATAAAAGGAAAGTGTACTTTTTGTATTCATATAAAAATCTAAACCATTTTTTATATAATGTGAAATTGAATGGTCTAAATAATCAATCTTTTGTGATAATGCTTTATCCTCTCTATTAAAGGTTGCAAACGTTTCAAATTTTCCAGTATCAACGCCATAGTTTCCATAAAAGTTAATTTTTCCGGACCGGTAATTATAATTTAAAGATCCTGTTGGTCGTCTATTGATGCTCTGTTCTGCTCCGAAAGAAACAGTTCCGTTAAAACCAATTGTTGTATTCTTTTTTAAGAGGATGTTTATAATTCCGCTCATTCCTTCTGGATTGTATTTTGCTGACGGATTTGTAATTAATTCTACACTTTTTACTGTGGAGGAGGGAAGTTGTTTCAATATCTGTGCAGTCGATAAATTCGAAGGTTTTCCGTCAATCAATACACGTACGTTTTCATTCCCTCTTAAACTGATTGTGCCTGATTGATAGTTTACTTCAATGGATGGAATATTTTCTAACATTTGCAATGAGTTGGTGCCAGTTGAAGCTAAATCTTTGCCTATGTTTATTATTTTTCGATCAATTTTCTGAATGACAGTTGCTCTTTCAGATTCAATAATCACTCCGTCCAATTCAGCTATTTCCTCCTCAAGATAAATTGGAGCCATTTCAATTTTTTTATCAGTTATCAAAATTACTTTTTTTAGAACCTTTTTGTATCCAATATATTGAATTTCAACAAGAAGGGTGTCTAATGGTAGTTTTTTAATACTAAAGCTTCCCTTTTTATTTGTAATACCACCAGTAAATATGCTGTCTTTTTTTGTTTTGAATATAATACTAACATAGGGTAGTGGTTGCTTTGTTTTTTGGTCTAAGATAGTTCCCGAAATCCTACCATTATTTTTAATTTCTTGCTTCTTGTTCTGAGTATGTATTGAAAAGGAGATAAATAATATAAGTATAAAAACTCTTTTTTTCATAATTCAATTTTGGTTTTACTAGAAAAAAACGGGAACGATTCCCTTATTTATAGAATATAAATGTATGTTATTTTTTTAAATGTATCATTTTTTTTAATCAATAAAAATATGTTTCTTAGTATTATCTTTTTGACTATATTTATTTTCTAATCAATGTCCCCCTTTTTCCATGAAAAATTACACATTAGTTTTTGGAGCTTCTCTAAAAGAAGATCGATATTCCAATCGGGTTATAAAAAAGCTCCGAGAAAATAAACAAGAAGTTGTTGCTTTTGGTTTGCGAGAAGGGATTGTTTCTAATGTGAAAATTATTTCTGAACTACTAGATTATGAGTATATCGATACCGTTACCTTGTATTTAGGACCCAAAAGACAAGAAGCATATTATCATTATATCATCAGTTTAAAACCAAGAAGAGTCATTTTTAATCCAGGAACAGAAAATAGTGCTTTTGTAAAACTGCTTGAAGAAAATAGTATAGAAAGTGATGTTGCCTGTACTTTAGTTTTGTTGGCTACCAATCAATATTAATTCACAGTAAAAACTTTTCCTGCTTCTGCTACATCCGTGTTTTTAAAGACTTTTGTTGCCTCTGTTTTAAACGCTGATATCTCTTTGTAGCGGCCAGAATAATGCCCTAAAACGAGTTGTTTTACATTCGCTTCCTTTGCTATTTGTGCTGCTTGCTTTGCTGTAGAATGCTTTGTTTTTATGGCCAAATCTTCTCTGTCCGAAAGAAAAGTTGCTTCATGATAAAGCAAATCTGCATTTTTTATTTGTGGAACAATATCTGGTTTGTAAGTAGTGTCACTACAAAAAGCATAACGAATTGGTTTTGTTGGAGGTAGTGTCAATTCTGAATTTAAAATGACTTCACCCGATGGTAAAAGGATGTCTTTTCCGGCCTTTATATTTAGGTAATCTGCACGATCAATTTCTTCATAATTGGCAATGTTCTCCATATGTAATTTTAGAGAACTTTCTTTTTCAGTAAACAAGTACCCATTGGTGTAAACGCGATGCCTTAAGGGAATTGTACTTACTGAGACCTTTTCGTCTTCAAAAATAACCTCACTCTCTTTGGAAACTAACTCATGAAAAACCATCTTATACTTTGCATGTGATTGTGATGTTTTTAAAGAAAGTAAAGTCACCTCTTTAATTCCTTTTGGTCCATAAATGTGCAATTCCTTTTCTCGACTTAAAATTCCAAAAGTAGAAAGGAGCCCTACCAAGCCATAAAAATGATCTCCATGTAAATGAGAAATAAAAATATGAGTAATTTTTGTAAAACCAATTTTATAATGTCGCATTTGTCGTTGCGTACCTTCGCCACAATCTATCAAAAAATGGCGGTTGTTGATTTCTAAATATTGTGAAGTTGGATGTGCATTTGCGCGAGGAGTTGCCGAATGACAGCCCAAAATGGTTAATTTTAAGCTCATTGAATAACAAGACGTTTTGAAATGATGCTTTTTTTATTTTGAATAGAATAGATATAAATTCCAGGCAGCAACTGTTGTTTAAAGAAAGAGATTGTATTTTCTCCTTTTTGAACAATGAGCTGTTTTTTATGGACTGTTTTGCCTAAAATATTTTTAACATTAAAAATGACAATTCCAGCTTGGATTGCTTTAAAATGAATTTTTGTGGATGTTGTAAATGGATTTGGAGCCGCAGATAGTTGTGTAATCGATTTTTCTTGCGAAAAACTAAAGGTGATATTGAATAAAAATAAAATAAAAAATAGTTTTTTTATCATTGTTTACTACTTGTTTTAAAACCCTAATGCTCTCTCAATATTTTCCATTTCAAGAATGTCTTCAGCTTCTTGAAGCGTTGGAACCACATTTATTTCTTCTGGCAATGCATCAATTTCTAAGGATCTAATGATTACTACAAACGAAGTCCCATTTTCTTTTTTTGCAGAAGCGATATTCAAAAATAACATAAATTCTTTAGGAGTTATGTTAAGATTGTCAGAAATATAAAAAAAAATGTTTTCGGTGCTGTGTTTTTCTATGCTCGATAAAAAGGTATCTAAAGCTTCCTGAAGGATATTTTCATCGGTACTAAAAAGCGTATATCCGTCTTTATTTTCAATCTTCATTTTAATTTTTTTACTATAAAATAGAATTAATATGCCTATCTTTTAATTTGTTGTGCCAGTAAATAAATGATTGCCATTCTTACTGCAACTCCGTTTTCTACTTGATTTAAGATAATTGAATCGTTAGAATCTGCAACATCACTTGTAATTTCTACACCTCTATTAATGGGGCCAGGGTGCATAATCACAATTTTTTTGTCGAGACCTTCCAGAATTTCCTGATTGATGCCAAAAAGCTGAGTGTATTCTCTAGTAGAAGGAAAGTATTTAATGTCCATTCTTTCGTGTTGAACACGTAAAACATTGGCAACATCGCACCATTCTAAAGCTTTTTTAAGATTTGTTTCTACAGTGACTCCTAGACTTGTAATGTATTTAGGAATTAAGGTTGTTGGACCACATACTTTTACCTCTGCTCCTTGAAGTTGTAATGCGAAGATATTAGACAAAGCAACTCTAGAGTGAAGAATGTCTCCAACAATTAATATTTTCTTTCCTTTAACACTCCCTAGTTTTTCTCTAATCGAATAGGAGTCTAATAATGCTTGTGTAGGATGTTCATGGGTACCATCACCCGCATTTATAATTTTTGCATCTACATGTTTCGATAAGAAAACACCTGCACCAACACTTGCATGTCGCATGACAACAATGTCAACCTTCATGGCTAAAATATTATTAACAGTATCAATTAAAGTTTCTCCTTTCTTTACAGAGGATTGACTTGCTGAAAAATTGATAACATCAGCGGAAAGTCTTTTTTCTGCTAACTCGAAGCTTAATTTAGTTCTTGTACTATTTTCAAAAAATAAATTAGCGATGGTTATATCTCTAAGAGAAGGAACCTTCTTAATGGGTCTATTAATGACTTCTTTAAATTGATCTGCAGTTTCAAAAATAAGATCGATATCTGTATTTTTTAGATATTTTATGCCCAATAAATGTTCTACACTTAGCTGTTTCATATTAGGTGAGTTCTATATAGACTGCGTCTTTTTTATGTGTTTCTTTCCAAGTAACCAATACTTTTTCTTCATTAATAGCATCTACTTGTCGTCCTCGGTAATTGGGTTGAATTGGTAAGTCTCTGCTAAACCTTCTGTCTATTAAAACCAGTAATTCTAAGCTTTTAGGTCTTCCATATGATTGAATTGCAGTTAACGCAGCACGAACACTTCGCCCCGAAAACAAAACATCATCAATGAAAACGACTTTCTTATCTTCCACTAAAAAGTCGATTTCTGTTGTATTTGCTTCTAATGGAATTTCTCTTCTCCTAAAATCATCTCTGTAAAAGGTAATGTCTAAAGAGCCTAATTGTATCTCATTTATTTGGTATTCATTTTTAAGCAAACTTAAAAGTCTCTTTGCTAAAAAGGAACCCCTTGGTTGTAGTCCAATTAAAACAGTATTAGAAAAATCATTATGATTTTCGATTAACTGGCACGCCAATCGATGTAAGATAATCTCAATATCCTTAGCGTTAAGTAAGGTTTTTTTGCTCATAAGAAGCCTGATTCATTAGCGAAACAGTTATTGAAAAACAAAATTAATGTAAAAATATGTACAAGCAAAATATATCTAAGAGAAAACGCTCCTCTTTTTGTTAATTAAATTGTTGAAAACAAAACAACAGATTCTGAATGAGCTAAAAGACTTGTAGTACATTTAAAGTAACAAACAACCACATCGCCTATGTCTTTCGTGAAATTTGAATCGATGTTAAAAACAAATAATGTTTATTTCTTTGATTTAACTGAATTTGAGGAAATTATAATCCATTATATAGATATTGGAAAACATTCTTTAGCGAAAAAAGCCGTAAAACTAGGGTTAGAACAGCATCCAGATTCCATAGATTTAAAGTTATTGGAAATAGAACTATGTGTTTTTGAAGACAAACTAGAGCTCGCAAAAAAATTATTACGTCGAGTAGAAATTTTAGAACCCAATAATGATGAAGTGTTTATTCAGAAAGCAACCATTATCTCTAAAGAAGGCAAACACAAAGAGGCCATTGAAAACCTAATTAAAGCATTAACACTTACTGACGATAAAGAAGATATTTGGTCTTTATTAGGGATGGAGTATTTGTATCTAGATGATTTCGAAAATGCACGCTTAAATTTCATCAATTGTGTAAAGACAGACCTTGAAGACTATTCTTCACTTTACAATGTTGTGTATTGCTTTGATATGGAAGGAAAGCACCAAGAAGCTATAGATTTCTTAAATAAATACATCGATAAAAATCCTTATTGCGAAGTTGCTTGGCATCAAATAGGGAGACAATATTCGGTACTCAAAAGACACGAAGAAGCTTTAATTGCTTATGATTTTGCTGTTCTCATTGATGAACTCTTTGTAGGAGGTTATTTAGAAAAAGCAAAAACGTTAGAAGCATTAGGAGCGAATCAAGAAGCGATTGACAACTATTTAATTACACTAGAGTTAGATGATGCAACTGCATTTGCTTTTGTAAGAATAGGAGCGTGCTACCAACGATTAGGAAATACTGCTGCTGCAATTTTATATTATAAAAAGGCTGTGCATGAAGACCCCTTATTAGCCAAAGGATGGTTCTATTTGACAAATATTTATTTTGATCAAAAAAACTATGAAAAAGCTACTTACTACATCTCCAAAGCCTTAAGTATTGATGAGTCAGATGCACTTTATTGGAGACGCTATTCTGAAATTAAATTGAAACTAAATTTCTTTGAAGAAGCAATAAAAGGCTTTGAAATGTGCTTGACATTAGGAGATGAAGATATAAACGTCTTCATTGCCTTAGTAGATGTTTTAACGTTTGTTGGTAAATTTAATACTGCTTTAAACACCTTAATTAAAGCACAAAAAGTACACAAAAATTTTGCTGAAATTGAGTATCGATTTGCAGGATTATTTTGGGTTCTTAACAAACAAAAATTTGGAATAGCACATCTTATTAAAGCGATGAATATTGATTATGATTACCACATCATTTTAAAAGAATTGTTTTCATCCGTATATTTTAATGAGGGAATTCAAAAAATAATAAGCAACTTTAAGAAAGCAACCGAATAATAAAGAATTTTTTTAAGTTGAAAACAGCAACAGCAAAAACCATTTTTCTTTAAATTTATTTTACCTTCGTCTACACAAAATAAATAGATTAAAAATGGTTAGAAAACTCCGCGATTATTTCGTGATCGGATTTAAAGGAATGGCTATGGGTGCAGCAGATGTTGTGCCAGGAGTTTCTGGCGGTACCATTGCATTTATTTCTGGTATTTATGAAGAACTGTTAAGCACATTCAGCAATGTAAACTTAAGTTTGTTAAAAACCCTAAAGGCCTCTGGTATTAAAGCCGCATGGAAACAACTGAATGGTTCCTTTTTAACAGCCTTGTTCCTTGGTGTTTTTGTAAGTATTGTGTCTTTAGCAAAAGTCATCAAGCACCTTTTAGAAAGTCAACCTATTCTACTATGGTCTTTCTTTTTTGGTTTAGTGCTTGCAAGTATTATATACATTGCAAAACAAATTACCGATTGGAACTTTGAAGCCTTATTAATACTGATTATAGGTGCTATGATAGCCTATTTTATCACTACTTTAAATCCATTAGTCTCAGGAAATTCTTCAAGTTTATTTGTCTTTTTAGCAGGAGCTATTGCAATTTGTGCTATGATTTTACCAGGGATTTCAGGTTCTTTTATCTTAGTTTTACTGGGTGCTTATAAACCTGTATTAGAGGCGGTTAATAATCGAGATTTTAAAACGATTTTAGTTTTTATGGCCGGAGCTGTCGTTGGTTTACTAACATTTTCGAGGCTACTTAAATGGTTGTTTAAAAATCATAAAAACTTAACGCTAGCTGTTTTAACAGGTTTTATTATTGGCTCTTTAAATAAAATTTGGCCTTGGAAGGAAACCCTCACTTGGCGTATTAATTCTCGCGGAGTAGAAGTGCCCTTTAATCAACAAAGTATATCTCCTTTTTCATTTGATCAAGACCCTCAATTGATCCTAGCGATTGCTTTTGCTGTTTTAGGCTTTGTACTTATTTTAGGGATGGAAAAATTGGCGATTAAAAAACAATAAATGCAACAAAACAGGACGCTGCTTCAAAAAGGAACCCTTTTTTTAAAAGGGATCGCAATGGGTGCTGCAAATAAAGTGCCTGGTGTTTCGGGAGGTACTGTTTCTTTTGTTCTCGGTTTTTATGAAGAACTCATTGCGTCTTTTCAAAAAATTAATTCCAAGGCTTTAAAACTCCTTTTAAAAGGGGATTTCAAGCAGTTTTATAGACAGGTCAACGGAGCCTTTTTACTCCTTGTCATGGGAGGGAGTGTTTTTAGTTACTTTAGTATTTCTTTGGTGCTAGATTACTTTTTGGTATATTATGAACTGTATGTTTGGAGTTGGTTTTTTGGTATGATCCTCGGTTCTATATTTTATATTGGAAGCGAATTTGGCGATTGGAATGTAAAGAATATAATTTCTTTAATTCTTGGAGCAGCTGTAGGAATTGGGATCAGTTTTTTAACACCAGCAAAAGAAAATGATAATTTATGGTTTGTCTTTTTATGCGGAATTATTGGTGTTTCTGGAATGACATTGCCAGGGCTCTCAGGGTCCTTTATTTTAATTTTATTAGGAAACTATGTCCTCCTTTTGGTAGATTCTGTGAATGTCTTTTTAAGTGTGCTAACAGATGTGTTTTTGGGTAATTTTGCTGCTTTTAAAGATGCTGTAAAAGTGAAGTATTTAAAAATAATGATCGTTTTTACAGGAGGTTCGCTATTTGGACTTGTGTCAATATCACATGTTCTAGGGTATGTATTAAAACGCTGGAATCAAATTGTGATTTCGGTTATTATTGGTTTTATTTCGGGATCCTTGGGCATTGTTTGGCCTTGGAAAAAAACAATTTTTTTAAAAGAAAAAGGCACTTTTGTTTTAGATATTAAGCAACATAAAATTATAGAAAATTATGAGCGTTATATTCCAGATTTCTCGATTACAGAAACTTGGTTTGCAATTTTTTATGTTATGCTAGGACTTGCGTTGATATTAATATTAGATTTTTATGGAAGAAAAAAAGAAACATAGACGATACGGTCTTTTAGGAAAAGACATTGGGTATTCTTTTTCGAGAGGATATTTTAAAGAGAAGTTTGAGAAATTAAAAATTAAAAATTCAGAATATGTGAATTTTGACATTCCTACGATTGAAGACTTTGATGCATTAGTAGAAAATAACAAATTGGAATTACATGGAATGAATGTGACAATCCCATACAAAGAAGCTGTTATTCCATATTTAGATAAAATAGACAAAACAGCACGAAAAATAGGTGCCGTAAATACGATTAAGTTTACAAAAAGAGGATTGTTAAAAGGCTATAATACAGATGTTTTTGGCTTTGAAAATTCATTAAAACCATTGCTAGAAGCACAACATACTCATGCACTGATATTGGGAACAGGAGGGGCTTCAAAAGCAATATCGTTTTCCTTAAAACGAATGGGAATTAAATATAAGTTTGTATCCCGTACTCCCTTAAAAAAGAAGGAAATTGCATACAGTGATCTCACAGAACGCGTTTTAAAAAAATATACTGTAATTATAAATTCCTCCCCAGTGGGCACCTTTCCAGCAGTGCATTTAAAACCACAAATTCCCTATCTACACATTACAAATAAACACCTTTTATTTGATTTGATTTACAACCCTGCATTGACTAGTTTCTTGAAAGAAGGTGAAGTGAAAGGAGCCCAAATTAAAAATGGATTACAAATGCTAGAATTGCAAGCTGAAGAGTCTTGGCGGATTTGGAATCACTAAAAATCTGTAAAACAATATTGGAATAAAAACAACTATTATTGTTAATAATTAAAAATTACTTTGAAAATAGTGTAAGATGTAACTATCTTTATAAACTGTAATTTAGAACCTTAAACATTGTACATATGTTAGACGAGAATCAAGAGAAAGTAGAAGACAATAAAAGTAATTCAGAGCAAGAGGTTGTTTCGAGTTCAGAGAAGACCACGGAAACAGAACAACAAGTGATTTCTACATCCGAAAGTCAGGAAGTTTCTAGTGCTGTTAATGAAATTGAGGAAGAGATTGCTGCAACCGCAGAAGAATCTGTAAAACACAATCAAGTTGCAGAAGTTGTCAAAGAAATTGATTATTCTAAAATGCCTTTAGAAAATTTAGTAGCCGAATTAGAGAAAGTTTTAACAGAGCAACCTGTTAATAAAGTCAAAAATCAAGTTGATGCAATTAAAAATGCATTCAATCAAAAATTTGGAGCGCTGTTGGCAGAAAAAAAAGCAGCTTTTATTGAGGCTGGAGGTGAAAGTATTGATTTTCAATTTTCAAGTCCTATAAAGACTACCTACAATTCACTGTTATCTCATCACAAAAAAGAAAGAGATGCTTATTATAAAGATCAAGAAAAATCTCAAAAGCTCAATTTAGAAAAGCGTTTTGAAGTTATTGAGGCTTTAAAAGCTTTAATTGCGGATGCTAATCCAAAAATTATGTACAAGCAATTCAAAGAATTGCAAGATACTTGGCGTGCAATTGGTCCAGTTTCTAAAACAAAGTACAACGATACATGGAAAATTTACCATCATCATGTTGAACGTTTTTATGATTTATTACATCTGAGTAATGATTTTAGAGATTTGGATTTTAAAAATAATTTAGAAGAAAAATTAAAAATCATTCAAAAAGCAGAAGCGCTCGCTGAACATGAAAATATTAATGACTCTTTTAAGCAATTACAAGAATTGCATAAAATTTGGAAAGAAGATATCGGTCCTGTTGCAAGAGAGGTACGAGAAGAAATTTGGAAAAAGTTTAGCCAAGCAACCAAGAAAATTCATGACAAGCGACACGAGTATCATCGCTCAATGAAAACGAAGTTCGATGAAATTATTCAGAAAAAATTAGAAATTGTTGCTAAAATTGAAGCTTTTGATACTTCAAATAATAAAAACCATAATGATTGGCAACAAAGTATTGCCGCTTTAGAAACACTACGACAAGCATATTTTAATGCTGGGAAATTGCCATATGCAAAGAGTGAAGAGATTTGGCAAAAATTTAAAGTTGCTACCAAAAAATTTAATAAAGCAAAAAACAATTTTTACAAAGAAGAGAAAAATAGTCAACAAGACAATTTGAATCAGAAAATTGCACTTATTGAGTTGGCCGAATCATTAAAGGATAGTACAGACTGGGAAAATACAACAGAAACCTTCAAAAAAATTCAAGCAGATTGGAAGAAAATTGGACATGTCCCGCGTAAATTTTCTGATGATGTTTGGAAACGTTTTAAAAGTGCGTGTAACCATTATTTTGATCAATACCACAAAAATAAAAATGCAGTTAGTGAAGAAGATCAACTGATTATTACTGCAAAAAAAGACTTTTTAGAGCATATTAAAACCCTAGAGATTCACACAAAAGAGGGCGTATTAGAGGCTATTAATTCATGGAAAAGTTTAGGATATCTTCCACGAAGTGTTCGCCACTTAGAAGGGAAGTTCAATAAACAAATAGATCGTTTAATTTCTACATTATCCATCGATAAGAATGAAATAGAAATGCTACGTTTTAAGAATAATGTTGATGGTTTTGCTACAAATAATGATGTAAGGAAATTAGATGGTGAGCATATTTTTATAAGAAAGAAAATTGATGAGATTGTTAAAGAGATTCAACAATTAGAAAATAACTTAGGTTTCTTTTCGAATGCAAAACCAGACAATCCATTAGTTTTGAATGTTATGTCTAAAGTTGAAGTTTTCAGGAAAGACCTCGCTTTATGGAAAGAGAAGTTGATTTACATTAAGAAAATAGACTATTAATCATGTACGGTTAATTTTTTATAGAAAACACCAAAAAGGTAGCTATTTAATTTGCTGCCTTTTTTTTGTATGCAAATTTATATAATCTCAGGAGTTGGTTTTAATAAGAGGTGTTTTAAAAATAACGGACCTTATAATTTATTGAGATGAAGACTTTTTATAATACCATCTACCAATCCAATTTTTGGAACATAAATTTTTCTGGCATTACTCCATTTCATAGCCGAAAGATAAATTTTTGTGGCTGGGATAATAACGTCTGCTCTATCTGGATTAAGACTTAATTCAGAAATGCGTTCTTCAAAACTCATTCGTTTTAAAAACTGATATTGTGCACTCAAATAAATATATGAAATGGGCTTTCCTTCTGTTCTTCCAGACATTTTAAAAAGTTTATTGATGTTTCCTCCAGAACCAATCAAAGAAATACGTTTAAGGTCTTTGGTATTTTTTTTAATCCATTTTTCAACATCGGCAAAGATTTCTTTGTTTACTGATTTTTTGTTGTTTATCAATCGGACAGTCCCCATTTTAAAGGACTTAGAATTTACAATTTTACCTTCAGAAAAAAGGGTAAATTCTGTACTTCCACCTCCGACATCAACATATAAATAAGAATTATCTCCTTCAATTAATTCATTTAAATCTGTGGATGATATAATCGCAGCTTCTTCTTTCCCTCCAATAATATCGATTTGAACACCTGTTTTTTGGAAGATTTGTTGTACAACTTCTTCTCCATTACGAGCTTCTCTCATTGCTGAAGTAGCACAGGCTTTGAAACGCTCTACATGATGGGTTTTCATTAAAAGTTTAAAAGCATTTAGAGCATCAACTAATCTTTGAATACTGTCTTCAGAGATCATCCCTTGTGCTACAAATACTTCAGCACCTAAGCGAATAGGTACTCGAACCAATGACGACTTTTTAAACTTTGGCTCTTTATCCTTAGAGATAATAACATTAGAGATTAAAAGTCGAATTGCATTCGAACCAATATCTATTGCTCCATATTTTTTTATTTCTAACAAACGCTCCTATTTATGGTTCTTGGGAATTTCTATCATAAAAGTTTTTCCTTTTTTGATATTTTTCCAATGTTTATCATCAAACTGAATTCCAATCACTCCACAAGTGGAAACATGTGAAATGGGTCTGTTTCCAAATTTATTTACAAAAGAATTGATGCCATGGTCATGACTGAAAATAATTGCAGAATCAAAACTATCATCGAGTGCATTTACTGTCTTTACCAGGTATCCGTCACTAAAACTATACAATTGTTTTCGAATATAAAGATTGGAAAGGGGGTATTTTAAATTTTCACAAAAAATAACTGCAGTATGCAATGCCCTATTTGCACTACTAGAAATAAAAACATCTGGTTTGTCTATTGTAGTTGCTAAAAATTTAGAAACTAAATGAGCATCTTTTATGCCCCTTTTTTTTAGAGGTCTATCAATGTCTTCAATACCTTCATAATCCCAAGAAGATTTTGCATGACGAACAATGTATAACGTTTTCATTTTATTATTATTGATATGTAAATATAAAAATTTAGGGAGCCAATCGCTCTAGTTTCCATGAAAAATCTTTTCTTAATGAGTATCTCATTCGATCATGCATTCGATTTGGTCTTCCTTGCCAAAATTCAATAGAAATAGGTTTTACTAAATAGCCTCCCCAATGCTCAGGTCTGGGTATTTCTTTTCCTTGGTATTCTTTTTCGAAGGAAGCTAACTGTTTTTCTAATTCTTTTTTAGAAGCTACGACTCTACTTTGAGGAGATGCCCAAGCACCTAGTTTACTACCATTTGGTCTTGATTCAAAATAACCATCAGATAAGTTCTCTGCTAATTTTTCTGCAGTTCCTTTGATAATGATTTGTTGCTCTAAAGCGGGCCAAAAAAAAGACAAACAAATATGATTGTTTTCTTCTATGGCTTTTCCTTTTTCTGAGGTATAGTTTGTGTAAAAAATGAAGCCCTCCCAAGTGTATTTTTTTAACAGAACTACTCTGCTTTTTGGAAACCCATCATTTCCAATTGTTGAAATGGTCATGGCATTGGTTTCTACGATTGCATTGGATGCATCTGCATTCAAAAACCAATCTTTGAATAATTCCATTGGGTTTTCTGGGCAGTTACTTTCTAGCAATTCTTGCTTCTCGTAAGATTTACGATAGTTACTTAAGTCTTTAGGCATTGTTACTTTCTTTTAATCAAATATAATCCAATAAAAGTAATCAAACCGTTCAATGGTAAAATTTCCCAATGAAATTGATATGTACCAATTATGCTTTCAGGCAAAGAGGTGATTATAAAGCTTATTGCAATGGAAAGGAGTGCAACAATCCAAGCATATTTGTCTTTAATTGGATGTTTTGTAAAAATACCGAAAGTAAACAATCCTAATAAAGGACCATAGGTGAATGTTGCAAATTTGAATAAGTTACCAACAACATTTCCTTCAAGATTATTAAATAAAATAACGACTAAGATTAATAAGATAGAGACTCCAATATGTATTTTTTTACGTAATGGTTTTTGTTGCTCTATTGGTTTTTTTTCAATTTCTAAAAAATCTACTGAAAAGGACGTTGTTAGTGATGTTAATGCAGAGTCTGCACTAGAATAGGCTGCAGCAATTAAACCAATAATGAATGTGACAGCCAGTCCAGTTCCTAAATTTTGATTCATTGCAATTTCTGGAAATAGCAAGTCTGTTCTTGTTATTCCATCTACAATAGGGATTGATACTCCTATTTTTTCAGAATATATAAATAATAAAGCGCCTAAGGATAAAAAGAAGAAATTGACAATCACTATTAATATAGCCATTGTAATCATGTTTTTTTGAGCTTCTTTGTTGTTTTTACACGTTAAATTTTTTTGCATCATATCTTGGTCCAAGCCCGTCATTGCTACTGCAATAAAAATACCACCTATAAAATATTTCCAGAAGTATGTTTTAGCATTTATATCTTCAAAAAAGAAAATTTGTCCTTTCATTGTAAATTCTTCTGAATATAAAAATTCAACAAAAGTCCAATCTAATTGCTCATTGATTAAATAAATAGAGAATCCTACGGCAATTAACATTGCTAGTGTTTGTAGTGTGTCTGTCCATACAATGGTTTTTATTCCGCCTCTAAAAGTGTAAATCCAAATTAAAAGAATTGAAAGTATTACGGTAATTTCAAAAGGAACGCCCAGTTCTTCAAAAACAATGTATTGCATTGCTATAGAAACTAAAAATAATCTAAAGGAAGCTCCTGTAACTCTTGACAATAAAAAGAAGAAAGCACCTGTTTTGTAACTTGTTTTTCCAAAACGTTGCTCTAAATATTGATAGATAGAAGTGATGTTTAATTTATAATAAAGCGGGAGCAATATAAAAACGATGATTAAATAGCCAAAGAAAAAACCAAAGACTCCTTGCATATAAGCAAATTGCTGTCCATTAACCATTCCTGGTACAGAAATAAAAGTTACCCCAGAAAGTGAAGCGCCAATCATGCCAAATGCAACTAGATACCATGGGGAATTTCTTTTTGCTTTAAAAAACACCTCATTAGAATCTTCTTTTCCTGTAAAGTAGGCGATAGTAATTAACACCAAGAAGTAGGCGATTATCAAAAGGAAAATATGATATGATTGCATGGATTGCTTTTTTTGTAAATTATTGAGATACGAATATATGTTTTTCTGTCTTCTTTTTAGGATTTCGTAATTCATAATTCGTAATTTTGTTGGCTATGGAGTTTTCATCAAAATTATTGGAAAATGCAGTGAACGAAGTTTCTCGTTTGCCCGGAATTGGAAAGCGAACAGCCTTGCGTTTGGTTTTGCATTTACTGAAGCAACCAAAAGAGAATACAAAGTATTTGTCGGAAGCACTATTGCATTTAAGAAATGATGTTGAAACCTGTGAGAAGTGTCATAACATTTCAGATACTGTTTTGTGTGCTATTTGTAAAAATCCAAAACGAAACTCAGAAATTATTTGCGTTGTTGAAGACATAAGAGATGTAATGGCTATTGAAAGCACCTCTCAGTTTAATGGAGTCTATCATGTTTTGGGAGGGAAGATTTCTCCAATCGAAGGCATAGGACCACAAAATTTGCAAATTGAATCTTTGGTCAATAAAGTTGAAAATGGGGAAGCTAAAGAATTGATTTTTGCTTTAAGTTCTACGATGGAAGGAGACACGACCAACTTTTACATTTTTAAACAAATCGAAAAATTTGACATTACCACTTCAACCATAGCTCGTGGAATTTCTGTGGGTGATGAATTAGAGTATGCCGATGAAGTAACTTTAGGGAGATCTATTGTGAATCGTATCCCCTTCGAACAAAGTGTTCGAGAGTAGAGGTGATTCTTACTTATGAATTTAAGTTCCTTTGAAGCTCCTTTTTTAATTCCATCCTTTTTATAGAATAGGTTTTCGATTTGTCATTCAAGATATTGATTAGTAAAATGCCTTTTTTAGCTAATTCTTTCCCGTTGTATTGTTCACTCACCTCAAGTGTAGCCGATTTTTTTATGAATACATTTAATAATTCAGCCAATTTCTCAATGGGTATTTCCTGTAACTCTTTAAATTTGTTTATAAAATCAAAGGAAGAAATTGATGCAATTTCTTTTAATGAGATTCCCCATTTTTTTCTTATGAAATCATCTGTTTCTCGAATTCCATTTTCTAACTCATCCTTATTTGAGGTATTAAGGTTGCTGATCAAATTTGTTATAAAAAGGGTTAGTTTTTTTATTTCTCTTAAAAAATAATCTGATTCTTGTTGCATATCGATTTTATTTCCTTGAGCTATAGAAGGCCAAAACTACTTACTGCACAGTATTTTCACCCTCTTCCAAAACCTCTTTTTCTGCCTTTTCCCAGTTTTTCTTTTCTCGAAGGGTCTTGTAAAGCTTAATGCCCAACATCATTAAAACTCCAAAAAGGAGAATGCCAATAACGCCCCAAATCCAATTAATGGCACTTTTTACAGTAACTAGAAATACAATTGCAAACAAAAGAATGGTAGAGACTTCATTAAAAATGCGCAATTTTAAAGCAGAATATTTCACTACATTTTTTTGGAGTTTGGTAAAGATTTTATGACAGTATCCGTGGTAAAAGTAAAGCGCAAATACAAAGGAGAGTTTTATCAACATCCAGGGCTCTTCTAAGTAATATGGATTTGTGTAAAGCATCCAAAACGCAAAAATACTTGCCAAAACTGCAGAGGGCCAAGTAATAATATACCACAACCTTTTACTCATTAATTTGTATTGAGTTTGTAAAATTTCTTTCGCAGGTTCCGATTTTTGCTCCGCTTCTGTTTGATAAATAAACAAACGAACAATGTAAAACAACCCAGCAAACCAAGTCACTACAAAAATAATATGCAATGCTTTTACGTACAAGAAATCCATAGTAGTATATTTTTAAAGTTTTAGACTTCCTTTTTAAGAACAACGTCATCTTTCAATCCCCAGTCTTCCATCCAATTGACCAGAACTTGTACCCAATCATCATTGTCATTCATACAAGGAATTGCATAAAATGCTTCACCACCAGCCTCTAAAAATTCCTCTTTACCTTCCATTGCAATTTCTTCTAAGGTTTCTAAACAATCAGAAACAAAAGCAGGGGTAACCACCGCTAATTTTTTCACTCCTTCTTCTGGGTATTTTTCAAACATTTTGTCTGTGTATGGCTGTAGCCAAGGATCGCCTGCCAATCTAGATTGAAAGGAAACAAAATATTGATGTGGTTGCAGGTCTAAGTATGCTACAACTTGTTTGGTTGTTTCGTAACATTGATGTTTGTAACAAAACTCATGTGCAGCAGAACTTGTTTTACAGCAAGCAAAATTTTTACTATCTGAGGGATTGCAGTGTTTTTTTGTAATATCAGATTTTCTTACATGCCTTTCTGGAATTCCATGGTATGAAAACAAAATTTTATCCCATTCTTTACCATCGAGGTGATTTTTAATACTATCTCCCAAAACTTTTATGTAGTCTTTTTTATGATAAAAAGCAGGAATATCAGAAAAGGTCATTTTTGGAAAGAATTGTTGTCTTAATTCTTCTGCTAAAACCAAAATTGTTTCAGTTGTTGCCATCGCATGTTGAGGATATAAAGGCACAATTAACACCTCAGTAACTCCTTTGTCATGCAATTCTTGCAAACCTGTTTTTATACTAGGGCTTCCATAACGCATTGCCAAAGCAACTGGTAATGTTGTTTTGGTTCTTACTTTTTTTGTCAATCTCTCAGATAATACAATCAAAGGAGAGCCTTCGTCCCACCAGATTTTCTTGTAAGCTTTTGCAGATTTTTTTGGTCTTGTATTTAAAATAATACCTCTAACCAATAGGGTTCTGAGCCATTTTGGGGCGTCTATAACGCGCTCATCCATTAAAAATTCATCCAAATATTTTCGAACATCTTTTGTTGATGTACTATCTGGGGATCCTAAATTTACTAGTAAAACTCCTTTCATTTGTATTCTGAATTTATTTCAGTGTTTTTGATTGTTTTTATTTGATTGGTCGCCTCATATAAGGTGATTGCTAAACTGTGTATTACATTCATGCTAGAGTTTCTTCCAAACATTGGGATTGCAACGGTATGATCGACAAGTTGAATATTTTCAATACCATTTCTTTCGCTTCCCAAAAGTAAAACGATTTTTTCATGATTTTTAAATTCAAAATCTTGAATATTGATGCTTTTATCAGTAATCTCTATACCAATTATTGTATTCCCTGCTGCCTTTAATTCCTGAATGATTGTCTTGAAATTGGAGTAAGAAGCATGTTCAATTTGATTTACGGTATTTCTGGCTGTTTTCTTGACAATCCTGTTCTCTATTGTTGGAGAACTTTCGTGAAAATAAATCTTTTTAACACCAAAACTTTCAGAAATTCGAAAACACATTCCAATATTTTCAGGAGTTCTAATCGCATCACAAACAATGGTAATTGGAAATTGCTTTTGATTATTTTCGATGTCGTAATGAGTAAGTTGTTTCACTGTATCGTTGTTTCAATTTGTTTTTATTACTGTCAGGCTTCGCTTGCTTTGGCGTTTTTAATTTTGCAAACTCATTACATATTTCTTTGGAGTAGTCCCAAATTTCTTTTTAAAGGCGGCTATAAAGTGACTTGCTGTGCTATATCCAACTTGAAGTCCAACCTCATTTACATTGAATTGATTGCTTTCTAACAGTTTTCGAGAATGTTCCAATTTATAGTCCAATAAAAAACTGTAAACAGTATCCCCGTAAATTTGCTTAAACCCTTCTTTTAGTTTCTTTAAGTTCAAGCCAATTTCTGAAGCCAATTCTTGTAGGCTTGGTGGCTCTGACATTCTAGAAATGATAATTTCTTTCGCTTTTCTAATTTTTAAAACGTTCTGTTCATCTACCAAAAAAGGACAATATTCACCTGCGGTACTTTCTTCTTTTTGGAAATGCAAACTTAACAGCTCGTAAACCTTTCCTTTTACATATAGCTCTTTTATGGAACTATTAATACTAGCATTTATAATTTGCTGTAATACAACAGAAACCGATGGTTTTATTTCAGTGTCATCATAATATTTCTTGTTGCTATTTTCGTCACTTAAAAAAGGGATATACCCTGATTCTTTAGAAAACAAAGAGTGAAACTTTTCAATAGAAATCATCAAGGAAACCAAGGTTGTTTTGGGTTGAATTTCCAAATTGATTGGCAAGATTCTTTGTGGATTGTATAGCAGTATCGATCGATTATCAAGCACATCAAAAGAATAAGAACCATTGTTAAAAAAGAATTTAGAATTTCCTCTCAAGCAAAAGTGCATTTGAATAAAAGAACTGTCAATTTCTCTCTCAAAGCTTTGAATCTGATTACTTTCGTTCTGAAAATGAAGCACATAAAACCCTTTTTCTAAAGTAATTTCATCCAAAGAACTTTCTCCGACATTTTTAAACATTTCAATTGATTTAATAATTTTGTTTTTATTTAGAATCATTCTTTATAATAAACTTCCAAAACGATTGTCTTACCGCAAAAATAAGGCTTTTCGGAAGTTTAAAGAAAAAAAAGTGATTAAAAAACATAGAACGATATTAATAGTACTTTAAGCGACATTTTTATCATTCTGAAGTTGTTATTTTTGCCGAATCTTTAAAGAAGTATGCAACAAGAAACACAAAAGCATTTTTATAATATTGGCGTTAGTTACGTAAAGGCAGATGCAAAAACACGAGGAAAGTATTCTTTGTCAAAAGAGCATCAAAATGCTTTGTTAGTCATGGCGAAAGAAAAAAACTTTGAAGGTGTCTTTGTTTTATCTACATGTAACAGAACGGAGATTTCAGGTTTTGCAGAGCATCCTTATCAACTGATCCAATTACTGTGTCATTTTTCAGAAGGAACCGTAGAAGAGTTTGCTACTATTTCAAACGTCTACAAAAATAAAGAAGCCATCAATCATCTTTTTAGAATTGGAACCGGTTTAGAGAGTCAAATCTTAGGAGATTATGAAATTGTTGGACAATTGCGACAATCTTTTAAAATGGCAAAAGCACAGAATACAATAAATGCCTACTTAGAGCGACTTTTGAATTGTGTGATGCAGGCAAGTAAGAAGGTGAAGAATGAAACTAAATTAAGCTCAGGAACCACATCCGTTTCCTATGCAGCAGTTCAATATATTATCAAAAACTTACGGGATTACAATTCTAAAAATATTTTAGTTTTTGGCTTGGGTAAAATGGGAAAACATACCTGTAAAAATTTAGCAGAGTACACACAAAACAAAACGGTTTGCTTAATTAATAGAACCGAAGAGAAAGCGGCCGAATTTGTAAAAGAACACGATTCAATTAGAAAAGCAGTTATTGAAGATTTGGCGCAAGAAATTGAGAAATCGGACGTGCTTATTGTTTCTACTGGCGCCAGTAAACCAACCATTACAAAGCAGCAAATTTCTAAAAATAAAGAGTTATTGATTTTAGATTTATCGATGCCAGAGAATGTGGATAAAGATGTAACCGAGATAAAAGGAATTTCTTTAGTAAATGTTGATGCGTTGTCAAAAATTACAGATGAAACCTTGGCGGTTCGTCTCGAAGAGGTACCAACAGCAGAAGCAATTATAGAGGTTCATAAAAAAGAATTTAACGATTGGTTAAATCACAGGAGATTTACCCCAGCGATCGCCGCATTAAAAAAATCGTTAGAAACAATAAAGCAGGATGAGATTAATTTTCAGAAGAAAAAAATAAGTAATTTTGATGAAGCACAAGCAGAGATTTTAACGGCTCGTTTTATTCAGAAAATTACAACTCAATTTGTGAAACATTTAAAAGAAGATGAAACTTCTGTCGCTCAAAGTTTACAAGTGATTCAAAAGGTATTTCAATCCTAACAAAAAGGTATGCAAAAAATAATTAGAATAGGAACTCGGGAAAGTGAATTGGCACTTTGGCAAGCCAATAAAGTTCGTAAAGAATTAGCCGTTTTGGGTTATGAATCCGTTTTAGTTCCTATAAAGTCGATGGGAGACATTGTTTTAGATAAGCCGTTGTACGAATTAGGGATTACAGGTGTTTTTACTAAAAATTTAGATGTAGCACTACTCAATGGAGATATCGATATTGCAGTGCATTCGTTCAAAGATGTACCTACTAGTTTACCAGAAGGAATTGTACAAGCTGCAGTTTTAAAGAGAGCAAATTATAGTGATATTTTAGTATTAAAAGATACCGAAGAATTTTTTGGACAACCAGAGGCAATTATCGCAACTGGAAGTATTCGAAGAAAAGCCATGTGGCTTAACCGCTACCCAACTCACACTGTTGTGCCTTTAAGAGGAAACGTAAATACTCGTTTAGAAAAAGTAGAAGAAAATGATTGGAATGGAGCTGTTTTTGCAGCTGCCGGATTAGAAAGAATTGGAAAACGTCCAGGAGGTGCAGTCAATCTCCCTTGGATGATACCCGCACCCGCACAAGGTGCAATTATGATTGCTGCCTTAGAAAAAGATGATTATACAATGGATGCCTGTGAGCAGTTGAATCATCCAGATACCAAAATTTGTGTCGGTATAGAACGTGAGTTTTTAAGACTGTTAGAAGGCGGTTGTTCAGCACCCATTGGTGCATTGGCCTACATAGACGACAAAACAGAAGAAATAAACTTTAAAGGAGTTTTGCTAAAAACAGACGGCTCTAAAAAGATATCAGTTGCAAAAACAGCAAAAGTAGGGAGCCATGAATATTTAGCGAAAGACTGTGTAGATTATATCCTCAATAGAGGAGGAAGAGAATTGATGATTGAAGATGGAGATGTTGAAGTTGCAAAACATACAATTTATTCAACAAAGAAATTGTCGGAAGCGCAAAAGAAAACAGTTGATAGATCAATAGGGGTTAAAGACAGTGATTTCATTAAAATTCGGTTTAATAGAATTCCTGCTAAAGTGATGAAACAGCAACACGAAAATGTTGTAATCACTAGCCAGAATGGAGTAGAAGCAATTTTGAATTCGTTTACAAAAGACGAAATTAAGTTTAAAAATATTTTCTGCGTGGGGCGAAGAACCAAAAAACTGATAGAAAACAGAATTGGAAAAGTAGCGCATGTTGCTAAAAATGCTTTAAAATTAGCAGAATATATTGCAAAAGAAACAGACATTAAAATGGTTTCCTACTTCTGTAGTGATCTTCGATTGGATGTTTTGCCATCGTATTTACAAGAAAATAATGTAGTTGTAAATGAGATAGAAGCATATAAAACAATGTTGAGTTCTGTGAAAATGACTGCTTCCGTTTCTGGAGTTTTATTTTATAGCCCATCAGGAATTGATAGTTATTTGAAAGACAACAATACCGATAAAATTGCTTTTTGTATTGGAGAAACAACTGCAGTTGAAGCAAGAAAGCACTTCGATAACGTACAAGTTGCAAACATGCCCGACGTTGACAGTGTTTTAGCGTTAGTGAATTCTCATTATATAAAAGAATAAACGTCATTTCGAATGCGCTAAAGCAATCTGTAAATTGAGATTACTTGGTCATTCTTTCTCGTAATGACATAAATGGAAGGAAATGTTCAGAACAAGAAGATTAAGGAAGTCAGAAGGAATACGAAGATTGGTTCGAGAAACTAAATTATCGGTAGATGACTTTGTGTACCCACTTTTTATTGAAGAAGGTGAAAACATCGCAACTGATATTGTTTCAATGCCAGGTATCAAACGTTTTTCCTTAGATCGAATCTCCAAAGAATTGGATGAAGTTGTTTCCTTAAACATACCCGCTGTTTTATTGTTTGGAATCCCTTCTCATAAAGACGAAGAAGGAACAGAAACGTGGAATGATAACGGAATTATACAACAAGCAATTCGTTTTATTAAAAAAAATTACCCAAGCTTATATGTAATTACTGACGTGTGTTTTTGCGAATACACCTCACACGGTCATTGCGGAATTATTCATGACAATGGCGTAGACAATGATGCTACTTTGGTAAACATAGCCAAGCAAGTGATTTCTCATGCAAAAGCAGGTGTAGACATGGTTGCACCTTCTGGAATGATGGACGGAACTATTGCGATGGTTCGCGAATCATTAGACAATACTGGTTTTTCAAACTTACCAATTATGGCCTACGCAGTAAAGTATGCCTCTGCATTTTATGGTCCTTTTCGTGATGCAGCAGATTCTACTCCTAGTTTTGGAGACCGTAAAACCTATCAAATGGATCCCTCAAACAGAGATGAAGCAATGCGAGAAGCTACTTTTGACGATCAAGAAGGAGCTGATATTTTAATGGTAAAACCTGCGTTGTCTTATTTAGATATTATTCGCGATTTAAAGAATAATTTTGACAGACCGATTGCATGTTATAATGTAAGTGGAGAATATGCCATGGTAAAAGCCGCTGCAGAAAAAGGGTGGATTGATGGCGAAAAAGTAATGCTAGAAAGCTTGCTCTCTATGAAAAGAGCAGGAGCCGATATCATTATCACTTATTTTGCAAAAGAAGCAGCAAGAGTATTGAATAAATAGCACTTTGTAATAGCTATTTGCAAATCGCTAAAAGCTAAAAACAGACTGCCAAAAAGCGTAAAAGAATGAAATTCAAAAAATCAGAAGAATTATATAAAGAAGGTTTGGTGCATCTTGTAGGAGCCGTAAATTCTCCCGTAAGAGCCTTTACCTCTGTAGGAGGAAACCCTTTGTTTATCAAAAAAGCAAAAGGAAGTAAAATTACCGATGTAGATGGAAATGAATACATCGATTTGGTCTTGTCCTACGGTCCTATGATCATTGGACATCGCCATCGAAAAGTGCAAAAAGGGGTTGCAAAAGCATTGAAAAATGGGTATTCTTTTGGTGCGTCTACAGAAAATGAAATCAAACTTGCAAAAATTGTGTGCGATGCATTTCCAGAGATGGATAAAGTTCGTTTTGTAAACTCAGGAACCGAAGCTGTAATCAGTGGTGTTCGTTTGGCAAGAGCCTTTACAGGAAAAGATAAAATTATCAAATTTTCAGGGTGTTACCATGGGCATCAAGATTCCTTATTAGTAGCAGCAGGATCTGGTTTAGCTACCCTAAGCATCCCCGGTTCCAAAGGAGTGCCAGAAGGAGCTGTGAAAAACACACTTATTGCAGAATACAACAATTTAGAAAGTGTCAAAAAACATTTTGAGGCGCACGACGATATAGCAGGAGTTATTATAGAACCGATTTGTGGAAATATGGGCGTGGTTATTCCGCAACATAATTTCTTAAAAGAATTAAAAGATTTTCTAAAATCGAAAGGCGCTTTGTTGATTGCTGATGAAGTAATGACTGGTTTTAGATCGAAATTTGGAGGTGTACAAGAGCTGTTGGGCGTTACTGCAGACATTACCTGTTTAGGAAAAGTAATTGGAGGAGGTTTTCCAGTAGGAGCCTATGGAGCAAGAAACGAAATCATGGAGCAAGTTGCCCCTTTAGGTGGAATGTATCAAGCAGGGACGTTAAGTGGAAATCCAATTGCCATGGCAGGAGGAATCGCTACACTTACAGAGTTAAAGCGACAGGATCCCTATCAGAAATTTGATAAAATTGGAAGTACAATAGAGACCATATTAATCGATACGGCCAAGAAGTACAATGTATCCCTTGTTGTAAACCGTTTTGGGTCCATGTTGAATCCATTTTTTACAAACACTAAGGTGACTAATTTTGAAGAAGCGCAAACATCCGATCAGCAAAAATTTGCTGTTTTCTTTTGGGAAATGATAAAAAATGGCGTGTTTTTACCTCCAAGCCAATTTGAAGCTTGGTTTTTATCTTCAGCAATTTCAGACAAAGACATAAAGAAGTTAGCAGTGGCTATAGATAAAGCAATATTAGTAGTTTCAAAAATGAATAAAAAGTAACTGCAAAGGCGCAAAAGGAATCCTCAGGGTTCGCAAAGAAAAATTAAAAAACAGCTAATAGTCGAAGCCAAAAGCGAACAACTAATAGCCAAAAGTTATAAGATGATAAAAAACGATTTATTTTTAAGAGCCTTAAAAGGAGAAACAGTAGATAGGCCACCTGTTTGGATGATGCGTCAAGCAGGACGTTATTTACCAGAGTTTCAAGTCATCAAAAAGAAATATGATTTTTTTACCCGTTGTAGAACTCCAGAATTGGCGTCAGAAATTACTGTACAGCCTATTAGGAGATACGGAATGGATGCGGCTATTTTATTCTCAGACATCTTGGTAATTCCCCAAGCAATGAATGTAGAGGTACAAATGAAACCAGATTTTGGACCTTATTTACCCAACCCAATTCGTACCCAAAAAAACGTTGATAATGTCATTGTTCCAGATGTACATGTGGAATTAGATTACGTATATCAGGCTATAAAAGCGACCAAAGAAAAATTGAATGATGATATTCCTCTAATCGGTTTTGCAGGATCTCCATGGACCATTTTATGTTATATGGTTCAAGGACAAGGATCTAAAAACTTTGACAAAGCAAAAGAATTTTGTTTTACAAAGCCAACGGCAGCCCACGAATTGTTACAAAAAATTACAGATACTACCATTGCTTATTTAAAAGCAAAAGTTGCAGCAGGCGTAAATGCTGTTCAAGTTTTTGATTCTTGGGGAGGTATGTTGTCACCAGTAGATTATCAAGAATTTTCTTGGCAGTACATTCAACAAATTATAGATGCCGTAAAAGACGATGCTCCTGTTATTGCCTTTGGAAAAGGATGTTGGTTTGCATTGAATGAGATGTCTAAATCGGGTGCTTCGGCTTTGGGCGTAGATTGGACCTGTTCTGCAAGAAATGCTCGTTATTTATCGGGTGGAAATATTACTTTACAAGGAAATTTTGATCCGTCAAGATTGTTGTCACCACCTGCAGAAATCAAGAAAATGGTACATCAAATGATCAACGAATTTGGAAAAGACAAATACATTGTTAATTTAGGACATGGTATTTTGCCAAACATTCCTTTAGAGAATGCAAAGGCCTTTGTAGACGCTGTAAAGGAATACAAAAAACCTTCTTAATTTTTGGAGCAATAAAACAAATTGGGATATAATTTATGAAAGAACAGTTCTACGCTTACATTGAAAACCTACAAGATCAAATTACTTCTAAAATAGAAGCTCTAGATGGAAAAGCAATTTTCCAAGAAGATCTATGGCAGCGTAAAGAAGGTGGCGGAGGTAGAACTCGCATCATTGAAAACGGAGATATCTTTGAAAAAGGAGGTGTCAATATATCGAAAGTTTTTGGAGATTTACCAGCACCTTTAAGAAAACAGTTTGGTGTAGAGGAAGGAAATTTTTTCGCCTGTGGCTTGAGTCTAGTATTGCATCCTATAAACCCGTTTTTGCCAACTGTACATGCCAATTGGCGTTATTTTGAGATGTATAATGCATCTGGAGAAATTGTAACTCAATGGTTCGGTGGCGGACAAGATTTAACGCCTTACTATCTATTTGATGAGGATGCAATCCATTTTCATACCGTTTGTAAGTTGGCATGTGACAAACATCATTTAGAATTTTATACACAGTTCAAAAAAACCTGTGATAACTATTTTTGGAATGCACATCGAGAGGAAGCCCGCGGAATCGGAGGGTTGTTTTTTGATTATTTAAAAGAGACAGAGGAATTCACGATAGAAGATCGTTATAATTTTGTTACAGAAGTTGGAAATAGTTTTTTAGACAGTTATGTTCCAATCGTTGAAAAGAGAAAAGATCTTTCATTCACGAGAACTCAAAAAGATTGGCAAGAAATTCGAAGAGGCCGCTATGTAGAATTTAATTTAGTGCATGACAGGGGGACTTTGTTTGGATTGAAAACCAATGGGCGTATAGAAAGTATTTTAATGAGTTTACCACCAATTGTACAATGGAAATACAACCATCAACCCGAAGAAAATTCTGAAGAAGAAAGACTTATAAAGGTGTTAAAGAATCCCAAAGAATGGGTTTAAAATATAAGGGGTATTTCATTTTTTTTTTTGGCTTGATTATTGATTTGTACTTTAAGTACAAAACTCCAAGATTTAGGAGTAAATAGTAATAATTAAAAAAAAATTATGATTAAACAAACTTCACTAATTATCCTTATTTTATTATTTTTTTCAATAAACTTAAATGCACAATCATATGATTGGACCAAACATACTAATGACAATATTTTTAGTTTACAATTTGTTCCTAATAAAATTATATTAGCACATGGTATAAACGGGACAACAAAAGTGGTGAGATCTAAACGTATTTCTTCAGATTACTTTTCAATAACTGCACTAGATGATATTACTGGCGAAAAAAAATGGGAGATTAAAGATCCTTTAAGAAAAGCGCTTTCCGATAAAAAAGATTTTAAAATTGAGACTCTTGAAAAGAATCCTGATTATCTTCGATTAGGGCATCTTCTAATTGTGAATTCAAAAGATGGAGCAATTATTTTTAACCCAGAAAAAGAAGGGATTACTTCGATATTTAGCTCTATAATACTCCCAGAAGGAATTATAGCCGATGTTAGTAAAAGTGGAGTAAGAAGTTATTTGTTTTTATCGTTTTCTTCATGGAATATTGAGTGGGAAAAGAAGAATACATCAAAACTTGAAAATGGTAAAAAATTTGCCATTGATTTTTCCGCAGGAAGAAACGATGCTATAAAACTTACAAAAAGCCTCGCAAATTCACTTCAAAGAGGAACAAAAATTAATGATACTTATATTGTAAATATCAAAAAAAATAAAGTTGTAAATCTGAATGTAAATACAGGGGTTGAAAATTGGAAATACGAATCTAAAAACACAATATTACAAAAGATTATAGTACAAGACCCGATAACAAAAAGAGCAATCGTATACTTAAATACGAAGAATAATAGAAGTAAATCGAGTATTGTGGCTTTAGATTTTACAACAGGTAATCTACTATGGGAAAAGAAAATTAAAGATAGAATAGATCATCTAAAAGGACTTCATGAATCTATGTCTGTCTTAGCTTTTCCTGCAACAAATGGAATCGGTAAAAAATACTATCAAATTTATAATGAAAAAGGAGAGGCCTTAATAGAAGGGAAAAGTTTGAAAGCCTTTGGTTATGGAATAAGAAAAATTGTAAAGAATGATAATTACTTAATTATTATAACAAATAGTAATCAAAGATCCAATAGTCCAACGGGTTTTGCTAACGCTTTTACCAAAACACAATACGGAACTAAGTCACCAGAGTTTATAAATATACTAAACTTAGAGACCAAAAAATTTATTTTTGACAAAAGAGTGAAGACAAATAGCAAAGTAAAAGTTGTCGAAGTTCTTGAAAAAGGGTTGTTTATTTTAGAAAATGACCAAGCCTATATTATAGATTATAAAACAGGAAAAAAAATAGGGGGGTCTATTGCATCTAAAACAAAACTTATTGTTAATGAATTTAATGAAAATGAATTATATATTGTACAAGAAGATGCTAAATATTTATTTAGGGTTGATAAAAAACGGGGAGAAATAAAAGAAATTGCCTATTTAAGAAAAACAGGATCCAAAATAAGTTTTATCTCAGACTTAATTTTATTAGAAAAAGAAATACTTTTATATGGTGTTACTAAAAGAGACAATTTAGCAATTGTTAAATTAGATTATAATGGAAATCTAATCTATTCTAAAATCATTCCTTTTACAGCCTCAAACTATCAGAAATCTTGGACGATGCCAATAGTTAATAATAAAATTCACTTGATAAAATCAGCTGATAAAAAAGGAAACAAGTCTTTAGAGGTGTTTGATATAAACGATGGAGAAATATCTAATAGTTTTTCTTATGATATTCGTTTAGAAGGAAAACTCCAACAAAATTCTGGAAAGTATTTTGTAAACCCAAAAAATGGAATGATTTATCATACTCCTGCTCTGAAAGTAAAAAATGGATTTCAGAAAAAAAGAAGGGAATTTAATTCTAAAGGAATTATTCTTGCAAAACAATTCAATTAGATTTGAGAACTACTTCTAAAAATTGGAAACTCAATTTTTAGAAGTAGTTTACTTGCACTCAAAGCAAAGAAAAAGCCTTCATTTTTAATGAAGGCTTTTTTTATCGTAATCAGAAATAGACATGAACATGTTTGCCAATGATTCATTCAAGATAAATTATTTTTAATTGTAATAAAAATCTGCACTTGCAAAATTCTCAATATAAATAAAGCTAAGAAAAAGGTTACACTATAATACCACTCATAATTCAAAAGTATAGGCTTAAAATTATTGTATTTTTAATTTTATTAGATTTATTTATTAAAATAATCATAAAAAACAAATATTAAGTAATTCTACTAATAATACCGTAATTTGAGTTTTGTATTTATTAAATGTTTTACCATAAAAGTAATCAAAAATCATCTCTTTTTTGTAGTTTCGCAATCTGTTAAAATACTTTTAGTTATGGCGAAATTCGAATTGAAATTACCTAAAATGGGAGAAAGTGTTGCAGAAGCAACGATCACATCTTGGTTAAAAGAAGTTGGTGATACGATAGAATTGGATGAAGCTATTGTAGAAATTGCTACAGACAAAGTAGACTCCGAAGTCCCATCAGAAGTAGAAGGTACCTTGGTAAAGATTTTATTTGAAAAAGACGAAGTCGTTGCCGTTGGCGCTACTATTGCCATTATAGAAACTGCTGTAGACGCTGAAAGCGATGTAGAAACTCCAAAAGAAGTATTGCAGCTTACAGCTGTTGAAAAAACCATCGAAAAAGCAATAGAAGTTGTTGCAGCCCCAATATCAAAAACATCAGAGAGTGGAAAATTTTATTCACCTTTAGTTCGTAATATTGCCAAAACAGAAGGCATTACGATGGCAGAATTGGAAACAATATCTGGTTCAGGAAAAGATGGAAGAGTTGCAAAAAATGATATTCTGTCTTTTCTTAAAAATAGAAAATCAGCTCCAATAAAGATCAATGAAGAAAAAGCGATACCACCAATTCAAAAAGTAATTCAAAAAGCAACGCCAGTTTCTGTAAATGGTGAAGATGAGATCATCGAAATGACCCGAATGGGAAAATTGATTTCTAAGCACATGGTCAATTCGGTGCAAACTGCTGCACATGTGCAGTCTTTTATTGAAATAGATGTAACCAATATCGTAAAATGGAGAACCAAAGTTAAAGATGATTTCTACAAAAGAGAAGGAGAGAAATTAACATTCACACCTATTTTAATGCATGCTGTTGCTGCGACGATTAGAAAGTATCCAATGATTAATATCGCAATTGATGGCGATCATATTATCAAAAGAAAAAACATAAACTTAGGAATGGCTGCGGCCTTACCAGACGGTAACTTAATTGTGCCCGTTATAAAAAATGCAGATCAATTAAACCTTGTCGGAATGACAAAATCGGTGAATGATCTAGCAAACAGAGCAAGAAACAACGCATTGAAGCCAGATGAAATTCAAGGCGGAACCTACACGGTCACTAATGTAGGAGGTTTTGGTTCTGTCATGGGAACACCCATTATCAATCAGCCCCAAGTTGCAATTTTGGCTTTAGGAGCTATTCGCAAAGTACCAGCAGTTATTGAAACTTCTGAAGGAGATTTTATTGGCATCAGACAAAAAATGTTTGTTTCCCATTCTTACGATCACCGAGTTGTCAATGGAGCTTTGGGAGGAATGTTTATCAAAACTTTAAAAGAAATATTAGAAGCCTGGGATGTAAATCAGGATTTTTAAATCTCACCATTTCATAAAAAAAACTCAGATTTTATCTGAGTTTTTTAATGCTTTTTATTTTCTCGAATACAACCACCAATTCATATCTCGGGTAAACTTATAACCGATTTTTTCATACAAAGAAATGGCTACATTTCCTTTGTTTGTGTGCAAAATAGGGAGTTTATTCTCCTTTAATATTTCTTTTGTAGTGTGTATTATGAGTTGTTTTGCAAAGCCTTTTCGGGTATAATCTGGGTGGGTAACTACAGAGCTTACCTCTATAAAATCATCTGCTTGCATACGTTGTCCAGAAATAGCAATTAGTTTCTCGTTTTTAAAGATGCCAAAAAATTGCCCCATTTCAAAACCTCTTCTACGATAAAAACCAGGCATCACCAAACCTATTAAATCGTAAATTTCATCAATATGTTTTTCGGTAAGTACTACAATATCTTCTGTAATTTCGATATCGATCAGGTTTTCTAAAACCATTTGACAACCTTCGATCTTTTTTTCTAAAATTGTTGTATTTGTGTCGATTTCTGCTGTTTGGTTTTCTGAGACTAAGAAGAATTTTTCGACAGTTTTCCCATATTCATTTAAAGCTTTACTAGTTTTTGAGCTGTCATAAAAAGCACCAAAAACACAAATGTTTGGATCGTAAAATTGAACGTCATTATGCGTTATTAAAAACTTTTTATGCGTTTCTTCTAAGGAGTACCAAACAGGGTTTTTTAATTTTTCTTCTAAGGAGACCATTTTCTGGGGTATAAAAAAACTCGCATTTAATGCGAGTTTCTAAAGATATACTATTTTTAAAAAATCTACGCTAACATGGTAACGGGATTTTCTATAAATGTTTTTAATGTTTGTAAAAATTGAGCACCAACGGCACCATCAACAGTTCTGTGATCACAAGTTAAAGTTAACTTCATGGTGTTACCAACAACAATTTGTCCGTTTTTAACCACTGGTTTTTCAACAATTGCACCTACAGATAAAATGGCGGAGTTCGGTTGGTTGATAATCGAAGTAAAGTTTTCGATCCCAAACATTCCTAAATTAGATACCGTAAAGGTACTTCCTTGCATTTCTGCAACCGATATTTTCTTATGTCTTGCTTTTCCTGCTAAATCTCTTACAGATGCACCAATCTGAGTTAAACTCAACTGATTGGTGTGTTTGACAACGGGTACAACCAAACCTTCATCAACTGCAACCGCAACACCTACGTGAATGTGACTGTGATAAATAGTGTTTTCGTTGGTCCAAGAAGTATTTACTTGAGGATGTTTTTGCAATGCCATGGCACATGCTTTTACAACCATATCGTTAAATGATACTTTGGTGTCTGGAATTGCATTGATAGTCTTTCTAGAAGCCATCGCATTGTCCATATCAACTTCAATATTTAAATTGAAATCGGGTGCTGTAAATTTAGAGTTTCCTAAAGATTTTGCAATTGCTTTTCGCATTTGTGAGTTCTTTACTTCTTCTGATTTTTCTTCTCCAGAAGCTACATAGGTCATTGCTGGTGCAGCAGTTTCCGTTTTTACTACTTCAACAGTTTTGGCTGTAGGAGTATGATTTTCTACATCTTTTTTTATGATGCGGCCATTTTCTCCTGAACCTTTGATGTCTGATAATTGATACCCTTTGTCTGCAGCAATTTTCTTTGCCAATGGAGATGCAAAAATGCGTCCATTTGATGTAATTGCAGTGGTTGTTGCCGATGGTGTTTCTTCAATTTTTGCCGCAACGATCGTTTCTTTTTTCTCTTCAGCGGGAGCATCAGTTGTTTCTGGGACAATACCTCCATTGGCAACTATGGCTGAAACATCAGTTCCTATTGGACCAATAATGGTTAGTAAACTATCAACAGGGGCTGTTTCACCTTCTTGCACACCAATGTATAGGATGGTTCCTTCATAGAAACATTCAAATTCCATAGTTGCTTTGTCAGTTTCAATTTCTGCTAAAATATCGCCTTCTTCTACAGTTTCTCCTACTTTTTTTAACCAAGTAGCTACCGTACCGTCCGTCATTGTATCACTCAAACGGGGCATTGTAATTACTTGCACTCCTGCTGGAATGCTTACTGCATCTGATTTTGCAGCAGCAGTAGTTGGTGTGCTATTTGAAACGGTTTCGGTTGTTTCTTCTTTTGTTGGTGCAGCGGCTCCACTAATGAGTGCAGAAATGTCTTCGCCTTCTTCACCAATAATAGCAAGTAGAACATCAACGGGAGAGGTCTCACCATCTTGAACACCTATATATAATAAAGTTCCTTCATGGAATGATTCAAATTCCATGGTTGCTTTGTCTGTTTCAATTTCAGCTAGAATATCGCCTTCCTCAATTTTATCTCCAACACTCTTTAACCATTTTGCCACAACACCTTCTTCCATGGTGTCGCTTAAACGCGGCATATTTACAATTGTAGCCATAATTTTAACTTATAAAAGGATAATCTTCTTGTTCATATACCATGTCATACATTTGTTGTGGTTCTGGATATGGAGAGTCTTCTGCAAATTTTTCACATTCACTCACCTTTGCCTTTACACCTTTGTCAATTGCAGCAATTTCTTCTAAAGTTGCGTAGTTTTTTTCTAAAATAATATCTTTCACTTGCGTAATCGGATCTATTTTTTTGTACTCTTCTACTTCGTCTTTTGTTCTATAATGTTGTGCATCAGACATCGAGTGCCCTCTATATCTGTAGGTTTTCATTTCTAAGAAAGTAGGACCGTCTCCACGTCTTGCTCTTTGTATAGCTTCGTCTATTGCTTCTGCCACCTTTATTGGGTTCATTGCGTCTACGGGGCCACAAGGCATTTCGTATCCCAAACCTAATTTCCAAATATCAGCATGGTTTGCTGTTCTTTCTACAGAAGTTCCCATCGCATATCCATTGTTCTCTACAATAAAAATAACGGGTAATTTCCACAACATAGCCATGTTAAAAGCTTCATGCAAAGAACCTTGTCTTGCTGCACCATCACCAAAACAGGTTAAAGTAACAGCATCACTTCCTTTGTATTTGTCTCCAAAAGCAATTCCGGCTCCTAATGGAATTTGACCTCCAACAATACCGTGTCCTCCATAAAAACCAAATTCTTTAGAGAAAATATGCATAGATCCTCCCATCCCTTTAGATGTACCAGTTACCTTACCATACAATTCAGCCATCACCTTTTTAGGATCTTCTCCCATACCAATTGGTTGTACGTGATTTCTATAGGCGGTAATCATTTTGTCTTTAGACAAATCCATTGCATGCAATGCACCTGCTAAAATAGCTTCTTGACCGTTGTATAAATGTAAGAAACCTCTTACTTTTTGCTGTATATATACGGATGCTAATTTGTCTTCAAATTTTCGCCAAAATAACATGTCTTTGTACCAATCTAAATAGGTTTGCTTGGTGATTTTCTTCATTCTAAATTCTCGTTGTTTGTTTTTTTAAATCATTGTATTCAACAATGATTGGGCAACAAAAATAATGGTTTTAAATAGAATAAAAAAACAAGTTTTTTTGAATTCAACTCAAACGATTTCGTGAACCCATTATTTGTCTTTAGCGATGACCATGGTAGCCTTAGCCCCAGTTGCTAAATTCCATTCATTTGAAGAGAGTAACATGCCGGTGTCATTGAAGACTTTAAAACCTGCTGTATTAGGCCCCGAAGTTCCCTGGTTTAAGGCTAAAATTGTAATCTTATTAATGCCTTTTTCTAGTGGAATATTAAATTTTTGATAGCGTTGTTGCAAAACAATATTGACAATAATTGGAATGCCATTAATTAAGATAGTAACACGGTCTCCATCTGGATGTTGATAGTCTCTACAAATAATGTTGATGCTTTTTGCATTGGTGCGGATACTTCCTAGATCCTGGTCAATCACAGGATATTGATACATACCATTGATTTTCTTAAAAGATTTTAGAAAACGTTCTTCAGTTAATTTTGCTTGGGAGATGATTCCTTTGTTGTTGAAGTTCTCTTCTTGCTGTTGTTTTTTGACTTTTTTCTGTTCTTTTTCGTAGGCTTTCTTAAAACCGTTTGCTCCGTCGATTTTTATCGAGTTTGGTTTTTCAATCTCTTTTGCATTGGTGGTAATTACAGAACGTATTTTTCCAAGTGTTTTTCCGCCTCCATTGTTCTCAACTTGTCCCCATAGCGATGTTGTAAAAAATAGAATAATAAATCCAGAAATGAGCAATAAGATAGCTTTCATAGGGTAGGTTTAAAGACCAGTACAACGCAAAGATAATACCGTTTTTATAGGTTGTTGTTTAGAATTTGTTAAAATTAACTATTTAATCGGAAAATTAAAATAGGTTTTTGGAAAGGGTTCCTTCTTTAATGTGAAATGCCACCACTCGTTTTCATAGGGTTGAAAGCCATTTTTGAGCATGACGGTTCTTAAAAATAGTCTATTTTTCTGTTGAATTTTAGTGATTCCTTTATAGAAGGGATGGGATGCTTTTCCGAAAAAATCATATGTACTCCCCATGTCTACTTCTTGGTTTGTTTTTACATGAACCAAGGTAAGATCTACGGTACTTCCTCGAGTATGTCCCGATTTTGAAGCAATATAGCCTTGTGCAAATAAATCACTTTTCGCAACGCTAGGGTAGTATTCCCGCTTTCTGAGTGTATCGTTTACTTCTTTTGCCCATTTTACAAAATGATCTACGGCTTGTTGTGGGCGGTAGGCGTCAAAAATTTTGAGACTCAGGTTGTCTTTTAACAAGTGCTGTTGTATTTTTTTCAATGCATGTGCTGTTTCTTTGGTAACAATGACTAGGTCTTTATGATAGCCATTTATGGGCTGTCCTATAAAATTGTTTGTGCTTACATAGCGCAATTCTTTTTGTATGGAAGCATCGATGTTTGATAGATATACAAACCCCTTTGGTAAACCTTGGGCACTTGCCACAAAAGAAATTAAAAACAGCAATCCGAAAGCAATTTTTTTCATACTTCAAAAATACACTAATTGTTTTTTAATCGAAAAAAATTCTTTGATAGGTCGTGTCCTAAATTGGCGCTTGTAAAAAAGGTGTTGGTTTGGATATAAGGATAGAATGCGGCAGCGGAGAAGGAGTGGATATTTTCTATTAATTTTTACTCCTAAGAAGGAGGAAAAAATAAAAGGAATCCCTAATTTTGCTGTCTTATGGAACAACTCTCATTAACCACTCCGGCACTATTATTTTCTGCAATCTCATTAATTATGTTGGCCTATACAAATCGATTTTTGGCCTATGCTGCTGTAATTCGGAATTTACATGGTCAGTATTTAGAACGAAAAGAAGCTTCGTTGTTACGACAGATTAAGAACCTAAAATTGCGTTTAAACCTCACCAGATGGATGCAGATTTTTGGCATTTCTAGTTTGTTGTGTTGTGTGTTGACCATGTTTTTAATCTATGTAGGTAGTACAGCCATTGCCATTTGGGTCTTTGGTTTAGCCCTGGTGCTTTTAATAATTTCTTTAGCGCTCTTAATTCGAGAAATTCAAATTTCTGCACAAGCATTGCAATACCATATTGCCGATATTGAACAATATTTAAAAGAAAAAAAGTAATCGCCGTTTTTTGCAAAAAACGACGAGTTACCAAGTATACTAATAAAACCAAGTATTAGTAAATATTAGAAGTTAGCTTTCTAATAAGAGTTGAAATAGGTGTTTTATTTATCAGAAATACTTCCGCCAGAAGAGGTTTTCCGTATTATTTTTTTAGGAGTTCCTTTGTAGTCAATATCACCACCACTAGAAGCTCTAGCTTCTATTTTTTCAGACGCATAGATATCAATGTTTGCGCCACTAGATACTTTTGCAATTACATTTTTGCTCATTAAATCATAGGCTTTTATAGTACTTCCGCTACTTGCTTTTGCCGCATGATTGTCTGCAGTACCAGCAATGCGAATGCTAGCTCCACTAGAGGTGTTTGTGGCAACGCTATTTGCTAACACGCTCATTCTTACAGATGCTCCGCTACTTGCATCTATAGAAATCTCATCCGATTGTATTTTTTTTACCGACCGAACTTCACTTCCGCTAGAGGCTTTCAATGAATGCAATTTTTTTATAGAAACGTGTACTTTTTTCGACTTTGCACTCCAGATGTTTTTCTCAGCATAAATTTTTAAAACACCATTTTTTACTTCAGTAACAATCAGGTCTTGTAGGTTTTCGTCTGCTTCCACAGTTACAGCATTCTGGTCTTCCTGTGTGATGTAGACATTCAAATCAGTACTTGTTCTAATTGCAGTAAAATCTGCAGTTATTTTTCTATTTTCAGTAACAACATTCCGATCTCCTTTGATGCCATTAAATGCCTCAACGACACAAGATGTGCAGACAATTGCAATTAAAAATGTAATGGCTAATTTTGTGATTTTTATTTTCATGATTGCTTTTTTTTTAGATGTTCATAAAGATACTCTTAAGAGACGTTTTTTAGAACCAAAAGGTTGCTCAACTGTCTTATTTTTAGGACGAACCGTTCTCTAATCCTCTTCTTTTTCTGAATCTTCAAGCGCCTTTAGCACAGAGCTATGCAGCCCCTCTTCCGTCATTAAAAAATAATGTTTTACCATTTCCCGATCGTAAGTGTTTGTGGTATTGTCAATATCATATAAAAAGTTTTTTGAAGAGTTGTCAAAGAAAATATACACTCCTTTTACGAGATAAAGGGTTACTTTAATTTCCTCGTCTTTAAAGAAGTTTTGATAGTCAGAAATATAAAAAGCGTCCAAAATTAATTTATTGTCTACCATTTCAAAATGGTATTGAATTGCTTTTGAATTCTTTTTTGCAGCCCTTCTATTTCTTCCAGTGGAGGTTTTCTGAATGGTGAAATAACTGGTGTCCGTTGTACTCATTTCCACATCAATTGCTACATCATTACGATATACCTTCATTTTACCAGCTACTTCCTCTACAATTTGTTCCCTGTAGTTTCGACGCCTGTTTAGTTTGTTCTTATAGAATACAGTATCGTCGTTCCACACTTTTAGCGTTAAGGTGTCATTGGCAACCAGTGCGAGGTTGTTTTTACTGATGCTATTTCCGTCGATGGCATGTGTTGTAGCAAATTCAATTCCTGCAAAACCAAGACCAAAAGCTGCAATCAACCAAAGACCTAATAGCGTCAAAGAAGTCGTTTTGTGTAATTTTCGGACACTTTTAGATAAAATTCGCAAACCTAAAATGAAAAGAATTAGAAAAGGGATCACAAATGCCAAAAACAGAAACGTGGTTAACAACCATCTTGGAAACATCGATCCAGAAAAGAAAGGAGGTAAAAACTGTCCGTCAATGTTTAAGAACTCTAAACTGCCAATAGAGAAAGCGCCAAAAATTGAAAAGAGTAAACCAGCCGTAGAAAAAATAATTAAAATTACTCCGATACATTTTCCAACAACTTTAAAAATTGCCATAATAATTTTACCTAGAGCGTCAAGAAAATCCTGGATGCCATTATTTTTTTTTGATTTTTGTTTCATTTTTTCCGAAAATTCATTTGCAGTGTTTTTTAACTTTTCAGAAGCCAAATTTGCGCCATCTTTCAATTTGTCAGATGCCTGATTTGCAGCTTGCTTTACCGTATCAGAAACATTGCCAAACTCCTCACGAATTTTTCTTTCAATATTATCAATATTTACAGCCTCACCTTCCATTTGTAATTTTTCGGCAGTAGTTTTTGCTTCAGGAAGCAAAATCCAAAGAATGATATAAGCCAAAACGCCAATTCCTAAACCCGCCAACGTGGTAAACAGAAAAACCAAACGAATCCAAATAGTGTCTACATTAAAGTAATGCGCAATACCAGCGGCAACACCCCCCAAAAATTTATCTTCACCATCTCTAAATAGTTTTTTGCCTTTACTGTTGTTTCTCTGGTAAGAATAACTTGCGTCATTGTAAGACTCTTCCGCTTCCGCATAATCCTCAGGTTGTCCCATTATTGTAATAACATCGTCAATGTCATTTTCATTGACAACTTGCCTTTTATCGGTAATTTTTTCTGATAAAAGTTCACTAATACGCGCTTCTATATCTGCAATGATTTCGTTTTTACCCTGTGGATCGTCACTTAAAGATTTAGAAATGGCATCCAAATACCTTCTTAATTTCTGAAAAGCCCGCTCGTCTATATGGAAAAAGAATCCGCCTAAATTGATGTTTATTGTCTTATTCATGTGTTGTCGATTTTGTACTAGTTACTAAGTTTACTGCTGCTACTAAATTGCCCCATGTGGTACTTAATTCTTTTAAAAATAGGGCGCCGTTTTCTGTTAAAACGTAATATTTTCTGGGAGGGCCAGAGGTAGATTCTTCCCACCGATATGTTAATAATCCGGTGTTTTTAAGGCGTGTTAATAAGGGGTAAATAGTACCTTCAACCACGATCATTTCTGCCTTTTTTAAACTGGAAAGAATTTCAGAAGTGTATGCATCACCATTTTTTAAGATGGATAAAATGCAAAATTCTAAAACACCCTTTCGCATTTGTGCTTTTGTGTTTTCGATCTTCATTTATTGGAGTTTAAGAATCATTATTTTATAAACTTTATGGAAAAAGGGTAGGTATAACTTTCGCCCTCTTTCGCTTTTAAAGAAGCAATTATTACGAGCGCAATTCCAATTAAATAAACAATTCCTACAATCGTACCGACACTTAAAAAGCCGAAAATATTTTGGAAATTTAAATTGAAGTTTATTGTATCAAAATTCTTCAAATCGTTCAGGTTTCTAAAGACATTTCCCATAACAAGACCACCAACAAAAACACTTAAAATAAAGACATACAACGTATAGCTAATATTAAAGTTGATAGCTTCTTTGCCATGTGCATCTAAAAACGGACTTCTCTCCTTTAGTGTTTGCCATGCAATTAACGGCGTAATAATTTGACCAAAGGGAAAAATTAAACCTGCAAAAGCAGAAATGTGAATTAAAAAAGCATTGGTGTTTGTCCGGTTTTGTTTCATAAGTTGAATTTTATATGCTACTTTCTTATGCAAATATATATCTTTAAGATAGTATTATGCAATACATAGTACTAAAATTAATAAACTTTAACATTTGCAACCTTTTCAATTTAAAAGATGAAACAACGAAAAGTATTGTTGATACTCAGTTTTTTAAGTATCTTGTGATCGTTATTTTTTTTTATAATTTTAACTTTTAGCATTTAAAAATGAAATTTACCCCGTCCAAAGTCAATCTTTTTAACCTTGTAAAATTACCTTTAGCCTATTTTGGAGGTGTTAGAGTGCGGTCGATCACAAACAAAGAAGTCACTGCATCTATCAAACACGCTTGGAAGAATCAAAACCCGTTTAAAAGCATGTTCTGGGCAGCCCAAGGAATGGCTGCAGAAATGCCAACAGGAGTTTTGGTAATGAAGGCCATCAAAGATTCTGGGCGAAATGTTTCCATGTTGGTAACACATCAAGAAGCAGATTTTTATAAAAAAGCGACCGGAAAAATTACATTTTCTTGCACAGGAGGAGACGAGATACGAGCTGCCATCGATCGATCGATAGAAACAGGAGAGGGGCAAAAAGTTGTTTTAGTCTCCGAAGGAACAAATACCGATGGAATTGTTGTTTCTAAATTCCAATTCCATTGGAGTCTACGCGTTAAAAATTAAAAGATCTATCTTTTATTTTATCCTTTCAAAAATAAAATCAAGTTGAAAGTTTTCATTAGAAACTTCCGCCTTCAATAGGGGGCCATCGATATAATATTTTATTTTTTTCGGGAATTCATTTCTAAGATTCTCACAAACAAAAAAAGTTGCTGTTTGCTCAGTAAATTGAAACAGTGTTGGAATTTCATGAATTCCAGAAACCTCTAAAAACAACGAATCGTTTTTTTCTAAGATGCGTAATTGCTCAAAAAAGGTAGTGTCTTTTCCTTTTAAACTAAGCCCAAACCCTGTAAAATCCATTCGCCAATTCTCATAGGTTTTTATACTGTCAGTAGTATTTGTACGAATCCATTCACCAATTAAAAAAGAAGGTTTTTTTTGGGTCGCTTTTTTTTGTTGACAAGAAGTGGCGATGAATAAACAACAAATTAAGAAATAATATTTCATAAGATAAATTGATTGTTATTCAAAGATACTTAAAACGAACTATTTAACTTTCCGATAAAAAGTGTAAATTCGCAATCCAAGAAAAGAACAATAAATGTTAGACAAAATAAGAATTGTAAAGCAACGTTATGATGAGGTTTCTGATTTAATCATTCAGCCAGAAATTATCATGAATCAAAAGCGGTATGCGCAATTGAGTAAAGAATACAAAGATTTAGGAGATGTTGTAAAAAAGGGAGAAGAATATCAAACCTTATTAAACAATATTGTGGAAGCTAAAGAAATTCTATCTGACGGTTCTGACGCTGAAATGAATGAGATGGCCAAAATGGAAATCGACGAAGCCAATATTCGAATTCCACAATTGGAAGAAGATATTAAGTTTTTATTAATTCCAAAAGATCCTGAAGACTCCAAAAATGCGGTAGTGGAGTTAAGAGCTGGAACCGGTGGAGATGAAGCGAGTATTTTTGCAGGAGATTTGTTTCGAATGTATTCAAAATACTGTGAAAGTAAAGGATGGAAAGTATCTACAGTAGATTATTCTGAAGGAACCAATGGAGGTTTTAAAGAAATTCAGTTTGAAGTAAATGGCCCCGATGTGTATGGAACCTTAAAATTTGAAGCAGGAGTGCATCGTGTTCAGCGAGTTCCCCAAACAGAAACTCAAGGACGTGTACATACATCAGCAGCTACCTGTATGGTTTTTCCAGAAGCAGAAGAGTTTGATGTAGAAATAAATCCAAAAGATGTCCGAATCGATTTTTTCTGTTCTTCAGGTCCAGGAGGCCAATCCGTAAATACAACCTATTCAGCAGTGCGTTTAACACACGTTCCAACTGGATTGGTGGCACAGTGTCAAGATCAGAAAAGTCAGCACAAGAATAAAGAGAAAGCCTTTAAAGTATTGCGTTCTCGTTTGTATGATATGGAGTTGGCCAAGAAAAATGCAGAAGATGCGCTCAAGCGTGGTTCTATGGTTTCATCAGGAGACAGAAGTGCAAAGATTAGAACCTACAACTATTCACAAGGGCGTGTTACAGACCACAGAATAGGTTTAACCTTATATGATCTATCTAACATTGTAAATGGAGACATTCAGAAAATTATTGATGAATTGATGTTGGCCGAAAATACAGAAAAATTGAAACAATTAAGTGACGGTTTTTAGTCATTATAATAGCAAAGTAAAACAAAGAAAAACGCTTAAATTTCCAAGGAACTTTAAGCGTTTTTTATTCAGTAAAATGCAATTTCACAATCCGTACATCTCAAAACTTTACTGGTATATTACGAATTCCGCTGTTTGTTAATTTCGTCTTGTAGTTGTCTTCTCAGTTTTTGTTCATTCACTACAGAACTCTTACGATATGCGGTTAATTCCTGTTCGATTTCAGTTAAGTTGTTTTGTGCCTTTTTGGTTAAATGCTTGTTATTGTTAAATTTATAAATATAGTAACACAACCCTAAAAGAAGTAAAAGAATGATAGACCAAAGGATTAAATTGTATTTTTTTTTGCTCATTACAGCACCAAAAAGAACGATATTGTTTTCTTTTTGAAGCGATTGATTAAGCGCTATTTGCGTCAAGTCTGCCTGTGCCTTTAAACTTTCAAAGTTTTGTATTTCTAGCTTTAAAAAAGCCTCTTTTTCAACGAGTTGTTGCTTGTAGTTTTCAACGCTATCTAGGGATTGACGCTTTAATTCTTGAAAATGAATTTTCTTAATAATTTTATACCCCTCATAACTGTTAGAAATGGTATAAATCGAATCAAATAGCGTGGCTAATGGTATTGGTTTTTTAAGATTATTTTGGGCATTCATAAGGCCAAAAACAAATAAAAATAAGGAGAATACAACTGATTTCATTTCGTGTTTTTTAGAAATATAAAGTTAATAAAAAAACCCAAACTTTTGTTTGGGTTTTTTATGTATAAGCAAGTATTAATATTTATTTAATTTTCTCTACAACAGCCTTAAAAGTCTCTGGGTTGTTTACGGCTAAATCAGCTAAAACCTTACGGTTTAATTCGATGTTATTCGCTTTTACTTTTCCCATAAACTGAGAATAAGACATTCCGTGTAAACGAGCTGCGGCATTAATACGCACAATCCATAAAGAACGAAAGTTTCTCTTATTGTTTTTACGGTCACGGTATGCATAAAGCATTCCTTTTTCAACCGCATTTTTTGCTACTGTATAAACGTTTTTTCTACGTCCAAAGTAACCTTTTGCTGCCTTCAAGATTTTTTTTCTTCTTTTTCTTGAGGCTACTGAATTTACTGATCTTGGCATAATTTCAATTGTTTTTTGTAGTTGGCGGCTTGTATTACAAACACTTTAATTGCCAAACTCCATGGTTAATGATTAAATTCCCGAATTAACTAATTAAATAGCTAATTGTTGTTTGATGTTTGCAACATCTGACTTATGTACCAAAGTATCATGAGTCAATCTTAGCTTACGTTTCTTAGACTTCTTTGTTAAGATGTGACTCTTAAACGCGTGCTTTCTTTTGATTTTTCCAGAACCAGTAACTTTAAATCGTTTCTTGGCACTAGATTTGGTTTTCATTTTAGGCATTCTCCTTCGTTTTTATATCTTGCTTATAGATAGTTATTTTACTTTTTTGGGAGCGATAAACATAATCATACGCTTACCTTCTAATCTTGGTAATTGCTCCACCTTACCGTATTCTTCTAATTCTTGAGCTAACTTTAATAAAAGAATTTGTCCTTGTTCTTTAAAGATAATAGATCTTCCTTTAAAGAACACAAAAGCTTTTAATTTAGCACCTTCTTGTAAAAATTTGACTGCATGTTTTTTCTTAAAATCATAATCATGCTCATCAGTTTGAGGTCCAAAACGAATTTCTTTTACAATTACCTTGGTGGCTTTTGATTTTAAAACTTTTTCGCGTTTCTTTTGCTCGTACATGAACTTTTTGTAATCGATAATTTTACAAACAGGGGGTACCGCTTTTGGTGAAATTTCAACCAAGTCTAGTTCTTGCTCTTTGGCAAGTTCTTTCGCTTTGTCTAATGAATAAACACCCACCTCTATATTTTCGCCAACTAAACGAACTTCATTAACGTACTTAATTTTGTCGTTTATTCTGTGTTGGTCTTCTTTGATTACTCGTAAAGGTCTTTTAGACCTTGATCTCCTGATTGCTATGACTTATAAATTTAAAATTAAACAGCAGTTGTTTTTCACAACCTTATTCTTATAAACTTTTGTAAAGTTAAATCTAAATTATTTAAAACTCAACGAAAGTCTTACTTACTTCTTTTTTTATTAGGGCAACAAAAGCAGCTATCGTAAAAGTTCCGATATCTCCTTCACCATGCTTCCTTACAGAAACAGTACCTTCTTGTTCCTCTTTTTCGCCAACAATAATCATAAATGGGATCTTGCTAACTTCTGCATCTCGAATCTTACGACCCGTTTTCTCATTTCTGTTGTCTACGAGGGCGCGAATTTCGGAATTTTCTAACGATTCTAAAACTTTTTCTGAATATTTTTGATATTTCTCACTGATTGGCAATAAGATAACCTGATCTGGAGTCAACCAAAGTGGGAAGTTTCCGCCTGTATGCTCGAGTAGTACTGCAATGAAGCGTTCCATAGAACCAAAAGGAGCTCTGTGAATCATTACCGGTCTGTGTAGTTGATTATCGGCACCTTTATAAGTCAAATCAAACCTTTCAGGCAAATTATAGTCCACTTGAATGGTTCCAAGTTGCCAACTTCTGCCCAAAGCGTCCTTTACCATGAAGTCTAATTTAGGACCATAAAAGGCAGCTTCACCCTCTTCAATCACAAAATCTAAGCCTTTGTCCTTTGCAGCATTTATAATTGCGTTCTCTGCAATCTCCCATGTAGCAACATCACCAATGTACTTGTCAGAATTTTTAGAATCTCTTACAGAAACCTGAGCCGTAAAGTCCTCAAAACCTAAAGATTTAAAGACATATAATACCAAATCAATGACCTCCTTAAACTCCTGGTCCAATTGTTCAGGAGTACAAAAAATATGCGCATCATCTTGCGTAAAACCCCTTACACGAGTTAATCCATGTAATTCTCCACTTTGTTCATATCGATATACCGTACCAAATTCAGCAAAACGCTTCGGTAAATCCTTATAAGAATACGGTTTAAAATTGTAAACCTCACAGTGATGTGGACAGTTCATAGGTTTCAATAGAAACTCCTCATCCATTTTCGGAGTCTTAATTGTTTGAAAACTATCAGCACCGTACTTTTCATAATGACCAGAAGTCACATACAATTCCTTTTGACCGATATGGGGCGTCATTACCATTTCATAGCCAGCCTTCTTCTGTGCTTTCTTCAAAAAATCCTCCAATCGTCCTCTTAAAGCAGCACCCTTTGGCAGCCATAATGGCAACCCAGCACCCACTTTCTGAGAAAAAGTGAATAATTCCAATTCCTTTCCTAGCTTTCGATGGTCACGTTTTTTAGCCTCCTCCAAGAGTTCTAGATACTCCGTAAGCATCTTTTGTTTTGGAAAAGAGATTCCGTAAACACGCGTCAATTGATTATTTTTCTCGTCACCACGCCAATAAGCACCAGCAACGTTCATTATTTTTATGGCCTTAATGATTCCAGTATTCGGAACATGTCCCCCTCTACATAAATCAGAAAAATTACTGTGATCACAAAACGTAATATCACCATCCGTCAAGTTCTCAATAAGTTCAACTTTATACTCATTTTCTTCACCCTCATATAAAGACAATGCATCCGCCTTAGAAACCGATCGCATAGAAAACTCATGTTTTCCACGAGCAATCTCTAAAAACTTAGCCTCAAGCTTTTTAAAGTCGTTTTCAGAAAGTACCTCCTTGCCCAAATCAACATCATAGTAAAATCCATTATCAATAGCAGGTCCAATGGTTAATTTTGCAGAAGGATGAAACGCTAAAATAGTCTCCGCCAAAACGTGTGCAGAAGAATGCCAAAAAGCCTTCTTACCATTCGCATCATTAAACGTATACAATATCAAAGAACCATCCGAGGTTAATGCCGTGCTGGTTTCAACCGTTGTACCATTAAAGTTTGCCGAAATAACGTTTCTAGCAAACCCTTCGCTAATGCTTTTTGCAACATCCATCGGAGTGCTGTTTATTGCAAACTCCTTAATAGTTCCGTCAGGTAAAGTGATTTTAATCATTTAATATCTATAATTTGAGTCTACAAAGATATTAGAAAACAATTTTTCACACAATATATATATGTACTTATTATAAGATCGTTTTTTTTTTAGGTGTTTCCATGCGAAAAGCATGGCCGGGCTTTTCGTACTCGTTTTTTGTTCATGCTTCACAAAAGAACTCAAACAAACACTTCAATCCCTAACACAGATTGCACTTTAAGCGTTAAATAGAGGAGTTAAATGATGTTTTTTTTAAACAATTGAGTACAAGGCTAATTTTATTCGTTTTTTATATCCATGTAAAGCCCCCGTTTTCAATGTTTTAAAACCCATAAAAAAGAAACAACAAAAAGAAACAAAAAAAGCAGTGCAATAAGAATAAAGGTGTTGTATATTTGCACCCGCTAAGGGAAAACAAGATGGTTGTTTATTGGGTTTAGCGAAGTTCATTGATTTGTTTGTTGTGTTGAATTTTAAGGGGTTTTTATTAACTATTTTAGTTTAAAAAAAAGCATTAAAATATCCATAAAATAATTAGGAATTAACAATAAACAAGTAGTATGTTTGCAGTCCCAAATTTTGGGTGTTTTAGTAAAATTCCCAAGTAGGAAAAAGAAATAAAAAAAAGTAATTTTTTTTATTGTTGAATCAGAAATAAGTTTTAGATTTGCACCCGCTAATATAAATAGCAAAGACGTTCAGAGAAATTTTGGAAAGGCTTTTAACAACGAAATAGGAGTTGTTAAATAGAAAAAAGTCGGTTAGTTCGATTCTAACATTTTAACAAATTAGGAAAAACATTGAGGTTTAAATACCAAATTGAAAGACCTAAAAAGTTCATTGAAAATATTGAAATTGACAGCGTAAACAAAGAGTAGAATAACCACATTATGTAAATAATGTAAAATTCTTTTGAAACTTATTCATTCATATTATTAAAATATACAATGAAGAGTTTGATCCTGGCTCAGGATGAACGCTAGCGGCAGGCTTAACACATGCAAGTCGAGGGGTAACAGGGAGCTTGCTCCGCTGACGACCGGCGCACGGGTGCGTAACGCGTATAGAACCTACCTTTTACAGAGGGATAGCCTTTAGAAATGAAGATTAATACCTTATGGTATTAAGGATTCGCATGAATTCTTAATTAAAGATTTATCGGTAAAAGATGGCTATGCGTCCTATTAGCTAGATGGTAAGGTAACGGCTTACCATGGCGACGATAGGTAGGGGTCCTGAGAGGGAGATCCCCCACACTGGTACTGAGACACGGACCAGACTCCTACGGGAGGCAGCAGTGAGGAATATTGGGCAATGGAGGCAACTCTGACCCAGCCATGCCGCGTGCAGGAAGACGGCCCTATGGGTTGTAAACTGCTTTTATACAGGAAGAAACACTCGTA
>CALSME010000006.1 GCA_943787375.1 uncultured Polaribacter sp.
ACCTTAAACCTCATATCTAACGATATGAGGTTTTTTTTTAGCCCAATTTAAAATAGTGGGAAGAGCTTGTTTCTTCCTATATTTGCAAAATTAATAATCTAGATTCCTATGCGTACAAAAACCATTAAAAAAAATAAAATTAACGTCGTTACTTTAGGGTGCTCTAAGAACATATATGATTCTGAAGTGTTAATGGGACAATTGAAAGCTAATGGTAAGGATGTTGTACATGAAGATGTAAATGATGAAGGGAATATCGTTGTCATTAATACATGTGGATTTATTGGTAAAGCAAAGGAAGAAAGTATAGATACGATCCTGCATTATGCAAAAAGAAAAGAAGCGGGTGAAATCGATAAAGTTTTCGTTTCTGGTTGCTTGAGTGAGCGATATAAGCCAGATTTAGAAAAGGAAATCCCGAATGTTGATCAATATTTCGGTACACATGATTTACCAAATTTACTGAAAGTTTTAGAAGCAGATTATAAGCATGAATTAATAGGTGAACGTTTAACTACAACGCCAAAGCATTATGCATATTTAAAAATCGCTGAAGGTTGTGATCGTCCGTGTTCTTTTTGTGCAATCCCCCTAATGAGAGGCAAGCACAGGTCTACACCCATTGAAGATATCGTTATTGAAGCCACTAAATTAGCCGAAAAAGGAATTAAGGAAGTGATGCTGATTGCTCAAGATCTTACTTATTATGGTCTTGATATTTATAAAAAACGTGCATTGGCTGATCTACTTGAAGCATTGGTTAAAGTGGATGGTATAGAATGGATTCGAATGCATTATGCATTTCCAACTGGATTCCCAATGGATGTTCTAGAGGTCATGAAACGCGAACCTAAAGTGTGTAATTATTTGGATATTCCACTACAACATATAAATACTGAACTTTTAAAATCGATGAAACGTGGAACGACCCATGAGAAGACTACTGCATTAATTCATAAGTTTAGAGAGTTTGTTCCAGAGATGGCGATTAGAACTACCTTAATTGTTGGGTATCCTGGTGAGACTGAAGCCATGTTTCAAGAACTAAAAGATTGGGTAGAAGAAATGCGCTTTGACCGTTTGGGTGCTTTTGAGTATTCTCATGAAGAAAATACGGGAGCTTATGTCCTAGAAGATGATGTTCCTGCCGAAGTAAAATTTCAAAGGGTTAATGAAATCATGGAAGTACAGTCTCAAATTTCTTGGGAGTTGAATCAACAGAAAGTAGGTAAAATTTTTAGATGTTTGTTCGATCGAAAAGATGGGGAATATTTTTATGGTAGAACGGAGTCTGATTCACCGGATGTTGATAACGATGTATTGGTAGATGCTAAAGAGCATTACGTTAAAATTGGTGAGTTTATAGATATTAAAATGCACGAAGCGGGTGATTACGATTTATATGGAACTCCTGTAAAAGTATAAGTAGTCTTACTTTATAAATTACAAAATCACATTACCAATAAAAAAAGTAGTAGGAACGGCAACGTTCTTACTGCTTTTATTTTATTGAAGATCTTACCTTTAAATTGTGTGATCTATAGTTTACTGTTTTTAGTCGATATATCCTTTTTCACGCATCCATTCGTCGTTAAACATTTTTCCAACATATCTACTCCCGTGATCATGAAATAATACAACAACAACATCCTCTTTTGTAAAGTGTTCTTTTAATTGTAAAAGGCCTTTTATTGCAGCTCCAGCAGAATTCCCTAAAAACATTCCTTCTTCTTTAGAGAGTCGCTGTGTATATACAGCTGCATCTTTATCGGTCACTTTCGTAAATCCGTCAATAACTCCAAAATTTACATTCTTTGGTAATATGTCTTCACCTATTCCTTCTGTTACGTATGGGTAGATTTCGTTTTCATCAAAGATCCCTGTTTCGTGGTATTTTTTAAAGACAGATCCATAGGTGTCTACTCCCCAGATTTTTATATTTGGGTTTTTCATTTTTAAGTAACTTCCCACTCCTGAAATGGTTCCTCCGGTTCCAACACCTACAACAAAATGGGTTATTTTTCCTGCTGTTTGTTCCCAGATTTCAGGACCTGTACTTAAAAAGTGTGCCTTACAGTTGCTTGGGTTGTCATATTGATTTACATACCATGAGTTTGGCGTTTCTTCACCTAAACGCTTTGAAACAGAGTAATAAGATCTAGCATCGTCTGGTTCTACATCGGTTGGACATACCACCACTTCTGCTCCTACAGCTCTTAAAATATCTATCTTTTCTTTAGATTGTTTGTCTGCCATTACAAAAATACATTTGTATCCTTTTACAATTGCTGCCAATGCCAAGCCCATTCCTGTATTTCCAGAAGTTCCTTCTATAATTGTTCCACCTGGCTGTAAACGACCATCTGCTTCTGCATCTGTTATCATTTGCAATGCCATCCTATCTTTTACAGAGTTCCCTGGATTAAATGTTTCATACTTAGAAAGCACCAGACAAGGGAGTTCTTTAGTAAGTACATTCAATTTTATTAATGGCGTATTTCCAATCGTTTCTAATATGTTTTTAGCGTATTTCATTTCATTTTTTTACAGGAGCAAAGATAATTTTTTTTGGCTATTCCTTCTAAAGTTTGTGCTTTCATTACTGTTCTTTTAAAAAAAGCAGGAGAGTTTAAACCTAGCATTTAAACGCTAATTCAAACATCGGTTAACCAAATTTAATTGATTTTGCAGGGTTAATTTTTGTTATGATATACGAAGGAATCAATAGCATTATAAAGCATAAAACCAACGTTCCTATATTTAGGATTAGGATTGTTATAAAATTGATATAAACTGGAACTTCACTTACATAATAGGTTGCTGGATCTAGGGTAATAATTCCTGTGTATTTCTGAAATAGTAATATCGTTAAACCAATGATATTTCCCCAAAAAAGTCCTTTCAAAACTAAATAAGTTGCGTTGTAAAGAAACACTTTTCTTATGGCCCAATTATTACTTCCTAAGGCTTTTAGTATACCGATCATTTGCACACGTTCCAGAATTAAAACCAATAATGCGGTAATCATATTGATGCTAGCAATGAGGATCATAATTATAATGATAAACGAGACATTGTTGTCAAATAATTGAATCCAATCAAAGATGTTTGGATAACTTTCTACGATTGTTTTACTATTCAGTTGTGCTCCAATTTGATTGTAAATTTCATTCCCTTTTTCTTCAATGTTGTCAAAACTGTCTAATATAACTTCAAATCCGCCTACTTGATTATTTGTCCATTTATTTAATCGTTGTACTTCTCGAAGATCACCAATCATTATACTATTGTCAAACTGTGCAAAACTGGTATTGTAAATTCCGACAATGGTATATTTCCTGTTTGAAGGTATTTTATTGATGTCGTTTTTCGGAAAGGTTGACAAAATGGTGTCATTTAGTTGCAGTTGCAAACGACTCATTACCGTTTTGGAGAGTAAAATTTCTTTTGTTCGGGGTAAAGTTAAATCAGGAATACGCCCTTCCACCAGATATTCTTTAAAAAAAGACCAATTATAATCTGTTGAAACGCCTTTAAAAATGATGCCTTCAAAGTCGTTTTCGGTTCGTAAGATTCCTCCTTTTGAGGCAAATACTTGTACGTTTTGAATACCAGAAATGGTTTTGAATTTGGGGTAAAAATCTTGGTTTTTATCAATAGGGACCACAGAAACTTCGGAGTTGTTGTTGTCATAATTGACAATCTGAACATGTCCTTTGAACCCAGCCATTTTATCGCGAATTTTTGTTTGCAATCCAGCACTTGTTGTGATAGCAATAAGCATAATAATAACCCCCAATGCAATTGCAGTGATTGCAATTTTTATTATTGGAGATGAAATACTATTTTTATACTCTTTGCCAGCAATGATGCGTTTGGCGATAAATAACTCGTAATTCAAATTGATGCTTCTTTTTAAACCTTTCAAAAGTACATATTTATTCTTGCTTTTAGTCTTCAATTTTCAGCTGATTTCATGTGGGCAAAATTCAAAAGTGGTTTCAAAGAAAACGGATCAAGAAAATCAAATTATAAAAACAGGTGCTGAGCGTACACAGTTGTATTTGAATTTATTAAAGGGAAAAAACGTTGCTGTTGTTGGGAATCAAACCTCTGTGATAGCGAAAAATAAAAAGCGAAGCGAGACGAGTGAGGTATCTTCATTTTCGCACTTAGTAGATAGTCTTCTGTCACTCGATATTACGATTAAAAAAGTATTTGCTCCCGAACATGGTTTTCGGGGTAAAGCGGATGCTGGCGAAATTGTAAAAAACGGATTTGATACTAAAACAGGACTGTCTATTGTCTCTTTATATGGAAAAAATAAAAAGCCATCCGCAGCGCAATTATCTGGAATTGATGTTGTTGTTTTTGATATTCAAGATGTGGGTGCGCGTTTTTACACCTATATTTCTTCATTACATTATGTGATGGAAGCGTGTGCAGAACTTGGTATTCAAGTCATTATTTTAGATAGGCCCAATCCAAACGGACATTATATTGATGGACCCGTTTTAGAATTTGTTCACGCCTCTTTTGTTGGAATGCACAAAGTACCAGTTGTGTATGGGATGACGATTGGGGAGTATGGACAAATGATTAATGGTGAAAAATGGTTGAAAAATGGAATTCAGTGTAATTTAAAGGTAATTCCGATTGGGAACTATACGCATCGAACGAACTATAGTTTACCAATAAAGCCTTCTCCTAACTTACCAAATGATAAAAGTATCAATCTCTATCCAAGTTTGTGTTTTTTTGAAGGAACAAATGTTTCTGCTGGTCGTGGAACTGATAAACAGTTTCAAATTTATGGGTCTCCTTTTTTAGACCTAAGAGGGTTTTCTTATACACCTCAATCTAATGAAGGTGCAAAATATCCAAAGCATCAAAACAAAATTTGTTTTGGTGAAGATTTAAGAACAGTAAAAAATAAGTCTCAATTAGATTTGTCTTATCTAATAAAAGCTTACAAACAGAATACTGATAAAAAGTTCTTTAATGACTTCTTTACGAAGTTAGCAGGGACGAAAAAACTTCAACAACAAATAGAACAAGGCATGTCTGAGAAAGGGATTAGAAAAACGTGGGAGCGTGATCTAATTACTTTCAAACGGATAAGAGAACAATATTTAATGTATGAATAAGCTTTTTTTTGACCATATAGTCACAGAGACATTTGGGTACGTTGGATTATTTTAGATGTTTGTTTGTTGATAAACTAAAGCGGTTTTTTAAATATCAAGAATGCTTATTGCAAATTTAAAAATTAAACTTTTTCAACACCTGTTGGCTTCCGATATCCTTGAAATGGTTGTTTTAATAATTCTATTAAAGAGGAGTTTTTAGCTTCATCTGGAAATGTATCAACTCCATACACAATTTTATCTCGATCCAATTCGATATAGGTCCCAAAAATACGATCCCAAAGAGAAAAGATGTTTCCATAGTTTGCATCTGTATAAGGCAACTTGTGGTGATGGTGTATTTTGTGCATGTCGGGTGAAATAATAACATAGCTCAGTAATTTATCTACTTTTCGAGAGATTTTAATATTTGCATGGATAAATTGACTTGTTATCAAAGATAAAGATTGATAAATAAATACAATTGCTATTGGGGCTCCTACGATAAAAACGCCAAATAATGTGAAGGTAAAACGGATGATACTTTCCAGTGGATGATGTCTGTTTGAAGTTGTAATGTCTACTTTATGATCTGAATGATGAACTAAGTGAACCATCCATAATGGTTTTACTTTGTGTTCTGTGAAATGTGCTAAATAGGCACCAAAGAAATCTAATAATAATACGCCCAAACTGGCATACAACCAAACCGGCATTTCTGGCAACCAATTAATAATTCCAAAATCATTCACTTGAACCCAATCTGCAGTGTTCAGTAGCAAAAAAGCCAACGTAAAATTGATAAGGATGGTTGTTCCTGTAAAAAATAAGTTGGGCCCTGCATGTTTCCATTTCTTATAATTGAATTGAAAGAGTGGAATTCCGCTTTCTAAAAGCCAGAAAAATGTAATTCCGCCCACTAAGAATAGACTTCTATGTGAGGATGGTATAGTTTCAAAATATACGAGTAAAGTATCCAAGGTGATTTATTTTCCACTAAATTAAGAAAAATATATTAAGGGTGGACTTTTGCTGCTGTCGTGCTACAAACAAATTGCACATGAAAACGAGAATAAATTATCTTCGTGTCTTTTTGGTATTGTATTCGTATGGGATTTTTACTTTTAATGCTTCTACGATATTGTAAGCGGCAGGACAAACGGTTGTATTCTCAATTGTTAAATCGGTAATTTGAATAAACTTTTTTCGGTTGGTATGTGGGTATTCTGAACAGGCTTTTGGTCTTACATCGTAGATGAAACAAGTATTGTCAGATTCGTCAAAAAAGGAGCAGGGTGCTGTTTTTAAGACCATGAAATCGTCAGAATCTCGTTCTAAATATTTACTTTGAAAGTCTGCAACTTTCATTTTTAAATGTTTAGAAATACGCGCTGTATCGGAATCTGTAAAAATAGGTGAGGTTGTTTTACAGCAATTACCACAGGTTAGACAGTCTGTTTTTTTAAACTCTTTATCATGCAATTCTTGCATTACATAATCTAAATTCTTAGGGGTTCTCTTTCTTAAGTTAACAAAATATTTTTTGTTTTCTTTTCTAGCTTCTTCTGCTAATTTCGGGAGTTCTTCTAAGCGCTTTTGCATGTAAAGTATATTTGAAATCACCGCAATACGGGCGAAATAGTAGCTCGTGTTTTGGAAGTCTGATTGTACCACAAAAATACAATTATTCTTGACCAAAAATCATTGAAAAAAACAAATAAAAATGTTTAATTTCGCATTTCAATTATTAGCATTCAATGAATATCCAAAATACCATCGAAACCAAAGTAAAGAAAGGTTTTTTAACGCTTTATAATACTGAAATCCCTTCGGTGGAATTTCAAGCAACTCGTAAGGAATTTGAAGGAGATATTACTGTCGTTGTTTTTCCGATGTTGCGATATAAAAAAGGAAGCCCTGTTCAGATAGGAGAAGATTTAGGGAAATACCTTGTTGAAAACGTTTCTGAGATTACCAATTACAATGTTGTAAAAGGGTTTTTAAACTTAGTGATTGAAGATGCATTTTATATAAACTTCTTCAATGCGATGTATTCGAACAGTACTTTCGGGTTTAAATCAGCTAATGAAAATGAAGAAGCTGTTTTGGTAGAGTACTCTTCGCCAAATACCAACAAACCTTTGCACTTAGGGCATGTTAGAAATAACCTTTTAGGCTATTCTATTGCCGAAATTATAAAAGCGTCTGGAAAGAAAGTCTACAAAACTCAAATCATCAATGATCGAGGGATTCATATCTGTAAATCAATGTTGGCTTGGGAAAAGTTTGGAAATGGTGAAACACCAGCATCAACAGGTTTAAAAGGAGATAAACTGGTTGGTAATTATTATGTGAAGTTCGATCAAGAATATAAGAAAGAAATTGCGCAACTAATTGCAAAAGGTAAAACGGAGGAAGAGGCTAAAAAACAAGCACCATTGATTCTTGAGGCGCAGCAAATGTTGTTGCAATGGGAAACTGGAGATGCACATGTTGTTGCTCTTTGGAAAACAATGAATGCTTGGGTGTACAGTGGTTTTGATGTTACTTATAAAAACTTAGGTGTTGATTTTGATACTTTGTATTACGAAAGCAATACCTATTTGTTGGGAAAAGATATTATTGAGGAAGGTTTGAAATCTGAAGTTTTCTATCAAAAAGAAGACGGTTCTGTTTGGTGTGATTTAACGGCTGATGGATTGGATGAAAAATTGGTATTGCGTTCTGACGGTACTGCTGTTTATATGACACAAGATATTGGAACGGCAATACAACGAGCAAAAGATTTACCTGATGTTGGTGGTATGGTATACACAGTAGGTAATGAGCAAGATTACCACTTTAAAGTGTTGTTTTTGATTTTAAAAAAATTAGGATTCACTTGGGCAGAAAGCTTGTTTCATTTAAGTTACGGAATGGTCGATTTGCCTTCCGGAAAAATGAAGTCTCGTGAAGGAACGGTTGTAGATGCAGATGATTTAATGGTTGAAATGACAACGACTGCTAAAGAGATTTCTGAAGAACTAGGAAAATTGGATGGGTATTCTGATGCTGAGAAATCGGAATTATACGAAACCATTGGTTTGGGTGCTTTGAAATATTTTATTTTAAAAGTGGATCCTAAAAAGCGAATTTTATTCGACCCGAAATCTTCGGTAGATTTTCAAGGAAACACGGGGCCTTTTATTCAGTATACCTATGCAAGAATTCAATCGATTATTAGAAAAGCAGATTTTGACTATACAAACCCTGTTACTATTGAATTGCATGATAAGGAAAAGGAACTTTTAAAACAATTGGAGTTGTTTCCAGAAACAATTCAGCAAGCAGCAGCAAATTATTCGCCTGCGGTGATTGCCAATTATACCTATGATTTGGTGAAGGAATTCAATTCTTTTTATCAGAATGTACCTATTTTAGGAGAGGAAGCTCAAGACAAAAAAATATTTAGAGTGCAGTTGTCTAAAAAAGTAGCGGATACGATAAAACAAGCATTTTCATTACTCGGAATTCAGGTTCCTGAAAGAATGTAAAAGCAATGTGGTTTTTAACCATGTAACCATTATTTAAATAAAATTTAGTTTTAGTAAATAATAAAAGTTAGTAAATTAGCCCGCGTTAAGGATTGTAGTGGCATCCTTTTTATTTTTTAATAAAAAGATACAACGAAAAGCCTGTATAAACGCCCAAATAAAATAAATACACAATTATGAAATACGACATCATTATCATCGGAAGTGGACCTGGAGGGTACGTTACCGGAATTAGAGCTTCTCAATTAGGCTTTAAAGTTGCCATTGTAGAGAAAGAATCTTTGGGCGGGATTTGCTTAAACTGGGGATGTATTCCAACGAAAGCATTATTAAAATCTGCACAAGTGTATGATTATCTAAAACATGTTGATGACTACGGTTTAAAAGCGGAAGCAATAGACAAAGATTTTAATGCAGTTATTAAAAGAAGTCGTGGTGTTGCAGACGGGATGAGCAAAGGAGTTGCTTTTTTAATGAAGAAGAATAAAATCGATATTATTGACGGTTTTGGAAAAATAAAAACGGGTAAAAAAGTAGACGTTATTGCTGAAAATGGTACCGTAACGGAATATACTGCAGACAATATTATTATTGCTACGGGTGCTCGTTCTCGAGAATTACCAAACTTGCCACAAGATGGTGTAAAGGTAATTGGTTATCGAAAAGCGATGACCTTACCAAGCCAACCAAAATCGATGATTGTTGTTGGTTCTGGAGCGATTGGTGTTGAGTTTGCACATTTTTATAACGCAATGGGAACGGATGTTACGATTGTAGAATACATGCCCAATATAGTGCCTGTTGAAGATATTGATATTTCAAAGCAGTTTGAACGTTCCATTAAAAAAGCAGGGATTAAAGTAATGACGAATTCATCTGTTGAGGCTGTTGATACTTCTGGTGAAGGAGTGGTTGCAACGGTTAAAACAAAAAAAGGGGAAGAAACCTTACAAGCGGATGTTTTACTTTCGGCTGTTGGAATTAAATCGAACATCGAAAATATTGGTTTGGAGGATGTCGGTATTATTGTAGACCGAGATAAAATATTAGTTAATGATTTTTACCAGACAAATATTCCTGGATATTATGCTATTGGTGATGTGGTTCCAGGACAAGCATTGGCGCATGTTGCTTCTGCGGAAGGAATTACTTGTGTTGAGAAATTAGCAGGATTGCACACAGAACCGATTGATTACGGAAACGTTCCTGGTTGTACTTACGCAACTCCTGAAATTGCTTCTGTTGGAATGACGGAAGCGAAAGCTAGAGAAGCGGGTTACGACTTAAAAGTAGGGAAATTTCCTTTTTCTGCTTCCGGAAAAGCAACTGCTGCTGGAACCACTGAAGGGTTTGTAAAAGTAATTTTTGATGCAAAATATGGCGAATGGTTAGGATGCCACATGATTGGTGCTGGTGTTACAGATATGATAGCGGAAGCTGTTTTAGGACGTAAATTAGAAACTACTGGACATGAAGTTTTAAAAACAATTCATCCACACCCAACGATGAGTGAAGCGGTGATGGAAGCTGTGGCTGATGCGTATGATGAAGTAATTCACTTATAAATTACACTATTTCCTACCGATAGGAATCTTAGTATAAAAAATAAAAACCGAAGCATTGCGCTTCGGTTTTTTTATCTGTGCTCTCAAAAAAATAATTTTTTAATACTTCCAGCAGACTATTCGAGTTACTTTATTTCCTTGACGCATTGGAATTACTTTAAATGCAGTTGCACCTAATTTCTTTGAAGATTTCTCCATACTTTCTACATTCTCCTTTTTAGACACCAAACTTGTAAACCAGGTACTTTTGTCTTTGTACAAAGAGCTTTCGTATAAATAGTTGTGCAAAAAAGCTTTTTCGCCACCTACATACCACAATTCATTGTTGTTTCCAGAGAAATTTCGAACGGCACTATTCCCTAAGTTTTTGTTTTTTCTTTTGTTAGCGCCTTGTGCTTCTTCGGCCGATTTATAAAAAGGAGGATTACACATGACTGCAGCAAAGGAGTCATCGTCTTCTAAAATACCTTTTAAAATCTGATTTTCATCCAATTGTTGGCGTAATTTTATATGTGCATCTAAATCATTATCATCGATTATGTCTTGTGCAGTATCTAAAGAATCTAAGTCGATGTCTACACCAACAAAATTCCAATTGTGTACTGCAACTCCCAACAAAGGGTAAATACAGGTTGCACCTGTTCCAATATCTAGTATTTTAATAGCTTTTTCTTTTTCTTCTTCGGTGGAAAGTAAATCTGCTAAATGATGAATGTAGTCTAAACGTCCTGGAATTGGTGGACATAAATTCTTGTCCGGAAAATTCCAAAGAGCTATTTTATCAAAGGTAAAAAGTAATGCTTTATTGAGTTCTTTTACGGCAATCGGGTTTGAAAAATCGATGGTAATACTTCCATATTTATTCTCTGCAACAAACTCTTTTAAGGCTGGGTTTTTAATGATTAAATCATCAAAATCGTATGCCGTATTAAATTTATTTTTTGGGTGAAGTCCTTTGTCTTTTTGGCTCATTATAGTTCTAGGATTGTAAATTGGTGTGCGAGTGGCTTTAGTACCTTTTTTAAAGTGGCTAAAAAAGGGCTTCCGTAGGCTATATAATAGTCAGAAAAGTTTCGCTGACGTTCTTCTAAACTTTGGTTGGGGAGAAGTTGTCTTTGTAAATCGGTAATGCGATCTACCAACTCTTTTTGTCTTCTCTTTTCTGCTCGTAACAATCTTCTTTGAAGATTTTCCAAGCCTTTAATTTGTTTTTTTTCTTGCGCATTCACAGCTCCTACAAATGAAATATCTGTTTTCTTAGCTACTTCTTTTAGTTCGGTAAATTGTTTTTGTAGGGATTCAATTTTAAGATTAAAATCAAGATCGATATCAGTATTTTCAAGAACTTTTTTTGATAGCAAATCCTGTTGTTTTAAAAATAGCTCTTGATGTGAAATTTTTAGGGACGTTAATTTTTTTTGTTGTTTTTCGGAGACAATTTGTACGGAATTCCTCAATAATAATATTGGAAAGGGTACGGCTACTTTTTTAAAATAGCTTTTCAGCTCCAGCCAATAGGCAATTTCTCCGCCACCGCCAATATAGCACAGGTTTGGTAAAACGACTTCTTGATAGAGGGGGCGTACAATCACATTTGGTGAAAAAGCCAATGGGTTTTCATCTACTTCTCTTAAAATTTCTTCTTTAGAAAACGTAATATTGGTATTGTTTATTTTATAGATCCCGTTTTCAAAAAGGATGCGTTCCCGCGAATTTTCACTTAAATAAAACAGATTAATCGCTCTAGGATTTACCTGCACTTTATAATTTTTCTCTAACGCTAAAATCGTCTCAGAAACGGTATGAAATGAGGTTTCATTTTCTAATTCATCTTTTACTATTGGCGATAGTATTTTTTTTAATGCGAGATCATCGCCATCAAGAATTACCAATCCATAGTCTTTAAACAATTCATTGGCAATAAAACGGGTAGCATCCGCTAAGTTTTTGTGTTTTAAATATCCTTCAGAAAATAATTTTTTTAGTTCTTTTGCATTTTTTGTACTCCCTAAATGGGATGAGAATTCTTCAAATACATCGGACAAACCTTCTGTTGAAAGTCGTCCAACAGCTCCTCCAGATTCTAAATTCCATTGTACTTTTTTTTCTTGAAAATTAAAGTAATTAATTTCTTCAAAGTCATGGTCTTCTGTTGCCATCCAATAAACGGGCACAATATTTTTAGTTGGAAATTTTTTTGAAATTTCTTCTGCCAAATTTATGGTAGAAAATATTTTATAGAGGAAATATAGTGGCCCCGTAAATAAGTTTAATTGGTGCCCAGTAGTTACCGTAAATGTATTTTTCTTTTTGAGTAGCGTAATGTTTTTTTGGGTTGCTTCTGAAAGATTAAAACCTTGGTATTGTTTTTCTAATGACTTCGATAGAACGTTTCTAGATTCAAGATTGAACGATTTTTCTTTTTCCTCTAATTGATTTTTAAACCCAACTAAATCGGGGTAATTGTGATAAAAAGGCTGTATACTTTCTTTCTTTGCTAGATAATCAAGCATTATTTTAGAGAAAAAACCGGTTTTCTCGAAAGGAAGTTGTGCTATTTTCATATTGATAATTTGAGAATCTTTTTAGTAGATATAAAGAGTTTTATTATGTAAACTCTTTAGGCTCTAAATTTTTTATAAAAATACACTATTTTGATGGTTGGACGAAGTGAATAATGAATTGAACCATTAATTGTTCGTCAATCTCTCCTTTGTTAAATATCTGAAAAGATATAATGCTTACATTTGATAATTAAACACAAATTTACATGAAAATTAAATTACTTTCTGTTCTTGCTTTTTTTATGCTTGGAACTACCTTTTCGCAATCTCTTCAATCGCCTTCTGAGTTTTTAGGTTATGAAATTGGGACTCGTTTTACCAGACATCACCAAGTTGTTGATTATTTCAAATATGTTAGCAATACTGTTGCTACTGTTAAATTAGAAAAATATGGTGAAACAAACGAATACAGACCGCTTTTTGTGAGTTATATTTCTTCCAAAGAGAACATTGCTAATTTAGAGACGATTCGAAAAAACAACCTTTCCCAATCTGGAATTATTAAAGGAAGTACGGTGAATACCAAAGCAATTGTTTGGTTGAGCTATAATGTACACGGCAACGAGGCCTCGAGTACAGAAGCGGCAATGCTCACCTTGTATGAATTGATTAAGAATAAAAAAAAATGGTTAGAAAATACGGTTGTTATTATGGATCCATGTATCAATCCAGACGGACGCGATCGGTATGTGAACTGGTTTAATCAGGTGAAAAGTACTCCGTATACGATTGATCAAAACGCGAAAGAACATATGGAACCTTGGCCTTCTGGTAGGCCAAACCACTATTTATTTGATTTAAATAGAGATTGGGCTTGGGCAACTCAAGTAGAATCATCACAGAGGATTGCTATTTATAACAAATGGTTGCCTCATATTCATGTAGATTTTCATGAACAAGGAATTAATAATCCTTACTATTTTGCTCCTGCTGCAGAACCTTTTCATGAAGTAATTTCTGATTGGCAACGTAATTTTCAAACTCAAATTGGAAAAAATCATGCAAATTATTTTGACAAAGAAGGATGGTTGTATTTTACCAGAGAGAGTTTCGATTTGCTATACCCAAGTTACGGTGACACCTATCCAACTTATATGGGAGCTATTGGAATGACCTATGAGCAAGCGGGACATGGACGTGCCGGATTGGGAATTCAAACCAATGAAGGAGAGGTTTTGACGCTGAAAGATCGAGCGATTCATCATATGACAACGGGTTTGTCTACTGTTGAAATTTCTTCAAAGAATGCTATTTTATTAAATTCTGAATTTAAAAAGTTTTTTGATAATTCGGATTTAAAATATAAAAGTTATGTGTTGAAAAATGAAAATCAGGATAAATCGAATCGTTTAAAAAAGTTGTTAGACAAACATGAAATCCGTTATCAATCGGCTAAGAAAGGAATCGCAAAAGGATATCTTTATTCGATTCAGGATCAAGGAAAAATGGATTTGACTTCTTCGGATATCATTATTCATACGGACCAACCGAAAGGCAAAATGGTCAAGGTTTTGTTTGAGCCGAAAGCAAAATTAGCGGATTCTTTAACCTATGACATCACTGCTTGGTCTTTGCCATATGCGCATGGATTTGATGCTATTGCTTCTAAAACAAAATTGCGTTCTTCGATGACTGCTAAAGAAAGTACAATTAATAATTCGATTGTTAGGAGTGCTTACGCATATATTTCTAAGTGGAACAGTCTCGAAGACGCCATATTTTTAGGGGCTTTGCTACAAGAAAATATCGTACCTCGATTTAGTGAGAAAGATTTTTCTATTGAAGGGAAATCTTTTGAAAGAGGATCACTGATTGTTTTAAGAAATGACAATCGCAATGCTGAATTTGATGCGAAACTAATTGCAATTGCAAACAAGCATCAACGTTCTTTAACGACAGTTACTACTGGTTTTTCTGACTCAGGTGTAGATTTTGGGTCTTATTCTGTGAAGCCAATTAATCAACAGAAGATAGCTGTGCTCTCGGGGAAAGCTACTTCCTCATTAAGTTTTGGAGAAGTTTGGCATTTTTTTGAATCACAATTGAACTATCCAATTACTAATATTAATGCTGAAGGTTTTAGCGATGTCACTTTGCAGTCCTATGATGTTATTATATTACCAAGCGGCTCGTATCGAGATGTTTTGAATACATCGATGATGACAAAACTAAAAAAATGGATGCGTGACGGAGGGACACTCATTGCTCTTGGAAATGCGTTAAGCAGTTTTGCTGATAAAGAAGGGTTTTCTTTGAAAGTGAAAAAATCAGAACAAAAAGATGAAGTAGATAATCTAACTCCTTTTGCAGATCGAGAACGTAAAAGCGTTGCAGATTTAATCACTGGAAGTATTTTTAAAAGTACGATTGATACAACACACCCTTTAGGATTTGGTTATCAAACATCTTATTTTTCATTAAAACTAAGTGGCACTTCCTACCAATATTTAGAGAAAGGTGTCAATGTGGGTTATTTCGATCAGAACACAAAAAATGTTTCGGGTTATGCTGGAAGTGAAGCAATTAAAAACGTCCCAAAATCACTTTTGCTTGGTGAAAAATCTTTTGGTAATGGGAGTGTTGTCTATATGGTAGACAATCCGTTATTTCGATCTTTTTGGGAAAACGGAAAGCTTTTTATGGCTAACGCTGTTTTTCTGTTGAATTCTAATACATTGAAATAAATCGATTTTACTTTTATTTACAGATAAAAAAACCATCTCAAACGAGATGGTTTTTTACTCAGATAATTCAAATAATTCAAACAATTTATAACTTAAAGAGGTTTATGAGGTCTCTCAAATTAATTACAACAACCTTTGTGCCAAAGTAGATTTTTAGAATAAAAAAAAGAAATATTTTATCAGACTTCTCCAAAAAAAACACGCCATTCAAAAGAGTGCCGTGTTTATATTGTTAAAATGTTCTCAACTAATTAAAGAGGTTTATTTTGCATGTTTATGTGCTTTGTATGATGAGCGAACCAAAGGTCCACTTTCAACATACATAAAGCCCATTTCTAAACCTAGAGTTTCATACTTCTTAAATTGTTCAGGAGTCACAAACTCTTTTAGGGGCAAGTGCTTTTTGGTAGGTTGTAAATATTGACCTATTGTTAATACATCCAATCCAACACCTTGAAGGTCTTTCATAGTTTGGATTACTTCTTCTTCCGTTTCTCCTAAACCAAGCATCAACCCAGTTTTAGTTCGCATACCGTTTTCTTTTAAATATCTTAAAACTTCTAAGCTCCGATCGTATTTTGCTTGAATTCGAACTTCACGGGTGAGTCTTCTTACGGTTTCCATATTGTGAGAAACCACTTCAGGATGCACTGCTATAATTCGATCTATTTGTTGGGTATTTCCTTGAAAATCTGGAATTAATGTTTCTAATGTTGTGGTTGGATTTGCTCTGCGGATTGCATCTACCGTTTCAGCCCAGATAATTGATCCTCCATCTTTTAAATCATCTCTATCTACAGAAGTAATTACGGCATGTTTAATGCTCATAATTTTTATGGATCGTGCTACTTTTTCTGGCTCATCCCATTCTACTGTTTCTGGTCTTCCTGTTTTTACACCACAGAATCCACAAGAACGGGTACAAATATTTCCAAGAATCATAAAAGTTGCAGTTCCTTCTCCCCAACATTCTCCCATGTTTGGACAGCTTCCACTGGTACAAATAGTATTCAACTTATACTTGTCTACCAAACCTCTTAATTCGGTGTATTTCTTACCAACTGGCAATTTTACACGCAACCATTTTGGTTTTTTTTGTCTTTCTTGAAGCATTACTGGTGCTGTCTCCATTTTCGATTGAATTTGAATTGCAAAGATACAAAGGAAAGTTTTAAATACTTGATAAAAACCAAATACTGAACCCAACTAAAAAGAGAATTCCAATAACGCTCAAAATCTTTACATAAATATCGGGCTGGTGTTCTTTTGGTGTGTGCTTTCCGGTAATTAACGTATAATTTAAAATGGCGTAAAAAGGCGCTGTTAAGAAAGATAGAATTGTGGCTATTTTTACTAAGAATCCCATATTGTCCATTCCATATTTTAAGATGAAGAATGTTCCTAAAGTTAGAAATATAATCCAAAACCAATAGTTCAGTTTTGTTTTTTTGGGAAATAATAATTGCGTTGTCTTTTCCATTGCTCTGGGAGATGCATCCAAGGTTGTTAGTGTTGTACTAAACATGGTTGTAAATGCTGCAATGGCAATAAATAGATAAAAGAATTCACCCAGGTTTTTGGTGTATAAATTAATTAATTGAGATGCAAATTCACCTCCTTTTTCTGAAAAAGTTTCTCCTGACTGATGCATGACTAATGCGCCTAACATTACAAAGCAAACACCTAAAAAGAGTGTTCCAAGATATCCGATATTAAAGTCGAGAATGGCTTCTTTTGGTGTCGTTTCTTGGGTTTTGTTTTTTTCGATTGACCAGATAGAATGCCAAACTGCAACATCCAATGGGGCAGGCATCCATCCTAAAAATGCAATAAGAAACGTGATTTCTATAGTTCCAGAAGGAAGTGTTTGTGTCATGTCAAAAGCTTCCTTTGTACTAAAAGTGGCAACGGTAACCGCAATTATTGTACTTACTGTTAGTATGAGAATGATGAACTTCATTAGGTTGTCTAGAAGTTTATAACGTCCAATAACCAATAGGCTGATACTTATTAAAAGGAGTATTGCAGACCAAATCACCAAATCACTGGTAATGCCAAAAAGGTTGGATGCCAAACCTGCCGTAACGATGGTTACTGCTGCTTGAATGGTAAACATGGTTGCAAAATTGAGCAGGTAATAAGCTACTAAAACTCCTTTGCCTAATTTTTGATAGCCCTCTAGTAAGGTTTCTCCTGTAGCTGCAGCATATCGTGGGCCAAATTGAAAAAAGGGATATTTAAAAAGGTGTACAAGTAGTAAAGCCCATAACAAACCAAAACCAAATTCGGCTCCTGCTTTGGTAGATTGCACCAAATGAGAAACACCAATGGCAGCTCCTGCAAATAATAAACCAGGGCCTAAAGTTTGGAGGAATGTTTTTTTCACGTTAAGATTCTTTGATAATGGCTGCGAGTAATTTTTTTGCACGTAAAAGCTTCACTTTTACATTGCTTATTGATTCATTTATTTCGGAAGCAATTTCTTTATAACTTAGTTCTTGGAAATAGCGCAATTGAATTACTTCTTGGTATTTGGGCTTTAAGAGTTTGATATCTCTTAGCAATTTTGCTAAATTTTGTTCTCGAATGATCTTATCCTCTGGTGTAGGATTGTCATCTACGATTAAATAAATTTTTTCTTCTTGCTCTTGGGCGTTTTCAATTAGAATTGAACTACTTTTCTTTCGCAATAAATCTATATGAATATTTTTTGAAATCGTAATTAACCAAGTCTTAAATACATATTTTTCATCAAAGGTATGGATTTTGTCAAAGGCTTTTGAAAACGTTTGTATGGCAATGTCTTCAGCATCATTTTCGCTATTGGTGCGTTTTAATTGATATTTATAAACGTCTAACCAAAAAGTATCCAATAAATACTTAAAAGCAGTCTGATTTCCTTTTTTTGCTTTTGAAATGCTGCTTTCTAATTTTATGTTCTTTATTTCCAAGGATTGGGTTTTGAAATCGAATTCGTGATAAAGATACTAAATTGAAATAATAATTGACCCGTTTCTAGAAAAGGTGGTGAAAACAATTTCATCTCTTTTTCTTTTAGAAGAAAAGCATTGCGTTGCTTCTTAATAGAAAAGGAAACTAATCGTGTTGAGGTTCGGAGCAGTTTTCAAACTTATCGGGTGTTTTACCACAAAAACCACAAGATTCTCCAGTCTTATTTAACATTGGGTTTTGACTGGCACAAGTTCCGGCAAATTCACCGTCTTTTTTTGCCCAAATTTTAATGGCAATTCCAGCAACTCCAAGCCCTAATAATCCGAATGTAAGTAGTAGTAATTTCATAGTTTGTAATTCTACTGCAAAGATACGAAATCTATCGTTTTAACTTTTGGTTCCTGCTTTTTTTTGTACTTTCCGCTTTTAGAGAACTATCTATTGGGTGAAGAAGAATTTATAAAAAAATTAGTTGACGGAAATCAAGCTGCTTTCGGTCGTCTTTTAGATGCTTATCAACAAAAAGTTTTCGGCACCTGTATCTCTTTTATTCCCAATAAAGAAGACGCAGAAGACGTGGCCCAAGAAGTTTTTTTAGAAGTATTTAAATCGATTTCAAAATTTAAAGCCGATGCGAAACTTTCCACCTGGATTTATAAAATTACCACCAATAAATGTTTAGAATTTATCCGAAAAAAGAAGACTAAAAAACGGTTTGCTTTTATGCAAACTATTTTAAGAGGTGACCTTCCAATAGCCATGACTCCTTATTTTGTAGAAATTAATCACCCTGGAATTATTTTAGAGAATAAAGAAAAAACAGCGCTGATTTTTAAGGCAATAAACGCTTTGCCAGAAAATCAAAAAGTAATTTTTACATTGGCAAAAATCGATGGAAAAAGCTATCAAGAAATTGTTGAAATTACAGGAAAAAGTTTGTCGTCTGTAGAATCTGTTCTCTTTCGAGCAAAGAAAAGCTTACGAAAAAAGTTAAAGAATTTTTACAAAAACAACCAATAGCGCAAGTTTTTAAAACAAGGTGCATCTAAAGAACTATACAACTTATTGTACACCGAATATAATGAACAAAATTAGTAAGAATGAAATTGAACAAACCTTTAAGGTGCTCACTCAGATAGTCCCTGTTAAAGTGAATCCTTTTTTTAAACACAAGGTATTACAAGAAATTGCAAAGGAAGCACCCGTAAAACAGCCTCTTTCTTCTTGGTTAAAGCCACAATTTCAATTGGCAATGTTAAGTCTTGTTTTGTGCTTAAATGTCGGAACTATTTTTTATGCATTCTCCAATTCAAAGGAAACTACAGATCTAAATACATTTGCTAAAGAGTATGCTTTACAAACAAGTACGAATTCAATTTTAAATTAGAAATGATGAAATCAAAATTATTGCCAATACCCCTAATTTTACTGATTGTTTTAAATGGCGTGTTAATTTTTATGCTCCTTAAAAGACCGCATGAGAAGGAGTCACAAAATCGAAATCAAAGAAACTTTTTAACAGCGCAATTACAGTTTTCAATAGCTCAAAAAGAACAATTCAGTGCTCTTGAGCAACCACATAAAGAGTATATGACTGTTTTTGACACCCAAATAAAGAAGAGCAAGGACTTTTTATTTCGTTCTTTTTCAGAAAAGAATTTCAATTCAGATTCCATTACCACAAGTATTGGAATGATAGTCGCTAAAAAAGAAACTGAGGTGTTTCATTTCTTTCAGAAAGTTCGAAATATTTGTAATGAGGAGCAATTAAAATCGTTTGACGAAATTATTATGAACGCATTGCACAATGGTAAAAGAAGACCTCCACACGAGAGCGGTATGCAGCGTCCTATGAACCGTAATCATCCGCCAAGAGAAGGACGAAGACCTCCGAGATAAAATACAGGAATTTGTAATTGTATAAAATAATTATTAATATTTAAAATGAAATAAAAATGAAAAAGAATCAATTTATTAAACTTATGACTCTAGCGGTTATAGCCTTAGGTGTGTTCTATGGATGTAGTTCAGATACCGAGGAAGAGACTCCAGAGATCATTGAAACATCGTATGATACAAGTGTGCTGCTTTCTATGTTTGACAATGTTGCTGCAGTTTCTTATTCGGTAAGCGGTTCAACAGTAACTTTTACAACGACAGATTTACCAAACCATACAAGTCCTTATTGGGATGCTTCACATCCATTGTATGAAGTTTACAACGGTACAAACACAAGTTGGAACCAAAACCCAGGTTCTATCGGGGAACAAAACATAACTTTTACAATGACTTTGAATCCTGCCGAAGCTTTAAATAAAACAGCAACACCAATGGGACCCATTGGAATTTCCAGAAATGGCGTTGTTTTTTTCAATCAATATGCAGCGGGCGGAGCTCCACTAACTGGTGAAATTAACTCATTTGATCAATGGTTAGGACACCCAGCAATGACACAGTATCACTACCATGTTGAGCCTACTTATTTAACAACGACCTATGGTTCCGATGCTTTTTTAGGATTACTTTCAGACGGATTCCCTGTCTATGGACCCCTAGAAAATGGCACAACAATCACCAATGCAGATTTAGATGATTACCACGGACATACTTCTGCAACTTCAGATTTTCCAGCTGGTATTTACCATTATCATATTACAAATGAAGATCCCTATTTAAACGGAAACGGTTTCTTTGGAACTGCAGGATCTATAACAAGATAAGGTTGAGAAAAATAATATGCTTTCTAATTAGTACTACAATCTTCATTTCTTGCCAATCTAAAAAGCAAGAAGTGGAGGTTTTTGTTTCTAAGAATACCATTGTTATTCCGAATGTAGAAAAAGAGAGGCTTGCTGTTGAATTTGAATTGATAAATGGTGTTTTGTTTTTTAAAGAAAAGGCCTATTCTGGAATTGTAAACGAGTTTTATTCTGAAGGGAGCATAAAAACGAAATCTGAATATTATCAAGGGAAAAGACAAGGTTTCTATTCAGGTTGGTATGTGAACGGAAATAAATGGTTTCAGCGTTTTTATACCAACGGATTAAAATCGAAGATACACCTGGGTTGGTATTTAAATGGGAATCAAATGTTTGAATACCAATTTAATACAAAAGGGCTGTATCATGGAAGTGTTAAAGATTGGCATGAAAAAGGAATGCTAGCCAAGCATTTTAATTTTGTTGATGGGGTAGAAGAAGGGAGTCAAAAAATATGGGATTTCTCTGGTAAAATTACCGCCAATTTTTATACTGTAAATAGCGATAGACATGGTTTAATTGGGCTTAAGAAATGTGTGAGCGTTGTTCATAAAAACGAGTAGAAATGATTAAAAAAACAGTATTACTAGTGCTATTCTTAACTTGTTTTTCGTGTAAAAATGAGGTTTCAGTCGATAAATCTAAAACGCTTCCTTTTTATAATTCAGCAACACTTACCCCTGAATGGATTTCAGAAAACGATGTCAATTATTCGAAAATTCATAAAATAGCTCCGTTTGAATTTACAAATCAAAATGGTCATGAAATAACCAATAAAAATTTTGAAGGTAAAATTTATATTGCTGATTTTTTCTTTACAACATGCCCAAGTATTTGTCCGATTCTAGCTAAGAATATGGGTGTTATTCAAGAGTTTTATAAAGAAGATGACACCATTATGTTATTATCACATACGGTAATGCCTTCTATTGATTCTGTCGAAAAAATTAAAGAATACGCAATAGAAAATAAAGCAATAGATGAAAAATGGCATTTAATCACAGGAGATAGAGCTGAGATTTACAACATTGCAAGAACCTCTTATTTTGCAGATGAAGATTTTAAAAAGACAAAAGATGAAAGTGAATTTATACACACAGAAAATTTTGTCTTAGTAGATGGAAAAGGAAGGATTCGAGGTGTTTATAACGGTACTCTAGGTGTCGATATTTTACGACTTAAACGCCATATAAAGATTTTAAAGAAAGAGTTCTAAGAATCTCTAATCAATCACATTCACTTCAATTTCTAGAGAAATTTCGAATTTTTCAAGTACTGTTTTTTGGATTTTTTCAGCAAGTTGAAAAACTTCATTTCCGGTTGCATTTCCATAATTTACTAAAACCAGTGCTTGCTTTTCATGCACGCCAGCATCTCCAAAGCGTTTTCCTTTAAAACCTGATTGTTCTACCAACCATCCTGCTGGAATCTTGATTTCGGTTTCAGAAATGGAATAGTTCGGGATTTCAGGATTTTCTTTTTGCAATGCTAAAAACTGCGTTTTAGAAATTACAGGGTTTTTAAAGAAACTGCCACTATTTCCAATTTCTTTTGGATCGGGTAGTTTTGATTTTCTAATGGCAATGACAGCATCAGAAATGTTTTTTAATGTTGGGGTTTTAATACTGTAAAGAGCCAATTCCTTTTCAATAGCACCATATGAAGTTGTTAATTGATGTTCTTTAGTTGTCAGCTTAAAAGAAACGGAAGTCAAAATATATTTTCCTTTCGCTTCATTTTTAAAAATCGAGTTACGATACCCAAAATTACAAGTTTCGTTAGAAAAAGAAACCAATTTATTCGTTTCAATTTCCAATGCATTCACTTTTGTTATGGTGTCTTTTACTTCCACACCATAAGCCCCAATATTCTGAATCGGGCAGGTGCCAACACATCCAGGAATTAGCGATAAGTTTTCAAGACCGCCATAATTTTCAGCAATACACCAAAGTACAAACTCATGCCAGTTTTCACCAGCATTTACTGTTAGATATACCGAATCGTTTTCTTGGCAATCTATGGAAATTCCTCTGATGTCTATATGAACAACAAGTGTTTCAATGTCTTTTGTTAAAAGCATATTGCTACCGCCTGAAATCAGAAAAAAGTCTTTTTCTGTTTTTAGAAGTTGTTGCAACTCGTAAAAAGAAGTAATCGTAATAAAACGTTTGGCGTGTACATCAATGCCAAACGTATTATATGCTTTTAACGATATGTTCTCTAGAATTGTCAATTAATTTGGGTATTTTTTTAAGGCTTCTTTTAAAATTTCAACGGAACGAATTAAATCTTTCTTATTTAAAACATAGGCAATCCGAACTTGATTTTTTCCTTCACCAGATGTTGAATAAAATCCGCTTGCAGGCGCAACCATTAACGTTTCTTTATTGTGGTCGAATGCTTCTAACATCCACTGTGCAAAATGATCAGAATCTTTTACAGGCAATTCTGCAACACAATAAAAAGCGCCTTTTGGGTTTGCTACTTTTACACCGTCAATTTTTTCTAATTCGGCAATTAATGTATTCCTTCTTTCTACATATTCCTCAATCACTTCCTCAAAATAACTTTGTGGTGTGTCTAACGCTGCTTCACTTGCAATTAATGCATAGGTGGGCGGACTAAGTCTTGCTTGTGCAAACTTAATCGCAGTGGCAATAAATTCTTTGTTTTTTGAAACGATACAACCAATTCTTGCGCCACACATGCTATAACGTTTCGATACCGAATCGATCACAATTGCGTGTGCATCCAAACCTTCTAAAGAAAGGACAGAGGTGTGCTTTAATCCGTCATAGGTAAACTCTCTATAAACTTCATCGGCAATTAAATACAAATCATGTTTTAAAACAATTTGCTTTAATTTTTCTATTTCTTCTTCTGAATACAAGTATCCTGTTGGATTTCCTGGATTGCATATTAAGATTGCTTTTGTTTTTTTTGTAATTAGCTTCTCGAAATCTTCAATTTTTGGCAATGCAAAATTATCTTCAATTTTAGAAATTACTGGCACAACGGTTACGCCAGAAGCGGTAGAAAATCCGTTGTAATTTGCATAAAAAGGTTCTGGAATTATAATTTCATCTCCTGGATCGGTAATACTACCAATGGTAAACAGTAAGGCTTCAGACCCTCCTGTGGTGACTACAATATCGTTTGCTGTTACCGGAATGTGATTGTTTACATAATAGTTTGCCAATTTAGCCCTGTAGGTTTCAGAACCTTCCGAGCGCGCATAAGCCAATGTCTCAAGGGTGTTGTTTTTTACAGCATCTAAAGCAATCTGTGGAGTTTTAATGTCGGGCTGCCCAATATTTAAATGAAACACATTGATACCTCTTTTTTTAGCATCTTCTGCATAGGGCACCAATTTTCTAATGGGTGACTCTGGCATTTTAATTCCTTTCTGAGATATTGTAGGCATAATTTTTGATATTGTATAAGAGATTACAAATTTGCGAAATATTTTTTATATTAAAACTGAAAATTCAGTTTCTTTATTTGTTAAAAAATAAAAATATAAAATGGATGTTATTTTCTTATTGTACCTTTCATATTCACTCAAATACAAGCGCTGATTAAAAAACTAACGATCATACTGTTTTTAATGTTCAATAACACTCATATTGTTTTTGGACAATCAAGATTTCGGTTTCCTATTGAAAATCGTTATTCTCAGAAACTCTCGTTTCAATTAATTAATAACATCATTGTGATACCCGTTGAGGTCAATAATGCGAAGTTGTCTTTTATCTTAGATACAGGGGTTGATAAAACAATTTTATTTAGCCTTTCCGAAAACGATAGCTTGGGGTTGAAAAATGTAAAAAAAATTTCTTTACATGGATTGGGGAAAGGAAAAGCAATCGATGCATTAATTTCTCAAAAAAATGAATTAAAAGTGGGTGCGCTGAAGAGCAATAATGAAACCATTTATGTGATTTTGAAAGATCAATTTGAACTCTCAGGAAAAATGGGAACGACCATACATGGTATTATTGGATATAGTTTGTTGAAAGATGTCATTGCCAAAATCAATTACGAAGCTAAAAAAATAATACTTTACAATCCCAGGGATTTTCAATACAAGAAGTGCAAAAAATGTGAAGAATTGCCCATTGCGTTTTATAGGAATAAACCCTATGTTGATGCTGCTGTTCAATTAGATACGATTGGAAATGAAATGACCTCCGTAAAAATGCTAATAGACACTGGCGGAAGTGATGCGCTTTGGTTGTTTGAGCAATCCCATGAAAAGATTAAGACTCCTCTTCGGCATTACAATGATATTTTAGGGGAAGGTTTGAGCGGAACGATCTATGGAAATAGAGCTCGGATTCCAAAAGTTAAAATCGGTAAATTTGAAGTCCTCCAACCCACAGTATCCTTTTTAGATACCGTTTCTACACTACATGCAAGAAAGTTTGAGACCAGAAATGGGAGTATTGGAAGTAATATTTTGAAGCGGTTTAAAGTCTGGATTGATTATCCAAATAAAAAGTTGATACTTAAAAAATGTGCTGCACTCACAGGAGGCTTTGAATACAATATGAGTGGATTGGATATTGTGTACAATGGAGAAGAATTAGTAAAAGAAATGAATCCAGAAAAAGTAATTAGCTACTCTGGACAAAATAATAGTCTCGAAAACAATAGCAATACCATTACATTTTCGGCGAGTTACCGTTTTAAGTTCAAGCCCTCCTATCGTATTTCCAAAGTTTTAAAGAACTCACCTGCTGCGCAAGTTGGAATTTATCCCGATGATATTTTATTGAAAATAAATGGAATTACAGTGCATGATTTATCCATTGGCGAACTGATCAATAAGTTGCAATCAAAAAATGGTAAAAAGATTAGATTAACGGTCCGTAGAGGTATAGAGATTCTAAAATTTCAATTCAAACTAAAGAAAAGAGTTTAATTGTCGGACAACATGCTTTTCTCTTTTTCAAAAGAAATTTCGGAAGCAACATACCCTTTTATTCGAATTACTTTTCGAGTTTGTTTTGCGTTCGAGAAAATAATGATCTGCTTGTTAAATCTTCCAGGTTTATTCGTGTCATAAGACACTTTTATTACTCCCTTTGCTCCAGGCATAATGGGTGCTTCTGGTTTTTTTGGAACCGTACATCCACAAGTAGATTGTATTCTTTTGATAACGATGGGTGCAGTACCTATGTTTGTAAATGTAAAAATACGTGTGCCGTCTGATTTTTTTGCAACCTTACCATAGTCAATGGTTTCTTTCTCGAATTGAAATTCTTGAGCATGTATTGAAAATGAAACAAAAAGGAAGGTTAAAAATAGCAGAAAGCTTTTCATAGTATTAGTTTAATTAGTAAAATTATAACAAAAATTTTGTTTTAAAAAATCAATAACTAATTTTCTCCTGAAAGTAGATAATTGTATTTTTGCGACCTACTATTTTAAAAATTAACCCAAAGTATGACAATTCCATCTAAATATGATGCCAGCCAGGTAGAAGACAAGTGGTATGAGTACTGGATGCAGCATGATTATTTTCATTCTACACCAGACGAAAGAGAACCTTATACCATTGTAATTCCACCACCCAATGTCACTGGAGTTTTACATATGGGGCATATGTTGAACAATACCATTCAAGATGTATTAATTAGACGTGCTCGTTTGTTGGGTAAAAATGCGTGTTGGGTTCCGGGAACAGACCATGCATCCATTGCAACCGAAGCAAAAGTAGTCGCAAGATTAAAAGAACAAGGAATTGATAAAAGCGATTTAACGCGTGAAGAATTCATTGCACATGCTTTTGAGTGGAAGCACCAATATGGGGGAATTATATTAGAGCAATTAAAAAAATTAGGCGCTTCCTGTGATTGGGAACGTACCGCATTTACCATGGATCCAGAAATGTCTGAATCTGTCATTAAAGTGTTTGTTGATTTATACAACAAAGGACTAATCTATCGTGGATACCGAATGGTCAATTGGGATCCAGAAGCAAAAACTACTTTGTCAGATGAAGAAGTAATTCATGAAGAACGACAAGGGAATTTATACTATTTAACCTACAAGATCGAAGGTTCTGATGACACCTTAACCATTGCAACCACAAGGCCTGAAACTATTTTTGGTGATACCGCTATTTGTATCAATCCAGAAGATCCACGTTTTACGCATTTAAAAGGAAAGAAAGCCATTGTTCCCTTAAGTGGACGTGTAATTCCAATTATAGAAGATACTTATGTAGATATCGAATTTGGTACAGGTTGCTTAAAAGTAACGCCTGCACACGATGAAAATGACAAAGCCTTAGGAGAGAAACATCAATTAGAAGTTATTGATATTTTTAATGAAGATGCCTCTTTAAATTCTTTCGGACTGCATTATCAAGGAAAAGATCGTTTTGTAGTTCGTGAAGAAATCGCAAAAGAATTAACTGAAAAAGGAATTTTGGTGAAAACGGAAATTCATACGAATAAAGTAGGTACCTCTGAGAGAACCAAGGCGGTCATTGAACCCCGTTTGTCAGATCAATGGTTTTTGAAGATGGATGACTTGGTAAAACCAGCAATAAAAGCGGTTTTAGGAGAAGATTCAGAAATTAATTTATATCCAAAGAAATTCGAAAACACCTACCGTCATTGGATGGAGAACATTCGCGATTGGAATATTTCTCGTCAATTATGGTGGGGACAACAAATTCCAGCTTTTTTCTATGGAGATGGAAAAGAAGATTTTGTAGTAGCAGAAACCAGAGATGCAGCTTTATTATTGGCAATAGAGAAAACACAAAACCCAGCATTGTTGGCTTCCGACTTAAGACAAGATGAAGATGCCTTAGATACTTGGTTTTCTTCTTGGTTGTGGCCAATGTCTGTTTTTGACGGAATCCGAAATCCAGAAAATGAAGAAATTAAATACTATTATCCAACCAACGATTTAGTTACCGGACCAGATATTTTGTTTTTCTGGGTAGCCAGAATGGTGATTGCTGGATATGAATATAAAGATGCAAAACCATTTCAGAATGTTTATCTAACAGGATTGGTGCGTGACAAACAACGTCGTAAAATGTCGAAATCTTTAGGGAATTCGCCAGATGCGTTAAAGTTGATTGAACAATACGGTGCCGATGGTGTGCGTGTAGGTTTACTCCTTAGTGCTGCTGCCGGAAACGACTTAATGTTTGACGAAGATTTATGTCAGCAAGGAAAACAATTTGCCAATAAAATTTGGAATGCCTTCCGATTGATTAAAGGTTGGGAGATAGACGCTAGCATTCCACAACCAGCAACCGCCATTACAGGATTGGCTTGGTACGAAGCAAAGTTTCAGAAAGCAATTGCAGAAATAGAAGATCATTTCTCTAAATACCGTTTGTCAGATGCTTTAATGGCAATTTACAAACTCATTACCGACGATTTTTCTTCTTGGTTGTTAGAGATTGTAAAGCCTGCCTATCAGCAGCCAATAGATGCAAAAACATTTGCGGCGATCATTGGAATCTTAGAAAATAACTTGAAAGTATTGCACCCGTTCATGCCGTTCTTATCGGAAGAAATTTGGCAATACATTGCTGAAAGAAACCCAGAGGAAGCTTTGATTATTGCAAAGTATCCAGCAGTGAAAGATTTTGATGCAAAAATTATTGCTGATTTTGATATTGCAACCCAAGTGGTTTCAGGAATTAGAACCATTCGAAAAGACAAAAACATTCCGTTTCGAGATGCCATCGAATTATTTGTGGTTGAAAACGAACAGAATGCAAAAGCGTTTGATGCAGTCATTCAGAAATTAACAAACACGGTAAGCATTGCTTCAGTTTCAGAAAAAGTAGACGGAGCGTCGTTTAGAGTAAAATCGAACGAATATTTTATTCCGATTGCTATGGACAATATCAATGTCGAAGAAGAACAAGAAAAATTAAACAAAGAATTAAAAAGAGCCCAAGGTTTTCTTTTCGGAATCCAGAAAAAGCTATCGAATGAACGTTTTGTGAATAATGCGCCAGAAGCGGTATTGGCCATAGAACGTAAAAAAGAAGCCGATACCTTGGCAAAAATTGCAACCATCCATAAGAGTTTACAATCATTAAAATAAATCTTAAAATCAAAAACAAACCCCAACTCCCGAAATGAACAAATTAATTTTACCTATTGCAATTGCTTTGTTGGCACTTTCTTCTTGTGTTTCAAAAAAAGACTATGTTTCTTTAGAACAAAAGTACAATGATACTCGAAGCACGCTTCAAAAAACAACCCTTGAAAAAGAAGGTTTGGAAGCAAAATTTGCAAAGATTGAAGGCCGTGTTGCCAACTATTACAAAAAAATTAACGCTTTAAAAGGGGACAATGTTACGTTGCAAAACGAAAACGATGTGAAGTTAGATATGGTTGGAAATACAGCTGTTATTTCTACCAAAACAAGAGCTTTGTTGAATGCAACCCTGGCAAAAGTGGACCCTTCCATTCTAGCGGGCGCTAAAACTTTGAAAGATTCTTTGAACCTTGCAGTGGCTTACAATTTGAAAAAATCAATAGCCAAATCAGATTTGAAAGGATCGAATGCTATAGATATCAATATCAACCAAACGGTGGTGATGATTTCAATTTCAGACAAGTTGTTGTTCAATACTGCAAGCTTCAAAATTAAAAGAGGCGCTCATGCCTTATTGAAAAAATTGGCAGGGGTTATCAATTCAGAGCCAAGCATGGAAGTGATGATTGAAGGACACACCGATTCAAGAACCATTCGTAACGACGTTGTGCAAGACAACTGGGATCTAAGTGTAAAAAGAGCGACGTCTATTGTACGTATTTTAGAAAGTAAGTACAAAGTAGATGGAAGCAGATTGATTGCTGCTGGTAGAGGTGCTACGGTGCCTTTGGTGGAAAATAACTCCTACAAAAACAGAGCGAAAAACAGAAGAACTCGTATTGTAATTCTTCCCAACTTAGACAAGTTTTTTGCCTTGCTATCTGACAGTCCTACCGAAGTAAAACTTTAGTACTTTATAAAACCCAATTTTATTACGTATTTAAAACCGAGCCTTGGTTCGGTTTTTTTGTTTCCATTGCTATTTAGTAAATGTAAATTAATTTTTTAATTTATTTTATAGATTGCAGGGGGAAACGATATAATCGCAATTGTAGTTATATGGTTTAAAGTTTCTATTGCATAAGGTTTAATTTCAGATGTCAAGACACATTCTGGTTTAATTATCTTTTTAATAAAACTTCTAAATCAAGATAGCCTGCGAATTTACTCAACCAATAATCAGATAATTTTGATTCTTTGACTTGCGTTTTTCTATTTGGAGCATGAATAAATTTATGATCTCCAGAATAAACTCCAACATGAGATATTTGATTTTTTTTAGTTGTAAAATAAATTAAATCTCCTGGTTTAATAAGTGATAAATCAAATTTCAACTCACTTCTCCATTTGTTAGACTGAAGTCTTGTTGTTCTTTCAATAAGGATATCATGTGTTTTTTTTAGAACCCATTGAACCAGACCACTGCAATCAAATCCTTGAGGATTATTTCCTCCCCAGATGTAAGGAATTCCAATATATTTGTAGCTTTCCTTTAATACTTTTTCACGATCAGAAAGCGAAGTAGAATAACGATTAATCTTTGCTTTTTCAGGGTTTAAATTAATTTTTGTCAGATCAACTTTATCTTTCCATTCAATAAAATCAATTTCATAGAAATCAAAAAGCTGATCCATTCGTTCTGTAGAAGTATTGAATTGATTGTCTATTGATGTAAATGTAGAATCTTGTGCAAGACAATTAGTATAATCAAAAATGAATAGTAATGATATTAGAGAAACAGCATATGTATGAAAAAAACGCATTAAAATTTATCAATTAAATTGTTAAACCCTTTTTTTAAATCAGTTCCTATTTTTTTAAATTTAGCACTTTTCTTTTGCTTTAATTGGTCTGATTTATTTTCTAAATTACTAACATCTATTGAAAATTGATTCATTAATAATTTATCTTCTTTAGCAAGTTTTACTAATGGTAACAAGGAACTAAGATCTTGGAGGATATTTGAATAAAATTTCACCTTTTTCCTAATGAATCTTGAAGACACAGACTCATCCATTCCTTTTAAAAGATTATTCAGATTTCTCGAATGGAACGTTAATTGTCTTATAAAGTTATTGTATTGAGATTGGTTGTATGTTTTTTTATTAACACTTATTATAGCAATATTGCCACATTTTGTGTAATGTGCGTTTACTACTAATGCAATCGCATTAATTCTTGTTTTTGAAGTATTACTTTTCTTACTTTTAAATCCTTTTAGAGAAAAAGAAGACTTCATACTTGTTGAAGTTTGAACGTATGAAGATATCTTCTGAACAAGTCGTTTTTTTAATCCCAATCTAAATTTATCAGAATAGAACTCTTTTTCGTTTTTAAATATATTTGTGGCAATATAGTTTAAAGATTCGTTTGTGAGGTTTTTGTCACACTGTGCAGAAGCATATGCGCTAAAAAAAAACGACCCAAGAAATACAAAGTAAAAAGATATTTTTTTCAAATTATTTACTCACTTGGTTTAATAATGAAATAATATTATCTGTTTCAATTTTGTAAACTGCTCGGTAAATATAGGTGCCTCTTTCTTCACTATAAAACAGTTTTGAGTCAACTTCATTCATATAACTACTTACTGCTTTTGAAATTACGACATTCTTAGTTTTTACATCTAAGGAGCCAATACGATCATTCATTGATCTTGTTCCATCTTTCTTTACAGCCGATTCAACCATACTACTCCCTTTCGTTGTAAATTGAAGTCTTGCTTCTGATAATGCTATATTCTTAGCTTCCATTTCGTCACCATGCTCCCCCACAACAATTGCATAAAAAACATCATTAGAATCTTTGAATTTTTTTGTTTTAAAGACTTGTTTTATTTCTTTCTCCCCAGTTATATCTTTATTCTTTAGTGATCCACACGAATGAACAAAGAATAAAATTGTCAATACAGTTATTCCTTTCAGTAATTTTCTCATGATATTCTCAAAATATAGTTATTATTTATTCTCAGTAATTCTTCAAATATAGTTTATTATTTTTATAACAAATATTTTCGCCATGCTATGTGGTGTCAATTTGTGGAGGATATGATTGATAGTTCTCTTAAAAATGCCCTTCAAACTTGTAATTTACCGTTAATATCAAAACACCAATATTGTAGATAAATACCAGTAGTATGAAGTTAAAGGGTTTAAGGGTTGTTTTTTGACTGGCAGTCAAGAGGTCGTGGGTTCGAGCCCCATCTTCTCCACAAGGGTTAATTCCAATACAATCAAAGAGTTATATTAATTTATGGCTCTTTTTTTATGCCTAATTTTTAGTAAAAGAGCGCAGTAGGGGGCGCATATTGGGTGTATTTTCTATTTTTCAAATTTGAAATGTCGGTTTTAATCGAAAAGATATTTCACTATTGGACTTTCTTTAGAATTTGATTAATTGACATACTACGATTGAAATAAATTAGATTTACCGATAAGTTTAGTTGATAGGAATTAATTATATTTGAAAAAAACACACTAATGAAACAAATTTTCACACTTTTAGCGGCGGTATTACTAACTGCAACAACGTATGCCCAAGTGGGTGTAGGTACAGCAACTCCAGACGCTTCTGCGGCATTAGATATTACCTCTACCACAAAGGGGTTATTAATACCAAGGATGACAGCAGCCCAGCGTGATGCAATTAGTTCTCCAGCAATTGGATTAATGATATGCCAAACAGATGGTACAGCAGGTTTTTACTATTACAATGGTAGTGGTTGGGCTGAAGTAGCTGCTACTTCCAAAACCTACTCTGTAAACACTTTTTATGCAGAATTAGGAGGTTACGTTATCCAAATTAGTCCTAATTTCAAACACGGTTTAGTGGTTGCAATGCAAGACCAAGGAATTTCAACCTGGTATGAAGCTAATGACTTATTGAGCAATCCCTCTAATCACGATGAAGACGGTAAGGAATTTTCAGATTGGCGGTTACCTACCAAAAGAGAATTAAATCTTATGTATGTTGTTTATAATAATGGAAATGCAGCTTCTTTAAACGCGAATGACTACTGGAGTTCTACGGAGAGCGGTACCAATGGCGCGTGGGCTCAGATTTTCTACAATGGTAGTCAGGCCAACGGCAGTAAGGACGGCACGACCAGTGTGCGTGCTGTTCGGGCTTTTTAGTTATTTAATTATTTATTAATTTAAATAGATTAACACCCATTTTAAAACACTTTAAACCCTTACTATTAATTTAGTAGGGGTTTTATATTTTTATTTGACCATCTCTAATTAGCTTCTTTACTTTCTTGACTGTACCCTCCGATGTTTTGGATAATAATGCAGTTCTTTTAATGCTCTCCTTTTGTTTAAGATGTTTAAGAATGGCTTGAGTTGATGACTTATTAATGAATGTATCTATACTCTCGGAAGTTCCCTTTTGCCTACCAGTATAAAGACCTTTTGCTTTCCTTTCACCTATCCTTACTACTACGCAATGGCGATATTCATTTTACGTTAAATCTGTATTTTCTGAATAGATTTAAACTTTATTTTTCATCTCGGAGTTTTTTTACATTGTAGTAAATCGCTGCAATAAACGATATTCCAATAATAATGTATTGCGCCCAACGAAAACTACCGTCTTTATCAAAATATTGAATAATTAATGTAATTGTCAAAAGGACGTATATGATGATTATTTTGTTCATTATATATATTTAATTAATACAATCTTCATAGGCAATAGCAGCATCATCGCAACACTTTACCATCATAGCAGTAGCCCCAGCATATCCGACTATCGTGGTTATTCCAAAACTTATAAAACCACAAACTGTAACAAGTACTAAAGAGGCAGCGTAATTTTCTCCACAATTTTCAATAGCGTTATCAAGAGCACTTATACAAGACCTATCAGTAGATTTTTGTATTTCTCTTTTTTTTGTTGTTGTTTTCTGATTTCAGTTATTAAAACTTCACTTACTTCAGTTTTATCCATTAATTTATCCGCTTTTATTGATGATAAATAACTGTTTAAATTGTTACTGATGTCTTCAGAAACTGTAAGTATTTTATTGATATCTGTAAAATTATTATTTATTAGAAACTTTTTGAAATTTTCTTTGTTAGTATAAAATTGAGGGAACTCTTTTGATAAGTCAACTGTTGGATGTTTTTGATTTAAATAAATTTTTTGAAGTTGTTTCGATAAAATAATATGCTTTGTTATTGTTAACTCTAAAGGTACATTATTTTTATTTTCTGTGATAATTAAGTCACCTTGAGTGCAAGATGTAAATAATACTAACATCGCTAATATTAAAGATAAATAGGGTTTTCTAAAGATGTTTAATAAATTCATAACGTTTATAATTAAATATTAAATTTTTATAAACTTACATCAACTTATTGGATAATTTTCATATCAGTAAACAAGTGGGAGCTATAGGGAATAAGTGGGAAGATATAATAAATAAGTGGTTTTTTATCCTGAATACCGCTTCGTTATAGCCTCTAAACTTAGCGGAACCTGAAACAGGAATAGAGGTCTCAAAAGGGATCACTTTGCGCGACTGATCGTATCTATGGGCACCATCATTATGAAACCACTTTACCTGATGGGTTTCAATAACGCTATTTTATGGAGATTTAATTGATATATGGTATTCATTTATTGTCTATTTTAGCCAAATAATAGGGGATGTAGCTCAGTTGGCTAGAGCGCTTGACTGGCAGTCAAGAGGTCGTGGGTTCGAGTCCCATCTTCTCCACAAACAAAAAAACCACTCAATTGGAGTGGTTTTTTATTGATGTGTTGCGTGTTGTTAATTCGCAGAAAGTAAATCTCCTTTTCCTTTCGAGGACAAGAACGATTCAGAAGTTAAATAGGTGTCTATTTCTTTGGCAGCTTCTCTCCCTTCAGAAATGGCCCAAACGATTAAAGATTGTCCTCTTCTCATGTCTCCAGCAGTAAATATATGCGGTACATTCGTTTGGTATTTTTTTGCTTTGTAATTATTTCTTGTATCGAGTTCTAAGCCAAGTTGTTCGCTCAACGAAGTCTCAGGTCCCGTAAAACCTAAAGCCAATAAAACCATATCACACGGCCATATTTTTTCAGAATCTGGTTTTTCATTTAAAATAGGACGCTCTCCGGGTTTAAAAGTCCAAGATACTTCCGCGGTTTTAATAGCGATCAATTCATTTTTCGCATTTTTAATGAATTCTTTGGTGTTAATCAACCAATTACGATCACAACCTTCTTCGTGTGAAGAGCTTGTTTTCATTTGCAAAGGCCAAAAAGGCCATGGCGTTTTTTCGCTTCTCAATTCTGGTGGTTTTTCCATAATCTCGAAGTTGGTAACCGATTTTGCACCTTGTCTGTTGGAAGTTCCCACACAGTCAGAACCCGTATCTCCACCACCAATGACAATCACATTTTTATCCTTTGCCGATAAAAGGGTGCCTTCAATTTCTTTATTGAACAGTTGCTTGGTTTGTTGTGTTAAGAAATCCATTGCTTGCACTACGCCTTTTGCATCTGCTCCGTCAATAGGCAAAGCTCTTTTTTTAGTAGCGCCACCACAAAGCACGATCGCATCAAAATAGTCCAAATTTTTCAAGTCATAATTCCCACCAACATCTACATTGGTTTTAAAAATAATCCCTTCTTTCTCTAGAATATGAATCCTTCTGTCGATGATTTCTTTCTCCAGTTTAAAATTCGGAATTCCATATCTTAATAAACCACCTATTTCATCATCTCTTTCAAAAACAGTTACACTATGACCCGCTCTATTTAATTGTTGCGCAGCAGCCAAACCTGCAGGTCCAGAGCCAATAACTGCAACCGTCTTTCCAGTTCTGTGTTTTGGTAAGATGGGTTGAATCCACCCATTTGCAAAGGCTTTTTCTACAATGCTTTTTTCAATATCTTCAATAGCTACAGGGCTGTCTATAATTCCCAAGACACAGGCTTGCTCACATGGAGCAGGACACAGTCTTCCTGTAAATTCTGGGAAGTTATTGGTGGCATGTAAAAGATCTGAAGCCTTTTGCCATTCTCCCTTGTGTACCATGTCATTAAAATCAGGAATTAAGTTTCCTAATGGACATCCACTGTGGCAAAACGGAATTCCGCAATCCATACAGCGAGATCCTTGTTTTTTCAGCTCTTTTTCTGGCAAGGGTACAGTAAACTCCTTGTAATTTTCAACACGTGATTTTACAGCTAAATTTGTTTCGTTCTGTCTTTTGAATTCTTTAAATCCTCCTATTTTTCCCATGTTTACTAATTAAGCTGTTAATTTTTCTGTGCGTGCCTCTCTTTCAATTCGCTCCAATGCCTTCTTGTAATCTTTTGGAAATACTTTAATGAAGTTCAACTTCTCGGTTTCCCAATTTTGAAGTAATTTTTCGGCCAAAGTACTTTCTGTATATTCGTAATGCTGGGTGATGTCTCCTTTCAGTTCCTCAAAGTCTGCAGCAACTAAAGTATCCAAATCAATCATTTCTAAGTTACACAGATAGTCAGAGAATTCGTTGTTTTTGTTATACACATAGGCAATACCACCACTCATTCCAGCAGCAAAATTTCGACCTGTTTTCCCTAAAACAACCACTTTTCCTCCGGTCATGTATTCACAACCATGATCTCCAACGCCTTCTACAACGGTTGTAATCCCCGAATTTCTTACTGCAAAACGTTCTCCTGCAATTCCGTTGATGTACGCTTCTCCTTTAATAGCGCCATAGAAACAAACGTTTCCAACAATCACATTGTCTTCAGCGACAAAAGTTGCTTCTTTGGGTTTTTTTACAATTATTTTGGCACCTGACAATCCTTTTCCTAAATAGTCATTGGCTTCTCCTTCTAGCTTTAAAGTAATTCCTTTGGTAGAAAAAGCACCAAAACTTTGTCCAGCAGATCCTTTAAATTTTAAAGACAAAGTATCTTCTGGTAAACCATCTTCGCCATGTATTTTAGAGATTTCGTTGCTAATAATCGCTCCTAGTGTTCGATCTGTATTTTGAATTGAATAGGATAGGTTGACTATTTTTTTATTGATGATTGCTGATTTGGCATCGTTTAGAATCTGCATGTCCAATACATTTTCTAAATTGTGATTTTGTTTTTCTGAATTTGAAAGGGTTGTGGTTGCCTCACTTTCCGGTTGGTGTAAGATAGAAGCAATTTCTATTCCTTTTGCTTTGTAATGCTTAACGGCATTCTTTGCATTTATTTTATGGGTTTGCCCTACCATTTCTTTCAAGGTTCTAAAACCGAGACTCGCCATGATTTGTCTAAGTTCTTCTGCAACAAAGTACATGAAATTGATCACGTGCTCTGGAGTTCCTTTGAAATTCTTACGAAGCTCAGGGTCTTGTGTTGCAATTCCAACAGGACAGGTGTTTAAGTGACATGCACGCATCATGATGCACCCTGACGCAACAAGCGGTGCAGTTGCAAATCCAAACTCTTCAGCACCTAGTAAAGCTGCAATCGCAACATCTCTACCTGTTTTTAATTGACCATCACACTCTAAAGAGACTCTACCTCTTAGGTTGTTCATTACTAATGTTTGCTGTGCTTCTGCCAACCCTAATTCCCAAGGCAAACCTGCATGTTTTAGCGAGGTAAGGGGAGAGGCTCCAGTTCCACCATCAAAACCAGAAATAAGAATGACATCTGCTTTTGCTTTTGCTACACCAGCAGCAATGGTTCCGACTCCTACTTTAGAAACTAATTTTACATTGATTCGTGCTTCACGATTGGCATTTTTTAAATCGAAAATAAGCTGTGCTAAATCTTCAATCGAATAAATATCGTGATGCGGTGGAGGTGAAATTAACCCTACATATGGTGTTGAATTTCGAACTTCAGCAATCCAAGGCAATACTTTTTCTCCCGGTAATTGTCCTCCCTCACCTGGTTTTGCACCTTGCGCCATTTTAATTTGAATCTCTTTGGCACTTGTTAAGTAGTTACTCGTAACTCCAAATCTTCCAGAGGCAACTTGCTTGATGGCACTGTTTTTCCAGTCTCCATTTTTTTCTTTTGAGAAACGGTCTTTATGTTCCCCACCTTCACCAGAGTTGCTTTTTCCGCCAATACGGTTCATTGCAACAGCTAAGTTTTCATGGGCTTCTTGACTGATAGATCCATATGACATGGCACCTGTTTTAAATCGCTTTACGATTTCTGTCCAAGGCTCTACTTCTTCTATAGATATTGGGTCGAGGTTGTTGAATTCAAACAAACCTCTTAAAGTCATTAAGTTTTTATTCTGATTGTTGATTTCATCTGCATAAATTTGATAGCTGTCTACATTTTTCTGACGCACAGCTTCTTGCAATTTGGAGACGGTAGTTGGGTTGAACATGTGCTTCTCGCCATTTCTTCTCCAACGATATTCACCACCAATTTCTAAAGGAAGTGCATCCTCGAAACCTTCTAATTTAAATGCTCTTTGAAATCTTTTTTGAATGTCTTTGTCTAAAACTACCAATCCAATTCCGCCAATTCTAGTAGGTGTGTTTGGAAAGTATTTTCCAACAAAAGCTTTCTTTAATCCTAAAGCTTCAAAAATTTGAGAAGCACGATATGAGTGGAGTGTTGAAATTCCAATTTTATTCATAATCTTCAGAATTCCTTTTCCAATTGCCTTGTTGTAGTTTTTAACAGCTACTTCGGCATCTATTCCTTTGATTACGTTTGTCTTTACTTGGTCACGAATAATTTCGTTTACTAAGTAAGGATTAATTGCACTGGCTCCATAACCAAATAGGGTTGCAAAATGATGCGGTTCTCTTGGTTCTGCAGACTCGATTACAATTCCGAACTTCGATCTTTTTTGTTTTTTATTTAAGGAGTGATTTACATAAGAACACGCCATTAATGCAGGGATCGGAGCGTTGTCTTCGTCTACCCCTCTGTCGGAAAGAATAATGATATTGGCACCTTCAAAAATGGCCATCTCACAGGCAACTAAGATATCATCCAATGCTTTTTCCAATCCGTTAACACCTTTTGAAATAGGGTATAACATTGGAATAACAGCCGATTTAAAGTCGGGGTGCGCTAAATTTTTAAGTTTGTCTAAATCGTCATTAGAAATGACTGGGTTTTGAATGCGTAATTTTTTTGCTTGTTCTGGAATGACATCAAAAATGTTGCGATCTCCACCAATTGCCAAACTAATATCGGTAATTATTTCTTCACGAATACCATCTAAAGGTGGATTGGTAACTTGTGCAAAGAGTTGTTTGAAATAGTTGTAGAGCAGTTGAGGTTTGTCTGAAAGCACGGCCAGTGGCGTATCGATTCCCATAGAACCTAAAGCTTCTTTGGATTGTGTTGCCATTGGATTGATTACCGTTGAAATGTCTTCTAAGGTATATCCAAAAACACGCAGACGAGTGTCGTATTTTGTTGCTTCAATTGGACAAGTATTATTTGTATAAGGTACTTCAGAAAGTGGAAGTGTATGGGTGTTTACCCATTCTTTATAGGGTTTTTGAGAAACAATTTCATTTTTTATTTCTTCATCTTCAATAATTCTACCCGCATTCATGTCTACCAAAAACATTTTCCCAGGCTCTAAACGACCATGGCTTTTTACGTTTTCGGGTTGTACATCTACCACACCAATTTCTGAGGACATAATAACAAATCCGTCTTTGGTTACGGTATATCGTGATGGTCTTAGTCCATTTCGGTCTAACAATGCTCCAATGTAATTTCCATCGGTAAAAGGAACGGAGGCTGGGCCATCCCAAGGTTCCATGATACAAGAGTTGTACTCATAGAATGCTTTTTTGTTTTCCGACATTGTTTGGTGTTTTTCCCATGCTTCTGGAACTAACATCATCATTACTTCTGGTAAAGATCTTCCCGTCATTAACAACAGTTCCACGACCAAATCCATGGAAGCAGAATCGGACTGTCCTTCACTTACAATTGGAAATATTTTTTTGATGTCTTCTCCAAACAAATCACTCTTCATGATTTCTTCTCGCGCTTTCATTCGATTGACGTTTCCGCGAAGCGTATTGATTTCTCCGTTGTGGCACATGTATCTAAAAGGTTGTGCTAAACTCCAAGCTGGAAATGTATTGGTAGAGAAACGTTGGTGTACCAATGCCAATCTTGTTACAACATCCTCTTCTTTTAAATCTTTATAGTAACGCCCAATATCTTCAGGAATTAAAAGTCCTTTGTAAATAAGTGTTGTCGTTGAAAAACTCGGTAAATAAAAATAATCACTTTGTGATAATTTGGATTTTGAGATAATATGTTCTACGATTTTTCTTGCAGCAAATAACTTGGCATTGAAAGCTAAATCGGATAATTCTTGATCGTTTTTGTCAACAAAAAGTTGTTTTATTTTGGGTTCTGATTTTGCAGCAATTTCACCAATGCTAGAAGTATCTACTGGAACATCTCTCCAGCCAATAATACGCAAACCTTGTTTTTTGATTTCGTCTTCAAAAGCTGCGATACAAAAATTACTTTGATTGGAACTTCTAGGTAAAAAAACCATTCCAACGGCATATTCCTTAGGTGCTGGAAGGTTGAAGTTACAGACACGTTTAAAGAAATCATGTGGAATGTCAATTAAAATTCCAGCTCCATCCCCGGTTCTTCCGTCGGAGCTAACTGCGCCTCTATGTTCTAGTTTTACAAGAATTTCTAGTGCATTATGAATAATTTTATTTGATTTCTTTCCTTGAAGATTACAGATAAAACCAGCACCACAATTGGCGGTTTCGAATTCTGGTAAGTAGAGGCCTTGTTGTTTCATTTAATTGAATTATTTGTGTAAAATTAATGTTTTTATTAAATATAATTCAATTGTTTGACTATTTTGATTTTGTTTTTATGATGAGAATAAAAAATTGATTGGAAAAATGCAATAATCATAAATTGTGCTTTTTATATTATGATATTCATAAAAAGTGCAAAAAAAAACCTGCAAAATTAATTTTGCAGGTTTGTAGTATTTATTTCAAGAAAATTTTAGTGTTCGTTCAATCTAAAGTCTGGATAGGCATCCATTCCGTGTTCATGAGCATCCAATCCTTCCAATTCTTCTTTCTCACTCACTCGAATACCGATAGTTTTCTTTAAAGTGAAAATAATAATAAAGGAAGTAATGATACAAAAGATAGCATATGCTGAAATTCCTAATAATTGACTTAAAAATTGTGATCCACTAGCAAGGTTTCCGAAAATACCAACAGCTAAGGTTCCCCAAATTCCACATACTAGGTGGACTGCTATGGCTCCAACAGGATCGTCTAATTTTAGTTTATCAATTAAACTTACGGCAAATACAATGAATGCACCAGCAATTCCACCAATTAAAATGGCATCCGTTGGCGACATTTGATCTGCACCTGCTGTTATAGCTACCAAACCACCAAGGATTCCGTTTAAAAACATGGTTAAATCTAAGTTTTTGTACATGATGGTAGAAACTAATGCAGCAATCACACCTCCTGCAGCCGCAGCTAAACAGGTCGTAACTAGGGTTAATGAAGTTAATCCTGGGTCTGCAGATAATACAGAACCTCCATTGAATCCGAACCATCCCAACCAAAGGATTAAAACTCCAGCAGTAGCTAGTGGGATATTATGACCAGGAATTGCTTGTATTTTTCCATTCTTAAATTTACCAATTCGAGAACCGAGTAAGCATACTGCCACTAAGGCTGCCCATCCTCCTACAGAGTGCACTAAAGTAGACCCTGCAAAATCATAAAAAGGCGTATCTAATTGATCTAAAAACCCACCTCCCCATTTCCATGATCCGGCGATTGGATATACGAATCCTACATATAGAATTGTAAAAATCATAAAAGGTAAAATTTTCATTCTTTCAGCAACAGCTCCTGAAACAATCGTTGCTGCGGTAGCTGCAAACATTCCTTGAAATAAGAAATCGGTCCAGAATGTATATCCTTCATTGTAAGCTAAATCTAAAACTCCGTCCTTTAATGGTGCCGAAATTCCGAAAATAAAATCGCCTAAATAGCCAGAAGCGTTTGCTCCCCAAGTTGGGTACATTAGGTTAAATCCAACTAAGGCATATAATAAGAGTCCAACTGTAATGATAAAAATATTCTTGAATAAGATATTGATGGTGTTTTTTTGTCTTGTCAATCCGATTTCTAAAAAAGCAAATCCTAAATGCATAAAGAAAACGAGTGCTGTACAGAGCATCATCCATACATTATTAATCGTAAGTAATTCCATAATTAAATTTTGTAAAAGTTTAGTTTAATGTTTCTCCGCCTTTTTCGCCTGTTCTAATTCTGTAAGCTTCCTTGATGTCGCTTACAAAAATTTTCCCATCTCCAACATTTCCTGTCCCAGCAGCATCTATGATGGTTTTTATGGTAACGGCTTCAAAGTCGTCATTAACAACTATTGAGATGTATCTTCTTTGGATGTCACTTGTACTATAGCTAACTCCTCTGTAGACATGTCCTTCTTGTTCGTTACCTAAACCAGTAACATCCCAATAAGAAAAGAAGTTGACTCCCACTTCATGCAGTGCGTCTCGCACGGCGCTGAATTTCGATTTTCTGATAATCGCTTCGATTTTTTTCATGATATTTTAAATTAAATTGTTTTAGAATAAGGTGATTACGGTTTGTAAATTAAACCTTCAATTTTTAGAGATAATGATTTATTTATGTTAGAATTTAAATATTTATAGGATAGTATTTTTCCTTATTTTCTTTGTAACCTGGTAAAAGTAGTCCATAATCTTAAAATAATTTAACAAAAAACAACTTTTGAAAATATTTTTACGATGATTATAAAAAAACGATATTAAAAATTAAAGAACTACAATCCATAGGATTAATTTTGTTATATTCATAAAACTAGAATAAACCTGTAAAAATTAAATTTCACAGGTTTATTAAAAATAATTATTTTTTAATATAAAATTCTTTTACTTATCACCTTCAATTTCTCTTTCTCTTTTTCCCGGATATGCAATAGAACCATGTTCAGAAATATCTAAGCCTTCAATTTCTACATCTTTATTAACACGCAATCCTATTGTAGCCTTTAGTACTCCTAAAACAACAAAAGATAAAAGAACTGCCCATGCTGCATATGCTACAACTCCGATTGCTTGTGCACCTAATTGAGAAGCATCGCCACCATTGAATAAACCAATAGCAGTATCTCCATCTACACCCCATAGGCCAATTACTAAAGTACCCCAAGCACCGGCAACACCGTGAACAGAAGCGGCTCCAATAGCATCATCAATTTTTAATTTTTTTTCTATAAATTCAATAGAGAATACAACAATAATACCTCCAATTAAACCTGCGAGCACAGCCCCTCCAGCTGTCATGTTTCCACATCCAGCAGTTATACTAACCAATCCAGCCAAAGCACCATTTAAAGTTTGTGCTAAGTTTGGTTTTCCGTACCAAATCCAAGTAGTAATTAGTGCACCAAGTCCACCAGCGGCAGCTGCTAAATTTGTAATCAATACAACATTAGATGCGCCAATTGCATCAGCACCGCCCCATGCTAATTGAGATCCACCATTAAATCCAAACCAACCTAACCAAAGGATAAATACTCCTAAAGTTGCTAATATTTGGTTATGGCCAGGTATAGGTATAACTTTTCCGTTTACATATTTTCCAATTCTTGGACCAACCATAAAAGCAGCAACTAGTGCAGCCCATCCTCCTACAGAGTGAACAATTGAAGAACCGGCAAAGTCAATAAATTCAGCAGGCATGATAGTAAGATCATTTAACCATCCACCGTTCCATTCCCATCCACCAGCTATTGGATAGATCATTGCTGTCATTACGATTGAGAAAATAATATATGTAGAATACTTTGTTCTTCCTGCAATAGCTCCAGATACTATTGTAGCAGTTGTTGCTGCGAACATTGTCTGGAAGAATAAATCGGCTCCTTCTCCTTGGAATAAACCGCTCCAGAAAAACCATCCGTTTGAAGTGTCTCCGTACATTAAAGAATATCCTACTAGCCAATATGAAAGGGATCCTACACAAATGTCTAGGATATTTTTCATTGCAATATTTACTGCATTTTTAGATCGAGTCATTCCAGCTTCTACCAAAGTAAAACCGGCTTGCATAAAGAAAACTAAGATTCCCGCAATTAGCATCCATAGCATTCCCATGTCTCCATTTATTTGCGCAACTTGTGCTGCTAATTCTGCAGTTGTTGCGGCTTTTTCTTGAATTATTGTTATAAATAAGCTCATATTCATGTAGTTTTAAAATTCTTTTTAGATAACCTACGAAGTCTGAACTTCATAGGTTTTTTTCTTTTTTCTTTTTCAGAGAATTTATTAGAAAGAATATACAGCAGCTACTGTTAATCCAGTAATGTCTTTTTCTCCAAAGAAGGTAACATCATCCGAGGTGTCGTATCTTATCTCTGTTACTAATTTTAAACTGTCTGTTAGGTTTGTGTTTCCTGTTAAGGTAAAAGCGGTCTGACTTGCGTCTCCAGCTCCAGAGGTTGTTGTGTAAAATTCTGGTCTTAATCCTAAAGAGAATGTTTCTGAAAGTGTTTGTTGTAAATACAATGCTATTCCTTGATACCCAGAATCGGCATCACTTGAATTTGCATATGCCGCATTAATTCCTAAGAAAAACGAATCTGTTACATCAAACCCTCCAGTATAATCTAAGTACAATACGTCTGTAAAACCAAACCCATCTGCACCATAAGCAAGGTTGAAAAATTGCCCCTTGTATCCTGTTTGAAATCCTAATTGATAATCATTTGTATCATTTGCTCCTGCAACAACTCCATGAGGGTTTGTGAATGCCACCATAAAAGAGAGGTCTTCTGAGGCCGCATAATCTAATTTAAAACCAGTATGAGAAAATGGCCCTGCATTAAATAAGTAGGAAACAGAATAATTAAAGTTTCCTGATGGAGAGATAACTTCATATCCAAAGAAAGTATTGAATTGTCCGAGTGTAAATTTTAGTTTGTCAGTAGCTTGGTAATAGGCATACAATTGGTTGATGGCCCCTGTATATGCATTGGCAGCATTTGCTCTTGGTCCAAAAGCAAGATCTGCAACAACGCCTCCTTTTCCTTTTTCATAAGTAAAAACAGTATTTGCCATTCCTAAACCAAATCCGTTGGCTCCAACATCAGATAAAACTCCAACGCTTCCTAAATCGCTGCTTGATAGATTACTTGAAAAATAAGTATCAACACTACCACTTAGTGTAAAAGTTCCTTTTTCTTCTTTTTCTTGCGCAATTGTTAAAAAGCTAGTTGCTACAAATAATGTAAAAATAATTTTCTTCATAATTCTGTTTTTTTAGTTAGTGATGGGGCAAATGTAGAAATTAAATACTCAAAAACAAGATTCATATTTTTATAAAGGGTATTTTTTTAGACAATACCCTCAAAAAAAAGGGGGGTAAAATGATTTTAATGTAATTATTGTGAAATTAAGTATCAAAAATAATGGGGCTATTAAAAAAATAATTGATTTAATTATGAAACTGATAAAAATGCGTTTAGCGAAAAAAAATATTTTTATTGTACTTTTGTGGGTATGAAATACCCTTTTTCTTATTTAGTTAAAATTCAGTTTTTAGGTTTTCGTTTTCATGGATGGCAAAAGCAACCTGGTATAAAAACAGTACACGACATTGTAGATAAAAGCTTGCATTTTGTTTTTGAAAGAGAAGATTATAAGACCCTTGGCATCGGGAGAACAGATGCAAAGGTCTCTGCAAGTACCTATTATATAAATCTTTTTACACGATTTGAATTTAACCAAGAAACGTTTTTAAAAGAATTTAATAAAAATGCACCCGCAGATTTAAAAGCGGTTTCTTTTAAAGAATTGCCAGAAGGATTTGATCTGATCAATTCAGAAAAGAGAAAAGAATATCATTATTATTTTTCTTTTGGTGAAAAGAATCACCCATTTGCGGCGCCATTTATGACCGGTTTGCAAGAGGATTTAAATCTTGAGCAAATGAAATTGGGAGCAAAATTATTTGAAGGAGAACATTATTTTCATAAATACTGTACAAAGCCCTCAGCGAAAACTCTTTTTAAAAGAAGGATTGATTCCTGCGAGATTCTAGAAAATGATGTTTTAACGGCCAATTTCTTTCCCGAAAAAAGTTATGTATTAAAGGTGCGAGGGAAGGGGTTTTTGCGCTATCAAATTCGATTAATGATGGCAGCCTTATTTGAAGTAGGGAAAGGCAATCTGTCTTTGCAGTTTATCGAGGCATCTTTAAAAGAAGACAACGATCAAAAATCGTTACGAAATGTTGCGCCGGGTTCGGGATTGCAATTGTATGATGTTGATTTTGTTGTTTAGATAGAGGACAGGTATACTGAAATTATTGCATGCTATAAATCAAAAAAAAACCGCCTTTTAAAAGGTGGCTTTTTTTAGGGTATATATAATGAGTAAACTTATCCTTTGAGAACCCCTCTTGAAATCACAATTTTCTGAATTTCTGAAGTTCCTTCATAAATCTGAGTGATTTTTGCATCTCGCATTAAGCGCTCCACATGATAATCTTTTACAAAACCATTTCCTCCATGAATTTGAACCGCTTCTACAGTGTGTTCCATCGCAACTTTAGAAGCGTATAGTTTTGCCATTGCCGATGACATGTCATAGTTGTTGCCTTGGTCTTTGTCCCAAGCAGCTTTCATAACCATCATTCTTGCAGCAGTAATATCGGTGTGCATGTCTGCTAATTTAAAGGCAATTGCTTGGTGATTGCAAATTTCAGTACCAAAAGCTTTTCGCTCTTTCGAATATTTTAATGCCAATTCATAGGCTCCAGCAGCAATTCCCAATGCTTGTGCAGCAATTCCTATTCTACCACCAGAAAGAGTCTTCATTGCAAATTTGAAACCAAATCCATCTTCACCAATTCTATTTTCTTTGGGTACTTTTACATCGTTAAATTGTAAGGTGTGCGTATCACTTCCTCGAATTCCTAATTTGTCTTCTTTTGGGCCTACGTGAAAACCTGCTGTTCCTTTTTCTACAATAAAAGCATTAATTCCTCGGTGTCCTTTTTCTCTATCGGTTTGTGCGATTACCAAATAGACATCTGCGCGTCCACCACTGGTAATCCAGTTTTTTGTACCATTTATTACATAGTGATCTCCCTTGTCCTCAGCAGTTGTTGCTTGTGAAGTTGCATCAGAACCTGCTTCAGGTTCGCTTAGACAAAAAGCGCCAACAAATTCTCCAGTCGCTAATTTTGTTAAATATTTTTGCTTTTGAGTTTCGTTTCCGTACGATTCTAGCCCGTAGCAAACCAATGAGTTGTTTACCGAAACAATTACTGAAGCAGAGGCGTCTATTTTGGAGAGCTCTTCCATGACAATTACGTACGAAGTTGCATCCATACCGCTCCCGCCGTATTTTGGGTCTACCATAATTCCCATAAAGCCAAGTGCGCCCATTTTTTTGACGAGTTCGTCTGGAAACTCTTGTTTATGGTCTCTTTCTATTACACCAGGTAGTAACTCTGTTTGAGCAAAATCTCTTGCTGCTTCCTGAATCATAAGGTGTTCTTCCGTTAAACTGAAGTTCATGTGCTTTTTTTTATTGAATTCGTAAAATTAGACCACAAATATATCGATTTCGTAACATATTATCGGTACTCTTTTGTTAATTTTACGAATGTGAATGTAAATTATACTTATAGCATTGGATTGATGTCCGGTACCTCTTTGGATGGATTGGATTTGGTGTATGTGAAATTTAACGCTAAGCATTATCAAGATTTTGAAATTATACATACAGATACGATTCCATACACTGAAAAATGGAAGGCTATTTTGCAGAAATCGATTCATTTTTCTACTTCAGAATTAACAACTTTAGATCTTGAGTATGGGCAATTATTAGCCGAAAGAGTTTCTCAGTTTATTGAGAAATATGCGATTTCAAAGATCGATTTCATAGCATCTCATGGGCATACCGTTTTGCATCAACCAGAAAAAGGAATTACGCTTCAAATTGGAAATGGCCAAGTACTTGCCAATAAAACAGCACACAAAGTTGTCTGTGATTTTAGGTCTCAGGATGTAGTTTTGGGTGGGCAGGGCGCGCCCTTAGTTCCTGTTGGAGATGCGCTTCTTTTTCCTGAATATGATTATTGTATTAATCTTGGTGGTTTTTCGAATGTTTCTTACCAGAAGCATGAACAAAGAATTGCATTTGACATTTGTCCTGTAAATATTGTGATGAACTTTTATGTATCAAAATTAGGGTTTGATTATGACGAAGATGGACTATTGGCATCCAAAGGGAAAATAAATCACACACTTTTAGAAAAGTTGAACCAATTAGACTATTACAAAAAAAAACACCCAAAATCTTTAGGGTTAGAATGGGTACAAAAAGAAATTTTTCCATTGATAGATGAACTGGAAGAAGATGTATCAACCATTTTGAGAACCTTTGCAGAGCATGTAGCAATTCAGATTTCAAACATTGTTGAAAAGGGGCGTACTATTTTGTTTACAGGAGGAGGTGTTTTTAACTCCTTTTTAATGAGTAGAATACGTGCTTTGTCTTCAGGGAAGCTAGTAGCAGTGTCCGAGAAGTTGGTGAACTATAAAGAGGCTCTGGTCTTTTCTTTTTTGGGATTGTTGAAAATTAAGAATGAAATCAATTGTTTAAAAAGTGTAACTGGAGCGCGTAAAAACCACGCTTCTGGTGTCGTGTATGATTGTAAAATGTTGTAGTTTTACAAAAATAAAAAAACTCTAAAATAGAAATCCATGAAAAAACTCTTACTAGTCTTTGCTTTATTCATTTCCGGCTTTGGTTTCTCTCAGATTGAGGACAATTGGGAAGAAAAATCTGAAATATTACCAGGTTATATTATCACAAATGAAGGACAGAAAATTGACGGGTATTTAAAGCGTTTTTTAAAAATAAAAAGTCAGCGAAAGGTACAGTTTTATGAGACCAAAGAGAGTAAGGCTGTTACCTATAAGGCAAAAGAATTAAAGGCTTATAAAATAGCAGCAGATTATTATGAGTCGCATCCATATGAGGGTTTAAGAGGTAAAACTAAAGTATTTTTATTACAGACTCTTGTTGGCAAAATTAACTTGTTTGAATACTATATTCGTGTAGAAGAGAATCGAGGAAAAGAAATGTCGCTATATAAAAAAGGCAACACGGAGGTATCATTAGATTTTAATGGCACTAAAATACAAACGGAAGTTTTAGCTGTTAAAGAGGGTAATGCGTATTTGAAATTTGTATCCCCAAAACTTTTGTTCAAATTCAAATCTGTGATGAGTAAGTATGTGAGTGATTTTCCAGCCTTGTCAAAGAAAATCAAAACAAAGCAAAAAGGATATCGAATTTTATCAATCTTAGCCATTGTCAAAGAATATAATGCACATTTTGAGAACTAAATCAATGCTTAAAATTATTGCAACCTTCTTTTTCTTGTTCAGTGCTTTTTTCGCGAACGCGCAAACGGCTAGTTTTCAATGGACCGATTGGAAATACAATACGGATGTAGGTTTCCAAGATCCCATCTTAACCCTGTCTTCAGATGAAGGGTTTACGACGTATAGTGTTGAAGCATTAGGAACTCAAGTTTTTCCACCAAAAATAATCTACATTTCTAAATTTGATTCAGCGGCAAAATTGAAATCAACAGTAGCCTTAGCGTTGCCAAAAAGGCAAAGAAAAGAAGCTACTTTATTGAAAGTTATTGAGGGAGAAAACAATCTCTATTTCTTTTCACATATTGCCTTAAAGAAAGACAAAAAAAATGTGTTGTATGTTCAAGTTTATCAAGGTGCTACCGGGGTCGTTTCAGCGCCAAAAGAATTGTATGCCCTTCCTATAGCGAAAGTCAAATATGCGGGTTTTTTTAATCCCGTTATTTCTGAGGATAAAAAACAGCTAGCGGTTTTTGTGCATCTTCCGTATTCAAAAAAAGCGAATGAAAAAATAGCAACAATTGCCTTCGATGCCAATTTAAATAAAACCTCGGAAGCTAGTCATACATTGCGTTTTAAAAGTGAGAAAGCCTATCGTGAAAAAGTGTATTTGTCAAACGATGGAACCCTCAATATTGTCAAAACCACTGATTTTTTTAAAAAGAATCCAGTAACATCTGTCATTACACTTACCGCAGATGCAGCTGTTGAGGAAACCGTTTCGCGCAAAGATTTTTATGTTTCAGATAGTAGGGTGATTTCTATGAAAGGGAAATACTATTTAGTTGGTTTTGCAACCAATAACTGGAAGCCAACGGTTGCTATCGGTGGTCGAAAAGATAAGAGTTATTTCATTTATAATATTACTGATAAGATACTAGTAACAAATCAACAATGGTCTCCAAAAACTTTAAAGCAGGTTTTAGGAAAAGGCTTTACCGATTTGACGATTAAAGATGTTTTGATTGATGAAGAAAAAATCTATTTGATAGGAGATTGTAAAAAAAAGACATCGGAAGTTAAAAGTGGTGCGAATTTCGAATACAACTATACCTATTCAAACGGGCCAGGTGTTATTGTGAAGCTAGAGGTTTCTGGTAAAGTTGATTATGATGTTCTCTTTAAATATGGAGAAACTTATGTAAATGATAAGCAAAAAATAGCTTCTTTCTATCCTTATTTGAAAAATGGGAAATTACATATCTTAGTGAACGAAAAAGAATCGGTCATGAAGAAGAAAAAAGTAGTCATTGGCTATGATAAAATAAACGCCAAAGTGATCACTCTAAATACTTTTGACAGATCAGGGAAGAGAAGTATCACCCCTTTATGGAATAGTAAGGTAGGTGGTGAGCAAAACATAATAGATTTTGCACCCACCTTAACGGTTAAGAAAAATGCGTCTAGTTTTTACATCTATGCCTATGGCAAAAAGTATTATGACTTTGGTGTATTGAGTATTGACTAGTGTGCGCAGAATTTAAAGAATGAAAAAGCCGTTTTTAACGATTTGATTGGTGCTTATTTTTATTCATATTATTGTAGTAATGAGAAACTTTATATTTTTATAATGAATCAACGTTAGCGTATTTTAAAATAGTTTTTAGGAAATCGAATACTTTAAAATAATGTATGCAGTTGATAATATTAAAATTTAAAAATGAAAGAATTATTAAAAAAATACGAAAATAAACAACCAGAGATCGTTTTTCATTGGAAAGACGCAGAGACAGAGGCAGAAGGATGGACCGTTATTAACTCGCTTAGAGGAGGTGCTGCAGGTGGCGGTACACGCATGAGAAAAGGGTTAGATCAGAACGAAGTAATGTCTTTGGCAAAAACAATGGAGGTTAAGTTTACCGTTTCTGGACCCGCAATTGGGGGTGCAAAATCTGGGATTAATTTCGACCCCAATGACCCAAGAAAAAGAGGTGTCTTAGAGCGCTGGTACAAAGCTGTAACCCCACTTTTAAAACATTATTATGGTACGGGAGGAGATTTAAATGTAGATGCAGATAAAGATGTCATTCCAATTACAGAAGATTGTGGCGTTTGGCATCCTCAGGAAGGTATTTTTAATGGACACTTTAAACCATCAGAAGCGGATAAAATCAATCGAATTGGTCAGCTACGTTTAGGCGTAATTAAAGTAATAGAAGACGTGCAGTTTTCGCCAGATTTAGCAAGAAAATATACCGTTGCAGATATGCTAACGGGGTATGGAGTTGCTGAAGCAGTGAAACATTATTATGCGATTTACGGTGGTAAAATTGAAGGAAAAAGAGCCATTGTTCAAGGCTTTGGAAACGTTGGTTCTGCAGCAGCCTATTACTTAACAAAGTTAGGTGCTAAAGTGGTTGGAATTATCGATAGAGAAGGCGGTGTAATTCGTGAAGAAGGATTTTCTATGGAGGAAATGACGGCCTTGTTTTTATCGAAAGATGGAAATCAATTGGTTTCGGAAAATATGATTTCATTTGATGAAATAAACAACCAGATATGGAGTTTGCCTGCCGAAATTTTTGTTCCAGCAGCGGCATCAAGGTTGGTTTCACAAGATCAAGTTCAAAAAATGATCGATACTGGTTTGGAGGTCATTTCCCCGGGAGCGAATGTGCCTTTTGCGGATAAAGAAATTTTCTTTGGACCAATTATGGAACATACCGATAAGCATATCAGTTTGTTGCCAGATTTTATTTCAAATTGTGGAATTGCAAGAGTATTTGCCTACTTCATGGAGTCTAGAATTGAATTGCCAATGCAAGACAAAGCTATTTTTGATGATACGTCAAACATTATTAAAAAAGCATTACAAAGAACATTTAACAAAAGTGCGTCAAAAACAAAAATTTGCTCAACAGCATTTGAGATTGCACTCAAAGAATTAATTTAAATTTATTTTTATGGAATCAGTAATTATTATTGTATTTATTGTAGGTTATTTAGCAATCACTTTAGAGCACAATTTAAAGTTAGATAAGTTAATTCCTGCTTTGGTAATGATGGCTGTTTGCTGGGCAATTGTGGCTTTGGGAATTGATGGTTTTTCTGACTGGTTTGATTCGGCAAATCATGGTCTAGTAGAAGGATTTGCTGATAAAGTTCATGAAGCTAAAATGCACTTGGTAGAAGAAACCTTGTTGCATCATTTAGGGAAAACAGCCGAAATTTTGGTCTTCCTATTGGGCGCAATGACCATTGTCGAAATCATTGATTATTTTGATGGATTTTCTACCATTAAAGGATTTGTTACCTTTAAAAGGAAAAAGACATTGTTATGGATGTTCTCAATCTTAGCATTTATTTTATCTGCGATTATAGATAATTTAACAGCTACGATTGTGTTGATTTCAATTTTACAGAAAATTGTTAAAACCAGAGAAGATCGAATTTGGTTTGCAGGATTAATTATTATTGCAGCAAATGCAGGTGGCGCTTTTTCTCCTATTGGAGATGTAACCACTACGATGCTTTGGATTGGAGACAAGGTAAGTACTGGAATGTTATTTACGTATTTATTTATCCCATCACTTTTGTGTATGGTGGTGCCTACTTTTATCGCGACATTTTTACCTGCATTTAAAGGAGATATCAATTTTGATGAAAATGAAGTTGAAAAGCCAAAAAGCCAATACAGTGCTAAAATGTTGTATTTAGGACTCGGGGCAATTTTGTTTGTACCTGTTTTTAAAACAGTCACTCATTTACCTCCTTATGTTGGAATGATGTTGTCTTTAGGTATTGTGGCAACTTTTGCAGAAATTTATAGTAGAACAAAGTTTTCTTTAACTGATTTTGATTCAGAAGCATCCGATTTAAATGCACACCATAGCCCAGTTCATGCCTCATTATCTAAAATAGAAATGCCAAGTATTTTATTTTTCTTGGGTATTTTAATGGCGGTTGCCGCCCTAGAATCCTTGGGGATTTTATTTAATTTTGCAGAAAGCTTAAAGCAAGGAATTCCTTTAATGGGATCTGAATTAGAGGGAACAAAAGTTTCAGATTTAGTGGTTCTTTTACTTGGGGTTGGTTCTGCTGTAATTGACAATGTGCCATTGGTAGCCGCAAGTTTAGGAATGTTCTCAGAATCTTTAGACAATCCATTGTGGCATTTTATTGCATTTTCTGCAGGTACAGGTGGGTCGATGTTAATTATCGGTTCAGCGGCAGGAGTCGTTGCAATGGGAATGGAGAAAATAGATTTCTTCTGGTATTTAAAGAAAATATCTTGGTTGGCACTTATTGGTTTTTTAATTGGATCTGCAGCATTTGTTGTGCTAAGGGAGTTTATTTAAAAAATAATATACATAAAAAACGAGCATTTTGTATGTTTACAGGATGGTGTTTTTTAAGAAATTGAATGGGCAATTTTAAATAAAAATGCGCGTTAGTATTATAGAATATAAAAAAAGCTACATGTTATCATTTTTTCAAGAGAATAAAGAAGTTTTAGAAGGGGCAGTTCTAAACGAAAAAACACTTTCTATTTATAAATTAATTATGAATGGAGGGCTTGGTGGGCAAATAATCCTAGCCATCCTTTTTGTTTTATTGACCATTGCGTTGTATATTTATTTCGAACGTTTTTTTGCCATAAAATCAGCTTCTAGAATTGATGAGAATTTTATGAATCAAATAAAAGAGAATGTATCTGAGGGGAAATTAGTAGCTGCAGATGTACTCTGTAAAAGTAAAAATACGCCAACGGCTCGATTGATAGGAAAAGGAATTTCGAGAATTGGAAAACCTTTAGAAGACATCAATACTGCTATTGAAACTGCAGGGAAATTAGAGGTGTATCAATTAGAGAAAAATGTAAGTGTATTGGCGACCATTGCTGGAGTTGCTCCAATGATTGGTTTCTTGGGAACGGTGATCGGAATGATTGTTGCCATTCATGAAATTGCAAACGCTGGAGGACAAATAGATATAAAAATGCTTTCAGATGGTTTGTATACAGCAATGACAACTACTGTTGGTGGTTTGATTGTTGGTATTATTGCCTATATTACCTATAATCATTTGGTGGTAAGAACCGACAAAGTCGTTTATCAAATGGAAGCAAAGTCCGTTGAGTTCTTGGACTTATTAAATGAACCCGTGTAAGTTAGTGAAGTAAAGGTTTTGTGCTTTTCAATATCAAATACGATTCTATATGAATTTAAGAGGAAGAAATAAAGTAGATCCAACATTCAATATGTCATCAATGACAGATATTGTCTTTTTATTGTTGATATTTTTTATGCTTACTTCGACATTAGTTACGATCAACGCGATTGATTTAATTTTGCCAAGTTCCTCTGGAAAGACTGAGAACAAAGCTCCGATTGCGGTTTCTGTGACTCAAAAGGGAGATTTCTATATCAATAAAACAAAAGTAAGTGTGCAAGCTCTAGAAAGTGAGCTCTTAAAAATTGTTGGTGTCGATAAGAAAAAAAGTATTGTGATTCGAGGTGCAAAAAAAGTAGCTTATGAAAATGTGGTAAAAATCATCGACATTGCACAACGAAACAAGCTTAAAATGGTTTTAGCTGTAAAAGTTAATGGAAACTAAATGGCAGTTCTAAATACCAAACACAAGCGAAAATCTGCGGTAATTACGGTCTTGATACTGTTGTTGTTGCTCTTTATGGTTTTTAATTTTGGGATGCGTTATTTAGATCCACCAGAAGAATATGGCTTGGCTATTAATTACGGAAATTCAGAAGTAGGAAATGGAACTCCTATTACCAAAACAGCAAAGATTGCCCCTCCAAAAGTAATTCAAAAAGAAAAAATTGTCGAAGCCATTGAGGAAGTACCAACTGAAAAAGTAGTCGAAAAGGTTTTGACAGATCCTACAGCGAAAGAGGTTTCAGTGATGGAAAATGTTAAGGAGGTCGTTAAAAAACCTGTAAAAGAAGTTGTAAAGTCTGCACCACCAAAAGAAATCTCGAAACCAAAACCTTCTAAAGAAACGCAGGATGCACTCCAGCGTTTGTTAAACGGAAATGCTTCTGACGGGAAGCCAAAAGGAGAAGGAGACGATAAAAGAGAAGGGATAAAAGGAAGTGAAAAAGGCGATCCTGATGCAAACAAATACTATGGAAATTTGGGAGATGGATCTGGTGGAAACTATAATTTAGCAGGTAGAAAAGCCTTGTCAAAACCGAAAGAACAGCCCGATTGTGAAGAAGAAGGCATTGTCGTTGTAAGCATTACCGTCGATAAGACTGGGAAAGTAATACGTGCAGTTGCAGGAGTTAAAGGGACAACGAATACTGCTGCGTGTCTTTTAAAACCGGCAAAGGAAGCAGCGCTAAGAACCACCTGGAATTCAGATTCCAAGGCGCCCTCTAAACAAACAGGAACTATTATTTATAAGTTTTCTTTGTCCAAATAATGGACTATTTTTGTCCAATGAATTATCCACAAACTTTAAATTGGATGTTTGCGAAATTACCCATGTATCAACGGGAAGGAAAAACAGCATTCAAAAAAGATTTAATCAATATTTTAGCATTTACCAAAGCGCTCGATTCTCCAGAAAAGAAGTTTAAAACAATCCATGTTGGCGGAACCAACGGAAAGGGTTCTACAAGTCATATGATTGCCTCCATTTTACAGGAAGCAGGCTATAAGGTAGGTTTGTATACTTCTCCTCATCTAAAAAATTTTACAGAAAGAATCCGCATTAACGGAAAGGAAATTCCCAAACAAAAAGTAGTTTCTTTTATCAGTCAGCATCAAGCTTTTTTGGAAAAACAAAAGTTGTCTTTTTTTGAAATGACTGTTGGTCTGGCATTCGATTATTTTGCTAATGAAAAGGTAGACATTGCAATTGTAGAAGTTGGCTTGGGAGGAAGGCTCGATTCTACAAATATTATCGTACCAGAAGTTGCTGTTATCACAAATATCGGATTGGATCACACGCAGTTTTTAGGGGAAACATTACCAGAAATTGCTTTTGAAAAAGCAGGTATTATCAAAAAACAAATTCCAGTTATCATCGGTGAAGAGCAAGCCGTGGTAAAAGCGGTATTTCTAGAAAAAGCAAAAGCGGTAAACGCCCCTATTTTCTTTGCTTCGAAATCTGACTTTTTATGCAAAACCGATTTGCTTGGAGCTTATCAGAAAAAAAATGCAATTACTGCAGCGGCTGTCTTTCAATATTTAAAAGGATTTACAGTTTCTTCTGAACATATTAAAAACGGACTTTTGCAGGTAGTGAAAAACACTTCTTTAAAAGGGCGATGGCAAATTTTGCAAGATAAACCGCTTGCAATATGCGATACGGCCCATAACAAAGAAGGTTTGTCTCTGGTGCTAAATCAATTAAAAAAGCAAAACTATCAAAAACTTCATATTGTTTTAGGAATGGTTACAGAAAAATCTTTGGAAGACATTCTTCCGTTATTTCCGAAAGAAGCGCACTACTATTTTTGTAAGCCAGCAATCCCAAGAGGGCTTTCTGAGGAGCTTTTGGAAGAAAAGGCGAGAGATTTTCAATTATTAGGGAAAAAATATACTTCTGTAGAACAAGCCTATTCAAGTGCGTTACTAAATGCGAATCAAGAAGATATCGTTTTTGTTGGAGGGAGTACCTTTGTTGTCGCAGAAATAATTTAAATAAAATTTTCTTTTTTGTTTGGTATACTTAAAAACAGTGTTATATTTGCAACCGCTTAGGGCAATTAGCTCAGTTGGTTCAGAGCATCTCGTTTACACCGAGAGGGTCGGGGGTTCGAATCCCTCATTGCCCACTAAAGTAAAAATCCTTCACATTATGTGAGGGATTTTTTTTTGTAAAATATTTTTTTGGGCTATATTTGGGCTGTATTATTAAAGCTCAATACGTAAATTTGTAGTCAAATTTTGAGTGTAAATAAACGTTCTAATGGCAAAGTAATTATTTAGGAATCTAGTGCTGAAAATGCAGTGTTTCAATGTTGGTTTTCTAAAAGGCTATCCTAAATTAAAGCTGTGGAGTAATAAATAGAAATCAGTATCTTTGCTTGAAAGGATAAGGAGTTTTCTTGTCCAAATTAATAGCAGGTAGCATGAAGAAAAAAGCAATCATTGTTTCAGGGTATTTTAATCCGATTCATAAAGGACATATCGCGTATTTTAACAATGCAAAAGCACTGTGTGATGTTCTTTTTGTTGTTGTAAATAGTGATCTACAAAGAGGTTTGAAGGGGGCTAAAGAATTTCAAAATGAAGCAGAACGGCTTTTTATTGTTCAGAATATCAAGACAGTTGATACGGCTATTATTTCGATTGATGAAGACAGAACTGTTTGTAAATCGATTCGTTTTTTGTATGAAAAGTTTCAAGAGACCTATGATTTTGGTTTTGCCAATGGTGGCGATCAAAATAACAACTCAATTCCTGAAGTACCTGTGTGTCAGGAATTGGGAATTCAATTAATAGACGGCCTGGGAGATAAGATTCAATCTTCTTCTTGGTTATTGAATAAAGAATAAAATAGAATGCTTTACGTTTACAAGAAAAAGGATTTGAGTAGTATCAAATTATTTAAAAGTAAAGCAATGCGCTTAGGTGATATAAAATAAGAATTAAATACATGAATAGCACGAAAAATTTTGCTCTAATTGGCGCGGCAGGCTATATTGCACCTCGACATTTAAAAGCAATACAAGATACCAATAATACATTAATTGCAGCATTGGATAAGTTTGATTCTGTAGGTATTATGGATCAATATTTTCCGAAGGCAGATTTTTTTACAGAGTTTGAACGTTTTGATCGCCATTTAGAAAAGTTAAAAAGGCATCAAAATATTACCTTAGATTATGTGAGTATTTGTTCTCCGAATTATTTACATGATGCACATATTCGAATGGCATTGCGTAGTGGAGCGCACGCTATTTGTGAAAAGCCGATTGTATTAAACCCTTGGAATATAGATGCTTTGAGCGCAATTGAAGAGGAGTCTGATGGGAATATTTATACGATTTTGCAATTAAGATTGCATTCTGCGATTGTTGCATTAAAGGCCAAAGTAGTATCGGAAGTCAAGAAGGGAAAGTATGATATTGATTTGACATACATCACCTCAAGAGGAAAATGGTATGACAACTCCTGGAAGGGGGACGAAACGAAGTCTGGTGGAATTGCAACCAACATAGGTGTTCATTTTTATGATATGCTCTCTTGGGTTTTTGGTGAAGTACAGGAAAATACAGTGCATCTCAGAGAAAAACACAAAGCTTCTGGGTATTTAGAATTCGAAAATGCAAGAGTTCGATGGTTTTTGTCAATAGATGAAAATGATCTACCACAATCAGTAAAGGAAAAAGGGCAGCGTACCTATCGATCGATTACTATTGACAATCAGGAATTGGAATTTAGTGCCGGTTTTACGGAATTGCATACAAAAAGTTACCAAGAAATTTTGAAAGGGAATGGTTTTTGTCTAGCGGATGTTCGAAAATCCATAGAAATTGTACATGATATTCGCAATGTGAGCATATCTAAAAATGGAGAAAAACACCCCTTTCTTCGAAGTTAAATTTGTATTTTTACGCCCTGGAAATTTGCTATTTCCCAGGGGTTAAAAGGAGTTGTATTTTAATTCAAAAAAGAAAAAATGAAAACAGGAATTACTTTTAGTGCTTTTGACTTATTTCACGCAGGGCATGTTAAAATGCTAGAAGAAGCAAAACGTCAGTGTGATTATTTGATTTGCGCACTTCAAACCGATCCAACTTTAGATCGCCCAGAAAAAAACAAACCCGTACAATCTGTTGTAGAACGATATATTCAATTGAAGGCTTGTGTGCATGTAGACGAAATTGTTCCCTATGCAACCGAGCAAGACTTAGAAGATGTTTTAAGGTCTTTTAAAATTGACGTTCGTATTATTGGTGATGAATATGCCCATAAAAATTTTTCTGGAAGAGCATATTGCGAGGAAAAAGGAATTGATATCTACTTTAATAAAAGAGAACATCGTTTTTCTAGCAGTGGACTGAGAAAAGAGGTGCAAGAAAAAGAAAATTTAAGGGATAAATAATTAAAAAAAACGATACAACGCTCTTATAAGGATAGAAGGGTTTTTGAATTGTTTGCATAAATAAAAGAAAATGACAATATCGAATAAGAAGATACTTGTTACTGGTGGAGCGGGTTTTATAGGGTCGAACCTTTGTGAGGCCTTACTTGAAATGAATAATACCGTTATCTGTTTAGATAATTTTGCAACTGGAAAAAGAGAGAATCTAAGGCTGCTCTTAAAGCATCCAAATTTTACACTTATTGAAGGAGATATCCGGAATTTAGCGGATTGTATTCAAGCAACCAAAGGAGTGGACTATGTGTTGCACCAAGCTGCATTGGGTTCTGTGCCTCGATCTATCAAAGACCCAATTACATCAAATGATGTGAATGTTACTGGTTTTTTAAATATGTTAGTAGCAGCAAGAGACAATAATGTAAAACGTTTTGTGTTTGCGGCAAGTTCCTCAACCTATGGAGATTCAGAAGCGTTGCCAAAGGTGGAAGATGTCATTGGGAAACCACTTTCTCCTTATGCTATAACAAAGTATGTCAATGAATTGTATGCAGATATTTTTTCTAAAACCTACGGTTTAGAGACCATAGGCTTGCGTTATTTTAATGTATTTGGAAGAAAGCAAGATCCCAATGGAGCCTATGCCGCAGTGATTCCGAAATTCGTAAGTCAGTTAATGAATTTAGAGTCGCCTGTAATTAATGGGGATGGAAATTATTCTAGAGATTTTACCTATATAGACAATGTTATACAAGCAAATGTTTTAAGCTTGTTGGCAGATGAGAAAGCGGTGAATACCGTGTATAATGTCGCTTATGGAGATCGTAATACCTTGAACGATTTAATGGGGTATTTAAAAGAATTTCTTTCGGAATTCAATCCGAAAATAAAAGAAGTTCAAATTGTATATGGACCCAATAGACAGGGAGACATTCCGCATTCACATGCAAGTGTTGAAAAAGCAAAAAAATTAATAAACTACAACCCTCAGTTTTCTTTACAAAAAGGATTGAAAGAAGCAGTAAGTTGGTATTGGAAAAATGTATAGAAAATGAAAAAAGATAAAATCGCAATTATTGGTCTCGGATATGTTGGCTTGCCTTTAGCAAGGCTTTTTGCAACACAATATCCCGTTGTTGGATTTGATATCAATTCTATTAGAATTAAGGAGTTGATGTCTGGTGAAGATGCAACGTTAGAAATTGATTCAGAAACCTTAAAAGCTGTTTTAGTATCGGATGTTTCAGATGCGAACGGTTTGTATTGTACCAATCAAATAGAGAAAATAAAAGATTGTAATTATTATATTATTACCGTTCCTACCCCAGTAGATAAGAATAACAGACCCATTTTAACACCCCTTATCAAAGCAAGTGAAACGGTAGGAAGGGTGCTTCAAAAAGGAGATACCGTTATTTATGAATCCACTGTCTATCCAGGTGCTACAGAAGAAGACTGTATTCCTGTATTGGAAAAAATATCTGGACTCACCTACAATGTAGATTTTTATGCAGGATACTCTCCGGAAAGAATCAATCCAGGAGACAAAGAGCATACGGTTGAAAAGATCTTAAAAGTGACCTCTGGTTCTACGCCAGAAGTTGGAAAAAAGGTAGATGCGTTGTATAAGTCAGTTATTATTGCAGGGACTCATTTAGCTCCCACCATAAAAGTTGCGGAAGCAGCAAAAGTAATTGAGAATTCTCAAAGAGATATTAACATCGCCTTTGTCAATGAGTTGGCAAAAATATTCAACTTAATGGATATTAATACTCATGATGTTTTAGAAGCAGCGGGGACTAAATGGAATTTTTTACCATTCAAACCGGGTTTGGTAGGCGGACATTGTATTGGTGTCGATCCCTATTATTTAGCTCAGAAAGCACAAGAATTTGGATACAATCCAGAAATTATTTTAGCTGGAAGACGCATGAATGATAGTATGGGTGATTATGTGTCCTCAGAAGTTATCAAATTGATGATTAAAAAAGACATCCGAATTAAGGATGCAAATATTTTAGTTTTGGGAATTACCTTCAAAGAGAATTGTCCTGATGTTCGAAATACAAAAGCAGTTGATGTTGTTTCTTCTTTGAAAGAATATGGGGTAAACGTTAGCATATATGATCCATGGGCAAATGAAGAGGAAGTATTGCATGAGTATGGTTTAAAATCAAAGAGATCGTTGCCTAAAGAAGAGTTTGATGCAATTGTATTAACTGTTTCTCATCATGAATTTAAAGAACTAGATTTTTCTTCATTAAGAAAAGACAATTCCATACTTTATGATGTGAAAAATATTTTGGATGAATCAATCAAGGATAAAACCTTGTAGCTTAAATAAAATAAGGCTAAAGTGAATTTTTAAAGTGTAATTTAAAATGAATATAACTATTATTGGTTCGGGATATGTAGGTTTAGTCTCAGGTACCTGCTTTGCTGAAATGGGGAATAAAGTTACTTGTGTAGATGTAAATGCAGAAAAAATAGAAAAACTTAAGAATGGGATTATCCCAATTTTTGAACCTGGTTTAGAGCAAATGGTTTTAAAAAATGTAAAAAATAAGAACTTATTTTTTACGACAGAACTAACCGTTGCTTTAAAAAAATCAGAAATTGCTTTTATAGCGGTTGGAACGCCAATGGGTGATGATGGTTCTGCAGATCTACAGTATGTTTTGGCTGTGGCAAAATCAATCGGTGAAACGATGCAGCAGCGATTGGTTATTGTTGATAAATCTACTGTTCCTATTGGAACAGCAGATAAAGTGAAGGCAACGATACAAAAGGAGCTAAATAAAAGAAAGAGTACTTTACAATTTGATGTAGTTTCTAACCCAGAATTTTTAAAAGAAGGAGCTGCTATCGCTGATTTCATGAAGCCTGATAGAGTTGTTATTGGCTCTGACAACGCTTTTGCTATTGAAAAGATGAAACAATTATACCATCCTTTTTGCATGTCAAGAGATCGGTTTATTGCCATGGATGTTCGTTCTGCAGAAATGACCAAGTATGCTGCAAACGCAATGTTAGCAACTAAAATTTCATTTATGAATGAAATTGCAAATATTTGTGAAAAAGTAGGAGCAGATGCCAATCAAGTTCGAATTGGAATTGGATCTGATGCGAGAATTGGATATAATTTTATCTATCCCGGAGCAGGTTATGGAGGTTCTTGTTTTCCGAAAGATGTAAAAGCATTAAAAAAAATAGCAGAAGAGAATGGGTATAATGCCAATTTAATTACTGCGGTAGAAAACGTAAATGATGCGCAAAAGTTCGTCATTTCTCAAAAAATAGTAAAACGTTTTGGAGAAGATTTAACAGGGCTTACATTTGGTTTGTGGGGCTTGGCTTTTAAGCCAGGTACTGATGATATGAGAGAAGCGCCAGCAATTTATGTAGTCAAAGAATTGGTAAAAAGAGGAGCAAAGATAAACGCCTACGATCCTAAGGCGATGCCTGAAGCAAAGGCTCATTATTTAAAAGGTTTAAATAATATTTCTTATTTTGAATCTAAATATGAGGTTTTAAAGGACTCAAATGCATTAATTTTATTAACAGAGTGGAAAGAATTTCGCTCTCCTGATTTTGATGAAATTAAAAATCAGTTAATAACCCCTATACTATTTGATGGTAGAAATCAATATAATGCATTTCATTTAGAAGAAAAAGGGTTTGAGTATTTTCAAATAGGAAAAAAATAATAATGAAAATTTTAGTAACAGGAGCTGCCGGTTTTATTGGATTTCATTTAGTGAAAGTATTACTAAATAATGGACATATTGTTGTTGGTTTAGACAATATTAACGATTATTATGATGTTAATTTAAAATATGCAAGGCTAAATGAATTAGGAATAAAAGAAGAAGATGCTACTGTATTTTTAAACCCATCTAAAAGCGAATTATTTAAAGATTCTTTAGAGTTTGTTCGAATGAATCTTGAAGATAAAAATAATTTATCAAAACTATTTAAAGTTCAGAAGTTTGATGTTGTATGTAACCTAGCAGCCCAAGCTGGTGTTAGATACAGTCTCGAAAACCCTGACGCATATATTCAAAGTAATATTGTTGGTTTTGCTAATATTTTAGAATGTTGTAGAGAGTTTGTAATTAAACATTTAGTGTATGCAAGTAGTTCGAGCGTTTACGGAGCAAATAAAGAAATACCATTTAAAACTACTGACAATGTTGATCATCCAGTAAGCCTCTATGCTGCGACTAAAAAGAGTAATGAACTAATGGCACATACCTATAGTCATTTATTTAAAATGCAAACCACGGGTCTTCGGTTTTTTACAGTTTACGGACCCTGGGGAAGACCAGACATGGCAATGTTTTTGTTCACCAAAGCAATAATAAATAATAAACCTATAAATGTTTTTAATTATGGGGATATGGAAAGGGATTTCACCTATGTTCAAGATATTATTGCTGGAGTTTTAAAAATAGTAGAAAAATCAGATTTTAAAAGAGAGCTTTATAAAATATATAATATTGGAAATAATAGCTCTGTAAAACTTTTAGATTTCATTACTGAAATAGAAAATAATTTGAATAAAAAAGCTGAAAAAATAATGCTTCCAATTCAACCAGGTGATGTAGAAAAAACATGGGCTAATGTGGATGATTTAATGAATGATTATAACTACAAGCCGTCGACAAATATAAAAGAAGGAGTTAAAGAATTTATTAATTGGTATATACACTATAATAATTTATCAAAATGAAAATCTTAATCACAGGAGGCGCAGGTTTTATAGGATCTCATGTCGTTCGAGCATTTGTTAATAAATATCCGGATTATACCATTTATAATTTAGACAAGTTAACCTATGCAGGAAATTTAGAAAACTTAAAAGATATTGAGCAAAAAGAAAATTATAATTTTACACAAGCCGATACTTGCGATGAGTTAGGCATCAATAAAATCTTCAATCAATATCAGTTTGATGCAGTGATACATTTAGCTGCAGAATCTCATGTAGATCGATCAATTACAGATCCATTAGCTTTTGCCAAAACAAATATTTTAGGGACCATGGTTTTGTTAAATGCATTTAAAAATTTGTGGCAAAATAATTGGCAAGACAAGCGATTTTATCACGTTAGTACAGACGAAGTATATGGTTCTTTAGGAGCGTCTGGTTTGTTTACAGAAACAACATCGTATGACCCAAATTCGCCCTATTCGGCATCTAAAGCAAGTTCTGACCATTTTGTGCGCGCTTATGGAGAAACGTACCAAATGCCATATGTAATCAGTAATTGTTCAAATAATTATGGGCCAAATCACTTTCCAGAAAAGTTAATTCCTTTGTTTATAAACAATATTATAGAAGAAAAACCGCTTCCAGTATATGGAGATGGGAACTACACAAGAGATTGGTTATATGTATTAGATCATGCAGATGCAATTGATACGGTTTTTCATAAAGGAAAAAATACTGAAACTTACAATATTGGTGGCTTTAATGAATGGAAAAATATCGACTTAGTACAATTATTGTGTAGATTAATGGACAAGAAATTAGAGCGAGAATCAGGTGCATCAGCCAAACTGATTACCTATGTCAAAGACAGACCAGGGCACGATTTAAGATATGCTATAGATGCTACCAAAATTCATAAAGAATTGGGCTGGACACCTAGTTTGGTTTTTGAAGAAGGTTTGTCTATTGACCCTATAATACTAGAACAATTTTTTATTTAAAATTTTCTGATTAGGGGCTTATTTACAATTAATAAAGTAATTAAAAAACAGATAACATTGAGTCAATTAAAAAAGGGAGCGATACTCTCGTATATTACTATTTCTTTAACGAATATAGTTGGTTTGTTTTTAACGCCTTTTATTATTAAAAGCTTTGGAGATGCTGAATATGGTTTGTATATGTTAATAGGAGCACTTGTTGGTTATATTAGCGTATTAGATTTTGGATTGAATAACGCAATTGTTCGTTTCGTAGCAAAATATAGAGCAGAAAAAGATAAAAAAGGAGAAGAGAATTTTTTAGCTATAACTCTTTGGATCTATGGGATTATTTCTTTGGCTATATGTTTAGTTGGTTTCGTATTGTATTTTAATTTGGAAGGTGTTTTTTCAAGATCTTTAACTGTTGAAGAGCTAGGTAAAGCGAAGATTATGTATGTTATATTAATATTTAATATGGCAATTACGCTACCTGGCGGTGCTTTCACTGCTGTTTGTTCTGGATATGAGCATTTTGTATTCCCTAGAACAATTAATATAATTCGCTATGTTGTTCGTTCTGCAATGGTTGTAGGTTTGTTGTTAGCTGGAGGTGATGCTATTGGTTTGGTTTTATTAGATACAGGAATGAACATATTGGTTATTTTGTTCAATGGTTATTATGTGCTAAGTAAGTTAAAAGTAAAATTTAAATTTCATAAATTTCATTTACCCTTGGTGAAGGAGATATTCTCATATTCCATTTGGATCTTTATTTTTGCTTTAGTAGGCCAATTTCAATGGAAGGCAGGTCAAATTATTTTAGGCACTTTAACAAATACGACTCTTGTTGCTGTTTATGCCGTTGGAATTATGTTAGGAACTTATTATGGCGCCTTTTCAACAGCTATTTCTGGAGTTTTTTTGCCGCGGGCAGCTAAAATGATTGTTGAAAAGGTTACGGGTCTTGAATTGACCTTAATGATGATAAAAATAGGGAGGATGTCTTTAATGGTGTTGTTATTAATATTAGGTATATTCATTTTGTTTGGAAAGCAGTTTATTGTTTTGTGGGTAGGCGAAAACTATCTGGACGCATGGTCTGTAGCACTTATTATAATGATAGCTTATACAATTCCGCTTACGCAAGCTTTTGCTAATTTGATTTTAGAAGCGAAAGCACTATTTAAATTTAAAGCAATTATTTATATAACCTTTCTGTGTCTTGGAACTGTGTTTGGAGGGTATTTAACTGATGATTATGGAATAAAAGGAATGGTAATAGGTACTTCTAGTGGTTGGATGGTTAGTATAATCATAATGAATTTTTATTATTCAAGAATTCTTAAATTAGAAATGTTGTTATTTTACAAAAACATAACAAGAAGAATACTGCCTTCCTTTTTAGTAGTTATGATTTTTGGTGTTTTTATAAATACATTGTTAGGAGTTGGTTGGTTTAATTTTGGAGGTAAAATTATTTCTTTTGTAGTGGTTTATACCATTGCAATTTATTTTTTTGGTGCAGATAAAAGCGAGAAGGAGACTGTTAATAACTTAATATTATTCAAAAAACAACAGAATGTTAAAGATTAATAAAATTGAATTCAGTGAAACAGGGAATAGAATTAATTATTTATATAGCTATAATAAAAATATTTCTAGATTTTTTAATAGAAGTGCCCCGTTTTACTGTCAATATGATATTGACGTATCAAGAGTTAGTAAAAGTATTGCTATAATACCATTTTTAGCAAATATTGCTCCTATAGCATGGTTTGCAGGTTTTTCTATCGAATTGGACGAAGTTGATGAAACTTTTTTCCATTCTTTAGAGTTCTTAAAAAATGAGTTTAGAGCTTGCTATCCTAATGTTGATTTTAGTAGGAGTGAAATAAAGGTGGAAAAATTAATAAAAAATGAATACAGAGCATCGAAATCAGCGATGTTGTTTAGTGGAGGAGTAGACGCTTACGCAACTTTTTTTAGACATTATAATGAAAAGCCAGATTTAATTACGATTCATGGCGCTGATATCGAAATAGAAGATGTTAAACAATGGAATAGGGTAGTGCAACTTAATGAAAATGAGGTGCTTTTAAAAAATAATTTAAAGCACTATATCAAATCAAACTTAAGAACTTTTTATACGCATCATGTAGATTTATTGCTTCCAGATTTGGGATGGTGGGGGAAAGTGCAACATGGATTAGCCTTAAATGGCGTTACAGCTCCTATTTCCGTGGTAAATAACTATCAAATAAATTATATAGCTTCTTCTTATACTGATAAAATAGATATTTCTTGGGGATCTACACCGACTATAGATAATCGTATAAAGTGGGGGAAGACAAGTGTCATTCACGATGGATATGATTTAAAACGTCAGGATAAGATTGACTTAATTGTAAAATCAATTCAGGGATTAAATATACCGACTAACCTTAGAGTTTGTTATTCATTACTGAATAGAAATGTGAATTGTTCAAAATGTGAAAAATGTCATAGAACTATAATTGCGATCATTTTGAATAATGACAACCCTAATAATTATGGTTTTAATGTAGATGAAAGTGTCTATGATGAGGTGTTAAATGCCCTAGAAAAAGGTTTTTCTTCGGAAGGAGTTCAGTATTTTTGGTGGGAAATCTATGAGAAAATCGAACATAATAAAAATATTTTCATGTTTCGCAACAAAGAATTTGAATCTCAAAAGATGCTGCAAGTTAAAAATAGTATAAAAAGAAACATAAATTTTGGTCTACAAAAACCATCGAGTATCAACAAGATTAAATTTAAAATTCAGAATGAATTTCCGAAAATTTTTAAAATATACTTAAAAATAAGACAAAGAAAATTATGATATACGGACTATTAAAATATGAAGAAAATGCTAAATTTTTTAATGTTGGAGACAATATTCAAAGCTTAGCCGCTAGACAGTTTTTACCTAAAGTAGATAAATATCTTAGTCGAGAAAAATTGGCGAATTATAAAGGAGATAAAATTAAGTTAATAATGAATGGTTGGTTTACCCACAATACAACCAACTGGGTCCCATCAGAGGATGTTATTCCTTTATTCGTTTCTTTTCATATGAATAATACAGCAGCGTCAGGGATGTTGTCAAAAGAAGGAATTGATTATTTGAAAAAACATGGACCAATCGGTTGTAGAGATCAATTTACAGTTGAATTGTTAAAGGGAAAAGGTATCGAAGCATACTTCACTGGTTGTTTAACATTGACATTGGATACTTATAAAGTAACTGATTCTGAAAGAAATGAGGATGTTTTTATTGTAGACCCCTTGTATGGCTATACAACATGGAAAAAAATAACATACTCTTATAAGCGTTTTTTAAGAAGTATTCAAAGAGGAACTATTTTTAGTATTGGAAAAAGAAAAAAATATTTGGCTAATATTTTTGATTCTGAATTGTATAAAAACGCGATTCATATTCATCAAGAACCTGATGCAAATACTTTTAGTACAATAGAGAAATTTGAAATGGCAGAAGATTTGCTAAAAAAATATGCCAAAGCTAAATTGGTCATTACTTCTCGAATTCATTGTGCGCTACCTTGTTTAGCTATGGGGACGCCGGTTATATTTATAAATGGTTTTGACAGTTTTGTTGATTCTTGTAGATTTGAAGGAATTTTAGATTTATTTAATAGGATTGATGTAAATAGTAAAACAGGTGAAATTACAGCAAATTTCAAATTAGAAGGTAAAGTCAACAAAAAAACAATGGTTACGAACCTTGAGAAGCACCATTTTTTGGCGGAACCTCTAAAAGAAATCTGTAATAACTTTATATAAATTGGAACTATTTTATTTGAAGGAAATAAAAATAAACCAATCTAAGATATTACAAATTATTACTATTAGTTCTACATTTGTTAGAAAGGGGGTATGAAGGTTTCTTTCAACTTCTATTTTTTAGAACTTATTAGAGTTGTTTGTTTTTCTCAAGTGATATTGTTGTTCATAGGGTTAATTAAAAGCTTATAAAATATTTATAATGAAATTACTTTATATTACAAATGGAATTAATGGTGCTGGAGGTTTAGAACGTGTGCTCTCTATTAAGGCATCCTATTTAGCAGATAGCTATGGTTATGATGTTAAAATATTAACTTTAAATGATGCGCATATAGATCCATTTTATGTTTTTTCTAAAAATATAAAAAGGCAAAGCATTCAAGTGTGTGGCAACCCTTTGAAATATATTGCTTCATATGTAAATGGAATCAGAAAAGTAGTTTCTGAATTCAATCCAGATATAATTGCTGTTTGTGATGATGGCTTAAAAGCATTTTTCACCCCTTTAATTTTAGGTAAGAAAACACCGATTATCTATGAGAGGCATGCGTCAATCAAAATAAATACAGATAAAAGTATAAAAGGCAGAATTTCGAAATTTTTAATGAAACAATTGGCTAAATCCTTTTCTAAGTTTGTCGTTTTGACTTCGAGTAATGTAGATGAATGGAGAACAGGGAACATTGTAGTTATTAATAATCCAGTTTCATTTTATCCTAAAGAATCTTCTTTATTATCTAATAATAAGGTAATCGTTGTTGGTTCTCATACCTTTAATAAAGGCTATGACCTTTTACTTGAAGCTTGGAAGGATGTTGTTCAAACTCATGGGGGGTGGAAATTAGAAATTTATGGAAAAATTGATAAAGAAGAAACATATATAAAATTAGCAAAAAAAAATGGGTTGGAACATTCAGTTTACTTTCACAAACCTGTCTTAGATATTAAGAATAAATATTTGGATGCATCAATAATGGTTTTGCCTTCTAGATCGGAAGGGTTTGGAATGGTTTTAATTGAAGCAATGTCTTGTGGCCTCCCTTGTGTTTCATTTGATTGCCCTTCAGGACCTAGAGATATTATTAGTAATGGATCGAATGGCTTTTTAGTTCCAGAAAAGAACGTTCAAGGTTTATCTGAAAAAATTAAACTTTTAATGGATAATGAGCTTTTGAGAAAGAGTATAGGAAGTAACTCAAAAGAATATGTAAAGTGCTACTTACCAGAGCCTATTTTGAAAATGTGGAATGAATTATTTATATCAATTGTAAAATGAAAAATATTTTATTAATAATACCTTACGCTGGTGTTGGGGGAATTGAACGTTTGGCGTTTACTTTTTATAAACATTTTACAAATGCAGGTTATAATGTAAAAGTTGTTAAAATCATAAAATTAGAGACTGATTTATTCAATTTTGGGTCTGATGAATTTTTTTTAAGCCAAATAGATTTAAGCAAGATGTCGTCGTTTAAGAGGATGTTGTTTTATTTAGTAGCTCCTTTCCGTTTAAGGAAATTAATCTTAAGAGAAAATATTTCAGACTCTATTTCTTTTGGCGATATGGCAAATGTGTTTTCTTCTTTAACATTTACTGATGAATTTAAAATTGGTAGTATCCATTCTCTAAAGAGTATTGAGTTATCTAACAAGAATTTGTTGAATAAAATTTTTAAAATTTCCTATAATACATCATATAAAAATCTAAATAAAATTGTATGTATTAGTAATGCAATAAAAACGGATCTAATTAATAATTGTAATTTCAAAGATAAGGAAAAACTTAAGGTTATTTATAATCCACATGATATTAATGAGATTGTTTCTAAGAGCAAGGAAATTATACCCGAAAATGAACAGCACCTCTTTGACAATAAAACAATTGTATTTTTGGGTAGGTTTTCAATTCAAAAAGCGATTTGGCATTTAATTAAAGCTTTTAGTGTAATTGAAACAAATAATGTGAACTTAATTTTTATCGGTGATGGAGATGATGCTATCACTAAAACCTTAAAAGATTTAGTTAAAAAGTTATATTTAAATGAAAATGTATATTTTTTAGGAAGGAAGTCAAATCCTTACAAGTATCTTGTTAAAGCAGATGTGTTAGCATTATCGTCTTACTGGGAAGGAACACCTAATGTTATTGTAGAGGCTATTATATTAAATGTACCAATAGTTTCATCATTTTGCACAGATGGAATAGTAGAGATGATGAGCGTTAAAACGAAAGAGTATCTTGATGGTTTGATTTATACAGAATCAGGTTTTATTACACCTACTTTATTTAAAGGTGTAATGGAAATTCCTAAAGACGATACTATTATTGAAGAAGAAATTAAATTTTCGAATGCACTAGATTTTGTTTTGAATTCAAATAAATATAAAGAAATTATGATTGTAAATAAAATAAAACTTTTAGAAAAGTATAAACTTGAGGTTGTCTCTAATTTATATTTAAAAAATAATTAAGGATTATGTTTGATTGGTTGCCTTTAGAGTACTACACTTCAGTGTTTTACAATTCCACCTTAATTCTTGTTTTAATAACTTGTTTAAAAATCCTTACAAGTAAATTTACTATTAACGGCAAATCAATTGTAACTTTTAATACCTTGGGTTTAATGTTGATGGTAATATTATATATGGGTTTACGCCCTATAAGTGGTCGTTATTTTGGAGATATGCGGACTTATAGTAAACTCTTTGAATATTATGCCTCTGGAGGTGAAATCATAAAATTAAAAGATTACGGATGGCATCTTTTTATGCAATATTGTAGTGGAGTTATGACGGCCAAATTTTTTTTTCTGCTTTGTGCAATTTTGTATGTGATGCCGCTCTACAAAGCATGTGACACATGGTTTAAAGATAATAAATATGTTGTTTTTTTAATGTTCATAGCTTCGTTCTCTTTTTGGGCCTATGGCACAAATGGTATCCGTAATGGGATTGCAACATCTTTATTTGTGTGGGCGTTCTCTTTAAATAAAAAAAACGTTTTTAAATATGGATTGTTTGTGCTCTCTTTTTTATTTCATTCAAGTCTCATTATTCCTTTAAGTGCATTTATTTTGACAAGTTTTTATAAAAACCCAAAAACTTATTTCAAAGGATGGTTCATTAGTATTCCGATCTCTTTAGTTTTGGGAAGTGTAATCGAATCTTTTATTGCTAATTTAGGTATTTTTGATGATGATAGAGTAGAGTATCTAATACAAGGGAATATTAATAATGATTCTTTTGCATATACTGGTTTTCGATGGGATTTTTTGGTTTATAGTGCTTTTGCCGTTTATGCAGGGTATTATTTTATAATTAGAAAAAAATTTAAAGACGTTTTTTATATTCAGCTATTCAACTTGTATTTAACCGTTAATGCCTTTTGGATATTGATAATTAGAGCTAATTTTTCCAATCGTTTTGCCTACTTATCATGGTTTTTGATGGCAGTTGTCATATTTTATCCTTTTTTTAAACAACGATTTTTTAAAAACCAACAAAAATTTTTGATCTATACCATGTTGGGGTATTTTGGCTTTAGTTACTTTATGTTTCTAATAAAATAATAAATATGAAAAAAATTACAGTATTTACACCTACTTTCAATAGAGCTTATTGTTTACATCAGCTTTATGATAGTTTATGCAAACAGTCATCTCAAGATTTTAAATGGTTGATTATTGATGATGGTTCTACTGATGGAACAAGAGAGTTGATAAGTACTTGGGTTTTGGAGGGGGTAATAGAAATTCAATATCATTTTAAAGAAAATGGAGGGATGCATACTGGGCACAATTCAGCTTACGAATTAATTGAGACGGAATTGAATGTCTGCATCGATTCAGATGATTTTATGACATTGGATGCCGTAGAGAAAATTGTTTCATTTTGGAAATTGAATAAGGATAAAAATTATGCTGGGGATTATAGGTTTGGATATTTATAAAAATGGGAATATCGTTTCTAATCGAAAATTTCCAACAAATATAAAAGCAGGTAAATACTCTCAGTTATATGGTAAATATGGGTTAAAAGGTGATATTAAATTTATTTATGTTACGGAGATTGTGAAAAAGTACCCAAAATACCCAGTGTATGAAGATGAGAAATTTGTGCCTTTGGGATATAAATATATGTTAATTGACGAGAGGTATGATCTTTTGTATTTAAACGAACCAATCTGTGTCGTAGAGTACCTTCCAGATGGCTCTACTAAAAACATAATTAAGCAATATTTTTAAAAACCCAAAAGGGTTTTTGTATGAAAGAAATATACGTTTAAAAAAATCTTTTACTTTCATAGAAAGATTCAAAAATGCAGTTCATTATGTTTCTACTTCATTAATTACTTAAAAAGGTATCTCTTGTAGGGAAAAGTTCGAGTGTATTTCTTACAGTTCTTGCTATTCCGTTTGGAATCACGCTTTATTTTTACTTAAAACTTAAAAGATGACAGGAAGAGAAAAGTTTCAAAAATTTAGAGTGTTTGTAGCTATTTTAATCAAAGTAAATAGCTTTTTTCCGAGATCCTTTAATCGCTATTTATTTTCGTTTTTCAGAAATACAATAGGTCAAATAGGTTTGTTGATAAGATATGTCTTAGTCAAAAATTTGAGTGAATCTTGTGGTGAAAATGTTTCAATTCATCCAGGTGTTTACCTGTTTCATTTAAATAAGGTGTGTTTTGGAGATAACATTAGTATTCATCCAATGTGTTATATTGAAGGTGCGGGCGGTCTCATGATCAAAAGCAACGTGTCTATTGCCCATTCTGTATCAATATTAACAACAAATCATTCTTGGGGTGATTTAAACACACCTATCAAATACAACCCTGAAACATTTGAGAAGGTTGTTATTGATGATGATGTTTGGATAGGCTGTGGGAGTAGAATTCTTTCGGGAGTAACAATTAATAAGAGATCAATTGTTGCTGCAGGTGCTGTCGTGAATAAAGACGTGATGACGAACTCAATTTATGGTGGAATTCCTGCAAAACTAATTAAAAAATTAGATGCTTAAACAAAAACTCATCCGCATCACTACCGTGCCCATATCTTTAGACAAACTGATTGAAGGCCAACTAGCTTTCATGAAAGCTTATTATGAGGTTATAGCAGTCAGTTCTAGAGGTAAAACCTTAGAAAAAGTAGGGGTTAAAGAAGGAGTGCAGGTTGTTCCAATAGAAATGACACGTAAAATTACGCCATTTCAAGATTTGAAATCGGTGTGGGAGTTGTATCAATTTCTTAAAAACGAAAAACCACAAATTGTACATACTCATACACCTAAAGCAGGAATTGTTGGAATGTTGGCATCTTATTTAGCAAGAGTTCCTAATAGACTACATACTGTTGCAGGCTTACCTCTATTAGAGGCAAAAGGGATAAAAAGAAAAATTTTAAATTTTGTAGAAAAATTAACCTATAGTTGTGCAACAAAAGTGTATCCTAATTCACATGGATTAGAAAACATTATTCTTCATAATAAATTTATAAATAAGCAAAAATTAAAAGTAATAGCAAACGGGAGTTCTAACGGAATAGATACAGCGTATTTTAATCCAGATTTATTTTCAGAGGAAAAGAAACAAATTTTAAAAGACAGTTTGAAAATTCAAAAAGAGGATTTTGTATTTATATTTGTAGGACGTATTGTTGGAGACAAAGGAATTCATGAACTGATACGTGCTTTTAGCAAACTATCAAAAGAAAACAAACAAATAAAACTATTACTAGTGGGGTCTTTTGAAGATGAACTAGATCCAGTTCATGAAAAAACAAAAAAGTGTATTAATAACCATGATCAAATAATCCATGTAGGTTTTCAAAATGATGTGCGTCTTTATTTTGCTATTTCCAATGCACTCGTTTTTCCTAGCTATCGAGAAGGGTTTCCCAATGTTGTGATGCAAGCAGGAGCCATGGGATTGCCAAGTATTGTAAGTAATATCAATGGCTGTAATGAAATCATAAAAGAAGGAATAAACGGTGTTGTTATCCCCGTGAAAAACAGCCAAGCAATTTATACTGCCATGTGCGAACTAATTGAAAACAAAGAGTATTGTAGACAGTTAGAAGAAAACGCAAGAGCAATAATTGTAAATAATTACGAACAAAAAGTAGTTTGGCAAGCATTATTGGAGGAATATAAATCATTAGAAAAAAATGTATAAAGGTTTTTTTAAACGTATCATCGACCTACAAATAGCAGTCATCGGATTGTTAATATTAAGTCCCATTTTCATGATTGTCTTACTATTGCTACTGATTAACAACAATGGAAAACCTTTCTTTTTTCAGAAAAGACCAGGGAAAGACGAAAAGATTTTTAAAGTGATCAAGTTCAAAACCATGAACGATAAGAAAGATGAAAAAGGAATGTTATTGGCAGATGCACAACGTTTGACAAGTTTAGGTGAATTTATAAGGAAAACATCCCTAGATGAAATACCGCAGTTGTTCAATGTCTTAAAAGGTGATATGAGTCTCATTGGACCAAGACCGTTATTGCCAGAATACTTATCTTTGTATAACGAAGAACAACAAAAAAGACATTCTGTAAAACCAGGAATTACAGGTTGGGCACAAATAAATGGTAGAAATGCAATCAGTTGGGAGCAAAAATTCGAATACGACGTTTGGTATGTTAAAAGAGTTTCCTTTTTATTGGATTTTAAAATATTTTTTAGAACCTTTTTAAAAGTTTTTAGAACAGAAGGAATAAATACGGACAATCAAGCAACAACTACAAAATTTAAAGGGAATGGATAATCTTTATTTATTTGGCGCAAGCGGACATGGAAAAGTAATAAAAGAAGTTTTAGAAACTGAAGGGCAGTCTATAACCGCTTTTATTGACGACCACCCTAGAACGGAAACATTCCTTGGTGTTCCTGTTATAAAATCAGAAAAAGCGCAAAAACTTTTGTCCGAAAAAGTCCTTGTAACTATTGGAGATAATCGGACAAGAAAAAAAGTTTGTACACAAATAAAAAGTCGTTTTATAACTGCAATTCATAAATCAACAATCGTTTCTAATTCATCGAGTATTGATATTGGAACCGCTGTTATGGCAGGTGCAGTAATCAATGCTGCAACAAGAATAGGAAAGCATTGCATCATAAATACAAGTGCTGTTATTGAACACGATTGTATCATTGAAGATTATGTTCACGTATCCCCAAATGCAACAATAACAGGAGGCGTTTCTATTGGAGAAGGAACTCACATTGGAGCAGGTGCGATTGTAATTCCGAATATTACAATTGGTAAATGGGCAACCATTGGAGCTGGATGTGTTGTTTTAGAAGACGTTCCTGATGGTACCGTTGTTGTTGGGAACCCAGGAAAAATTAAAAAGTACAATTGAAAAGAAAAAGATGAATTCAAAAATATGGTTATCCTCTCCGCATATGGGAGGAAATGAAATGAAATATGTGCAAGAAGCGTATGATACCAACTGGGTAGCACCATTAGGCCCCAATGTAACCGGTTTTGAGCAGGATTTAAAAAGCTATCTAAATTCAGAAAACCAAGTTGCAGCATTAAGTTCTGGGACAGCAGCAATCCATTTAGCATTAATTCTTTCTGGTGTTATTGCTGGTGATGAAGTTCTTTGCCAAAGCATGACTTTTTCTGCGTCTGCAAATCCGATTGCCTATCAAGGAGCAACCCCTATTTTTGTAGATAGTGAATTAGACACTTGGAATATGTGTCCAAACTATTTAGAAGAAGCAATTAAAGATAGAATAGCAAAAGGAAAAAAACCAAAAGCAATCATTGTTGTGCATTTGTATGGAATGCCTGCAAAAATAGATCAATTATTAGCAATCGCAAAAAAATATGAAATTGCTTTAATAGAAGATGCAGCAGAAGCTCTAGGCGCTACATACAAAGGACAGAAGTGTGGAACCTTTGGAGATTTTGGAATTTTATCATTTAATGGAAATAAAATCATAACTACTTCTGGCGGAGGTGCGCTTATTTGCAAAACCGAAGCGGGTAAAAACAAAGCAATTTATCTAGCAACACAAGCAAGAGACCATGCGGTACATTACCAGCATTCAGAAATTGGGTATAACTACCGTATGAGCAATATTTTAGCAGGAATTGGTCGCGGTCAAATGGAAGTATTAGACAAGCATATCGGGCACCGAAGAGCGAACAATCAGTTTTATAAAGACCTATTTAAAAATACAGCAGGAATCACCGTTTTTCAGGAATCAAACACAGATTTTTATTCGAACCACTGGTTGAGCGCCATAACGATCGATGAGAGTAGAACAGGTTTTTCTAGAGAAAAACTCAGGGAGGCATTGTTGAAAGAAAATATCGAGTCAAGACCACTTTGGAAACCAATGCATTTACAACCTGTTTTTAAAGATGCTCCGTTTTATGGAGAAAAAGTAAGTGAGCAATTATTTGAAAAAGGCTTGTGTCTCCCATCCGGCTCTAACCTCTCTAAAAATGATCTCGAAAGAATCTCAAAAACGATACATATTTTTTTGTAATTTAGCACTCATTATAACAACGTAATAAACAATAATGATAAAAATATTTTTTTTAAAATTTCTAAATAAATATGCTTCTCGATGGGTAGTACTGTTTGTAGATGTATTTTTAATGTGTATAGGTTTCATATTTGCCTATACAATACGGTTTAATATTAGTTTTGATTTTGAAACGACCAATTTGTTTCATCAAATACCTCTTGTAGTCATTGCTTCTTTATTTAGTTTTTTACTAGTGGGGTCTTATAAAGGAATTATTAGGCACACTGGAACAAAAGATGTAATTAACGTTTTTATAGGCGTGAGTATTTTTAGTTTTGTGATTACTGTTACCGTTGTATTCAACCAACTTTTTGATCTTTTTCCACCTTTTACAGTTCCAAAAGGAATCATACTGATTCATTATTTAGTCTCTATCTTTTTATTAATCATTAGTAGATACATTTTTAAATCATTTTTTGAAATTGTCTATACTCAGTTAGATGCCATTAAAGTCGTTTTAATTTATGGAGCTGGAGATTCTGGAATCATTACCTATGGAGCACTCAACAGAGAAAGAAATAATAATTACGATATTATTGGTTTTATAGATGACGATCCAAACAAAGTAAACAAAAAAATAGATCGTGTTAAAATTTATAAACCTTCACGAATCACCAAAGAATTTATCCATAAAAATGATATTGATGAGGTAATTATTTCAATTCAAAATATAAAGCCCAATGTTTTACTTGATATTTCAGAGAACTTAATACAATTAGGTGTTAAAGTTAAAATAGTGCCCCCTTTATCAAAATGGATTAACGGAGACTTACAAGCAAATCAAATTAAACAGATTGATATTGATGATTTGTTAGGAAGGCAACAAATTGTAATTGACAATCCAATTGTAAAAAGAGAAGTGGACAATAAAGTGGTCTTTGTTACTGGTGCTGCAGGTTCTATTGGAAGTGAAATTTCAAAGCAATTAGCGACATACAATTTAAAGTTATTAGTACTCATCGATCAAGCTGAATCGCCATTGTATGATTTACAACAAGCATTACTGCAAGAATCTGACAAAGACTTCAAAGCAATTGTTGCAGATGTCAGAGATGAGAAAAGGATGCGTGAAATTTTTGAGACCTATTCACCTGAGATTGTTTTTCATGCTGCAGCCTACAAACATGTTCCGTTGATGGAAAAAAGCCCTTATGAAGCTGTAAAAATTAATATTTCAGGCACAAAAAACATAGCAGACCTTTCCGTAGAATTTGAAGTGGGTCGTTTTGTGATGATTTCTACAGATAAAGCCGTAAACCCAACAAACGTTATGGGTGCAACAAAAAGAGTTGCAGAAATGTACATCAGTTGTTTGAGTAAGGAAAATAACAAGACAAAATTTACTACGACACGTTTTGGAAATGTTTTAGGTTCCAACGGGTCAGTGATTCCGTTATTTAAAAAGCAAATAGAAAAAGGCGGTCCCTTAACACTAACGCACAAAGACATCACAAGATATTTCATGACCATCCCAGAGGCTTGTAGATTGGTTTTAGAAGCCGGTACTATGGGAGAAGGTGGTGAAATTTATATTTTTGACATGGGAAAATCGGTAAAGATTTTTGACATGGCAAAAAGAATTATTACATTGTCAGGCTTGAGATATCCTGAAGATATCGACATTACAATTACAGGTTTAAGACCTGGAGAAAAATTATTTGAAGAATTGTTGGCAAATGGGGAAGATACCGTCAAAACCTATCACGAAAAAATTATGATTGCCAAGGTCACCGAATTTAATACAACCACAATTAAAAGTGAAATAGAATATATTTCCAATAACAATCATACCCATAATAATGAGTCGATCGTTTCGTTATTGAAATCGGTAGTACCCGAGTATATTTCTAATAATTCAAAATTTGAAAAATTAGATAAATTAGATAAAGAGTTAGCTAAGGGGTAATATTTATAGTATTTTCGCAAAAAAAAGAGGATTTTTATGAAAAGTTTATTTAATAAAACAGTTTTAGGATTCAATTTTATACTCCTAATTACTTCTTGTGTTTCGAAAAAAGACATTGTCTATTTTCAATATGATGAAATAGACCAATCTAAAGTAAATAATAGCTACCAAACAACTATAAAACCAGACGATCTATTACAAATTACGGTATCATCTTTAGATGCGGAATCTGTAAAACCGTTTAATATTAACTCATCTATTGGTGAAGAGAAACAACAAAGTTATTTGGTTGACAATAATGGTGAAATCAATTTTCCAGTAATTGGGACTCTTAAAATTGGTGGTTTATTTAGGAATGAAGCAGTTCATTTATTAAAAGAGAAACTTTCACCAGATTACGTAATAAATCCCAATATAAATATTCGAATTATAAATTATAAAATTAGCATTTTAGGAGATGTCGCTTCTCCAGGAAGATTTACGATTCCGAATGAAAGAATTACTATTTTAGAAGCTCTTGCTTTGGCTGGAGATATCAATATTTCTGGGCTAAGAAATAATATTTTAGTGCTAAGAGAAGAAAATGGAAAGAAAATTCAATACAGAGTAAATTTACTTTCTAAGAAAATCCATATTTCACCAGTTTATTATTTACAACAAAACGATGTGGTGTATGTAGAGCCAAATTATTCGAAATCACAATCTGCAAATCAAAATTCGAATACTGGGTTGTTTATCTCATTAACTTCCATCTTAATAGCCCTATTAACAGTCATAACAAGATAAAATTTAAATGATCAACGAAAATATGCCTCATCAAAACGAAAATTCAGATACTTTTAATCTTAGAGATGAATTAGGGAAATACTTAATACATTGGAAGTTGTTCGTTTTGTTCAGTGCGGTCTCGCTATCAGTTGCACACCTCTATTTAAGATATGCTACACCACAATATACTGCTTCTACTACCATAATGATTAAGGACAACCAAAAATCGGGAATATCGGCTGAATTGGCTGCTTTTGAAGATTTAGGAATTGTTGGAGGAGGCTCTAGTAATAATACAGACAACGAGATTATCATTTTAAAATCAAGAAAAATTATTGGATCCGTGGTAGATTCTTTGCGTTTAGATATTGCGTATTTTAAAGAAGGGAAGGTCAAGAAAACAGAAATATATAAGAATAGCCCGATTCGATTTACTTCTCTAAATAAGAATGTTTCTTTGTTAAAAAAAGATACAACGTTTGTTTTAACTTTTATAGACGAGAATTCTTATCGCTTGAAAAATATTGCTGGTGATCAAGAAATGGTTGGCACGTTTAATCAATTAGAAAGTAGTTCTATCGGAGATTTTGTTATTGTTAAAAACTCAAAATGGAATCAACAATTATTATCGACTAAAATTACGATTCGTTTAATCTCAAAAGAAAGAATTATTAGTAGTTATCAAGGCCGAGTTGCTATTAAGACCATGAATAAAAATTCATCTGTCATTAGTTTATCTATCGTAGACCCCGTTAAGGAAAAAGCAGAAGATTTTTTAAATGAATTGGTCAAACAATATAATTTTGATGCAATTAATGATAAAAATGAGATTTCTAGAAAAACGAAAGATTTTATAGATGAGCGTTTACGATCTGTAGGGGAAGAACTTTCATCCATTCAGGATAGTATTAAAGATTTTAAAGGTAAAACCGGTTTTACAGGGGTTTCTAATGAAGGAGAATTAATTCTAAGTAAACTCTCTGAAAATAATGAACGTGTTTTAGCTTTGCAAGTGCAATTATCTTTAGTGGAAGCAGTATATAAAGATATAGAAACAGTTTCAGATAAAAGTAACTTCTTGCCAGAAAACTTAGGGTTTGAAGATGCAAGTATCTCTCAAACAGTTGCCAACTATAACTTGCTTGTTTCAAAGAGAAACACTTTGACCGTGAATGCAGGAGACAAAAATCCTCAATTAATTCAGCTAAGAAGAGAAATTGCCAATTACAAACTAAAACTAAAAGAAAGCATTCGAAATCTTAAGAACTCTCTAGGATTACGGTACAGTGAACTCCAAAAAGAACAAGCAAAAATTAGTGCTCAAAAATCTACGATACCTTTAATTGAAAGAGGGTTTATAGATATTGCACGCCAACAAGAAATTATAGCAGGATTGTACTCCTATTTATTAAAAAAGAAAGAAGAAACTGCGATTTCTTTAGCTGTTACAGTTGCCAATGCGAAGATTATAGACGTTGCTTACGGATTAAATTCACCCATTGCTCCCAAAAGAAAAATTATTTATTTAGGCGGATTACTCCTTGGGTTTTTAGTACCCTTTGTGATCATCTATTTAAAAATGCTATTAGACACAAAAATACATTCCAGAAAAGATATTGAAGAGCTAACAAATCTTCCTTTTTTAGGAGATGTTCCGCATTCTGAAAACAAAGAGAAAATTGTGATTAGTAAAGAATCTCGGTCTAGTATCGCAGAATCTTTTCGATTGATAAGAACCAATTTAGATTTTATGATTCCTGCTACGGAAACCAACAAAAGTGTAGGAAAAACGATCTTTGTAACTTCTACAACAAGTGGAGAAGGAAAATCTTTTATATCTATTAATTTAGCGGCTGCACTGTCTTTGTCCAACAAGAAAGTATTGCTTTTAGGAATGGATTTAAGAGCGCCTAAAGTAACAGAATATCTTGGATTGGCAGAAAAAAAAGGTGTCACCAATTACATCACGAGTAGTGATCTTACGCTAGACGAATTAAAATTTAGCATTCCAGAAATAAAAGGATTAGACATCATCGCATCTGGGGTGATTCCTCCAAATCCAGCAGAATTATTATTAACGGATAAGGTTGTGCATTTGTTCGAAGAAGTTAAAAAAGACTACGATTACATCATTATTGATACTGCTCCTGTAAATTTAGTGACAGATACTTTGTTGATTTCGAAATATGCAGACCTATTTGTTTATGTTGCGAGAGCCAATTATTTAGACAAGCGTATGCTAAACATACCCCAGACCCTTTTTAATGAGAAAAAACTTACAAACCTTGCTGTCGTATTGAATGATACCGATATGAGTAGAGGCTACGGCTACGGCTATGGCTATGGCTACGGCTATGGCTACGGCTACGGCTATGGTTATACAGAAGAAGTAAAGAAACCATGGTATCAAAAGATATTCAGTTAAAATAAAAAAGAGAAGCGAAACGCTTCTCTTTTTTATTATTTTAGTTTTAGATTGTTTTTTAAAAGAACGTCAATCTTTTTTTTAATTTTAGGAGTTGCAATTTTAGGAAGCAATTCTAAATGCTGATGATGGTGTGTATCAGTACCCACAAAATCATAGAGATTCTCTTTTAATAATTGATTGGCCACTTTTTGCACATTTTTTCCATATTGTACTGTTAAAGACAATAAATTTAATTGAAATAGACACCCCGCTTGCTTCAATTTGAAAAACTGTTGAAAGTCGTTGTGATAGAAATTGTATCGTTCAGGATGTGCTAAAATAGGCTTGTATCCTTTTAGTTGAATTTCAAACAATACTTCAAACAAATTCAGAGGAGCACTAAAATAAGACATCTCCACCAACACAAAATGATCCTTTATTGTTAGGATGTCATCATTTGCCAATCGAAGAGAAAAATTTTCATCGAGCATGTACTCAGCAGCAGCTCTTATGCTTATATCAGTTAGATTTCTATTCAATAACTCAGCACGAACTTCCTCGAGTTTCTCTATTATAATATCCGAAGAGTTTGGGTAAACATTTCCCAAAACATGAGGAGTGGTTACAAAATTGGTGATTCCATAAGAAGCCATTTTTGTGATTAAACGAATGCTGTCGTTCATGTTTTTAGCCCCATCATCGATCCCTGGTAATAAGTGTGAATGAATGTCTATGAAGTTTTCAGGAAAAAAATCTGAAAGAAGAATCTCTTTTTTCTTAAAAAATAACATTAAATTTGGTTTTTACAAATTTACAAATTTTATCATCTAGATGTACAAAGGTCTTCAATTATAATTTAATTGATGCACTATAACGATTGAAGTTTTTTATAGCCTTGTGTATCTTGAAAACTTACAATATATTTGAATCCAAATTACTTTTCAAATGATACTTATAGCAGATGGAGGCTCTACAAAAGCAGATTGGATTGCCTTGGATAATGACAGAAATGAAGTGTTTAGGGTTCGGACTTTAGGCTTGAATCCAGCAGTTGTTACTCAACAGGAGTTAGCGAATCGAATCATAAATATGTTCCAGTTGATAGACATTAAAGAAGATGTCACTGAAATTCACTTTTATGGTGCTGGTTGTGGTACTCCAAAACCTTTTGCTATTTTGAAAAAAGTCTTGCAAGATATTTTTGTCAATGCAAAAATTAACATCGCTGAAGATATGCTTGCTGCGGTTTATGCGGCTTCAGGAAATCAGCCAGCAATTGTGTGTATTCTTGGAACAGGCTCCAATAGTTGTTATTATGACGGTACTACGGTGCATATGAAAACTGTTTCTTTAGGGTATTCCGTGATGGACGAGGCGAGTGGTAATTACTTTGGAAAATTACTTTTAAGAGAATACTTTTATGATAAAATGCCGAAAAGAATCGCAAATAAGTTTGAAGAAGAATATAACCTAGATGCAGACGTAATTAAATATAATTTATACAAACACCCCAATCCAAATATGTATTTAGCTTCATTCGCGAAATTCATGTTTGAATTTAAAGAAGAAAAATACATTAAAAAAATCATTAAAAGAGGTTTTAATGAATTCTTTAAATACAGAATTCTACCCTTTGGTAAAACAACCGATACCCCGATCTACTTTATTGGGTCTATTGCTTTTTACTTCAGCGAAATTTTAGAAAAAGTAGCTAAAAAGAACAATTTAATAATCACAGATATCATACAGAGACCTATTGATAATTTACTCGAATTTCATAAAAAAACCTTAATTAAGGAGCTCTAAAATGCGTTCCAATTGCATGCCTCGAGATCCTTTTATGAGGATGGTGCAGTTTGAAAGATCTTGCATTTTAAGATGATTTTTAAAATCACTAAATTCTTTGAATTGCAGATAATCCGTAGTTATCTTATGGAATAATTCTCCAATTAAATAGACCCTTTTAAAATTCGCTGACAACAGGAATGCTGCAATTTTTTGATGTTCTTTAAGTTCATATTTCCCAAGCTCAAACATATCTCCCAAGATTAGAACTTTGTTTTTACCATCCATCAATTTAAAACTATCAATAGCAGCTTTCATACTTGATGGGTTGGCATTGTAGGCGTCTAAAACAATCGTATGCGTTCCTTTTTTTATGATTTGTGATCTGTTGTTAGAAGGTACATAGGTTTCTAACGCATTTTTGATATCTATAGACTCAATACCAAAGTAGTGACCAAATGTAACTGCTGCACAAATATTGGCGAAATTATAAGTACCAATCAACTTACTTTTGATACGTATACCTTTATACTCCACCTCTACAAAAGGAGTTGCTTTCTTAAGGGTTAATTTTTTTTCAAAAAAGATTCGTTCAATCTCTTTTGTCTTTTCAAGTTGAATTTTATCATTGGGATTTACAATAACGATGCCGCTTTCATTCTTAAGATACGTGTACAACTCTGATTTTCCTTTGACAACGCCTTCAATACCCCCAAAACCCTCCAAATGTGCTTTTCCAAAGTTGGTTATGTATCCAAAGGTAGGTGCACATAAGTGAGAAAGCAATTCAATTTCTTTTTGATGATTTGCACCCATTTCAACAATGCCAATTTCGGTCTCTGCATTCATGGATAAAAGAGTTAGAGGCACTCCAATGTGATTGTTTAAATTTCCTACTGTTGCTACCGTTTTATACTTTTTTGATATCACTGCATGTAGTAATTCTTTCGTTGTTGTCTTTCCATTACTACCCGTTAAGCCAATAATTGGAATGTTTAATTGCTTTCGGTGATAGTTTGCAAGCTTTTGTAAGGTCTCTAATACATTTTCAACCAGCAAAATAGCGGGTTTTGTTGCATAGATAGGTTCTTCTACAATACTAAAAATAGCTCCCGCATCAATCGCTTTTTCAGCAAAAGCGTTTCCATTAAAATTGGGGCCCTTTAAAGCAAAGAAAATAGTATTCTTTCGAATACTTCTCGTGTCTGTATCTACTAAGAAATGTTGTTTATAATACTTATAAAGTTCCTCTATTTTCATTTTTTAAAGATAAAAAAAACCTCATTGATTTTAAGCAATGAGGTTTTTGTATTGTTTTAATCTGAAAAGGATTACCTCGCAGGATTTCTAGCTTTTCTTTTTTGTGAACTCATTGGACCCAATTTGTCGGATACACATCTAAATCCAATATAATTTGTTGCCATGTATTCTGGCAAATACCTACGCTGTGCAGGATCTAACCAGTATTCTCTGTCGGACCAAGCCCCCCCTTTATAGACTCTTGTATTGTCACTGATTAAAGTTGTTCTTTTTTCCGTATCATATTCCACTTTTGTGATCCCCGTTTCTGGGTCTTTAATAAACTTGGGTTTCTCTGGAGAGTTGTACATGCTTTGCTCCATTTTGTCCTTACCAAAATCTCGTGATGAATTGATATCTCCATCATTAATGTCTGCATTCTTTGATTTTGTGAAATTCCTTCTAAGTGCTACGTCATCCGATGCTATTGTATCGTATTTTATAGTTCCTGGTAAATCTAATGGAATAATTTTTCCATTTTCTAAAGTATCATACTTAATTGCTGCTCCTTCTGTACCAACGATGACCACTTTTCCTTCTTCATTAATTCTTTTCTTATTGAAGACGTTTCCTCTATAGTAATTAAAGTCATTTGCATCTGAATCGATAATTGGTCTATAAACATCTGAAACCCATTCTGCAACGTTTCCAGACATATCATAAATTCCAAAAGCATTTGGTGGATACGATTTTATTTTGATTGGAATGTCAGAACCATCTGAGCTCCATCCAGATAAACCGCTATAATTTCCTTTACCTTGTTTGAAATTGGCAAGTTGATCTCCTCTGTATCTTTTTGATTTAGATCGTGAATATTTCCCATTCCAAGCATATTTTTTTCTACCTCTTACGGTATTGTATTCTCGATTTTCAACATTTGCTTTTGCAGCAAATTCCCATTCAGCTTCAGTAGGTAGTCTAAATTTAGTTTGTAAAATACCGTCTGCTTTCGTGATTTTCCTACCTTGAAAAGCGTCTTTTCCTGGTTTTGCTTGTCCTTTTGCTCTTCTTTGTTTGACACCTCTCTTGTAGATTGTAGTATCGCCTGCAAACATTTTGGTTGCATCTGTTAAAAAGACATCCGTATCAAAAAAGTTTCTAGTGGTATCTGCTTCAAAAATATTTTTAATGTGCCCTTTATCTATCAGTGTTTTTAAATTAACAGCATTGGTTCTCCATTTACAATATTCAGTGGCTTGTAACCAACTTACACCTACAACTGGATAATCTGCATATGCAGGATGACGGAAGTAATTTTCAGTTAATAATTCTGTATTTCCCAAGCTTTTTCTCCAAACTAAAGTGTCGGGTAATACAGAGTTGTAAATGTGTTTGTATTTTTCTTCCGATGGAGGGAAAACATCTTTAGTATACTGTACATATAAAAAATATTCAGAATTTGAAACTTCCGCTTCATCCATAAAAAATGAACGTACATGTATTTTCTTTGGTGTTGTATTCCAGTCAAACATTACATCATCTTGAACTTGTCCCATTGTAAAAGAACCCCCTTCTACACCGACCATCCCTAAAGGGGGGGTCTGACCTTTGTAAGAATCTCCACGAACATAGTTTCCGTTTTTTGGATCATTAAAGCTTAAACCTGTTAGGGATGATTTTCCTGAGGAAGATCGATTACAACTAACAAAGAATAGTGTTGCAGCTACAACAAAAATTATTTTTAAAAAATTTTTCATTTCCTAATTAAAATTGATAGGGTTTTTATTTCGTGTGCTAATTTACAATAATTATACTTTCATACAAGAAAAATAATAAATATAACGCATCAATTCATTGAACACAAAACCAAAACGAATCCTTTTTTATTTTAGTATAATTTATCTTTGATTTCATTAAAATATATTTAAAATATTTGCGTTATTTGATTACTATTTATGAAAAAATTATTTGCATTCATTTTTCTTGTTTTTTTTGCCAATATAATTGCAGCGCAAACTACAAATTCCGTCTTGTCTCAAGGAGATTGGTACAAATTTTCTATCGATACTACAGGTGTTTTTAAAATTGATAAACGTTTGTTGCAACAAATAGGAATTTCTACCAGCAACTTAAACCCTCAGAAAATTCACATTTATGGAAATGGAGGTAATGTATTACCAGTTCTAAATTCTGATTTCAGAAATGTTGATCTACAAGAAAACGCCATTTATATAGCAGGAGAAAGTGATGGTGTTTTTAATGACAATGATTATATTTTGTTTTACGGACAAGGACCACATAGTTGGACCGCAGACACGGACACGCAAACAGCAACGCATCATCAAAACATTTTTTCCGATGAAGCCTATTATTTTATAACGGTTTCAGATACCGATGGAAAAAGAGTGCAACAAAAAACACCCGTTACAACAACTGTCACCCAGCAAATTACCTCTTTTGATGAGTTTATTTTTTATGAAAAAGAACGGATCAATATTTTTGCAGTAGGAAACCAGTGGTTTGGAGAAGATTTGAGTTTCGAGAATACAACCAAAGTCGTGCTTCCTTTCTCAAAAGCGCTTCCCGATAGTCCTTTGTCTCTTAAAGTTGGTGGCGCAACAGTCTCCTCCACAACGTCAAGTATTGGAGTGCAATTAAACACTCAAGACCCTTTTACCATTAATTTTCCAGCTGTAAATCCAAGTTCGTTAACCAAAGGATATGCAAATCATCGATCACAAGTATTTGTAAACTCAGCAACCTCTTTAGAAGTGATAGTTACTTTTAATAACAATGGAAACCCTTCGGCAAGAGGTTTCTTAGACTACATTGAAGTTGTTGGAAAAAAACAATTGATAGCAGATGGGAATCAATTTTCATTTAGAAGTTTTGAGCAAGCAAATGCTACTGGCAATGTTGAGTTTCAAATATCAAATGCAGCAAGTAGTTTACAATTATGGGACGTTTCCAATCCATTAGAACCCCAATTTATTCTTAACGAAAGTACTGGAAATACGTTCAGCTTTAAGGCAGAAAACGGCTCTTTAACAGAATATGTTGTCTTAGGACAAACCGATTTTTACATTCCAAAAACTATCGAAAACTCCAAAGTAGAAAACCAGAATTTACATGCATTAGCAGATATTAATTATCTCATTATTACCAATAATGAACTAGCAAATCAGGCACAAAGATTGGCTGACTATCATCAAAATAATTCAAATTTTACGACAAAAGTGGTGGTTTTAGAACAGATTTATAATGAATTCTCTTCAGGATCTAAAGATATAACTGGAATTCGAGACTTTATAAAGCATCTTTATGACAACAATTCTGCCGCGGATAAGAAATTAAAATACGTGACTTTCTTTGGAGATGCTTCCTACGATTATAAAGACCGAATTGCTGGAAACAACAATATTGTTCCAGTGAAATTATCGAACAACAGTTTTAATTTAGCCCAATCTTATGTTACAGACGACTTTTTTGTGATGTTAGAGCCTCACGAAGGAGCTATGGTTAGAACACATACTGTTGATGTTGTCACTGGAAGAATTCCTGTCTCGACGATTGCTGAAGCTACAATAGTCGTCGATAAAATTGTAAGTTATTATGACAAAGAAGCCATTGGTGATTGGAGAAACACCATTACGCTTTTAGCCGATGATATCGATCAAACCGCAGATATTCAAATACAAAGTGGCGTAGAGTCTATTGCCGATGATATAAAAAATAACAAACCAATTTTTAATGTCAATAAAATATATGTAGACTCTTATGTTCAAGAAAATTCATCTGGAGGCGAACGCTATCCACAAATAAAAACAACCATTACAAATGCTATTGAAAAAGGAACATTAGTTTTTAATTATTTTGGACATGGAGGTGAAGATGGTTTTGCTTCCGAAAGAATTTTAGAAAAACCTCAAATTCAGGATTTCAATAATCCGAATACCTTACCATTGTTAATTACTGTTACCTGTGATTTTTCTAGATTTGACAATCCAAATAGACTCACAGCAGGAGAACTTACATTTCTCAATCCAATCGGAGGTGCTGCAGCGATGGTAACCACAACTCGTGAAGTTTATATTTCTGTAGGGCAGAATTTCAACCAAAAGTTAATGCGTTTTATTCTCGAGTACAATCAAGAAGATTTTACCATTTCTGAAGCATTGGCAAAAACAAAAAACGAGTTTTCTGATGCGCAAAAATTCTTTATTTATTTCTTTGGGGATCCTGCTATGAAATTGGCAGTCCCAAAGCCAAATGTGTTAATTACTAAAATGAATGGCATCGACATTGCACAATCGATTGATACATTAAAAGCGCTTTCTAGAGTCAATTTTGAAGGTGTTGTAACCGATAATTCAAACACCACCCTGACTGATTTTAATGGAACCTTATCGACTACGGTCTTCGATAAAACCATCGATAAAAACACCTTAGACAATGATGGTTTTGGAGTAGTTTTAACCTTTGATACACAAGATAGTAAGCTTTTTAGAGGGAATTCTACCGTTCAAAATGGTACCTTTAACTTCGAATTTATAGTGCCAAAAGATATTAAAATTTCATACGGAAAAGGAAAGATGAGCTTCTATGCACAAAATGGTCTGGAAGACAAAGCAGGATATAATTTTGATGTGGTCGTTGGTGGAATTAATGAAAATGCTCCGGAAGATACGGTAGGTCCAGAAATTCAGCTATTTATGAACGATGAATCCTTTATTGATGGCGGAAATACAAATGCATCGCCAAATCTAATTGTATTGTTATCAGATCTTAGTGGTATAAATACCTCAATAACAGCTGTCGACCACGATATTGTTGGTGTGCTAGATGGAGATGATTCGAATCCAATTATATTAAACGATTTTTATCAAACAGCATTGGACGATTTTACCAATGGAAAAGTAAATTATAAATTAAGAAATTTAGAAGTAGGGCCACACACCATAAAAATAAAAGCTTGGGATACGTATAATAATTCATCAGAAGCAACGTTAAATTTTGTGGTTCTTAGTGATACTACTTTAAACTTAGAAAATGTTTTAAATTACCCGAATCCTTTTGTTAATTATACAGAGTTTTGGTTCAATCACAACAAACCAAATGAGCTTTTAGATGTCCAAGTTCAAGTTTTTACAATTTCAGGAAAATTGATCAAAACCATCCATCAAAATGTGCAAACTTCAGGCAGTTTGTCAAGAAGTATTTCTTGGAATGGGTTGGACGATTTCGGAAACAGCATTGGAAAAGGAGTGTATGTATATAAACTACGTGTAAAGTCAACAATGAGTAGCTTAGTTTCAGAGAAGTATGAAAAATTAGTAATACTTCAATAAAAAGTAGATATTTGTAAAATCATAAAAAAACACCCCATATGAGAAAAATTGTATTATGTCTTTTCGTTTGTTTTTCATTTGTATTTAAAGCAAATGCTCAGTCAACAGAAATAGACACTAGAGAAATCGGAGGAATTACAACAGCAGCACCTTTTTTGTTAATCATACCCGATGCAAGATCTGGCGCAATGGGAGATATTGGGGTAGCTACGAGTGCAGATGCTTTTTCTTTGTTTCACAATCCCGCAAAAATGGCGTTTAGTAATCGACAGGTCAGAGCAGGTATTACCTATTCTCCTTGGCTTAGAAACCTAACAGATGATATTTTTACTGGAAGTGTCTCCTACATGAATCGTTTTAGCGAAAATGCAGCCTGGGGAGCGGATTTTAAATATTTTTCTTTAGGACAAATAGACTTAACAGACAGTGGTGGGAATCCTACAGGAATTATAAATCCTAACGAATTTGTTTTCACAGGGTCGTATGCTTTAAAGTTAAGTGAAACTTTCTCAATGGGAGTTTCCTTAAAATATCTTCGATCTAACCTTGCCTTTACAGGAACTACATCCACCTTACAGCCTATTAACTCTTTTGGTGTTGATGTTTCAGGATATTATCAATCAGAAGAAGAAAACTATGGTACTTTTAATGGACGTTATCGATTCGGTTTTAACGTTGCCAATATAGGACCCAAAGTTTCTTATGTTCCAGGGGAAGAAGATTTCATTCCAACAAACTTGAAAATAGGAGGTGGGTTTGATTTCATATTAGACGATTACAATACCATTTCTACCACCTTAGAATTTACAAAATTATTAGTTCCTTCACCGCAAGCAGACGGTTCTGAAGACGATGTTTCTTGGGTTTCCGGTATTTTCTCCTCTTTTGGAGATGCTGAAGACGGATTTAGTGAAGAGCTACAAGAGTTTACCTATGCCTTTGGAACAGAATATTTGTATAACAATGCTTTCGCGCTAAGAGCAGGTTACTTTCACGAAAACGAAAATAAAGGAAATAGACAGTTTTTTACAATGGGAGCAGGTTTTAAGACCAATGCATTAAATGTAGATTTATCTTATTTAGCCAATGCTTCCGACGTAAATAATCCCTTAGAAAACTCTTTACGTTTCTCTGTTTCATTAGATTTGGGAGAGATTTATGATGATTATTAAGAAAGTGCTTTTTTTTTAGTAAGTTCGTACCACACAAAAGCAGTCAGAAAAGGCTGCTTTTTTTGACCAATTTATGCTGTATGAAAGAAATAGAAATTACAACATCGGCCCAGTTATATAACGACATCTCAGAACTTTCTTTAGAGGATAAGATGCTGATGCATAAAGCAAGTGAAGCAAGAAAAACAGCCTATGCACCCTATTCAAAGTTTAGTGTTGGTGCTGCACTATTATTAGAAAACAATCAAATTGTTTTAGGAAATAATCAAGAAAATGCAGCATATCCTTCCGGAATGTGTGCAGAAAGAGTGGCTATTTGGAAAGCAGGTTCTGATTTTCCAGGGGTTCGCATTAAGAAATTAGCAATATCTGCAAGTTCATCTATTGCGAGAGTTGATAAACCAATAGGCCCTTGTGGAGCGTGTAGACAAACATTGTCTGAATACGAGATCAACCAAAAAGAACCCATGCAAGTACTTTTTATGGGTGAATTTGGAGAGGTTGTAAAAACAAGTTCATTACTTTCTTTATTGCCTTTTTCTTTTGATAGCACATATCTTTAGGTTTCGTTTTTTGAGGAAATTCTTGTCAAGCATCAAATAGACGCGTTCCACTAATCCGCAGTTTTTGACAAGCTATTTTATTTGATATTACACTTTATCTAATAAATGAACCGCAGATTCAGATAGAATTTTTTTATGAACTTTACAAAAGCCCATTTTGCCTGTTGGATATCGTATTTATTTGAGGTAGTTGACAGTCAGTTTAAAGGTTTGATTGCGTCTTAAATGAAAAACAGAGCAACCTCTATTGCAATGCTCATGAAGGTTAAGATGAATCGGTATTAAAAGTAGTTTTTGTTTTTGTTAGTAGTTGTTGTTCAATTCTTTAGTTTGAACTTACCATTAATAATTTGAATGTCAATTTTATAAATCTATTTTTCTGTATTTTTGGTTGATAAATTCCCAATACATGATTTTTTCTAAGATTACAGGAACAGGTTCCTACATTCCAACCATAAAAAAAGAGAATCACAATTTTATAGACAGCCATTTCTTACATCCAGACGGTAGTGATTTTTCCAATGGAAATCAAGTCATTATCGAGAAGTTTAAAATGATTACGGGGATTGAAGAAAGAAGGTACGCAGCGCCTCATTTTACGACATCTGATTTGGGCTTTTTCGCAGCAACAAAAGCAATTGAAGATGCTAAAATAGATCCTGAATCGTTAGATTACATTATTGTTGCCCATAATTTTGGAGATGTAAAAAGTGGTGCAATTCAAAGTGATATTTTGCCAAGTTTGGCAACAAGAGTGAAACACTTGCTAAGAATTAATAACCCCAATTGTGTAGCCTATGATATCCTATTTGGGTGTCCAGGATGGGTAGAAGGTGTTATACAAGCACAAGCATTTATAAAAGCAGGAATTGCAAAAAGATGTTTAGTAATTGGTGCAGAAACACTCTCAAGAGTTGTAGATAAGGTAGATCGTGATTCTATGATTTACAGTGATGGTGCTGGTGCATGTATTGTTGAAGCATCTGAAAATCAAGATTCAGGAATTCTAAGCCATGCAACCCAAACATTTTCTAAAGACGAAGCATATCATTTATTTTTCGGAGAATCAAACGATAAAAATGCAGACAAAAATGTACGTTACATTAAAATGCATGGAAGGAAAATTTATGAATTTGCCCTAACAAACGTTCCAAATGCAATGAAAACTGCACTGGATAAAAGTGGTGTTTCAATAGCTGCTGTAAAAAAAATCTTCATACACCAAGCCAACGAAAAAATGGATGAAGCCATTATCAAACGTTTTTATCGATTGTATAAACAACCCGTTCCAGAAGATGTGATGCCAATGAGTATCCATACATTGGGGAATAGTTCTGTTGCAACCGTGCCTACATTATTAGATTTGGTGCTAAAAGGAAATATAACCCATCAAGAAGTGAAAAAAGGCGATGTCATCATTTTGGCATCCGTTGGAGCAGGAATGAATGTAAATGCGGTTGTTTATCGTTACTAATTATAAAGAATACACGTTATTTTTTAAAAATTATTAAAATACTATCAAAAAATACCTTTTTTCAGTAACAGAATTTAAACTGAAATAGTATTTTTGCGCATGCAACAAAACAACGTACTTATATTAGATTTCGGCTCGCAATACACACAACTAATTGCGAGACGCGTAAGAGAATTAAACATTTACTGTGAAATTCACCCTTTCAATAAACCTCCTAAAAATTTAGTAGATTTTAAAGCAGTTATTTTATCAGGAAGTCCAAATTCTGTACGTTCAGAAGCTGTACTACATCCAGATCTCTCAGAAATTAGAGGTAAAAAGCCTTTATTAGCTGTTTGTTATGGAGCGCAATACTTAGCACATTTTTCGGGAGGAAAAGTGGCCCCTTCAAATACACGAGAATATGGTCGAGCAAATTTATCCTACATCAAAAATGAAGAAACTTTCTTTGAAGATATCTCCGAAGGAAGTCAAGTTTGGATGAGTCATTCAGATACGATCAAAGAATTACCAACCAATGCCGTCTTGTTGGCAAGTACAAAAGACGTTGAAAATGCCGCTTATAAAATCGAAGGCGAAGCTACTTTTGCAATTCAATTTCACCCAGAAGTGTATCACTCTTCAGATGGGAAACAATTATTAGAAAATTTCTTAGTAAAAATAGCACAGGTTGCACAAACCTGGACACCAGATTCTTTTGTAGATAGTACAGTTCAATCAATACAAGATAAAGTAGGCAATGATAAAGTGGTTTTAGGACTTTCTGGTGGTGTAGATTCTACCGTTGCCGCAGTGCTTTTGCACAAAGCTATTGGAGAAAATTTGTATTGTATTTTCGTAAATAACGGACTTTTACGTAAAAACGAATTTGAAAGTGTACTTACTCAATACGAAGGAATGGGATTAAACGTTAAAGGAGTGGATGCATCCGAACGTTTTTTAACAGCTTTAGCAGGACTCTCCGATCCAGAGAAGAAACGAAAAGCAATTGGAAACGCTTTTATTGAAGTTTTTGATGATGAAGCAAATCAAATAAAAGATGTAAAATGGTTGGCACAAGGAACTATTTATCCAGATGTTATTGAATCTGTTTCGGCAACTGGAGGACCGTCTGCAACCATTAAAAGTCATCATAATGTTGGAGGATTACCAGATTTCATGAAACTGAAAATTGTGGAGCCTTTGCGAATGATTTTTAAAGATGAGGTAAGAAGAGTAGGAGCCTCTATGGGAATTGATAAAGAGTTACTAGGTCGTCATCCTTTTCCAGGACCAGGACTCGCAATCCGTATCTTAGGAGATGTAACTCCAGAGAAAGTACGCATTTTACAAGAAGTCGATGCTATTTTTATTAATGGATTAAGAACCCACGGTCTTTATGATAAAGTTTGGCAAGCAGGTGCAATGTTATTGCCTGTTAATTCAGTTGGAGTCATGGGAGATGAAAGAACTTATGAAAAAGTAGTTGCCCTAAGAGCTGTAGAAAGCACGGATGGTATGACTGCAGATTGGGTAAATTTACCTTATGAATTTTTGCAAAAAACTTCAAATAATATTATTAATAAAGTGAAAGGTGTGAACCGAGTTGTTTATGATATAAGTTCAAAACCACCTGCGACGATAGAATGGGAATAAAAAAAACATTGCTTCTAATGAGAGAATTGAAATTAATTTTGTTTTTATGCTTACTAACGTTTGCTGTTTCTTGTGGTCAACAAAAAAAATACGTGGAGTATAAAGTTGCTAAAGGGGAAACAATGCGCTCCATAGCCCGTAAGCTAGACATGAAGACCAAAGATTTACGACGTTTAAATCCTGATGTTAGAAGAAGACCCGCTCCAAACACCATCATTATCGTTCCGAATACGAAATCACTAGCAACTACTAATGCTCAAAAAAAAGCAATCAGCGCAAAGGCATTAGACAGTATAGTTGTATTGGTTGAAACGGATTCTATAGCCTTGGCTGCAGCTAATGATGCCAAAAACTTTTTGATTCATGAGGTGAAAAAAGGTGATACTTTTTACAATTTAACCCGTTTTTACAATGTTTCTCAAGAGGAATTGATTTATTTAAATCCAGAACTGTCTGAAGGATTGAAATTATTCCAAAAAATTAAAATTAAAAGCATCAAAGAAAATGTCAACGAAGCGGTTGTTTACAGCGATGAAATTGGAGAAGATGTTTCTTTAAAAGTTGCCTTATTACTTCCTTTTAGAGTTTCAGAATATGATACGGTAGCTGCAGATGATATTTTTGAAAATAGTAGATTGGCAAACTATGTGACCGACTTTTACATGGGTGCAGAATTGGCAATCGATTCTTTAAGATTACAAGGAGTTGGTATCGAGTTAAACGTGTATGATACAGAACGAAATAGCAGTAAAATAAGAACTATTTTAGAAGAAAATGATTTAAATCAAAATGATGTAATTATTGGCCCTTTGTATTCAGAAGAAGCAGTAATTGTGGCGAATGAAGTTGAGATTCCCGTTGTTTTTCCAGTATATTCTAAAAATCAATCAAAGTTTAAATCTTCAAAAATTATAAAAACAGCACCCAACAAAGAAGTTTTCAGTGATGCGATTGCTACACACATTAAAGAAGTGTATACAGAAGGTACAATTACTGTTGTAAGTGATGGCAATCCTGAATCAGATTTTCATGCTTTAAAAATGAGTGAAATATTACAAGATATAGATTCAATAAATGAAGTACAGGTATTAAAAGCAATAGACGGTTATATCGAGAAAGAACGGTTTTTAGAAGGTTTTAAGCAATTAACCAATAATTGGGTTGTACTGGCAACTTCAGACAATGTGGTTGTATCTGACGCGATTAATAGCCTTATCAGTTTACCAGATTCCATTACCGCAAAAGTGTTCTCAATGGATAAAGGAAAAGCTTTTGATAAAATTGACGATAATAAATTAGCGAAAATTGGTTTTACCTATGTCAATGACCTTTTTGTAGATGAAAACTTGGAGCCAACAAAAATATTTAACAAGCAGTACCTCGCTAAAAACAAGACGTTGCCTTCTTTTTATGCAACCAAAGGTTTTGATATTACTTATGATATTTTAGTGCGTTTGGCATCAGGAGAACCTTTAAAAGAAACATTTAAAAAGGGAGCTTCCTATCGCGTAGAAAGTAAATTTAATTATAGCGAAGAACTCTTTGAAACAACAGAAAACAAGGGATTGTTTATTTTACAATACAATGAAGATCTAACATTAACCCGATTAAAGTGACCCCTCGCACTTTTATGAAAGGTACAAAACGAATAAAGGTTTTGAAACCAAAATCTCAAACAAAAAAAACCGCTTTAAAGCGGTTTTTTTAGATTTAAAAAGAAGATTAAATTTTTTTCATTTGTTGTTTCATCATGGTCATTTGTTCTTTCAACATTCCATGTTTATCTAATTTTTTTGCTTCAGCCATTAAAAGTGTTGCTTCACGTTTACGTCTTTTTGTCATTGCAATTCCTGCCAACTGTAATTTCGCCATCGCCAAATCATGTTTCATTGCCAAGCCTAGTCTTACTGCTTTTCTCAAATACTTTTCAGCTTGTGTCATATTTGTTTGTGACAACATAATACCGTGTAAATAATTGTAGTATCCTTCTTGTTTTGTAGTTAATGCTGAAGACGGATTTTTAATATACCCCAACCATTTTTGAGCTCCAGGAAAATTTTGTTTTCGCAATTGTAAGAATGACAATAAGATAAACTCATTTTTAAAGTATAGTAAAACGAAAATACCTGCTAAGAACAAAATTGAAATTCCGTTCATGATATTGAATAAGCTAAATTGATAGATCGCCCAAAGAGTGATTAAGGCTGCTAATACGATTTTTATATTTTTATTGAACATGTTTTATTTTTATTGAATAGCAAAAATACATTTTTAAATGAAAAAAATGGCGACTTACTTTTTATAATATTTTTTGTACTTAAAAGATGCAAAGGCAAAAAGTAGTAGTAGAAAACCAATATAGATATAAGCTTCTCTTGGTGTTACTTGTTTATCACCACTTGCATACGAATGCAATCCTGATAGGTAAAAGTTAACGCCAAAATAAGTCATCATGATCGATAGATATACAAAGGCAGCAGCAAAATTAAATGCCAATCTTCCTCTTAAGCCGGGAATTAAACGCATGTGCAATACAAATGCATACAGCATGATAGAAATTAAAGCCCAAGTTTCTTTTGGATCCCAACCCCAATAGCGACCCCAACTTTCGTTGGCCCACATACCGCCTAAAAAATTACCAATGGTTAACATGACCAATCCAACAGTCATTGCCATTTCGTTAATAACAGTCAATTCTTTAATGTTGATATCCATTCTTTTTCGATTCTTCTTTGTGGTAAACACCATTAAAAAGAGTGAGAAAACCCCTAAAATCATTGAGAGTGAAAAAGGACCATAACTGGCGACAATAATGGATACGTGTACTAATAGCCACCATGAATTTAGTACAGGCATTAGGTTTGCAATTTCAGGATCCAACCAGTTTTGGTGTGCAAAAGCCAATGTTATAGCCGTCAAAAAAGTTGCGGCAGTCAATGCCAATGAAGACTTTCTCCCCATGGTTAATCCAAAGAGCATCACAGCCCAAGCTACATAGATTATCGATTCATATGCATTACTCCAAGGCGCATTTCCACTAATAAACCAGCGAGAAATTAAGCCTAATGTATGCAGTAGGAACAGTGCAGCTGCAACTCCAAGTAAAACTTTAACAAGTAGGTTGATCCATTTCTTTGTGTAGAATATTTGTGAGATTACAAAGATGATTAAGAACAAGCTCAATACCCCATATAATTTTGAAAGAGTTAAAAAGGGCTGGTAATTATTATAAAGTATTTCTAATTCTATTTTATTTTCTGATGGATAAACAGCGCTTCCTTTTTCTTTTTGGAAACTTTTAATCCGAGACAGTATTTTATTTGCAAAAGTATAATCTTTGGTCTTTTTTGCTTCTTGTAAAACCTGCACATAGGCGGGCAGTGATTGTCGAACAAAAACAGAATCGATGGCTTTAAAGTTGACTCTCGATGACTCTGGTTGAGAAACCCATTTGTTGTTTTCATCTCCTGGAATCGGATATATTTTTAAAACACTTCCCATTAATGCAGAATTAAATAACCACAAGCGTCTTCCAATTTTTATAACATCTTTCTCAAATTTATTCTGAATGTTTTTTTTCTGTGCATCTTGAATATAACGGTCTATTTTAGAGTTTCCTTTAGTATCATAAAAATCGGATAATCGTGCATATTTCGCTTTTTCTTCCAGACCCAATATGTCTCTTATTTGTGTGTTTCCTTTTTCTAAATAAATAAAAGGAACTTCAAACCATAAGATGCGATTTTCAATAATTGACATTAAAACCTGACTTGGTTTCATGCCATTAAAATTATTTGTCTGACTTACTTTTCGAACCAATTCAGAGGCAAAAGTATGTGCAGGTTTCATTCGTCCACCCGCATCTTGTATGATCAATTTGTTGAACGATTCAGCATGGGACTCATCTACCAAGTTTGCTTTTAATATCGAATCAATTTGCTGATCTGTAATTCTTCTCTGCTGGTGATTTATAGGTTGTTGTGCGTTAGAAACATTGACAAATAATAAAAAAGCAATGACAGCTATTGTTGATTTTTTTCGTTGCAATTTCTTAAGTGATTTTTTTAAATCGTCAAAACGAGTATGCTTCGCAAAAAAGATACAAATCATTCCAATGTACAGCATAGAGTAGCCAAGGTAGGTTACAAAAGTCCCCCAAAAGTCATGATTTACCGAAAGTCGCGTTTGTTCTACTTCACCAGACAAGTCATAACTGGCTTGAAAGAATTTATACCCTTTATAGTCGAGTATGTTGTTCATGAAAATTCGATAATCAAAGGTTTCATTGGGAGCAATTACGGTTACTTCACTTGCAAATGAAGCTGCACTTTCAGATCCAGGGTATTTCTCTAGTTGAAAATCATTTAATTTAATCTTAAAAGGTGTTTCTAAAAACTTTGAACCATATAACATTCTGAAGTTTAAGTTTGCAACCGTAACTTCTTTGGCGCCTTGAGTGTTGTATTGTCCCCCTGTTAATTCTACTCTTTCGGTTACGTTATTTGTGGTGATGTCAAAAATAACTACATCCAATTTTGTATCGTCTTTGGGGCCACTCACCATTTGTAAGGTTCCTTTTTCAGCGGGTCTTGGAATTACAAATTGAAGTCCAGCAATATTATGAAGTGTTAAGTATTGAAAACTTTGAACAGAATCTTTAACAACAATTCCTTTTTTTTGATCTGCCATTCGAAACCAATCTCCACTTTCTTTGGTGACCATTTTAAGACTGCCATTTTCTTTAAAGAAATTGACACTTGCATTTTGGTTTGGGGCATCGAAGCCTACCAAAATTCCATGAATATTTTGTATCGTACCTTTTTTGATATAGTGTTCATGTCTTGAACCTTCAGAAGATTCTACAAAGAAAAGATGCTCCTCTCCATTTTCATTAAGTACAAGTTTTTTTTCTGCCCATGGAATGTAATCCACTAATTTGAAGTTAATTTCTTGTTGCTCATTGCTGTTTCTTCCGAAAGAAGTGTCAAATTCAAAATTGTTTTTTCCCCAAGCGGAAAGCAACATTTTTTTATGAATTTTTGGTGCTTGATCCTTATTGTCATCAATTACAACATTTAAATAAGTTGTTTCAGAAAGGAATGAATTGGTAGTTTCTCCTTCGTCAATGGGCATTACTCCTTCATATCCCACATATCGTGTGATTCCTGCACCAATTAAAATCAATAAAAAAGATACGTGAAACAACAATACGGGCCATTTTTCTTTTCTAAGTAAACGGTATCTGAAAATATTTCCAAAAAAGTTAATTACGAAAAAAACCATGATCAACTCAAACCACCAAGCATTATAAATTAATGCTTTCGAAGTTTGTGTGCCAAAGTCATTTTCTATGAATGTAGCTACGCCCATTGCGGTTGCATAAAGAACAAATAAAATAGCCATTAAACGTGTGGAGTACAAAAAACCGAATATTTTTTTCATCTGAAATGATGCTTTTTTTTAGTTCTACAAATTTACGGATAAAACGATTAAAAAGAGGACAACTTTTCTTGTTTTTTAGTATTTAGAATTGTTAAAAATGAGCCTGTTTTTTTGGGACTTTTATCTTTCAATAAAATCTTGATAAGCATCCTGTGTAATTGCTTTCCCTAAAGAATCTAGCGTATGAAATGAAGTTCCTTTTTGAAGGATGGGTTTATTGCTTACAAAGTCATAGGCGAAAACCCCATTTTTATCCAAAGTCCCAAATCCGTTGTTAAATATATAGTGAGCATACTGACTTTCATCGCTGTTAAAAAGATGCTTACTCCATTTAAAATCAGTATTATCAATATTCAAAAGGTCTAAAAGCGTATATGAGAAATCTACTTGTGATGCAATGGTATTGATTTGAACATTCTTTTTTTGCAATGCACCTCCAAGCCATAGCATTGGGATTTTAAATTTTTTTGGTGAATTAAAGACGCCTTTATGTTTTGGAGAACGATGTCCATGATCTGCCATAATTACGATGAGCGTATGGTCCCACCAAGGTTGTTTCTTTGCGTTTTCAATAAACTTACCAATCGTTTTATCTGTGTAGGCATGCGAGCTTCGAAATCTGTTCTCTTCAGTATCTTTGCCAAATTTATAGGTATCTGGAAACTCAAAAGGCTCATGGCTGGTCAATGTCAAAGCAATTTTAAAAAAGGGAGCAGTTTGTGTTTGGTTGAGATCCGCTGCAAATTTTTCCATAAACACATGGTCATGGGCACCCCATTTTGAATTCCAATCTTTTTTATCAAATGAACTGCCATCTATAAATTCAGTGACTCCAGCATTTCTTAAATAGGTGTTCATATTTCCGAAATTCAAGTCACCACCATAATAAAAGGAGGTGTCATAACCCGCATCAATCATACTTTTGGTAAGCATGGGTAGGCTGCTGTTTTTATTTGGAATCTTGATGATACTTTTATTCGTTTGTGGATAATAGCCACTTAAAATAGCGATTAATCCTTTGTCAGTTCTGTCTCCATTTGCATAAAAATTGGTAAATAAAATTCCTTCTTTAGACAATCGATTTAAGTTTGCTGTTACATCGGGTTCTCCGCCAATAGACCCGACTAGTTTAGCGGTTAAGCTTTCCCAAATAATTAAAATGACATTTGGTTTTGTAGTGTTTAAAATGGAGTCATTACTGCTTTTAAATAGTTTTTTTTGTCTTGAATTTATAATTTCATTGGCTACAGAATTGTCAAATTTTTTGTAGGGGTTTTTTGTTGAAACTTCACTCGATATAGCATGTGTGAAGTTCCACATAAAATTAACTGCAGCATGATTTCCAAACATATTGTTTGAAAAATATACATTGCTTTGGTTAATTGGTATTGTTTGAAGCCCCCCTCTAATTGGAAGAATCAATGCACCAATTACGATGAAAAGAAATGGAATTGCTAGATAACTACCCGTAGATAGTTTTTTAATTTCTTTATTGATTCGTTTTTTAAACAATTGGATGAAACTGAATGAAAATAACACCCAAATGAATGTTCCAGAAATGATTTGAAATGTAGACGCTGTTGCCCACATAATTTCTGGTGTATTTAAATAATTGAGCAAGGTGTTATCGATCCTGATCCCCCAAGATTGATACAGCGAGGCATCAATAATCATGAACAAGTTGATGAGAATAATTGCTGAATAAGTGAAAAGTTTGATTAAAAATGAAATTACTTTTCTAGGGATAAAAAGCGATACTAAAATCAAGATAAAAGGAAGTATTGAAAGATAGCCTGTAAACGAGGCATCCAATCTAAAACCATAAAGAAATGTTTTTAAGACTTCGTAAAAACCAAGTAGATAAGTGTCCTCATAATAAAATAACAAGAAAAAGAGGCGCGCAAAGAAAAAGAAGCCAATCCATAAAAAGTAATATTGAAGAAAAAATTGAATTCTATGTTTAAAAGCGTTCATATCTATAATGGGTCAAAAAAATTATTCGGTCACTTTTAAGCGTGCTTTCGCACTTATGTTTTCATCTGCATATTCTTTATTTAAATACTTTAGATACCCTGTAATTGCAATCATTGCTGCATTGTCTGTGGTATATTCAAATTTCGGAATGTAGGTCGTCCAACCAAAATGTTTGTCTGCAGTAGACAGCCTTCTTCTAATTTCTGAGTTGGCAGATACCCCACCTGCAATAGCAATGTGTTGGATGCCGGTGTGTTTGACTGCATTTTTAAGTTTATCCATTAATATTTCAACAATTGTATATTGAATGGATGCACAGATATCATTTAAGTTTTCTGTAATAAAATTGGGATTGATTCTTTGCTGTTTTTGAATAAAATAAAGAATTCCAGTTTTTAAACCACTAAAACTAAAATCCATGTCACCAACTTTCGGTTTGGTAAATGGATAGGCTTTCGGATTCCCTAATTGTGCATATTTGTCTATATAGGGGCCACCAGGGTAAGGGAGTCCCAATATTTTTGCAGATTTGTCAAAGGCTTCTCCAACGGCATCATCTATGGTTTCACCTAGTATTTCCATATTAAAATGGTCTGTAACTTTTACAATTTGAGTGTGTCCACCACTAATGGTCAAGCAAATAAAAGGAAACGGTGGAATATTACTTCCTTCTTCCACTATAAAATGTGCTAAAATATGCGCTTGCATATGGTTTACATCAATCAATGGAACGTTAAGGCCTAATGCCAAAGATTTTGCAAAAGAAGTACCAACCAATAATGAACCCATTAAACCAGGACCCCTTGTAAAAGCTACGGCTGATAAGTCTTCCTTTTTAATTCCTGCTTTTTCTATTGCTTGTTGTACAACGGGTACGATATTTTGTTGATGGGCTCTTGATGCCAATTCTGGTACAACTCCACCGTATTTTGAGTGTACTTCTTGATTTGCAACAACATTACTCAATACTTTGCCGTTACAAATAACAGCAGCACTCGTGTCGTCACAAGAAGATTCAATCCCTAAAATATAGTCGTTTTGCATTAAATATTACTTTTAAGCTACAAAATTAACGATAATTTTTTATGATGTAACCGTTTTTTAAGAATAGAAATTTAATAGTTTGTTATATTTGGGCGTTCTTTGTGTAACTGGCAATGTTTTTGATAAGATTTGCTGAAAACCTCAATAACCTAATTATACAACCTATCAAAAAATACCAAAAAATACTATTAAAGCTGTTAAAGTACATGGTACTTTTTCTTTTGTTGATAATAATTCTATTATCAACTTCTTATGTGCAGACAAAATTAGCAAAATACGCAACGACCACTATAAATGAAGATTTTGGAACCGATTTGTTGATTCAAAAAGTAGATCTATCTTTTTTGGGAACTGTGCAATTAAAAGGGATTGAAATCCGAGACCATCATCAAGACACTTTAATTTTTGTCAATAAACTATCCACATCATTGCTGAACGCAAAAAAAATACTGGATGGAGATGTGAAGCTGAAAAGTATTTCTTTAGAAGATGCCCATTTTTATATGAAAACGTATAAAGATGAGCAAGATGATAATTTAACCGTTTTTATCGACAGTTTTGATTCAGATATTCCCAAAGATTCATTGCGAAAACCGTTTATTTTAGAAACCTCCAATATCTATGTTAGCAATTTAAATTATAAATTGACGAATGAAAATGATGAAAAAACTTTAAAGTATAGCGCCAAAAAAATTGGGGGTAATCTACAAGATTTCTCGATTGTTGGTCCCGATGTGAAAGCGAATATTAGAGGTTTGTATTTTACAGAATCTAACGGTTTAAATGTAACGAATCTTACAACAAATTTTTTGTATTCACTAAGTGCAATGCACTTTAAGGAGACTACCTTACAAACTCGAAATTCTAAAATTTTAGGAAATATTTTTTTCACTTATAATAGAGAAGATTTAAAAGACTTTAACAATAAGGTGGAAATTAAAGCAAATTTTAAAAAAAGCACTTTTTCTGTTTATGATTTTAAGAAGTTATATGCAGAAATTAGTGGAAATGATGTTTTAAATTTTAAAGGAAATGTCTCTGGAAAACTGAATGATTTAAAGATTCAAAATTTACGCCTAAATTCTAAAAACGGTATAAAAGCATCTGGAGATTTTGCGATTGTAAATTCAATCAATACCAATAAACCGTTCCTTTTTAAAGGAGATTTAGAGCATGTTTCAGCAACTTTTTCAGAGCTAAAAAATCTACTTCCAAATGTACTAGGAAATACGCTACCTCCAGAATTATCTCGTTTAGGGAGGTTCGATGTAAATGGATTGGTTCGGGTTACTTCAGAGGAAGTAAATGCAAACGTAAATTTGAGTTCTGAAATTGGAGCCATGCACTCTGATTTTAAAATTGAAAACAGGAGCAATCTTGATTTTGCTACTTACAAAGGCGATGTTGCTTTTAGTGATTTTGATCTTGGAGTGTTTATAGACAACCCCATGTTAGGAAGATTTACTTTAGCAGGAAATGTGAATGGACGTGGATTTCAATCTGCATCATTAAATACTTCTTTTGTTGGTACCGTTGCCACATTCGAATTTAAAAATTATACCTATTCCAACATGGAAGTAGATGGTGTATATCAAAAGAATAAGTTCAACGGAAACTTGTTGATAGACGATGACAACTTTAAGATGAATTTTAAAGGCTTAGCAGATCTTTCTTCATCCATGCATAAATTTGATTTTGACGCAACGATTGCTTCTTTAAATTTAAAAGAAACGAATTTGTTTACAAGAGATTCCATTGCAATTTTAAAAGGAAAAATAACCTTAGATGTTGCTGGAAATACCTTTAATGATCTTCTTGGAAACGCTAGCTTTAAGGATGTTTATTATACGAATCATGAGAAAGAGTTTCACTTTGAAGAGTTTCGTGTTTCTTCTTCGTTGAAAGAAGATGTAAAGCGAATTGAAATAACCTCTAAAGATATCGCAAATGGGTTCTTATCGGGTAATTTTGCTTTTTCAGAATTGTTGCCCGTTGCCCAAAACGCATTGGGAAGTATTTATACAAATTACAAACCCTATAAGGTCGCTAAAAATCAGTTTTTAGATTTTAATTTTACGGTATATAACCAAATTGTAAATGTGTTTTTCCCAGAAATCTATATTCATGATAATACAAAGGTCAAAGGAAAAATAGTTTCTAATAAAAGCCTATTAAAATTAAACATCACTTCACCGAGAATCCAAGTTTTTGGGAACGAAATTAAAGATGTCAAACTACTTACAGACAATCAGAATCCGCTATTTAACACCAGTTTAACAGCTTCTGAACTGAACACAAAGTATTACAAACTCTCCAAGTTGAACTTTTTAAATAGAACCGATAATGATACCTTGTATTTTAAATCTGTTTTTGAAGGTGGAAAACTGAATGATGAAGAATTCAATTTAGATTTTTATTATACCATCAATCCAAAAGGGAAATCGGTTGTTGCTTTTCAAGAATCTTCTTTTAATTTTAGAGAAAACGTTTGGAAAATTAACCCAAATAGTCAATATCCAGATAAAATAACATTTGATTTAAAAACAAGTGAGTTCAATTTCAGTCAATTTGAAATCACCTCAAAGGAGCAAAAAATTGAATTTGCTGGAAGTCTAAAAGGGGAAAATGAAAAAGCCTTATTAGCAGATTTTACAAAAGTAGATTTAGAAAGTTTCTTGCCTGACATTGATAGTTTGGCTTTGAAAGGTGTTTTTTCTGGGAATTTAGATTTTGTTCAAAAGGAAGGTGTTTATAAGCCTGAGGCAATTGTTTTAATAAAAGATTTTGAAATCAATGATTTTAAACAGGGTGATTTGTCTTTAAATATTGTTGGCGACAATTCCTATGAAAAATACAATGTGGCAGTTTCTCTGAAAAATAAAAAAGTAAAAAGCATTGCTGCAAGTGGGGTTTTAGATTTTTCAAGTAAAAAACCACTTATTGATTTGAATGTATTCTTAGAAGACTTTAGTTTAAATGCTTTTAGTCCTCTGGGAAAAGATGTTTTATCGGCAATAAGAGGGAAAGCAAGTGGAGAGTTTCAATTGTCTGGTTTTGTTGGAAACCCAGAAATGCAAGGAGTTTTAAGATTGAAAAATGCTGGAATGCTATTTCCATATTTAAATGTAGATTATAACTTTGATGGAGAATCTCTTATTAAATTAGATGGGCAATCCTTCCTTTTAGAGAACATTAATTTATTGGATGTCAAACACCAAACCAGAGGGATGTTGCAAGGGCAAATTACCCATCAAAATTTTAATCAATGGTTTTTAAATTTACAAATTGACACTAACAATTTATTGGTTTTAGATACTGAAGATAATGAAGAAGCTCAGTACTTTGGCACTGGGTTTTTAAAAGGCACGGCAACGATCAGTGGTTTAACTGACCAATTAACAATAGATGTTAATGGAAGTACGCAGCCTGGAACTGTTTTTGTTGTTCCTTTAAAAGACATTGAAACCGTAAATAGTTATAAGCTAATTCATTTTAAATCAGACACATTAAAAGTGGCAGATAGGCAAAAGGAATTAGCGAAAGATGCCTTAAAGGGCCTTTCTTTAAATATAAATTTAGAGGTAACCAAAGCGGCAAAAATGCAAGTTGTTATTGATGAGGTTTATGGGAGTCAGTTAACGGGTTTTGGTTCTGGGGCTATAGACATACAAATTAACACCCGTGGAAAGTTCAATATCTTTGGAGATTACACCATTGATAATGGAGTTTATGATTTTAAATATGGAGGCTTAGTCAATAGACCTTTTGTCATACAAAAAGGGGGGACTGTTTCTTGGAACGGGAATCCTTATGAAGCCAATTTAAATGTTGCAGCTGTTTATAAAGCGAGAGCAAACCCGTCTACACTTTTACAAAATTTCAATTCAAGCAGAAATATTGAGGTAGATCTAGTGACTAAAATAACGGGTGGTTTGTTTAGTTCCAAACAAGAATTGGATATCGAGTTAGCAAACGTAGATCCCGCTATTGCAACAGAATTAGAATTTATTTTGAATGATAATAATGTCAATGAAAAAACGACACAATTTATATCTTTATTAACTTTAGGGAGTTTTGTAAATCCTGATAAAATAAATTTTGATAGCACTTCAGCCATTACAACGACAGCTTCAAACGCCATTACAGCTGCTTTTTCTAATTTAATGAACAGTCCAGACAGTAAGTTTACATTTGGTGTTGATTATGTACAGGGTATCGATAATAGCGATACAGATAGATTGGATGTTGACAATCAGGTAGATGTTTCTGTGAGTACAAACTTGAATGACAGAATTATTATTAATGGAAAAGTTGGGGTACCCGTTGGAACCAAAACACAATCTAGTGTAATTGGTGAAGTAAAAGTTGAAGTGTTATTAAACAAAGAAGGTAATTTTAGAGGTGTCATTTTTAATAGACAAAATGAAATTCAATATTCAGCAGAAGAGGAGGGTTATACGCAAGGAGTCGGACTTTCTTACCAAGTTAATTTTAATACGTTCTCTGAATTTCTTAAGAAAATAGGTGTTCAAAAACGTAAAAAAACACCCAAGAAAGTGATTAATAAAAGCACAGTACTTTCTAAAAACAAGCAATTAATTAACTTTTAATTGCTTCTCAATTTAAGCAATTTTCTTCCAGATTTTTATCAGAATAAAAACACAAACCATCGAGAGAATTGAGAGGGTAACTCCAATCAATGTTTCTCCATAAATCCAATTTCCAGTGGCAAATAGAAAGCTGTAAACTCCAATAAGACCGGTGAAGAAAGCAACTATTTTAAACCCAATATTCTTAAATTTATCTTCTCCGTCAAAAATTAATTTTTCAAATGAATCCAGTGTTTCTTTAGTCGAAGGTTTTGTAAGTAATGTAACAGAAATCCACCCAACTGTTGTAACTATAACACCGATTATCAATTGCCAATGTCCTGCAATTTCAATCCATGGAACTTCTTGTTTTGCGTTGATAAAAAAGAAAAGAGCGACCATAAATGAAATCGCCATTGCTGCAATTTCACTAAACGGATTGATTCGATGCCAAAACCATCTTAGAATAAACAACAAACCAGTTCCTGCACCAATTTGTAATAACAAATCAAAAACATCTTTGGCAGATTGCAGGTAAAAAGAAAAGGTAGCCGCACAAATCATTAAGAGTACTGTAGTCAGTTTTCCCACAATTACTTTTTGTTTTTCGGAAGCTTCTTTGTTTATAAAACGTGCATATAAATCATTTACTACATAAGAGCTTCCCCAATTTAATTGAGTAGAAATGGTACTCATAAAAGCAGCAATTAAAGAGGTTAAAACAATACCAATTAACCCTGCAGGTAAAAAGGTCATCATTGCGGCATAGGCGACATCGTGTCCTTGCATCTCTGAAGGTAAATTTGGAAAAGCAGCATTTACATCCGTCAATGTTGGAAAAATCACTAAAGAGGCCAATCCAACCAAGATCCATGGCCAAGGACGTACTGCATAATGTGCGAAGTTGAAAAATAGTGTTGCCCATGTTGCGTTTTTTTCATCTTTAGCAGCGAGCATTCTTTGGGCAATGTAACCACCCCCTCCAGGTTCTGCACCAGGATACCAAGTACTCCACCATTGTACTGCCAATGGAATGATAAATAAGGTGACTAAAGCTTCTGTATCTGTAAAATCGGGCAACATATTTAATTGACCGCTAACATTTTCATGCGATAATAAGTTTGTCAATCCGCCAATTTCTGGTAAGTCTAAGATGTATATAGTTGCCCAAATAGCGCCAATCATTGCGATTATAAATTGTACGAAATCGGTGATTAGAACTCCTTTTAAGCCCCCTAAAGAAGAGTATATGACCACAATTATTGAAGAATAAATAAGCATTTCTCCTTGGTCCATACCCAAAAGTATATTTGCAATTTTTGCACCTGCCAAGCAAACCCCTGCCATGGTCACTATATTAAAAATGATGCCCAAGTAGATGGCTCTAAATCCTCTAAGGAAGCTTGCCATTTTCCCAGAATATCGAATTTCATAAAATTCTAGGTCTGTCGTAATTCCAGATTTTCGCCATAATTTTGCATAGAAAATGACGGTCAACATTCCTGTGAGTAAAAATGCCCACCAAACCCAGTTGCCAGAAACACCTTCTTTTCGAACTAATTCGGTTACCAAACCTGGGGTGTCTGCGGCGAATGTGGTTGCTACCATAGAAACGCCCAATAACCACCAAGGCATATTTCTGCCAGATAAAAAATACTCAGAAGTATTTTTTCCTGCTTTTTTTGACACCCAAAGTCCAATGAAAAGAGAGAGCATAAAAAACCCGATAATAATACCGTAATCAAGATTCGACAGATTCATTCGTATATTCGTTTTTAAAAGACGAAAATAGGCAATCCTTTTTAATAGACTACCTTCAAGAAAAAAAACCTGAAATTCAGTAGTATAATTATTAAAAAACAGTCGCTAAAGTCGAAAACGATTTCGTCATTTTATTCTTTAGAATCCTTTAAATTAAGTATTTTTACACAATATAATATGGACAAAATTAAAAAAATAGGAGTACTAACTTCTGGAGGTGATGCTCCAGGAATGAATGCCGCAATTAGAGCGGTTGTTCGTACATGTGCATTTCACGAAATAGCATGTGCAGGGATTTATCGTGGATATGAGGGAATGATAGAAGGTGACTTTATTGATTTGGATGCACGTAGTGTAAAAGGAATCATTAACAAAGGAGGTACTTTTTTGAAGTCGGCAAGATCCAATGGTTTTCGAACCAAAGAAGGAAGACAAAAAGCCTATGAAGCATTAAAAGCTGCAGGTATTGATGCTTTGGTTACTATTGGTGGTGATGGTACATTTACGGGTTCCATGATTTTCAATCAAGAGTTTAATTTTCCAGTTATCGGAATTCCAGGTACTATTGATAACGATATTTTTGGAACTTCACATACTTTAGGCTATGATACTACCTTGAATACAGTTGTTGAAGTAATTGATAAAATTAGAGATACGGCAAGTTCACATAATCGATTGTTTTTTGTGGAAGTAATGGGGAGAGATGTTGGTCATATTGCTTTAAACGTCGGCGTAGGTGCAGGAGCGGAAGAAATTTTAATCCCAGAAGAAGATTTAGGATTAGACCGATTGTTAGATTCTTTAGTAAGAAGTAAAGAGTCAGGAAAATCATCCAGTATTGTTGTAGTAGCGGAAGGAGATAAAATTGGAAAAAACGTTTTTGAATTAAAAGATTATGTTGAAGAACATCTACCTGAGTATGAAGTGCGAGTATCTGTTTTAGGGCATATGCAAAGAGGAGGTTCGCCTTCTTGTTTTGATCGCGTTTTAGCGAGTAGAATGGGAGTAAAAGCAGTTGAAAGCTTGTTGGAAGGGAAATCGAATTTTATGGTAGGTTTGTTAAGTGATAAAATACAACTAACACCATTAGAAAAAGCAATTAAAGGACAATCAAAAATAAATAAAGAATTAATTCGTGTGTCAGATATAATGACCACATAATAACAATAATTACAAATACAAGCAAATGATTAAAATTGGAATTAACGGATTTGGTAGAATAGGAAGATTGGCTTTTCGTTCAGCAGTAAAAAGAGAAAATGTACAAGTAGTTGCAATTAACGACTTATTAGAAGTTGATTATTTAGCATACATGCTTAAATATGATTCTGTTCATGGTGCATTTGATGGGACTGTTGAGGTAAAAAACGGAATGTTAGTAGTTAACGGAAATGAAATTAGAATCACAGCAGAAAGAGATCCAGCAAACTTAAAGTGGAATGAAGTTGGTGCAGAATATGTAATTGAATCTACAGGTTTTTTCTTAACAGAAGAGACAGCAGGAAAACACTTAGAAGCAGGTGCTAAAAAAGTTGTTTTATCAGCTCCATCTAAAGATCATACACCAATGTTTGTTATGGGTGTAAACAATACAGAATTAACTGCAGATCAAAAGATTTTTTCAAATGCATCTTGTACAACAAACTGTTTAGCACCAATTACGAAAGTATTAAATGACAATTTTGGAATTGTTGAAGGTTTAATGACAACCGTTCACGCTGCAACAGCAACTCAGAAAACAGTAGATGGTCCTTCTATGAAAGACTGGAGAGGTGGACGTTCTGCAATTCATAACATTATTCCTTCTTCTACAGGTGCTGCAAAAGCAGTAGGAAAAGTAATTCCTGCAATGAATGGTAAATTAACAGGAATGGCTTTTAGAGTTCCAACAATGGATGTATCTGTTGTAGATTTAACGGTTAAGTTAGAAAAGCCAGCTTCGTATAAAGAAATTTGTGCAGCTATGAAATCAGCTTCAGAAAGTGGACCAATGAAAGGTGTTCTTGGATATACAGAAGACCTAATTGTTTCTCAAGATTTCGTAGGAGATACACGTACATCAATTTTTGATGCAAATGCGGGAATCGCTTTAAACGACAACTTTGTAAAAGTTGTTTCTTGGTATGATAACGAAATGGGATATTCTACAAAAATTGTAGACTTAATTGAATATGCTTCAACATTGTAGTTGAAACAAAAAGTGCAAAAAAAACCTGATAGATTCATTTCTATCAGGTTTTTTTATTTGTAATAATTTGGAAACTTACTTCACTGCGATCATGCTAATTTCCACATTTACAAACTTCGGTAAGTTGGCCACTTCTACGGTTTCTCTTGCAGGAGCGGTTTCCTCGTTAAAATAGGTTCCATATACAGCATTTATTTCTCCAAAATTATGCATGTCAGAAATAAAAATAGACGTTTTTATGACGTTTTCAAAAGTCATTTCAGCTGCAGCTAAGACAGCTTTCATATTTTCCATAACTTGTGTTGTTTCTGCTTGAATACTTTCTAAAACCAACGCGCCTGTTGTAGGGTGCAATGCAATCTGTCCAGAAGTATATAGCGTATTTCCGCTTAAAACTGCTTGGTTATACGGACCTATGGGTGCTGGTGCTTTTGAGGTAGTAATTATTTTTTTCATTTTTTAAAATTCTCAATATTGAAGGGGTTATTTTTTGTCAGACTGAGTCTGTAGAAGACTCTTTGTTATTTAAAATAATCTTCTATCTGGCGGTTTGTTTTTATCCCATTTTAAATCTTGCAATACGGTAGATTTTACACCAATAAAAAAGGTGTAAGAGGAAATATTCCCAAAAGGAACCCAATTAAAATTGAATTGCCAGCTGTCTAAATCTCTTGTGAAATTGAATCTAGAGAAAGTAAAAGCCCCATCTTTTAAATCATATCCTGAAGAATAGCCTACTTTCCATTTGGGAGACAATTCTAAGTTTCCACTAAACATGACCGAATGACTTTTTATTTCACCAGGCTCTCTACCATTATTCCTATAAGTAGCTGCATAAGCTAAGTTTACGCTCCATGGAATGTCTGCCTTGTAGAGTTCGGTTTCTACCTCTTTATTTTGATTATTGTTGCTGTTAGCTCCTGTTTGGGAAAATCGATTGGTTGGGTTAATGTTTCCGCCAATTACGTCTGGTGTATTTTGTGCCCCATTACCACTGTTTGTTTTGTTTTTATCGTCTTTGTCTTTACTGAAATCAGCACTGGATAAGCTGTAATTTGCCGATAAATTTGCCGTTTCTATTCTGAAGATATTCTTGTTGAACTTGTCAATAGAACGCCCTTCTTCATTTATTTGATAAGGATCTAAGGAAGCATTCAAATTCAATGCCATTTTATCATTAAAAAAGCGAGTACCTGCATTGACGTTTAGATTGCTCCAACCTAAACTATCTGCGGCAATGTTGTAAGCAGTACTAAAGTTTAAGTTGTTTAAGATAGTTACTTTTTTATCTTCTTCGTCACTATCTGGATCTTTCGGTGCCATTTTAGCTTCCACAACATTGTTTACCGTTATTCCAATAGAATTGCTTAAACCAGAATTAGGTGCACCATAAATACCTACATTATTATCAAAAGGAGTGTAAGTTTCAATATCGAGTGGGTCTGCAGTTCGTTGCACCCGTTCTTCATATTTACGTGCAAAATCGGGGGTGTAATTGTAAGAGATAGAAGGTCTAATAGTATGTCGTATTGCTTTTAAGCGTCCTTTGTTAAACTTAAAAGTCCCATAAATATTGGTAGATAAGCTAACACCTGTATTGTATTCTCTGAAAGATTTAAAACCACTGATCGTATCTGTAATTACTTCTTGATCGGTTTCGTTATAGGTTTTTTTGAGATAGTTGAAATTCCAAATTTCCTGATAAGAGACACTTGGAGAAAGTGTAAAGTATCGAAAAGCTTTTAAATTCGTGCTTGTTCCTGTTCTGTGTTTGATTCCCGATTTTGCTGTGCGAAACATTGCTGAGGTTAAGAATTCGTCTTCCGTAGTATTAATTCGGTATTCCCCTTGCATTGCATAGTCAAATCCCATTTTCTGAAGCGGATTTTTCTTAATACCTCCTTTCCCTTCAAAAGGAAAAATCTTTGACATGGTAAGGTTTACAGATGGAAAGGTCATATTTATTGACTGGTCATTCGTATTCTGTGAATGAGTTGCTGCAACCGAAAGATTAAAAGGAGTACCTACAAACCTTTTTGTGTAACTTATTGAGGAATTAAAGGTATTTGTTAAAAACTGATTGGTGTTGAATTCGTTTAAGCTCTCTCTAAAAAAACGACTACTTCCTAGGTTAACAGAAGCTGTAAATCTAGAATTAGGATTTGCTTTCGAATCTTGAGAATGACTCCATCGAACATTAAAATTATTCGATTTGTTATAGGTTGAAAAACCTCGGATTCCCTGAACAATATTTTCGAAACTTATATTAAAATTTCCGCTGTAACGATACCTTAAATTGTAATTTGAGAACCCTCTTAAGCTCCAACTTCCGTTAGAATAAGCATCTCCTCTTACCGCCAAATCTACATAGTCACTAATGGCAAAGTAATATCCACCATTTTGAAACCCAATTCCTCTACTCGAACTTCCCGTATCAAATGCGGGAATTAAAAATCCAGAAACACTTTTTTCACCCAAAGGGAAATAGGCAAAAGGCAATACTAAAGGTGTTGGAATATCGGCAATGACCAAATTACTCGCTCCAACAATTATTTTCTTTCCTGGAACTAATTTCGCTTTATTTGTGGTGATGTAATAGTCGGGGTTCTTTTCTTTATCTGAAGTTGTAAAACGTATTTTTCGCACATAAATCGTAGAATCATTAACGCGTTTTGTTTTTTCACCGTAGGTAAACATTTCACCCTGCTTGGTTTTTAGACCGTAGATTATGGCTCTTTTACTTTTAAAATTATAAAGTAAAGAATCTTGTTCTGTTTCTTCACTACCTTGTTTAAAATAAGGGCGTTGCGTATATCCTGTGCTGTCTACAATTCCTTTTGCAAATAAAGTTTCTTTCTTATAATCTACAACAATACTACCTGCTTTTAAATCAATTTCTCCATAGATTAAAACAGCTTCATTGTACAAAGTTAAGGTCTCTTCTTTTGCATTTTGAATGGTGTAATCTTTGGCATCATGGATGATGATATCCTGAATAGACTCTTTTGGCTTGATCGAATCCAGGCCCATTGTGTCTATTTTTTTATTAAAAAGAGTGTCTTTTTTCTTTTTTGGAATTATTTTTGTTTGGTTTGGGTTCAAACTATCAAATCGCATGTTCGATAAGGAAAACGCTTTCGTTTTTTCTATATCTTGAGAATACCCTTTTTGAAACACGAAAAGAGCGAAAAATAAAAGAATGTATGATCGGTTTGATTGCAATGCTATAAATGCTATTTTTGTACAATGGTAAAAGTAGGGTTCAATGTTTGAAGCACCAAACTTACATTTGCCAAAATTAGTTAAATTTTATCGATGAATTTTCTACGAAACCATAAATTTAAGGGCAAAACTAAAAATATATTTTTTTTAGCACTTTTTTGTTTTTTTCTGACAACTTGTCTGGAGTTAACGGCCCAAAAAAAGTATGTAGTTGTTTTAGATGCAGGGCATGGAGGAAAAGATCCTGGTAATACTGGAAATGGATACAAAGAAAAAAACATAGCACTGAAGGTTGCTGTAGCTGTTGGAAAACAGCTGCAAAAGGAAGATGATATTAAAGTCGTCTTTACGAGAGATAAAGATGTTTTTATCGATTTATGGAAAAGAGGCGACATTGCAAATCAAGCAAAAGCAGATTTATTTGTTTCCATTCACTGTGATTCTCATACATCAAATGCTTATGGAGCAGGAACTTTTGTTTTGGGAATCCGGGGAAATAAAAAGAATTTAGAAATTGCGAAAAGAGAAAACGCAGTAATTCTTTTAGAAGATAATTACAAACAACGTTATGAGGGCTTTGATCTAAATTCAGCCGAATCAATGATTGGGTTATCCCTTTTACAAGAAGAAAACTTAGATAAAAGTTTAACGATTGCAAGTTTTATTCAATCAAATTTCACGAAAAAATTAAAAAGATTAGATCGAAAAGTAAAACAAGATAATTTTCAAGTACTAAGAGAAACAATCATGCCAAGTGTTTTAATCGAATTGGGTTTTTTAACCAATAGAAATGAAGGGCGTTATTTAAACTCGAAAAAAGGACAAAAAGCATTGTCAAATTCCATTGCGCTTGCCATCAAGAAATACATCAATCAATTAAAACTAAATACCATTTCTGTGGTGGATGATGTTACCAATGAAAAAAGTACAACTAAAATTGAATATAAAATTCAAATTGCCTCAGGTGAAAATAAAATTGCTACTAAATCGTATAATTTTAAAGGCCTTAGAAATGTAGAAAGAGTTGCAGTTGGTTCCTTTTTTAAATACTATTATGGCAATTCGGATGCGTTTGTAAAGGCAAAAAAAGCCTTAAAATTAGCAAAGGAAAAAGGGTACAGAACCGCCTATATAGTCGCTTTTAAAAGCGGTGAAAGAGTCCCTTTAAAAGAAGCTCAGAATATGGAATAATTTAACACTTTTCCATAAAAATAGTAGTAATTTTGTTAAAAGATCAAGAAGAAAAAATATGTCAAAAGAATTAAAAACAGGAATTGTTGCCCTATTAGTGCTTGCCATGTCTTTCTGGGGGTATTCATTCCTGAAAGGGGAAAATATTTTTCAACCCAATAATCGCCAGTTTAAGGTTGAGTATTCAAATATTGCTGGATTAAGCAAATCAAGCTTAGTAACTATCAATGGCCTAAAAGTAGGGAAGGTTGATAAAATTTTATTCAATCCCGATCCAACAAAAAGAGGTAGTTTAATTGTCTTATTTTCAATGGATGATGTGTTTGAATTTTCTAAAAAAAGTATTGTAAAAATTTATTCGCCAAGTCCACTAGGAGGTTCTAACCTAGCTATTATTCCCGATTATACCGGTGAGAATGCTGTTTCTGGAGATGTTTTACAAGGAGAAATAGAGTCGAGTTTGTTTACTTCTATTGGAGAGCGTTTAGATCCTATTCAAACAAAATTAGAACATGTAATTGTAAGTGCTGATTCGTTATTTAAAAACATCAACGATATTTTAGATAAACGAACAATCCAAAGTGTAAAAACCTCAGTTAAAACATTAGAACATTCTTTAGCTGATGTTCGCAAGACTATACAAGCAGTAAATGGTATTATGGATTCTACTTCCCTAGATCTAAAAGAAACAATGCGATATTCAAGAAATTTTGCAGAAAACTTGTCGAATGTATCAGACACACTTGTTAATGCAGATTTAGGGAAAATAATGCGAGAAGCACAAGTTACTTTACAGACTGTAAACAATATGTTAAAAGGCATTGATGAAGGAAAAGGGTCTTTAGGGAAGTTTGTAAATGACAACGCGATGTATGACAATTTAACAAATGTTTCTAAAGAACTCGAACAGTTGCTTAGAGAAATGAAATTAAACCCAAAGCGTTTTGTGCATTTTTCATTATTTGGAAAGAGTGCAACACCCTTCAATCAACAGAATAATACGAATAATAAAACCAATCAATAATATTTCAGCATGAATTATATTTCAAATGTACTTTTCGGAGTTTTATTAATTATAGGGATTGGCTTTTTTCTGAATAATATTCAAAAGCTTTATCGAAATATAAAACTAGGTAAAAGTATCAATAGAAATGATAATAAGCTCCAGCGTTTAAAAAATATGGCAATGATTGCGCTCGGGCAATCTAAAATGGTAAAAAGACCCTTTTCAGGGTTTTTACATATTATTGTTTATGTTGGTTTTGTAATTATAAATATAGAAGTTTTAGAGATTGTTGTCGATGGATTGTTGGGGACTCACCGCGTTTTTCAGCCTTATTTAGGAGATGCATTTTACGGTTTTTTAATTGGTGTTTTTGAGGTGTTAGCCGCACTTGTTTTTATTGCTGTTGTTCTCTTTTGGTTGCGTAGAAACGTCTCTAACATTAAAAGATTTTTAAGTAAAGAAATGACTGGTTGGCCAAAAAGAGATGGAAATTTAATCCTCTATTTTGAGATGGTCTTAATGTCATTATTTATCATCATGAATGCTACAGATACTGCTTTTCAGGAAGCAGGAGTTGGAAATGTTGTCAGTCAATTTGTAGCACCAATTTTTGAAAGTTATTCCCCAGAAACCATTCATACGATAGAACGAACAGCTTGGTGGATTCATATTACGGGAATTTTAGTTTTCTTAAATTACCTGTTTTACTCGAAGCATTTACACATTCTTTTGGCGTTTCCAAATACCTATTTTGGGAATTTAAATCCAAAAGGTCAGTTTCCCAATTCTGAAGCGGTCACAAAAGAAGTGCAATTGATGATGGATCCTTCAGTAGACCCCTATGCAATGCCCGAAGAAGGAGCAGAAGAGGACGTTCCAGAAAAATTTGGCGCATCAGATGTTGCAGACCTAAGTTGGGTACAATTATTAAATGCTTATACATGTACTGAATGTGGTCGATGTACATCCGCTTGTCCAGCAAGTCTTACGGGCAAAGAATTGTCTCCAAGAAATATCATGATGAAAACGAGAGATCGTTTGGAAGAAGTTGGAAGAAATATCGATGAAAACAAGGGTACATTCAAAGACGATGGGAAACAATTATTAAACGATTACATCACTCCAGAAGAATTATGGGCCTGTACAAGTTGTAATGCCTGTGTAGAAGAATGCCCCGTAAGTATCGACCCACTGTCTATTATTATGGACATGAGAAAATATTTAGTGATGGAGCAAAGTGCTGCACCACAAGAGTTAAATATGATGATGACCAATATAGAAAATAACGGTGCGCCATGGCAATACAATCAACAAGATAGATTGAATTGGGCAAACGAAGAGTAATCTAATTTTCTGTCAAAATTATTAAAAAAAGAATTCTATATAGTAACAAATTAAACGATTAAAAAGCAAACTATGAACGTACCTACAATGGCAGATATGATGGCACAAGGAAAGCAACCAGAAGTTTTGTTTTGGGTAGGTGCAGCCGGCAGCTATGATGATCGAGCAAAAAAGATTTCAAGAGCGTTTGTCAAAATATTGCATGCAGCCAATGTAGATTTCGCCGTTTTAGGAACAGAAGAATCCTCTACAGGGGATGCAGCAAAAAGAGCCGGAAATGAATTCTTATTTCAAATGCAGGCATTGATGAATATTGAAGTTTTAAATGGGTATGAAGTAAAAAAAATCGTGACTTGCGATCCCCATTCATTCAATACCTTAAAAAACGAATACCCGAGTTTGGGGGGGGGATACGAAGTTTTTCATCATACGCAATTCATTCAAAATTTAATTTCAGAGGGACGTTTAGAAATTGACAAAACAACCCTAAAAGGTAAAAGAGTTACTTTTCATGATCCATGCTATTTAGGAAGAGCCAATGAAGTCTATGAATCTCCTAGAGATTTAATACGTAGGCTAGGAGTTAATTTAACAGAAATGAAACGCCATAAAGGGACGGCTTTATGTTGTGGAGCAGGTGGAGCGCAAATGTTTAAAGATGCAGAAAAAGGGAATAAAGAAATCAATATTTTAAGAACAGAAGATGCTTTAGAAACCAAACCTCAAATTATTGCAACGGGTTGCCCGTATTGTAATACGATGATGACAGATGGAATTAAGTTCAAAGAAAAAGAAACGGAAGTGGTTGTTAAAGACATCGCAGAATTAATCTCAGAAGCAAATGGTTTGTAAAATGAAAAACAGTTGGTTATTTCTTATTGGACTTGTTTTTATTACTTGTAATACGAGTGAAGTAAAGAAAACAGCGCCTTTAGAAGTTGTAAAAGCAAAAGACACGACGCAAGTAGTGAAGGCAGATGTTGTTAAAAAAGAGACCCTTGTTTTTAAAGTACAAATTGCAGCTTTGAAACAGCCAAATGAAAGTTTTTCCAAATTAGAAGGCATCGCTATATCTCAAGAAAATGAACTTACAAAATACAGATTGGGGAGTTTTAATACCTATGCGGAAGCACGAAAATATAGAACAAGTATCCTTAACACCTATGAAGATGCATTTGTAATCGCATTAAAAAACAAAGTTCCAGTTTCTATTTTAGAAGCAATAGCGGATTAAATTTTTATGAAATACATTTTTCAAAACAGTGCCGTTACCTTATTTCCAAAGCTTTTAAAAATCGCTTTTATAATAGTTGATTGTCCCTCACTAAAAGTACAAAAAAGTACAAAATCATGGATGTAAAAAGTTATTTAAAAGCGGCAAGATTACGTACACTTCCCTTATCCATTTCAGGAATTATTGTTGGAAGTATTCTTGGAAATGATGCTATTAATGCAAACCTTACTTCAGAAGTTACCGCTCCTTTTTGGACAACTTCAATCTTTTGGTTAGCAATTTTAACTACAATTGGATTTCAAGTGTTGTCAAATCTTGCTAATGATTATGGAGACGGTATCAAAGGAACTGATGACAATCGCAAAGGAGAAGCTAGAATGGTTTCCTCAGGAGTCATTTCACCAAAGGAAATGAAACGTGCAATGATCTTCACCACAATCTTTTCATTATGTATTGCAGTTCTCTTAATATACGTAGCCTTTGGTCGAGAGAATTTTGGATACTCAGTAGCCTTTTTTATGCTTGGGTTAGCGTCTGTTGCAGCTGCAATTAAATATACAGTAGGAGAATTTGCATATGGTTACAGTGGTTTGGGAGATGTTTTTGTCTTCTTATTCTTCGGATTACTGAGTGTTGTTGGAAGTTATATTTTATTTACACACCAAATAAACGCATTGTTATTTTTGCCAGCAACCTCCATTGGTTTACTAAGTGCTGCTGTTTTGAACTTAAACAATATGAGAGATCAAATAGAAGACAAGCAGCATCACAAAAATACGTTGGTTGTAAGTTTGGGAAGTCAAAAAGCAAAAATATATCATTATATTTTAATTTTAGGTGCCTTAGTTACCGCTGTTTTATATGTAGAGATGCACTACCAAGCACCAATTCAATACTTATTTTTAATTGCTTTTATTCCTTTATTTTTAAATATAAAAGTAGTTGCACAAAATATCCTTTTCTCGGAGTTAGACAACGAATTAAAGAAAGTTGCTCTCAGCACTTTTTTATTCGCAATTCTTTTTGGAATTGGACAAATACTTTAAACCATTACAATGAAAACAATAAAAATAATTCTGAGTGTCATTACCTTTTTTGTCGTTGCTTTTTTTCTAACTGGTTTGTTCGTAAAAGAAACAACCTATCAAGCATCAGTAATTATCAATAAGCCTATTTCATCGGTTTTTAAAGATTTTAGTATCTCTGATAACATTAAAAAATGGATTCCTGAAATAAAATCAGTGAAAGTGATCAACGAAAATCCAGGGAAGGTTGGTAGTACCTATGAAATTGTTATCAATAATAGCGGACAAGACATTACGATGACTCAAAAAGTTCTCGCTTTCGTACCCAATGAAAAGGCAACTTTCTATTTTGATGCCGAAAATATGTTAAAAACAGATGACTATGTTTTTACAGAAAATGGAGGTACCACAACCATTCAATTAAACGCAATTTGTGTCAGCGATTCCTACATTATGGCTTGTATGTTTCCGTATTTTAAAGGAACCTTTCAAGCACAAGACCAAGGATATTTGAACAGTTTTAAAGCGTTTGCAGAAAAATAAGTTTATTTTGATAAAAGCGACCTACAAAAAATACACCCTAAATTTTAAAAACCCGAGTGGAACCTCTCGCGGAATTTTAAGAACCAAAGAAACTTGGTTTCTGATTTTAGAAGAAAATGGAAAAAAAGGGTATGGAGAAACCGGTCTTTTTAGAGGTTTGAGTATAGATGATGTTCCAGAATATGAGGAAAAACTTGCCTGGGTTTGCAATCATATCAATTTAGGAATCGAAAAATTATTGGTCGAATTGTCTCACTTTCCTTCCATTCAATTTGGCATAGAACAGGCATTTTTATCGCTACAGAGTGATTTACCCTTTCAATTGTTTCCCTCAAAATTTACAGAAAGTAAAACTCCAATTCCAATCAATGGCTTAATTTGGATGGGCGACAAAGAGTTCATGAAAAGCCAAATAAAAGAGAAGTTAAATCAAGGGTTTTCTTGTTTAAAAATGAAAATAGGATCTATCAATTTTGACGCGGAAGTCGATTTGTTAAAATCCATTAGAAAAGAGTTTTCACCTTCGGAAATCGAATTAAGAGTGGATGCAAATGGCGCTTTTTTACCAGAAGAAGCCTTTCGTAAATTGGAAACTCTCTCCATGTTAAAAATACATTCTATAGAACAACCGATCCAACAAGGTCAAGTAAAAGCAATGGCCCTATTATGCGCCAACACACCGATACCAATCGCATTGGACGAAGAACTCATTGGAGTGCTTTCTTCTTCAAAGAAGAAAGCACTTATCGAAACTATAAAACCGCAATACATTATTTTAAAACCAAGTTTGGTGGGTGGGTTTGCAGGAACAAAAGAATGGATTTCAATTGCAGAAAAAAATAATGCAGCTTGGTGGATTACTTCAGCACTAGAAAGTAATGTGGGGTTGAATGCAATCGCACAATTCACATATACTTTAAAAAGTAAATTACCACAAGGCTTGGGTACAGGGAGTTTATTTACAAACAATATAGATAGCCCTTTAGAAGTGAATAAAGGAGCGTTGCATTATAATAATTTAGTAAATTGGGATTTTAAATTATAATTATGGGTTTTATAGAAACAGGTTACAAAGGAAAGAATGATTGGTGGATGTATATTTTAGGCATTATAATTATTTTCTTTGGAACTCAATTAGGATCCATTCCTTTAGGATTGGTTGCTTTTTCAAAAGCAGGAGGTGATTTGGCGGTCTATTTAGAAGCAGCCAATGATAATTTTATGAAAATGGGTATCAACGCCAATTTATTTCTATTCCTAATGATTTTTACATTTATGATGGGGCTTTTAGCCTTGTTTCTTTCCGTAAAATACATTCATAAAAAGAAATTTAAATGGATTGTAACCTCTAGAGCGTTTATTGATTGGAAACGTGTTTCTTTTGGCTTTTTTTCTTGGGGAATTCTCTCTGCCGTAATCATTCTCGTAGGCATTTACTTTGAACCTGAATTGTATGATTGGAATTTTAAACCGATTCCATTTTTTACCTTACTGGTAATTTCATTGTTCTTTCTCCCTTTGCAAACAAGTACAGAAGAAGTCTTGTTTAGAGGTTATTTTATGCAAGGATTGGGATTGTTGGCAAAGAATCGATGGTTTCCTCTACTAATGACTTCAGTGATTTTTGGGTTGCTGCATATGGCAAATCCTGAAATTGATAAAATAGGAAACATCGCGCTGGTTTTTTATATTGGAACGGGACTATTTTTTGGAATTGCAACCTTAATGGATGAAGGATTAGAACTTGCCCTAGGCTTGCACGCCTCCAACAATATTGTTGCCGCTTTTTTGGTAACTACAGATTGGACTGTTTTTCAAACAGACGCCTTGTTTGTTGATAAATCCGAACCTTCGGTATCGTTATTAATGTTTTTACCTGTTTTTGTTTTATACCCATTCATGTTGTTTTTGTTCTCCCAAAAATACAATTGGAAAAATTGGAAAGAAAAACTTTTTGGAGCTGTTGAAAAACCGAATCTAATTGTTCAAAATGAATTTTCATAAAAGCTTTCAATTAAATGGAAAAACATTTGCTAACCCAAATGAAATCATTGATTTTTCGAAGGAAATTTCTTTGGAAATTTCTCTTTTTCTAAAAGATTGGTTTTCCGAAAAACGGAGTCTTGAAGTCAAAACTTCAGGTTCAACAGGAGTACCCAAAACAATTGCGATCAAAAAAGAATTTTTTATCAATTCGGCCTTGTCAACCGCTGAATTTCTTGATTTAAAAGAAGGTACAACTGCTTTAATGTGTTTGCCACCAAAATACATAGCAGGAAAAATGATGTTGGTAAGAGCCCTTGTTTTAGGGTGGCATTTAGACATCGTTTCTCCAAAGTCAAATCCGTTAGAAAATAACAATAAAACCTATGACTTTTCTGCAATGGTTCCCTTACAGTTAGAACACTCTTTGGTAAAAATCGATCAAATTAAAAAAGTAATTGTTGGAGGGGGTGTGGTTACTTTACAACTTCAAGAAAAATTACAAGGTATTCAAAGTGTTATTTTTGCAACCTATGGAATGACTGAAACCGTTACACATATTGCACTCAAAAAACTAAATCATTTTTTACCATCAGCAGGATTGGAGCCTTTTGCTTCTTTTTACCAATTATTGCCCAATGTAAAAATCTATAAAGACACTCGAAATTGTTTGGTAATAGATGCGCCAAAAGTTGCTGAAGAAATCATATTTACGAATGACGTTGTCGATGTAGTTTCAGACAGGCATTTTGAATGGTTAGGTCGTTTTGATAATGTAATCAATTCCGGTGGCATTAAACTACACCCAGAAAAAATAGAGAAAAAGCTCTCCAAAATTATTGACCAACGTTTTTTTGTTGCTGGAATTCCTGATGCACTATTGGGTGAAAAATTACTTTTAATTATTGAACATCAAAGCGAAAATCTCTTAAAGCTACAACAATTTGTCTCTGAAAAAATTCAGCATTTAGACAGCCTCTCTAAATACGAAAAACCAAAAGAAATTTGTTTTGTTTCTTCATTTGTAACAACAGAAACAAAAAAAATCCAACGTAAAAAAACATTGGATCTGTTGGGTTTATAAATGAATAATTTACATCTCCATCGAGTGGTAGACATTTTGAACGTCATCATCCTCTTCTAGCTTTTCTAAAAGCTTTTCAACATCTGCTTGTTGTTCTTCAGAAAGCTTATTTGTTGTCGTTGGAATTCTTTCAAAACCAGAAGATAAAATTTCAATATTTTCTTTTTCAAAGAAAGACTGTATCGCACCAAATTGTCCAAAGGGTGCATAAATGATGATTCCTTCTTCATCATCAAAAACTTCTTCTACTTCAAAATCAATGAGTTCTAATTCTAAATCTTCTAAGTCGGTAGTAATATCCTCCTTTTTAAGGGTGAATGTACAGGTATGATCAAACATGAAAATGACAGACCCCGAGTTTCCTAAATTCCCATCACACTTATTAAAAGCCGCTCTAACATTGGCAACCGTTCTATTGTTATTATCAGTGGCAGTTTCTACAACAACAGCAATTCCATGTGGGGCATATCCTTCAAAGAGTGCCTCTTTATAGTTTGCAGTATCTTTATCTGTCGCTTTTTTTATTGCACGTTCAACATTTTCTTTTGGCATGTTTGCAGCTTTTGCATTCTGCATCACTGCTCTTAATCGGGAATTGGCATCTGGGTTTGGTCCTCCTTCTTTGATCGCCATTACAATGTCTTTACCAATTCTGGTAAAGGTTTTTGCCATTGCTGACCAACGTTTCATTTTTCGACCCTTTCTTAATTCGAATGCTCTTCCCATTTCTAATTTTATTTTTTATTGTACTAATTGTAAGCAAATGTAAAAATTTGCAAACTGTTGCACAATTGTTTGTTCAATGTTTTCCGTATACTGGCTCTAAGTACCTTTTGTTATACTTGTAAAAGCCCTAAATTAAATTTCTTTTCAATGGGTGCATGATTCGCAGCTTCGATTCCCATAGAAACCCAAGTTCTAGTTTCTAATGGATCGATGACTCCATCTGTCCAGATTCTTGCCGCGGCATAATAAGGGGAAATCTGATTGTCATATCGAGATTTTATTTTGTCATACAATGCAGCTTCTTTTTCTGGTGTGATTTCTTCTCCTTGTTTTTTTAAAGAAGCGGTTTCTATTTGTAGCAAAACTTTCGCAGCAGCATCTCCACTCATCACCGCCAATTGCGCTGAAGGCCAAGCGACAATAAGTCTTGGGTCATAAGCTTTTCCACACATGGCATAATTTCCTGCACCGTAAGAGTTTCCGATGATAATTGTAAATTTTGGTACAACAGAATTGCTCACCGCATTCACCATTTTTGCTCCATCTTTAATGATCCCTCCATGCTCAGATTTACTTCCGACCATAAATCCTGTAACGTCTTGTAAGAAAACCAAGGGTATTTTTTTCTGATTACAATTCGCTATAAAACGGGTTGCTTTGTCTGCAGAATCGTTATAAATCACCCCTCCAAATTGCATTTCTCCTTTTTTTGTTTTTACTAATTTTCGTTGATTTGCCACAATACCAACCGCCCAACCGTCGATGCGTGCGTAACCTGTTAAAATGGTTTGTCCGTATCCTTCTTTGTATTGATCAAATTCTGATTTGTCAACCAATCGTTTGATGATTTCCAACATGTCATATTGGGCATTTCTTTCTTTGGGAAGTATCCCGAAAATGTCTTCTTGATTTTCTTTTGGTGCTTTGCTTTTGATTTTGTTAAATCCTGCTTTTTCAAAATCACCAATTTTATCGACAATACCGTTTTATTTTATCCAACGCATCTTTATCATCTAATGCTTTGTAGTCTGTAACTCCTGAAATTTCACAATGTGTGGTTGCGCCACCCAATGTTTCATTGTCAATACTTTCTCCAATGGCTGCTTTTACCAAATAACTTCCTGCTAAGAAAATACTTCCTGTTTTGTCAACAATAATTGCTTCATCACTCATTATTGGTAAATAGGCTCCACCAGCAACACAACTTCCCATTACTGCGGAAATTTGAGTAATTCCCATGCTACTCATAATGGCATTGTTTCTAAAAATACGACCAAAATGTTCTTTATCAGGAAAAATTTCATCTTGCATCGGTAGATATACCCCCGCAGAATCTACTAAATAAATGATCGGAATTTTATTTTCGATGGATATTTCTTGGGCTCGTAAATTCTTTTTTCCAGTAATTGGAAACCAAGCTCCTGCTTTTACAGTTGCATCATTGGCGACAACAATACATTGTTTTCCTTTGACATAACCTATTTTTACAACAACACCACCCGAAGGACACCCTCCGTGTTCTTTATACATTTCATCACCGGCAAAGGCACCGATTTCTATAGACTTTGTTTTGTTGTCTAATAGATAATCAACCCTTTCTCGAGCAGTCATCTTCCCTTTTTCGTGATGTTTGTCAATACGTTTTTGTCCTCCACCTAATTTTACTTTGGCAAAGCGTTTGCGTAAATCTGATACTAAAAGTTTATTAAAATCTTCGTTTTTGTTGAAGTTAATATCCATATCGATGTATTTATTTGACAGTAAAAATACTCATTTTTTATGGTCTAAAATAGTTGATTTCTTTAAAAGAGAATTACTTTTTACTTCCTAAGCAACGAAAAGTTTCCTGTCTTAAAGATTGTTTTTTTGTTGGTATCAAAGGGTACCAATTTAATAGACACCCAATAATCGTCCGAAGGCAATTTTTTTCCATTATAGGTTCCGTCCCAACCTTGTTCCGATAAATCTACCTTAGCGACCACCTTTCCAAAACGGTTGTAGATGTAAATCTCGCTAGAAGGGTAGTAGTTGCTATTGGTTCCTTTTAAGTTCCAAGTATCATTGACACCATCCCCATTAGGAGTGAAGAAGTCTGGAAATTCCACCACAGGCACTACCAAAGAAGCCGGAATTCCATTTTCATCACAGCCGTTTTTATCTCGAACTAAGACCTTATAAAATCCACCCGATAATTGATCAAAAACAAAAGTATCTTGATAACCATATACAAAGTTCCCTTGCTCGTCTAAAAGAGCATATTCATAATCTCCGATTCCTAAGATCCCGGGAGTATCGTTAATTGTAATCGAAAAGTTATTTCCAAAAATCTCTGCAGTTTCATCAATCACCGCCACATGCTCACTGGTAATCGTAGCCGCTTCCGATTCGATCACATCAAACATTTCTACCCTGTTACACAGCGTTACCCTGTCGGTTACTGTTAAGGTATAAGTACCTCCAGCGCGAATGTCTACCGACTGTGCAGTACTAATTTCATCCCCAGATTGATTCTCTACCCAGCTATAGGTATAGCCCGTTAAAGGATTGTCTACCTGCAAGGTCAAAGGCAAGTTGTTCAAACAAGCCACCTGCGAGAGATCCAACGGATCATAAGAAGGCAAAGGATTCACAATAATATCAAACGACAAATCATCCGATACACAGCCCGTTTGATTGTTCAATACCCGCACAAAAATAGTTTGGTTATTCGTTGTGTTCTCATAAGCATTCGTGTCTAAAGGCGCATTACCCGTTTGCGCATTGGCCAAACTCTCGTGAAAAGAGACGGTAAAATTAGACTGTTCCGCAGTAGTATAATTGGCCAACACTTCCGTTATTTTCGAAGAAAAAGCAATGTTTTCAAGAATCCCATCAGTGTCATTCCCAAGGCCATTATTATCCGTATCACAATCCGTATAATTGTTGATGTTAACAGGAATATTAGGTTCCGGATAAATGCGAATGTCCAGTGTAAAGGGTTCCGAAGGACATCCAGAAAGGACATCCGTTATCGTAAAGAACAACGTCTCCACCCCCGGGTCATCACTATTTACATTCGCAGGGAAGAAAGTATTTGCAGGATCATTCTCATAATCCAATAGATTTGCAACCGTTAAGCTGTTCAAATCATTCAAAGCCTCCATTTGCGATTTGTAATACTTAACAACAAACAAACTCGGATCTCTACCATTTAAAATATCGGCATTTCTAATCGTAGCATCAATGTTTTGAGCAACCCTATTTCTAGGATCACTATCGGTAGCCGTAGGCACATCACAAACCTCAATGGCCGCAATGGTATTATCTAAAGCAGGTAAAGGTTTAATTTCAATATCAAAAGAAAGATGATCATTAAAACAGGCCGGAACTTTATTTCGATCTTCCACCCGCACATAAATTGTTTGGCGGCTTACCGTTCCAAGCACAAAGCCAGCCGGAGCCGTATTTCTAAAATTGGTATCATTCAAAATAGGTGCATTCCCCGAAGACGCATCCGCTTGAGAAGTATGATAAGTCACAATAAAATCGGCTTCCGCTTGCGAGGGCCCTAAAATTTCGTTGACCGTTTGTCTTAAATTGATGTTGATGTTCTCCCCATCCTCAGAAGAACCCGAATCAAAATCATCACACAAAGAAAGCGGTTGTGCTAAGTTGTTTGCAGTAGGAACCCTGTCTACATTTAAGGTGATAAAAGGCCCAAATCCAAGGCAATCGTTGTCCAAATCACTGTCAACCCGAATGTATATTTGTTGGGTGTTCGGATAGCCAATGTTTCGATAATTCGCAATATCAGCAATGGCATTTATTTCCGCCAAAGCATCGGCACTGTTCCTATAATAAGTAACGGTAAGTTGTTGCGTATTTGGGAATATAGCAACCACCTCTGGCGTCACGGAGCTAAAATCAAAAGTAGCAATCCCATCGGCATCATCATTGTTGACGTTGTCATTTCCATCGATATCCAAGAAATCATCACAAGTAGCAAAACTGCGTTGAAAAGAAGCTGGTAATCCAGTAGTAGAAACCACTAAATTCACTTCCGAAATTCGATAACAGTCAAAATTAGAAATGGCTCTCGCCCAAACAACATCAGTAGTCACCGTTCGGTTTCTAAAAACAATCGTTTCAGCAGCAGTAAAGGCATTACTATCATTTTCAGCATCTAGTAATGTTGGATAGAAAACAAAGGTTTCATTGATAAAATTGCTCGAAATATCCGAAGCTGCTTGGTTTAAATTAAAGTCAGAAAACCCATCGGTATCATCATCACATTGTTTGAGTTCTACAGAAAAGAGGATGTTAGGTAATGGGTCAACTTTTAATTCAAAAGAGGTGAATGTACTACCGATTGCATCTTCTGAGGCAACGAAACAATCTGGATTGTTTCTATTTTCAATACGAACAAATATATTTTGGGTGTCTGTTACTGTAAAGGGAACTGTTTTATCAATCACATCGGTTGTTGCACTTGTTTGAGCGCCCACAGAAGTTGTATGGTAAGAAATTGAAAAATCTAAATTCGAATTTGTTAGGCCCAATATTTCATTGTCTTTGGTGTTTAATAAAAAACTGGTCGTAGTTAAGTCATAGTTAGAACCACTTAATTCATCATCACAGAGGCGATAAATTGTGGGTTGATTTGGACTAGGAACATCATTTACATTGATGGTAAAGTCTACAATAGCACCACAATTTGTATTGTTACGATTCTGAATTCTTGCAAAAATGGTTTCCAATGTAAAAGCGGTTGTATTTGTATAATTGGAGCCATTTATATTTGTGCCTGCAATATTGTTTTGGGCAGCACCAAGATTAGAGAAATAAAGCACTTCAAAGTCTGTGTCAGATTGCCCATCCAATACTTGAGGTGTGATCTCTGTATCAAAATTAAAGTTGTAGAAGCCATCCCTATCAACATCACAAATTTCAATATCTTGAGGATCATTTGCTACTGGTAAAGCATCTACTGTTAATGTAATTGGAGTAGAAATAAGCCCACAAGTATTTCCAGACCTCCCTAGAACTACTCGATATTGATTGTTGTGAAATGAAAGTGGCGTAGCAGTGATTTCCAACACAGTAGTTGTTGCATTGTTGTAAATCGCGTCATTGACAATAGCTGTCCAGTTTGTTCCTCCATTGTTCCTCACTTGCCATTGAAAACTCTCTGCATTGGTATCAATTGTTAGTGTATTAGATTCCAATTCACAAAAGGTTTGATTTGTAAATGGGGAATTTAATAGGATAGGAGCTGCAGTAATATAAGCTATATCGGGAGCTGTATATCCATCTGTTCCGCTAGTAACTTTTCCGTATTCGTTAACAGTAAGTGGGGTTCCTCCTAAGAGTCCATCATTGTTAATGTCAGTAAAACTCGCTTCGACAACGTCAAAACAAGCATCGGCATCTGCATCCAAGTCTAAGAAATTTGGAGTTCCGTCCGTATCTGTATCTGCTGTAGTTAATGCTTCAAAATCATCGTGTAGTCCATTGTTATTATTGTCAACCAATGTGTCAATCACCCCATCATTATCAGTGTCTAAGGCTGCTACTTGTGTAAGGGTTAGCCCAAATTCTGATAGGTCATAGATACCATCATTATCTGCATCGATATCTAAAAAGTTTAAAACGCCATCAAAATCCGAATCTAAATTGGTAGTGAGGGTATCAAATAAATTATCTAATCCATCTAAATTCGTATCATTATTGGTTAAAACTGCGTTAAAACCTGTTGCTTCATAAAGATCACGTATGCCGTCATTGTTTGCGTCTAGGTCAAAAGCATCTTCAATTCCATCACCATCCGAGTCTCTAGAAAAACAAGTCAATGAAATATTCCCATTGAATGTAGCCGCAGTATTGATTCCAGAATTCAAGTGTTTGAATTCCATTTTAGTAATTCTACTCGCTACAAATTGAAAAGTACTATTTGCTCCTGTTGTGTTTGCAGCATATCTAAAATGAATTTCTGATGAAGAGATGTTTGTAATACCTGCTTCAAAAACGCCATCATAGTTGCTGTCTACAAGAAGTTGATCATCTGGATCTAAAAGAGTGATATTTTTATTGTTTGGCCCGACTTTTAGGATAAAAAATTCTCCACTAGTAACGGTGTGATCTAAGGTCGTATTTTGGGTGAATTTTAAATTTACTTTTTCGGTGAAATTTAATTCATATAGAAGATCAGATCCTATGGTTGGGTTGATTACCGTTTGAAAGTTCCCAGTATTTGTGCCCGAAATAGTTCCTGAATTTACATTCACAACACTGGAAATTATTGAAGATGATGTTGTAGTATCTAGAAACAAAATACTTGGGTTACTAGGGTCTGAAAGCTCTAAAATAGCATCTCCATTCGATTCGTCACAGTTTAAAATACCATCATTATCAATATCAATGTCTAAATTATCGATGACTAAATCTCCGTCTGCATCGTCTGGACAAACACTAACAGGCACTACGATCGATCGATATTCGGATCCTGAACAATCTAGAAAACCAACCAATTGATAATTCCCAGGTTGTGTAGGTGTAATTGTAGGATCTAGCACCACTCCTGTAGCAACAAATCCAGTACCATCGTCATAAAGCCATTCAAAACTGTCAAATGCGCCTGTGTTTCCAGCAGTTAAGGTGATATTTGGAATACAATTCCCCAAACTACCAACTGTGGTTTGAAAATCGATTTCAGGTTTTGCGGTAAATCCTGAATAAAAACTACCTGAGGTAGCTGCACCATTTTGATTGAAATAGGCACAATACAATTCTCCAGATCCTTGGATGGCAACACTGCCAGTTAAATCTAGTACTTTGTAAGTTTCGTAATCTGTTCCAATCACTTCAAAAGGTCCAGAGGTGTTTAAAGATGTATCTGTTATAGCGACACCATTAATGTTTACGGTGGCTCCTTTGTTTGTAACAACTGTAATTCCTCCCGTAAATGTTGTTGTCCCTATTTTTTCAATCATCGGAATATTATCTACCTCTCCACGGTTTTCACAACTTAAGGGAGGAACAAAAAATAAACCTTGATTTGCTTCACTTGTATTCGCTCCAATTCCTTGGTAAGCAAAAACTTTTTTATTGGTTTCTACGTATAAGTTTCCATTGGTGTCAAAACGATCTCCTTCTATTAAATAGTACTCTCCTGCGTTTAAAACTGTTGCAAGACTTGTTCCATTAATAAGCATATTGGTATTGTCTTCGTGAGCGACAATTAATATATTTTCCCAGTTATCGGTTCCGCCTCCTCTTACGAAGATGTATTCGGAACCTACTTTGTCTAATCCTACAATTTGATCGATTCCATAGTCTCTTCCTCCACCATTATGAAAACTCCCGTTTGCCGAGCCTGCATTAACTACAATGGGTAAATCAGAGGTGATAAGTGTTCCTATTAAGCCGTCCCTATTTACGGTGTTTACCGCTGAATTTGTTGCAACGATATAGCTTTCACCTTCGTTTAAAATAACATTAATGGGGGTTGTTCCTGTGTAATTTTCTATTGAAATTCCTGCAGGTAAGTCGGAAAAATTAACGGTCGTGTTATTTTCTGTTGCCATTACCGAAATAAAATTAAGGTAATTTGTTTGTGGACTTTCATTGGTAAACATCCCTGCTCTAAAGGTGGTTCCTAATGCTGAATTTCCTTTACTAACGAGTGCTCCTGCTTGAGCTCCACCACCTGCTAAAACACGAATTGAGACATAAATGGCTGCATCTGATTCTATAATATAGCCTTTATTCGTTGTTACCGTACTTGTTTGGGGAGATTCTTGGAAAAGTTGTGTGACTCCAGTTCCAATAAATATTTCTTGTGGATTTGTATTGTTTACCGTTCCATTAATATCACTAGCTGCTGGAAGTCCTATCTGTTTGATGGTATAGTTTACATTCTGAACATTGGGTGTTGAGATATAAAAATATTGATTTTCTGGATTTGCATTTCCAAATTCGGCGTTGGTTAAAGGGGGAATAAAATGTCTTGTACTTAATTGCGCTTGTATTTTATTAAAATAACCAAATAGCACAAGTAAGATAATAAGTAACAGGGTAGTTCTTCTCATCATATCTATTCATCAGAATTCAATGCATAAAAATACTACTTTAATTTCTTACTTCCTAAGCAACGAAAAGTTTCCAGTCTTAAAGATTGTTTTTTTGGTAGTATCAAAGGGCACCAATTTAATAGACACCCAATAATCGTCCGAAGGCAATCTTTTTCCGTTATAGGTGCCATCCCAGCCCTGTTCCGATAAATCTACCTTAGCGACCACCTTTCCAAAACGGTTGTAGATGTAAATCTCGCTAGAAGGGTAGTAGTTGCTATTGGTTCCTTTTAAGTTCCAAGTATCATTGACACCATCCCCATTAGGAGTGAAGAAGTCTGGGAATTCCACCACAGGCACTTCCAAAGAAGCCGGAATTCCATTTTCATCACAGCCGTTTTTATCTCGAACTAAGACCTTATAAAATCCACCCGATAATTGATCAAAAACAAAAGTATCTTGATAACCATATACAAAGTTCCCTTGCTCGTCTAAAAGAGCATATTCATAATCTCCGATTCCTAAGATCCCGGGAGTATCGTTAATTGTAATCGAAAAGTTATTTCCAAAAATCTCTGCAGTTTCATCAATCACCGCCACATGCTCACTGGTAATCGTAGCCGCTTCCGATTCGATCACATCAAACATTTCTACCCTGTTACACAGCGTTACCCTGTCGGTTACTGTTAAGGTATAAGTACCTCCAGCGCGAATGTCTACCGACTGTGCAGTACTAATTTCATCCCCAGATTGATTCTCTACCCAGCTATAGGTATAGCCCGTTAAAGGATTGTCTACCTGCAAGGTCAAAGGCAAGTTGTTCAAACAAGCCACCTGCGAGAGATCCAACGGATCATAAGAAGGCAAAGGATTCACAATAATATCAAACGACAAATCATCCGATACACAGCCCGTTTGATTGTTCAATACCCGCACAAAAATAGTTTGGTTGTTCGTTGTGTTCTCATAAGCATTCGTGTCTAAAGGCGCATTACCCGTTTGCGCATTGGCCAAACTCTCGTGAAAAGAGACGGTAAAATTAGACTGTTCCGCAGTAGTATAATTGGCCAACACTTCCGTTATTTTCGAAGAAAAAGCAATGTTTTCAAGAATCCCATCAGTGTCATTCCCAAGGCCATTATTATCCGTATCACAATCCGTATAATTGTTGATGTTAACAGGAATATTAGGTTCCGGATAAATGCGAATGTCCAGTGTAAAGGGTTCCGAAGGACATCCAGAAAGGACATCCGTTATCGTAAAGAACAACGTCTCCACCCCCGGGTCATCACTATTTACATTCGCAGGGAAGAAAGTATTTGCAGGATCATTCTCATAATCCAATAGATTTGCAACCGTTAAGCTGTTCAAATCATTCAAAGCCTCCATTTGCGATTTGTAATACTTAACAACAAACAAACTCGGATCTCTACCATTTAAAATATCGGCATTTCTAATCGTAGCATCAATGTTTTGAGCAACCCTATTTCTAGGATCACTATCGGTAGCCGTAGGCACATCACAAACCTCAATGGCCGCAATGGTATTATCTAAAGCAGGTAAAGGTTTAATTTCAATATCAAAAGAAAGATGATCATTAAAACAGGCCGGAACTTTATTTCGATCTTCCACCCGCACATAAATTGTTTGGCGGCTTACCGTTCCAAGCACAAAGCCAGCCGGAGCCGTATTTCTAAAATTGGTATCATTCAAAATAGGTGCATTCCCCGAAGACGCATCCGCTTGAGAAGTATGATAAGTCACAATAAAATCGGCTTCCGCTTGCGAAGGCCCTAAAATTTCGTTGACCGTTTGTCTTAAATTGATGTTGATGTTCTCCCCATCCTCAGAAGAACCCGAATCAAAATCATCACACAAAGAAAGCGGTTGTGCTAAGTTGTTTGCAGTAGGAACCCTGTCTACATTTAAGGTGATAAAAGGCCCAAATCCAAGGCAATCGTTGTCCAAATCACTGTCAACCCGAATGTATATTTGTTGGGTGTTCGGATAGCCAATGTTTCGATAATTCGCAATATCAGCAATGGCATTTATTTCCGCCAAAGCATCGGCACTGTTCCTATAATAAGTAACGGTAAGTTGTTGCGTATTTGGGAATATAGCAACCACCTCTGGCGTCACGGAGCTAAAATCAAAAGTAGCAATCCCATCGGCATCATCATTGTTGACGTTGTCATTTCCATCGATATCCAAGAAATCATCACAAGTAGCAAAACTGCGTTGAAAAGAAGCTGGTAATCCAGTAGTAGAGACCACTAAATTCACTTCCGCAATTCGATAACAGTCAAAATTAGAAATGGCTCTCGCCCAAACAACATCAGTAGTCACCGTTCGGTTTCTAAAAACAATCGTTTCAGCAGCAGTAAAGGCATTACTATCATTTTCAGCATCTAGCAATGTTGGATAGAAAACAAAGGTTTCATTGATAAAATTGCTCGAAATATCCGAAGCTACTTGGTTTAAATTAAAGTCAGAAAACCCATCGGTATCATCATCACATTGTTTGAGTTCTACAACTGCCGCTGCATTTGGTAGCGGGTTTACAATTAGGTCAAAACTAAATTGACCATTCAAACAACCTGTTGTTTTATTGAGGACTCTAATAAATATGGTTTGTAAATTTGCGGTTGTATTTGTGTACGGTGAGCTCAAAGGATTTGCCCCAGAAGTAACTTCAGAAGCAAATTCATGATAGGTTACAGTAAAGTTATTTGGGTCTTGACTTCCAAGAATTAGGGAGGTTTGATTCTCTAAATTAAAATACTGAACCACGCCGTTGGTATCGTCTCCGTCAATAGCATCATCACAAAGGATTAGATTTCCAATTGGATTGACGATTGGTACTGGGTTTACTGTAAGGGTAATATGGGATCCTACATACAAACAGGTATTGTTTTCAGTGTTTTCTACTCGAATGAAAATTTGCTGTGTATTTGGCGAATTGATATTTCGATATGCACTAGTATCTAGAATTGGGTTTTGAATGTTATTCGCATCTGCTAGGGTTTCAAAATAACGAATATCAAGGGTTTGCCCCGTTGGAAATAATGCAATAATATCATTTGTTACCGAACTAAAATCAAAAGTAGCAATCCCATCGGTATCATTGTTGTTTATTGTATTGTTTCCGTTGATGTCCAGGAAATCATCACATTCAACAAATTCTTTTTCAAAAGATACAGGAATTACGCTATTTCGAATTTCTATGTTTATTTTGGAAATTTGGTAACAATTACTTGAGCTGATGGTTCTAACCCAAACTGCATCATTGCTACTTGTGGTATTGATATAATTTGTTGGATCTGGAATTTCTGGAGTCCCTGCGGTTGCAGCTGCGATGCTTTTGAAGTACGTAAAGGTTTCATTTGCAAAATTAGCGGAGATATCTGCATTTACAGAGGTTAAATTCATTGAAACAAAGCCATCTTGATCGTCATCACAAATTGCAAGTGTTACTGGGTCAATCACTACTGGTAATTGATTGATGATCGCTGTGACTGCAACCCTATTTGCGGTGGTACATCCTTCTGGTGAGGCTGTTGCATAATAGGTGGTAGAATTACTTAATAATGGTGTTGTAAAGGTGGTTCCTGTACCAACAAGATTTCCGCCAGCTAGAGCATCGTACCAATAAATTGTTCCTTCTGATACGGTTGCTGTTAGTGAGACACTGCTGTTAAAACAAGCTTCATCATTATTTGTAGTGAGTATTTGAGGAACATAAATACTAGTACTCGCTGAAATATTTAAAACGGGGTCTCCTGGCATTCCACCATATTCTACAATATACCCTTTTGCTTGGTATGCGCCTCCGCCTCCTGTATTTGGTAAATCATTCCAGGAGCCAGCTATTCCAATAGAATCGTCAGTGATGTGAGCATAATCTTCACCTCCTTGATTATTGGGTTCTTGTGTATTCCAGTTTGAGTACATTCCGGCTACAGCAGCTCCTGTGAAAGTACCGTTCCAAAAATTAGTTCCAGCCTCCGGACCCGTAACCCATTTCCAAACACCTTCTGTGCCTTCATCACTAGCACCAATCCATCCAGTTCCTGTTGTTTGTTCTGCGGATATTTGACTTTCCTCTTGGGATAGAATGGTCGCTAAATATCCTTGAAGGCCATAAAAATTAGATGCTTCTGCTAATAGTTTCGCTTCAGACCACAATACATCAAGATCTTCAACAAAAACATAAAAATGCCCTGTTGATGGAAGGTAGTTGGCGCTTCCAATTGTAAATGAAAAAAAGCGATCTGTATTCATGGCTGGGTCCGTACTTTCAAAAACAATGTTTCTAACCGCTGCTTCTAGATCTGTATATAAAATTTGAGATGCTCCTACGGGAGTTAGGGTTAATTTTCCTTCAACTGCAGTCCATGTAGCATTTATAGTAGGATGGGTTCCTGTGAGTATTAATTGATCATTTGCAACTGAATAGCCTGCAGAAATTTGAACATAAAAAGCATCAATTCCTGAGTCATCTACATCTGTAATAGAGAAGTTGGGCGCAATGTTAACTTGACTCAAAGGACAGTAGGCTACTCTGTTATTAGCAGTAAGTTCTGGTGGTTGGTTAACAATTAAGGATACTGTAAAAGAACCTTCAGAATAACAATTTGCATTGTTTTTATTCACAACTCTAAAATAGATGGTTTCTAAGGATACGTTGCTTGTATAATTTATAGGATCTGGAATCACCGTATTAAAAGTTAGATCCGAACTATAAAGCACTTCAAATTCAGCAATACCTTGAGCTCCCAATATATCTGGGTTTTGAGCTGTTAGGTCAACAATTTCAACACCATCATTATCAAGATCATCAATGATCAAGTTTCCAGGTTGTGTAGCTATTTGAGGAACTGTAAATGCATTTATTTTAAATTCTGTAATTGTATAACAAAGTGTCGTTGTGTTGGTCAGTCTTACAAATATATCCTGTGTTGCTGAGATGTTTTCATAATCTAAAGGATTTGGAATTGGGTTGTTGTTTGTAAGTGCATCACTATTGCTTGTATGATAACTTATGGAAATATTTGTTTGTCCACTTAAAATGGAGGTTTCATTTATAGTTAAATCAAACTTAGTACTAATGTCATCTACGCCATCTGTATCGCATAATGAGAGGTCATAAGAGGCTCCTGCTGCTGGAGGATTCGCATTTGGTGGATCGTTAAAAGTAGCGGTTCCAGTCCAGTCAATTTTAAAATTACTAGTTCCTACCGGTCGATCAATAACAATGAAGTAGGACTCTCCAGCAATCACGTCTAACTCCCGCACAAAATTATTCCCATCAGTTGCAGGGCCTTCAGCAGTATCAGTTTCTGTACTGTTCATTCCCGTTAAATTACTGGTAGCACCAGCTGCTATTGGATTTGTAGTTGAACATCGAATCGCTTGACCAATGGCTCCACAATTGACATCAGGACCAAAAATAAAAAAATCAAAATCGATTGATAATTCGGTATTTGTTGTCCCGTCAGAAAAAGTGGGTGTTAAAACAAAACCTAATTTACCTCCTGTTTTGATATTTACTTGAAACCACAGACTATTGTTTTCTTCGCTTCCGCAAGTGTTTGATCCGCTTAATTCTTGTACGCCTACACCTGTAGCATTTAAATCTTGGTAACCACTGTTTCCACAAACAATTAATGCATCGGAACAATCGTTTTGTGAAGAAAGATAAAAGGAATTTATTAAAAGTAACAGTACAAGAATTTTCCTCATTTTATTTTTTTGAGCGAATATAAAGAATAAAATGTTATTTTCTAAGCAATGATAAATTTCCTGTCTTAAAGATTGTTTTTTTGTTGGTATCAAAGGGTACCAATTTAATAGACACCCAATAATCGTCCGAAGGCAATCTTTTTCCGTTATAGGTGCCATCCCAGCCCTGTTCCGATAAATCTACCTTAGCGACCACCTTTCCAAAACGGTTGTAGATGTAAATCTCGCTAGAAGGGTAGTAGTTGCTATTGGTTCCTTTTAAGTTCCAAGTATCATTGACACCATCCCCATTAGGAGTGAAGAAGTCTGGAAATTCCACCACAGGCACTACCAAAGAAGCCGGAATTCCATTTTCATCACAGCCGTTTTTATCTCGAACTAAGACCTTATAAAATCCACCCGATAATTGATCAAAAACAAAAGTATCTTGATAACCATATACAAAGTTCCCTTGCTCGTCTAAAAGAGCATATTCATAATCTCCGATTCCTAAGATCCCGGGAGTATCGTTAATTGTAATCGAAAAGTTATTTCCAAAAATCTCTGCAGTTTCATCAATCACCGCCACATGCTCACTGGTAATCGTAGCCGCTTCCGATTCGATCACATCAAACATTTCTACCCTGTTACACAGCGTTACCCTGTCGGTTACTGTTAAGGTATAAGTACCTCCAGCGCGAATGTCTACCGACTGTGCAGTACTAATTTCATCCCCAGATTGATTCTCTACCCAGCTATAGGTATAGCCCGTTAAAGGATTGTCTACCTGCAAGGTCAAAGGCAAGTTGTTCAAACAAGCCACCTGCGAGAGATCCAACGGATCATAAGAAGGCAAAGGATTCACAATAATATCAAACGACAAATCATCCGATACACAGCCCGTTTGATTGTTCAATACCCGCACAAAAATAGTTTGGTTGTTCGTTGTGTTCTCATAGGCATTCGTGTCTAAAGGCGCATTACCCGTTTGCGCATTGGCCAAACTCTCGTGAAAAGAGACGGTAAAATTAGACTGTTCCGCAGTAGTATAATTGGCCAACACTTCCGTTATTTTCGAAGAAAAAGCAATGTTTTCAAGAATCCCATCAGTGTCATTCCCAAGGCCATTATTATCCGTATCACAATCCGTATAATTGTTAATGTTAACAGGAATATTAGGTTCCGGATAAATGCGAATGTCCAGTGTAAAGGGTTCCGAAGCACAGCCCGTATCTGCACTGTAAATGACAAAGAAGAGGGTTTCAATCCCCGGAGCATCACTATTTACATTCAAAGGAAACGATGTGTTTGCAGGATCATTCTCATAATTCAATAGATTTGCGATGGCAATACGATCAATATCTGCCAAAGCATTGGTTTGCGATTTGTAATAACGCACCGAGAAAATACTCGGATCCCTTCCATTTAAAATATCGGTATTTCTAATCGATGCATCAATATTTTGAGCAACCCTATTTCTAGGATCACTATCGGTAGCCGTAGGCACATCACAGACCTCAATAGCCGCAATGGTGTTTTGCAATTCCGGTAGGGGTGTAATTTCAATATCAAAAGAAAGATGATCATTAAAACAGGCCGGAACTTTATTTCGATCTTCCACCCGCACATAAATTGTTTGGCGGCTTACGGTTCCCGGCACAAAGCCAGCCGGAGCCGTATTTCTAAAATTGGTATCATTCAAAATAGGTGCATTGCCCGAAGAAGCATCCGCTTGAGAAGTATGATAAGTCACAATAAAATCGGCTTCGGATTGTGAAGGCCCTAAAATTTCATTGACCGTTTGTCTTAAATTGATGTTGATGTTCTCTCCATCGTCAGACGAACCCGAACCAAAATCATCACACAAAGAAAGCGGTTGTGCCAAGTTGTTTGCAGTAGGAACTCGGTCTACTTGTAAAAAGATATTTGCAGTTCCAAAGCAAGCGTTGCTATTTTCATCCGTTATTTTTACATAAATGGTTTGGTTGTTTGCAAAACTTGGATCGTTGTTATTTCTATGATTTGCGATTTGACTGTTGATGTCATTTGCATTACTCGCTCTGTCTAGTTCTGATTCATAATATGAGACGCTTAAATTGGGTCTGGTTGCTACAGGGTAGAAACTCTTTATTTCATCCGTAGCAGAGCTGAAGTCAAAAGTGGCAATCCCATCGGTATCGTCATTATTTGTGTTGTCATTTCCATCGATATCTAGGAAATCATCACAGGCAATAAAAGTACGATCATACGGGATGTCTGCACTAAAATTAATTGTAATGTTGATTTTTCCAATGCGATAGCATCCTTGATCAGAAAAGACTCGAACCCAAGCTTCTCCTGTTCCAGTAACAGGATAGGTTTGTAAATCTGATCCTGTAATTTCAGAGGTCCCAGCATTCGCATCTGATTGTGTAGCATAAAATTCAAAAATTTCACCATTTGCCATATAATTCGGAGAAAGTATTGGCATGGCGTCTGTTAAAATAACCGTAGTACTAAGGTCTATTTCATTGTGACATTGAATAAATTCAGCTGGATTTGTTAAGGTTGGTAAGGGGTCTACTTTTAATTCAAAAGAAGTAAATGTACTCCCCACACTGTCATCTGCAGCGACAAAACAATCTGGATTGTTCCTGTTTTCAATACGAACAAAAATACTTTGTGAATTTGTGATTGCATAAGGAACTGTTTTATCAATCACATCGGTTGTTGCACTTGTTTGAGCGCCCACAGAAGTTGTATGGTAAGAAATTGAAAAATCTAAATTCGAATTTGTTAGGCCCAATATTTCATTGTCTTTGGTGTTTAATAAAAAACTATTTGTTGTTAAATCTGAGTTAGACCCACTTAATTCATCATCACAAAGTCTGTAAATTGAGGGTTGATTTGGACTTGCAACATCATTTACATTGATGGTAAATGCGACAATATCACTACATGTTGTATTTGCGTTATTTTGAATTCGAGCATAGATTGTTTCTTGTGTGAAAGCTGTTGTATTGGTGTAACTTGAACCACTGATATTTGTTCCTGTTATATTATTTTGAGCATCGGCAAGGCTTGTGAAATAAGAGACATTAAAATTGGAAGCAACTTGTCCATTTAATATTTGTGGTGTAATCGTTGTATCAAAATTGAAGTCATGAAATCCATCTCTGTCTGTATCACAAATTTCGATATCCATAGGAGCATTTGCAATAGGGCTGTCAAATACATTGATCGTAAATTCTTCGATATCACTGCAAACTGTATTTGCATTATTTTGAATTCTAACAAATATAGTTTCTAATGTAAAAGCATTGGCATTGGTATAACTCGATCCATTTAAGTTGGTCCCAGCTACATTACTTTGAGCTTCGGCAAGGCTCGAGAAATAGGAAACCGTAAAGTTTGCGTCCGCTTGAGTTCCTAATACTTGAGGTGTAATATCGGCATCAAAATTAAAAGTATAAAATCCATCTCTATCGATATCACAAATTTCAACATCTAAGGGATCATTTGCTGTTGGAGTTTCAAAAACCTGAATTGTAAAATCTACAATATCTCCACAGGTTGGGTTATTGGTGTTTTGGATTCTAGCAAAGATGTTTTGAGTGGTAAAAGCATTGGTATTTGTGTAGCTACTTCCATTAATGTTGGTTCCTGCAACATTTGCTTGGGCAGCTGCAAAAGTCGTAAAATAGCGTACCTCAAAATCGGTGTCCGATTGAGAACCTAATACTTGAGGAGTGATATCTGTGTCAAAGTCAAAAGCATAAAATCCGTCATTGTCCGTATCACATATTTCAATATTCACGGGCGTATTTGCTACTGGATTGTCATATACCTGTATGGTGAATTCTTTAATATCGCTACAGGAAGTATTTGCATTATTTTGAATTCTAACATAGATAGATTCAATTCCAAATGCTGTTGCATTTGTATAACTTGTACCGTCTAAATTTGTACCTGTAATATTATCTTGTGCAGCTGTAAGGCTTGAGAAATAAGAAACCGTAAAATTTGTTGCCGCTTGAGTTCCTAATACTTGAGGTGTAATGTCTGCATCAAAATTAAAAGTATGAAAACCATCCCGATCAGAATCACATATTTTAACGTCTAATGGATCATTTGCTATTGGATTGTCAAACACTTGAATGGTAAAGTTAGTAATTTGATTACAGCTGGTAATGGAATTATTTTGTATCCTAGCATAAATTGTTTCCAATGTAAATGCAGCAGTGTTTGTGAAGCTGCTCCCACTAATGTTTGTACCAGCAACATTTGCTTGGGCATCTGTGAGACTTGTAAAATAGAGCACTTCGTAATCAGTATCCGATTGGGTCCCTAGCACTTGCGGAGTGATGTCTGTGTCAAAATCAAAAGCATGGAATCCATCTCGGTCTGGGTCACAGATTTCGATATTTGTTGGCGTATTTGCAACAGGTTCATCAATTACGTCAATAGTAAATTCGATGGTATTGAAACAGCTTGTATTGGCGTTGTTTTGAATTCTAGCAAAGATAGATTCAACAGAAAATGCAGTTGTGTTTGTGTAGTTGGTATCGTCCAAATTTGTGCCTGCGATATTGTCCTGAGCAGCAACCAAACTGTTGAAATAAAGGACCTCATAGTCCGTGTCAGATTGTCCATTTAAAATTAGTGGAGTGATATCTGCCTTAAAATTAAATGTATGGAATCCATCTCCATTGTCATCACAAATCACAAGATTTCCAGGGTCGTTGGCCGTAGGTTCATCAAATACTTGAATGGTAAAGTTGGTAATTTGATTACAAGTTGTAATGCTGTTGTTTTGTATCCTGGCATAAATCGTTTCCAATGTATATGCAGCAGCATTTGTGTAACTACTTCCATTAATGTTCGTGCCAGCAACGTTTGCTTGGGCATCTGTGAGGCTTGTAAAATAGAGCACTTCGTAATCAGTATCCGATTGGGTCCCTAGCACTTGCGGAGTGATATCTGTATCAAAATCAAAAGCATGAAATCCATCTTGATCTGTGTCACAGATTTCGATATTTGTTGGCATATTTGCAACAGGTTCATCAATGACATCAATGGTAAATTCGATAATATTGGAACAAGTTGTATCTGCGTTATTTTGAACTCTAGCAAAGATAGATTCAATTGTAAATGCCGTTGTGTTTGTATAGCTAGTCCCATTTAAATTTGTACCTGCGATATTGTCCTGAGCAGCTGTTAAACTGTTGAAATAAAGCACTTCAAAGTCTGTGTTAGATTGCCCGTTTAAAATGACGGGTGTTGTGTCAGTATCAAAGTTGAATGTATGAAATCCATCTCCATTGTCATCACAAATAACAATATTTCCAGGGTCATTTGCAGTCGGTTCTTCAAAAACTTGAATTGTAAATTCGACAATATCACCACAGGCTTCTACACCAACGTTTTGGATTCGAGCAAAAATGGTTTCCAACGTAAAAGCAGTTGCATTTGTGTAACTACTTCCATTAATATTTGTTCCTGCTACATTTGCTTCCGCATCGGCCAAGCTTGTAAAATATAAAACTTCAAAATCGGTTGCCGATTGTCCGTTTAGTATTTGTGGAGTAACATCGGTATCAAAATCAAAAGCATGAAAGCCATCACCATCAGCATCACAAATTTCTACATTGTCTGGAGTGGAAGCAGTTGGAACGTCAAAAAAGGTGATTTCTACTTCATCTTGCCCAATATTTCCGTCAGTATCCGTAACAATTGCTTTGTAAATTCCAGAGACATTGTTTGTAATATTTAAAGTAGCGCTTGTTTCTCCGGGAAGTGTATTGAATCCAGAACCAGTATCTAACTGCCATTCATAAGTATCTACAGTTCCAGTTGTTGGAGTTGCATCTAATTCAACATCAGTGCCAACACATACATCTTGATCCAGTCCCAATTCACCTACTACAATAGTACAATCTGTGACACCAGCACCGGCCTCTCCAAAGTTAGTTTGAACTAGTTTGATAAAACCCTCAGCGTTCGAAAAGTTTGTTACCAGTAACACATAGTAATCTCCAGCATTCGCATTTGGAATTCTAAAGGTTTCTATAAATCGACTCGAATAACTACAATCAATAACATTCGACATGTCTTGATTGTCAATATAATAGTTGTTAAGAACCCCCGATTCAGAAGTGTTATTCTGACCAATTCCTGCATTGTACTCCAAACTAGAACAGTTATTCTCAGCAGTTCGGAAAGGCCCCCATGCAATAAAATCAACATCCAAGTCGGTTCCGTTTGGATTTCCATCTACATCAAACGAGCTATTTTGAATAATATCAAACTCTAATGACCCAGTTTGATCAATTTTTATGAAAAACCAAGCCTGATTTGGTGTTTGTCCTAAACATCCGATGGTTCCACCATCTGGAGATCCTGTTACATTTGGAAATATTTTGACACCGTTTTCATCGGAACAAGAAGGTTCAGCTCCTTCACAGTTGGAAGAACCGTTTTGTGAAAAGGCCGTTGCAAAAGATAAAATTATAAGTAGCGTAAGAAGTTTTTTCATGGTAAAAAGGACATGTTGTATTTGCTAAAATAAGAATATTATGAAATCAATAACATCAAAATCAATAATTTATTAAAAGAGTTGAAAAATAAATTAATTGTATTTAAAATAGATTCCTTGGAAAGTAAATGTAAATAGTATATTTTTGACTCATATTAAAAATAACGATGAGAATACGTTTATATGGTAAGCAAGGACACGCACATACAGTTGCTTTTAAAAATTTTTTAAGAATGGGAGCAATTCCTTTTGAATATAAAGATATTTTAAAAGATGAAACTGCAAAAATGCATACTAAAGAATTGTATGATGGGCAATTAAAAGTGCCAACTCTTTTTGTTGATGAAAAAATTTATCGCGTACCATCCTCGGATGAATTCAATAAAATTATGGAAAGCTTAATGTTAAAAGGATAATAATGGGAGACATTGGTAAAGACATTCAATCTCAGTTTGAATCTGAAAAAATAAAAGCGCTTATCAATATAAAATATACTGCAAATTGGTTAAATAGCAAAGAAAATATTTTTTTCAAACCTTATGGAATCTCTCCTCAGCAGTATAATATTTTAAGGATTTTAAGAGGTGCAAAAAAAGAAATTAAGGTACAAGTCATTAAAAATAGAATGATTGAGCGTGCACCAAACGCTACCCGTTTGATGGATAAGTTGTGTGAAAAAGGATTGATTGAAAGAATGCGCTGTAAAGAAGATCGAAGGGTTGTTTATGTAGCCATTACCAAAACAGGTTTGTCTCTATTAACCAAGATTGATTTGCATGGAAATATTTCCTTTTTAGATAAATTATCCGAAGAAGAAGCCGCAGTTTTAAGTGATTTATTAGATAAGATTAGATAAAAACATCCTCCCAAAAAAAATAAAATGAACACACTCAAATCCATACAGCATTGCATTGCGAGCCCATTTGTAAATATGGGACCTATACGATTGCGACAACCTTTACCTTCAGAAGGAATTGAAAATGTAGATCCATTCATCTTGTTACACCATTATGGACCCTATGCAATCTCAGAATTTAACAATCCGTTTGACTTAGGGCCGCATCCACACAGAGGTTTTGAGCCCATTACATTGCTTTTTAAAGGCGAACAATTTCACAGAGATTCTCTTGGAAATGAGATGGTTGTAAAGGCAGGTGGCGTTCAATGGACTACCGCAGGACACGGAATTGTACATGCAGAAGCACCTACCAAAGAATTTGTTCAACGAGGCGGTGAGTTGGAAGGTATTCAGTTGTGGTTAAATTTACCTGCAAAAGATAAATTAATGCCTCCAAATTATCAACATTTAGAAGCAGCTCAAATTCCAAAAATAGTATCAGCAGACCAAAAAGTGCAATTAAATATAATTGCAGGAAATCAAAAAGAGCAAATAGGTTTGATTCAAACTCAAACAGCAGTTAATGTGTTTACTGCAGTAGCTCAAGAAAATGGAATGCTTACTGTTGATATTCCACAAAATCACCAGTCGTTGCTATATGTTTTGGAGGGAATCGTTTTAGTAAACGATACTCAAGTCTTGAAAAAAGGTGAAAATCAAATGATAGTGTTCAATCAAGATGGAAATTCAATTCAATTTGAAGCAAAAACAACCAGTACAATTTTAATTTTATCGGGTGAGCCTATTCTTGAAAAAGTGACGCAATATGGTCCCTATGTTATGAATACACAAACTGAAATATTAGAAGCAATGCGGGATTATCAACAAGGTAAAATGGGGTATTTATATTAACACTGATACTAAATTACTCATTTTTTTGAATCTTTCTTTTCAAAGAATGACTATTTAAGTTGCTTTTAAAGAATATTTGAAGTTAGATTTTTTTCATTCATTTTTTCATTCAAGAAATAAAAGGTATCTTGCTAGATGTTATGCATGCATAGTAAATTTAACTTCAATAGAAATGAAATACAAACATATTTTTGAGCCTTTAGATTTAGGGTTTACAACCTTGAAAAATAGAATTCTGATGGGTTCTATGCATACAGGATTAGAAGAAGAGAAAAACGGAATTGATAAAATAGCAGCTTATTATGCAGAACGTGCTAAAGGCGGAGTAGGACTTATTGTTACTGGTGGAATTTCGCCAAATATACAAGGTTGGACAGGCCCCTTTGCAGCGAGAATGTCTAACAAGAAACACGCTAAAGAACACCAAAAAATAACAAATGCAGTCCATAAAGAAGGGGGTAAAATTTGTATGCAAATTTTACATTCTGGACGTTATGGATACCATCCATTTAATGTTGCTCCTTCCAAAATAAAATCACCCATAACCCCTTTTAAACCCTTCAAGTTAACACAGTCGGGAATTCAAAGAACAATTCGCGATTTTGTAAACTGCGCAAAATTATCAAAAACAGCGGGATATGATGGTGTAGAAATCATGGGGTCTGAAGGATATTTAATCAATCAGTTTATTGCAAAGAGAACCAATAAAAGAACGGATGACTGGGGAGGTGATTATGAAAATAGGATGCGTTTGCCCATTGCATTGGTTACGCAAATAAGAAAATCTGTTGGCCCAAATTTTATCATAATCTATCGATTATCAATGTTAGATTTAGTAGAAAATGGAAGTTCTTGGGAAGAAGTTGTACAATTAGGAAAAGCAATCGAAAAAGCGGGAGCTACCATCATTAATACGGGTATCGGTTGGCATGAGTCACGAATCCCAACGATTGCAACTTCAGTTCCGAGAGCAGCATTTACTTGGGTCACCAAAAAAATGAAAGCAGAAATTAAGATTCCGTTAGTAACAACCAATAGAATTAATATGCCAGAAACTGCAGAGAAAGTGCTGGCAGATGGAGATGCAGATATTATTTCCATGGCAAGGCCTTTTTTAGCAGACCCAGAATGGGTGAATAAAGCAGCAGCAGAAAAAGCGGATGAAATAAATACATGTATTGGTTGTAACCAAGCGTGTTTAGATCATGTTTTTGAGCAAAAAGTGGCAAGTTGCTTGGTGAATCCAAGAGCATGTCATGAAACGGAACTCAATTATCTTCCTACCGAAAATAAAAAGAAAATTGCCATTATTGGTGCTGGACCCGCAGGTTTAGCAGCAGCAACAATTTCTGCGCAAAGAGGTCATAATGTAACCTTATTCGACGCTGATAAAGAAATTGGAGGACAATTTAATCTTGCAAAACAGATTCCTGGAAAAGAGGAGTTTTATGAAACGTTGCGTTATTTTAACAAACAAATAGAATTGCATCAAGTAAAGGTGAATCTAAATACAAGAGTTACCAATGAAGACTTATTAAAATCAGATTTTGATGAAATAATTCTAGCGACTGGAATTCAACCAAGAGCATTAAAAATTGAAGGAATCGAACATCAAAAAGTAATGAGTTATCTGGATGTTTTAAAATTAAAAAAACCAGTAGGTAAGCGCGTTGCAGTTATTGGTGCTGGCGGAATTGGTTTTGATGTTTCAGAATATTTATCGCACGACGGAGCTGCTACTTCACAAAATATAGATGCATGGTTAAAAGAATGGGGAATCGATAAAACCCTAGGGGCTCGTAGTGGTTTCGAAAATATAAAAACGGAATTTCATTCCTCACCAAGAGAAATTTTTATGTTGAAAAGAAGTAAAGGTAAGTTCGGAGGAAATTTAGGTAAAACGACTGGTTGGATTCACAGATCTACTTTAAAGAAGAAAAAAGTTCAATTTATTGGAGATGTTACGTATTCGAAAATAGACGATCAAGGACTGCATTATATTCAAAATGAAGAAGTCAAAATTTTGGAGGTTGATACGATTGTAATTTGTGCAGGTCAAATTCCGTTTAAAGAATTACATCAACCGCTAATAGATGCAGGAAAAACGGTGCATGTTATTGGTGGCGCTGACTTTGCCTCAGAATTGGATGCAAAAAGAGCCATAAATCAAGGTGCAAGATTAGCCGCTAGTTTATAGATTTTTAATTACTTTTACGGAACTAATTATTTTTTTGAAATACATATCCCCTAGATCTCATTAATATGAAAAAAATAGTAATCATTCTCTTAGTGCTTCAAAGTTTTTTATTGAATGCACAAGAACCCCCTAAAATGTTAAAATATAATGCTAAAAATGCAGCAAATATTTTTTATTATCAGATAGACGAAATTCCTAAAAAGATTAAAGTAAAAAGTGAGGCGTTAAAAAAAATTACAATCAAAGAACTTCGAACTTACAATAGTAAAATAAAGAACATTTCTTTTTTAAAATTTCAAGAGTTACGCGAATTGGAAGATTTAGTCAACGCAATTGGAGAACAGTCAAGAACAAATGTAGACCTGAGAAGAAAACTTCGTAAAAATATAGAAATGGTAATTTTGCCAATCAGAGATTCTGTAGCAAAATTTGAAGAAACCATTAATAGTTCCTTTAAAACTGTTTTGTCTAAAAAACAATACAAGAAGTGGATAAAGTATCAAAAAAATGTAAAGAGAGAATTGTTGCCAAAACGTCCAAGAAACACAAGTGCACGTCCCCCAACAAATGGTATGGGTAGAAGAAGAGGTGGACAAAGAAGAGGTAATGGCTTTTAAAAACAGAATAAATTTCGATTTCGATTAATTAATTTTCTAAATAAATAATCGATATTTGTTGCACTATATATAAATGCAAGTATATACTTGTCTACCCCTAAAAGAATAAATTAAAATGATGAATAAAAATACGGTCCTTTCGTGGGCCACCTTTATAATGATATTTGTAGGACTGGG
>CALSME010000007.1 GCA_943787375.1 uncultured Polaribacter sp.
AAAACGGTTATACTATTATAAAGTGTAACCGTTTTTGTATTCGAATCATTCTTATTTCCTTTAAAGGAATGAATTAATCTAAATATAGGGTTGAGATTTAAGGTTCGATATGTCAAGGGTTTTATCTTTACTGAACAGGTTAACTTCATAAAAAAAGTTCGTTTAATGCTAACGAACTTTTTTCTTTATTTAAGAGGCAATAAATCAATACTTTATTTCGATTAATATTTAATTTAGATTAATGTTTAGTAATATTTTTTATGATTGAATTATCTACAATAATTGACCTCGTAACTTTTGGATCTTCCATTATGTTTGGAATCCTATTTTTTTCTTCAAAGATTAAAAATAACAGCGGAAATTTTTACTTGAGTTTATTTCTTTTTTGCATAGGTTATATAACCTTTAAAGGAATTGTATATGATATATATGAGCGAGAAATATTTCAATTCGATGTGTCATTATTCTTTCTTGTTTTTCTATTTTTTTATTTAAATAAAACAATAGGAAGAATCTTAAATTATTGGTGGTACTTGTTATTCGTTCCTGGAGTTTTAATAAATTTAACAATTTATTTTAAAAATCTAAATCAAATATTGATCCTTATTCATTTTCATGAAATTTTCTATCTATTTAATCTGTTTCTATTAGTATATTTTTTTAAAATTTTACATGTACATAATAGCCATGTTAAAGAGTTTTATTCTAATATTGAATCTAAAACGCTGTCATGGCTAAAATTAATTTTATTAATCGTTTTCTTTTTTCATTTTTTTGAGTTCATCGAAGCCCTTATCCCTACCAAAAGAGCTGATGATTTGGAAATACTGTTTTCTATTATTTATTCACTTATACCTTTTTCACTAGTTTATCTTATAGGTTTAAAAGGGTTTTATCAATTCGAAATTTTTAGTGGTATTAGTTCAAATTATTTTATAGATAATTTTAATAAGAATATGTTTGTTCAATCAAAAAAACAATCAAAGAATGATTTTGAACAATTCAAACAAACAATCATAATAGAAAGATTATACGCTAAAAAAAACCTCACACTTTATGATTTATCGATTGCATTGAAAATGAAAAAACGGGTTATTTCTATTTTAATTAATGATAATACAGATACTACCTTTTATCATTTCATCAACCAATTGCGAATAAAGGAATTTAAAAAACATTTAATAGAAGATGAGCATCAAAAATTCACTTTATTTGGTCTAGCTCAAGAAGTTGGTTTTTCGTCTAAATCTACATTTTATACTTCCTTCAAATCTATTGAGGGAATGACTCCAAAACAATACCAATCAAAGTTAAAAAAGTCTGTTTCAAACTAAGCGTACTAGGTTTGTTTTTAAAATAATTAATTTGATTTTAGTTTTGCTCATTCATTTAAAAACTTTATAAAATCATGAAAAAATTAGCATTTACTTTCGTATTACTTTTATCATTTGCATGTTCAAAAGATGATAATTCTACCCCTAATAATCTGGTTGACCCCATAATTGGTTCTTGGCAATCAAGTTTCGCACTAACAGATGAGAATGAGGCTGGACAAGTTGTTGATATCTCTGCCAATGGGATAATCATATTTAATGCAGATGTTACTGGTTCTAGAAATCTATTAGTTACAAATGACGGAGGTGAGCCTCAAGAATCAAATGAAACCTTTGAATGGGAAAATCTATCTTCAGCACTTAATTCTTCCGAAACAACACAAAATTATGCTATTAATGGTGAGGCTTTTACAGCGGTATTCACATCCAATTTTAGCAGTCTTGTTTTATCTGAAGATGGTGGAGATCTTCAAATTTCAATGACAAGAAATTAAAACATCTTAAGGATAAATTATAAATAATTAAAAAGATGAAAAGGAATTCTATTTTTATATTTTCATTAGTACTAACTATTATTAGTTGCACCCCGCATGATATTACATCAAGTTATGTACCTGTTACCAATCGTACTGCTGAGGTTCATGCCTATGAATGTGAAGATGCTTTAGGACCACTGCCCAGATTTAGTTGTGCTGATGCAGTTGAAGTGCCAACTACTAAAGATGGTGTTCCTTTAACATTTCCTGGTGGAGAAGAAGGTAGTGGAAGTACAGACCCTAGCGATTGTGACCATCCTTGGGCTTTTGGTATGGCATGCCAAACAGGAAACAGAGTAGGCCGATATCAAGGGTTGAATGTTGATGGAAGCGAAAATACGGATGTGGTTTTCATAACTTTTTGCAGAGATGGAGGTCTCGGAGTTATAGGGTATAAGTTTTCTACTGGAGAAACTTGTTTCTTTTCTATTATTGATGGTGCCGATTCAAATAATACTCCCCTTCCTGGAGAAACAGGATATAATGATTCTTGGATGAGTCCTCAAGTAGTTGCGGATGATAGATGTATGAATTGTCACATGGCAGACCCTTTTCTACATACTCCTGCAATAGACCAGTTAAAAATTCCTAATACAGATGAATTATTAGTTCCAATAACAGCGAATGGCCCATATACGATTATTGGAGCAGAATTTCAACAACCAATAACTGCGAATTTTGATAATAATCAATGTGTAGCCTGCCACCGTCCTCAGTGTACCACACATTTTCAAAATTATCCGTTAGATGAGTTAGTTATGCCCGCCCCGTTTCAGGACGCGACCAATTTTGACCATAGTAATATTGCCAATGCCGATAGACAAGCCATCAGAGATTGGTGTGCAACTCTTGGGTTATGAAGTATTGGTGTTTAAATAATGATATTAAGATGAAAAAAATAATACGTACTAGTATTTTAATGATATTGATTTCAAGTTGTTCTGAGGGTTATATCCCCATTGAAGAAACGATACAAATTCCACCAGGTCCCGTTACTTACGAAACACATATTAGTCCAATTATTTCTTCAAGATGTATTAGTTGTCATAGCGGCAATAATCCTCAAGCGGGGCTTTTATTGGAAAACTATAATCAAGTTCGTAATTCTTCAGAAAATGGATTACTTATTCAACGCATAAACGACCCTGCAGATCCTATGCCTGTCACAGGATTAATGCCACTTTCGACTAGAGTACTTTTTGATGAATGGAGCAATAATGGATATTTAGAAAACTAGTGATGAAAACAACTAAGATCTTAATTATTTTTTGTGTTTTATTATCACTGCAACTTCACGCACAAAAATATTTTACCCGTTCAGGGATTACTCAATTTGAAGCCTCAGAAAAAGCCTTTGAGCCTATAGAAGCGATAAATACAAGCACTACAGTAATATTAGACGCTAACAATGGCAATATCGTCTCACAGGTGTTTATGGCAGGTTTTCAATTTAATAATGCTTTAATGCAAGAGCACTTTAATGAGAATTACATGGATAGTTATCAATACCCTAAAGCTACCTTTAAAGGCAATCTAGATAATTTTTCTCTTATCAGTTTCAATGCTAACAACAGTTATGATTTAAATGGTCTACTTACTATAAAGGGTCTCGAAAAAAACATTCAAACAACTGTTGATGTAAAAGTTGAAAACGATCAAATATTTATTTCAGGGAGTTTTTTTGTAAGTGCTAAGGATTTCAATATTAAAATACCATCAATTGTTCGAGATAAAATTGCGAATCAAATACAAATCAATATTGATTATGAACTTATTGAAAAAAAATAAATCTTTCTTTATCATTTTTTCAATAATGATAATTAGTATTAGCATAATTTCTATTTATCAATATATTTCTCTTGCCCCAAAAAAAGTTGTTGCAATAATACCTGAATATTCAGGAAATGCAAATGAATTCAACTATTTAGTAACTGATAATCTTTCCTATTGGATAAGTAAAGTTGTTCAAATAACTGGAAAAGCCACACAGGTTAATGAGGATGGTATTTTAATTAATGGCACCATATATTGTCAATTTGAAAACAAAAAGGATATCCAATCAATTATAGAAAATCAGAATATTGTGGTCAAAGGAAAATTGGTTGGGTTTGATGAATTATTAATGGAAATAAAATTAAATCAATGTATTATTATTCAATAAAAAAATCGTTTTTAATATCAATATTATCAGTAATTTCTTTTTTGGGTCAAGCTCAGGAAGATGATTTACTAAAAGAGTTGGACAATTTAAATCAAAATGAAACCAGATTTGAATTACCTGCTTTTAAAGCCCTTCAAATTGGAAATCTACAATCAACAAAAGTGGTTGATAAAGGGGATTTGTACATGGTAGTCGCACACCGTTTTGGAACTATAAAGAATGGAATAGATGACTTTTTTGGGTTAGACCAAGCCAATACTAAAATTCAATTACTTTATGGCTTATTGCCAAATTTACAAGTGGGAATTAGCAGAGATAGTTATGAAAAAACTTACTCTGGAACTGCCAAATACAAGTTATTCAAACAATCCGATAGAGTTCCTGTTAATGTTTCACTTTATGGAAGTGCAGATGTGAATTCACAGTTCAAAAAAAGTGTTTACCCTGGGTTAAAAACATCTGATCGATTTTCATATACTGCACAAATTTTATCATCAAGAAGTTTTTCAGAAAAACTTTCTTTAGAAGTAGCGCCAATTTTTGTGCGTCATAATTTACAAGATTTGAATTTTACTAAAACTCTGACTCATAATCAACTACTTTTTGGGATGGGAGGTCGCTATAAACTTTCTAAAAGATTGAGTTTGAATATGGACTATGCCTATAATTTTAGTAAAAACAAGAATTCATTATATAAAAACCCTTTAACAATAGGGGTTGATATTGAAACAGGCGGTCATGTTTTTCAATTATTATTTACCAACTCCAGAGCGAGTAATGATAGTAGTTTTTTAACAGAAACCACTGGAGATTGGTCCAAGGGTGAAATTTCATTTGGCTTCAACATTGTACGTGTATTTTAAGTTAATTTTTATTAGTAGTTCAATTATACACTCAAATTAATATTCTTCTAAATATGTTTGAAAGGTTAAAAGCTAAATGGAATATTCATTCCAACGTTCAATTGATCATAATTTTTATTGTGTTTGCAATAACAGGAAGTTTAAGTTTAAAAATCACGAAACCTATTTTAATTTACATTGGGGTAGATTCAGGATATTTTAAGACCTTTTTTTTAGGGTATTTTTTATATGTTCTTATTAGAATTTTAATACTATTTCCCGTATATCAAATATTACTTGTAGCCATCGGAACTTTATTCGGTCAATTTGATTTTTTTTGGAATTTCACAAAGAATACATTAAGAAATACCTTTCTTAAACTTATTAATAAAATTTTCTTTAAATGAAAGATTTTAAAATACTTTGTTTTTCATGATGTTGTTTACTTGTTTTTTGAAAAGGGGTTGTTAGTTCAACCCCTTTTATTTCATATAGTTTGCTTTAATAAGTCTACTGTAGTGTAAAGTTGTGATGCAGGGTTATTCTTTCATGATAAGGGTCATTATATGATGGGTGTCGATTAAGTCTCTCGGAGTCAAACTTATGTTCGATATTTCCAATGAGTTATCTACAAAGAAAACCTCTTGAGAAATCAAGAGGTTTTTTTGTGCTTTTAAAAGTGAAATAGGTTTCAACTTTTAGGGAAGTACAAAAATACCGAAAGCGTTCTGCGCTTTTCGTTTTCTTTGGGCTGTTCTGCTCTTTGGCCCATTGCGTATCAACGTGAAGCAATGAATCCAATTCCCGCTACAAAGGAGTAATCAGAAATGGTTACTCTTTTTTTTTGCTTTAAACTCAAGTATACAAAGGGTTTAAGAATGTATTGATTGAGTGTTAAATAGTTGGTATTCTTAACTTTTTATTTAAAAACTAACAAGGTTATATTCCAAATATACATAAAAAATGACAGTAAAAACATCTAAAACTGACAGTGATTTTGACAGTAAAATACTTCTAATCTTTCAAAGCTTGATTAATCAATAGAAATCTATGGTTCTTTCAAAGTAACGACAGTTAATGTTCCTTTACCGATAAGTTCAGTTGTTAGGAATTAGTTATATTTGAGAAAGATTATTACAAAACCAACCAATGAAACAATTTTTCACACTTTTAGCGGCATTATTATTAACTGCAACAACGTATGCCCAAGTGGGTGTAGGTACAACAACTCCAGACGCCTCTGCGGCATTAGATATTACTTCTACCACAAAGGGGTTATTAATACCACGAATGATAGAAACCCAGCGTGATGCGATTAGCTCTCCAGCAACTGGATTAATGATATACCAAACAGATGGTACAGTAGGTTTTTACTATTACAATGGCAGTAGTTGGGGCGAGGTAGCTGCTACTTCTGCGACTTATAGTATTGGTGATATTGTTAATGGCGGTGTTGTTTTTTGGTTAGATAGTACGGGTCAACACGGTTTGGTATGTGCATTTTCAGATGTAGCAACTTCTGTAGGATGGGGTTGTTTTGGTTCAGATTTACCAAATGTACCAAATGTCTCTTCTAATGGAGGTAATCCTTCGGGTTTAGGTGCTGAAATAGGAGATGGTTTTAATAACACCAACAATATTCTTAAAGATTGCCCTACTGCTCCCGCTGCTTTAGCGGCAAGGTCTTATGGTCCAGATTGGTTTTTACCAAGTATAAATGAGTTAAAACAAATGTATGACAATAGAGTAGCTTTAGAGGCTGTCTCTGGGTTTACTGCATTTAGTGATTACTACTGGAGTTCTACGGAGTACGTTAATGGTAGCGCGTGGTTACAGCATTTCGACACTGAGCTTCAGAACCACTACAGTAAGAACCTCTATACCTTTGTGCGTGCTGTTCGGGCTTTTTAGTTATTTAATTATTTATCAATTTAAATAGATTACAAGCCCTTGCTTTTAGCAGGGGTTTTTAAACCATAGGCATATCTTCCTCTTTCAATTCAGGGAGTTCTAAACCTCGTAAATAGGTTAAACTAACATTTATAGAAGAATGCCCCATAGCTTTAATACTGTATAATTCTTAATATTATTTTAGGTAGATTTACCTATATCAATAATTCAATAGTTTAATCAAAACTAAAGTTGTAGGTTTCAAGAATGAAAAAGATAAATAAACTTACTAAAATAGGACTCATAATTCTTATATTAGGATGCTCTCCATTATTATTAATTATGTTGTGTGCCAAACTCGGAATATTAGATGACCCAAATCCAAATCCAGTTATATTTGGAATTATGGCATTTCTAACTTTTTGGCCGTCATTAATTTTAATATTTATTGGAATTATAAAACAGCTTTTATTAAAAATCAAAAGTTCAAACCCTAAACCATAGGCATCTCTTCTTCCTTTAATTCAGGGAGTTCCAAACCTCGTAAGTAGGGTAAGCTTCTATTTGTAGCCGAATGGCCACCGTTTTCTGTAGTTCTATACATCGAACTAAATGAGGTTTAAATTCAGTATTAATTTTAAATCCAATTCTTCATTTTTTAAATCAGAGGAATTAAAATAAAATCGTAAATTACAAACTACACTACGTGGTTTTTTACAACATCTTTTTTTAAAAAAAAAGGAATAAATAATTAACTTTTTTATAACTGATCTTTAAAACAACTATCATGAAAAAGATAATTTTAATCTTCGTATTTATAATTTCAAGCAATCTGAGTGCTCAAGAGTTGAAATCTTTTGAATCTATTGACGGTACTCAAATTTTCTATGAAGATTTGGGTAAAGGCGAAACTATCATATTGCTTTCTGGAGGCCCAGGATTAAACTCAAATTATTTAAAAGATCTTTACAAAGTCTTGCAAAATAAATATAGGTGTATTATTCTACATCAAAGAGGGACTGGGAAATCACTACTCAAAGAGGTAAACAAAGAGACGGTAAATGTGTCTAGATACATCGAAGATATAAACGGTTTATTCAATGAGTTAGGTGAGGAAGCATTAACCCTTGTAGGGCATTCATGGGGAGGAATGCTAAGTTTTTCTTACGCGGCAAATCAGCCTGATAAAGTGAAAAAAATAATTTTACTAAATACTGGAGGAATCACTGAAAACTTTTTTAAGTGGTTTGGAAGTAATCTGAGTATGAGATTATATCCAGAAGATTTGAAACTTAGAGAAGCTCAAATAGAAAACAAAAGAGCTACATTAACAGCTATTTGGCCAGGTTATTTTTATAGTAGAGAAAGTGCTTTGAAGACAAGGCCTGCACTTGATTATAAATTTTACAACCAATCTGGGATTAATCCCTTGACTGCTGGGGATTGGGTTAAAAGAAGAGGTGATAGGGTAGAAAAATTAAAATCTTTTAAAGCTCCTGTATTTTTGATTGCGGGAAGACAGGATCCAATAGGGGAGTCCGTTGTATATGAAGTAAAAGATATTTTACCACAAACAGATTACTATTTCATTGAGGAATGCGGACATTTTCCTTGGTTAGAAGGAGATAAACAAGCTAAATTGTTGTATGAACTTTTTGATAAAAGCATGAGTTTGCTTCCATAGCTGGTTCTTTTTAAACGTCCAATCAACTAATATCGTTTTTAATGCTATTTTTAAAAAAATAAAATAAATGAAATTTTTTCGACCACTACGTAAAAACACAAACACTAATATCAATTATATCAAATACGCAGTTGGTGAAGTGGTTCTTGTTGTTATCGGTATTTTAATTGCTTTACAAGTAAATAATTTTAATGAAACAAGAATAGAAAAAAGGGCGATGAAGGACTATTTTCAAAAAATAGCCTCTAACATTCATAGTGATTTAAAAGAATCCGAAAGATTATTAATATTTAGACAAGATCATATTGTTAGTTGTAATAAAGTGTCTAAGGCCTTGATTGAAAATGATTTTTCAGATCAGTTATTGTTTCAAAAAGCAATATTTGAGATGATTATTGAAGTCCAATTAAATTACAACAAAGATGCGTTCGAATCTTTAAAAAGTTCGGGGTATTTAAGGTATCTAAAAAACGAAGCACTTGAAGAATTACTAAATGACTACTACAATCAAATGAATCAAATAGAAATGTTTGAAATGGACCAAAGAGATTGGGCGAATGCACTGGAATTAGAATTAGATAGGAATGGCTTTTTTTATAGTTACACACAGCTAGATCAAAAAGTACATACAGATTTATTCATTTTATTGGGCAATTACACCTCAGAATTAAAAAAACACCCTGGACATAAAATCATAATGAGACTTCTTTTTCGAGGAGGCACCAACAACTCGTTTTTAACTGGATTTTACGAAAATCACATTAAAACTGGGAATCAGTTAATTGAAATTTTAAACCAGGAAATTAACCGTTAAAATTGTGCTCCAGCTTTGAATAATAGCGCGCGGAAAATCAAAATCATATTAGTTCAACTTTTCATAATAAGATTCATTATATGATGAGTGTCAATTAAATCTTTTGGAGTAAAACTTAAGTTCTATATTTCAATAGAGTTATCTACAAAAAATACCCGAAAGCGTTCTACGCTTTTCGTTTCTTAGGGCTGTTCTCCTCTTTGGCCCTTTCCGAAACAAGGTGAAGAAAAGAATCCAATTCCCACTACTAAAACAATTATACTTTTATAAAGTGTAGCCGTTTTATTATTTTTGAATATGTCAAAAAGAATCTTATATCCTCTTTTTTTGTTATTAATTCCTTTAATTGGAATGGCTATCACTGATGAAATTAGCTGGAGTCCATTTGATTTTATTATTATGGGTTCTCTAATAATTTTCCTTAGTATTGGAATTCATTTTGTCAGTAATCGTGAAAAGAATTTAAAAAACCGAATCCTATACATTGGAGCATTGGTTTTAATATTTATGTTCCTATGGGCAGCGTTGGCAGTAGGTATTTTTGAAACTCCTTTTGCAGGCAGTTAACTGAACAATCGCTTCAGTTGTGATGAAGCATTGAATCATAGTGTGAGCAAGTAAAATGATGATACTGTTATTGTTATATTGTCGTGATTTTATTACATTTACTACAAACCTAAATCATGAAAAACTTTCTTATTGCACTAATTACTTTATTTTCTCTTAGCGCTTATTCACAAGCAAAAGACTATGAATTATCCTCATACCTTGAGGAAGGATTCAAAGCTCCAAATACTAATTATTTAGGTGAAGCATGGCTAAACCCATTGATTCGATCAGATGAGTCTTTACCATACAACATCACAAAAGCGACTTTCAAGGCGAATTCAACCTTAAATTGGCATAAGCATACTGATCAACAAGTATTGATTGTTGTTTCTGGAAAAGGTTATTACCAAGAAAAAGGCAAACAGCCCATTGTAATTAGAGAAGGAGATATTATAAAATGTAGTGCCAATACAGAACATTGGCACGCTTCTTCAAAAAATCAAGATGTAACTTATTTAGCAATTTATAAGGGAGAGACGCAATGGATCGATGTTTTAACTCAAGAAGCCTATGATAAAGTAGCTTCACTTTTGGATACTAATTAGAAAAATATACATATTAATTCAACCCTATTTAGTTAAGTCACAAAAAGAAGAAATTGTGTTGCAACTTTGAATAATAGGGTGAGGGGAAATCAAAATCACATTAGTTCAACTTTTCATAGTAAGAGTCATTATGTGATGAGTGTCAATTAAATCTCTTGGAGTGAAACTGATGTTCGATATTTCGAATGAGAACTCTACTAAAACAATAAAACGTTTATACTATTATTATAGTTAACCGTTTTATTATATTTACTAAAAACCTAAACAAAGAAAAAACTCCTCATTTTATTGATTACTTTAATTTCTCTAAATACTCACGCACAAAACAATGAATACAAATCATACTCATATTTCGAGGAAGGATTCAAAGCGCCAAATATCAATTATATTGGTGAAGCCTGGTTGAATCCATTGATACGATCAGATGAGTCTTTACCATACAACATCACAAAAGCGACTTTCAAGGCGAATTCAACCTTAAATTGGCACAAACATACAGACCAGCAAGTACTAATTGTCGTTTCAGGAAAAGGCTATTGTCAAGAAAAAGGTAAGCAACCTATCTTGATCAATGAAGGTGACGGATTTATTACTGGGGCTACCCTAGATATTAATGGTGGGGTTTACAATATGTAAGCAGTAATGCTTTATTAAAGGTACTGTTAGGATTTCATTTTTTCAAAGAAGTCCTTTTTTAACTAGCGCTGAAAAATACGAATTGCACAGTGTAATGATGCTAACAGGTCTTTTAAATAGTAGAAAAAAACCAGTTTAAATACCAACGCCCACTTTTAATTCGTTTACAAACTCTAAATAACCGTTCACTATATTTTCTTTGAGAAGTATTGGGTTTTCTAAAACCATTTTTTGAAACACCAATTCTTCCTCAGAAAAAAGAGAGACATGCATGTCGTGCACAGAAAATAAATAGAGTTCAATAATAATTGGTAAGGTTGCAATTCCTTTAGCTGTAGCAATGTATTGCCTACTTTTTTTGGTACCTAAAGGATCTAGGATTTCAATAAAACCCTCCTCTAAAAGCATTTTCAATCGACTGGTTAAAACATTTGTAGCAATTTTTCCTCTTGAAGCTTTAAACTCTTTAAACCGTGTTTTGTTTAAAAGAAGCATATCTCTTAAGATAATTAAAGTCCATTTATCTCCCACATAACTGATAGCAAGTGCAATTGGGCAATAAGGCGTTTTATTTGTTGACATTTTACAAATTTAGGAATTTTACTTAGTATTCGATTTAAATAACATTTTTACTTGTCCCTTTTACTTAGATTTTTGTGAGCCTGACAATTTCAGAAGGTTTTTTACAATCGAAAGCATCGAAAAAGCAAACAAATTCATACAAGCAGTTGTTAATGCGGTATTTTGTCTTTCACAATTCCGTATGCGAAAGTACCAACAATAGCTGCTGCAATAACAACAAGAATCGGTACATAGCCCGCTCCAACCAATGTAAACATTGGTCCAGGGCAAGCCCCCGCCAATGCCCATCCCAGGCCAAAAATAATACCTCCGATGAGGTAGCGATAAAAACTTTTCGCCTTTGGAGTAAAGACGATTTTCTCGCCATAAAAAGATTTTATTTCAAAGCGTTTGATAGTTTGAATCACAAGGATTCCGAGTACCAATGCCGAGCCAATAATGCCATACATATGAAAAGATTCAAATTTGAACATTTCATAAATACGAAACCAAGAAGCGGCCTCCGATTTAAACATGGTGATTCCAAAAAGGATTCCGATCAATAAATAGATAAGTGTTCTCATTTTTAAAAAAGTATAGGAAAAATTAAATGAATCATGGTCAAGCCACCAATAAAAAAGCCAATCACAGCGATTAAAGATGGCAGTTGCAAATTGCTCAATCCAGAAATAGCGTGTCCAGAGGTACAGCCTCCAGCATATCTTGCACCGAAGCCTACCAAAAGCCCTCCAAGTGTTAAAAGCACGATATTTTTAAAACTTAGTAATGCACTTGTTGCAAACATTTCTGTCGGTAAATAAGCCGTTCCAGCACTTTCAAAACCAAAAGATTTTAAGTCTGCAATGGTCTCAGGATTTAGCGCAACCGCTGAAGTATTGCTTAAGAAATGAGCTCCAATATAGCCGCCAATGATAGCGCCAAGCACTACGATCAAATTCCATTTTTGAGATTTCCAGTCAAACTTAAAAAAGTCAGTTGTTTTTCCTGCGCCACAAAGGGTGCACAAGGTTCTTAAATTGGAAGACATTCCAAAGTTTTTGCCAACCATAAGAAGTAGGAAGAGAATACAAGCAATCATGGGGCCAGCAATATACCATGGCCAAGGTTCGTAAATTAAATTCATTGATTTTGTTTAAGGGTAGATTATAAAAATAGGGGTTTATAGGTAAAAGGAACGAAAGTTTCAGGTGCTTTTTTTAAAAGATTAAGGCGATTTTTTAAAGCTGCAAAAAATGAAATCTTGAGAAGTTTCAAAAGGAGTTTGATGCACGTGATGAAGCGCCGACTGTTTTTTAAACCAAGGCGCAAATAAAGAAGTCAATGTTGCTTCAGAATACTGAACAATTGGAATGCCGCTGCACTTCTTTGGTCCCGTCTTAGAAAAAGTACCAAGAAGAACCGTCCCATTTGCAGCAATTGCATTGTTGCAGCATTCCATGTATTTAGCGACATCACTTTGGGAAGTAATAAAATGAAAGGCAGCGCGATCATGCCAAACATCAAAGCTGTTTTTAGGCATAAAGTTGAGCACATCCGAAACAATCCATTGCACTTTTTGCGCTTGGTTGCCCATTCTTTCCTGCGCTTTGGCAATGGCTTTTTCTGAAATATCCAATACGGTAATATTGGTGTATCCCTCCGCCAATAAAAAATCAACTAGCAAGCTATCGCCGCCGCCAATATCAATAATAGCCGCCGATTTTTCCAATCCAAGTGCTGCAATCAACTCAAGCGAAATTGTGGGTTCCTCTTGAAACCAACTCACTTCCGTTGTTTTTTTATTTTGATAAATCGTGTTCCAGTGGGTTTTGGTACTTTGTGTCATGGGTTGTTTTTATGAGTTGGGCATCACTTTTGAGCCACTCCATGCCTGCATGCCGCCAAGTAGATTTACTGTTTTATCAAACCCCATGTCTTCCATCATAGCACACGCTTGGCTACTTCGATTGCCACTTCTGCAGTACATATAATAGGTATTGTTTTTATCCAATTTCGAGATCTCTTGCTTAAAAAATTCTGACTTAAAAAAGTCGAGCATGATTGCATTTTCTAGAATTCCAGTAGCACATTCTTCCAGCGTTCTTACATCAATAATAATGGCATTTTCTGCTGTTGCAATGGCAGCAATCCAGTCTTCTTGAGATACATTTTTCATTGTTTTTTTGTTTTTTTATAAAGTAGATGGACATACAAAGTCAGAAACAGGAACTGCAGTTTCTTTGATTGCAGCAAAACCACCTCCAATATCAATAAAATTATGGATGCCTCTGTTTTTGAGCATCGACGCAGCAATCATCGAACGATATCCTCCTGCACAGTGCACATAAAAAGTTTCTTTTTCTGGGAATTCCGTCAAATGTTCGTTCAAAGATTGTAAAGGTGTATTGTGCGCATCTACTACATGTTCCGATAAAAATTCGCCTTCCTTACGCACATCAAATACAGGTACTTCGTGGTTTGCTTTCACCTCTTTAAAAGTGGTTGCAGCAATCGTACTTACCGTATCATATTCTTTGGAGGCTTTTTTCCAAGCATCAAATCCTCCTTTTAAATACCCTAAAACCTGGTCAAACCCTACCCGAGACAAGCGCGTAATTGCTTCCGCTTCCATTCCTTCGGGAGTAATTAATAAGAGGGGTTGTTTCACATCGGCAATCAAAGCACCCACCCAAGGAGCAAAACCACCATCCAATCCAATAAAAATGGAGCGTGGAATGTGTCCTTTTGCAAAAGCATCTTGATGGCGTACATCCAACACTACGGCTTCGGTGTCATTGGCAGCACTTTCAAAAGCTGCAGGAGACAATGCTTGGGCACTTCGAGCCAAGACATCTGCAAAATCTTCATAGCCCTCTTTGTTCATTTGAACATTTAGAGGAAAATATTTTGGTGGAGGTGTTAATCCATCCGTTACCTCTTTTATGAATTCTTCTTTAGTCATATCGGATCGCAAGGCATAATTGGTTGCTTTTTGATTGCCCAAGGTATCTACCGTTTCTTTACTTAAATTTTTACCACAAGAAGAACCTGCGCCATGCGCTGGATATACAATAACATCCGCTGCAAGCGGCATGATTTTATTTCGTAAACTATCAAAGAGATAGCCTGCCAAATCGTTTGCTGTAATACTGCCTGTTTTTTGTGCCAAATCTGGACGTCCAACATCCCCCAAAAACAAGGTGTCTCCACTAAAAATAGCATGGTCTTTCCCAGAGGCATCTTTTAAAAGATATACCGAACTTTCTAGGGTGTGGCCAGGCGTATGAAGCACTGTAATGGTAATATTTCCGAGTTTAAACACCTGTCCGTCGGTTGCAATAATAGCCTCAAAAGAGGTAACTGCATTGGGACCATAAATAATGGGTGCCCCTGTTTTTTTAGACAAGGTTACATGACCACTTACAAAATCCGCATGAAAATGCGTTTCAAAAATATATTTTATGGTCGCCTTGTTTGCGGCTGCTTTTTCCAAATAAGGTGTTACAGATCTTAAAGGATCTATAATGGCAACTTCTCCTTCGCTTTCAATATAGTAAGCTCCCTGCGATATACAGCCGGTATATATTTGTTCTATTTTCATGATTCTATTTATTATGTTACAAAAATACTCTTTATTTCAAAAACCAACAGTAACATCTGTTACACAGGAATTCCATCTGAGTTGCGATTTATTTTTAGAATGGCAGGGTGTGGTTGCTTTTTTTTGCTGCGTATGTTTCCGCCTCATGCGTCTCCGAAAAAATATTTTCTTCCCCAAGAAGCGCAACAATACCACTGGTATGTAACAGCTCGGTGATGGGAGCCGAGGCGCCAGAAAACAGCAGATTCAATTCCTTTTTCTGAAGATCTTCAATAAGTTGTTTTAACAGATGCAGTCCGCTACTATCGATATAACTCATGGCTTCCATGCTCAGAACTACCCATTGCAAAGCTGTGCCTTTTTGCTGTATATTTTGAGAGAGCGTTGTTTTAAAAACCGCCGTATTTCCAAAAAAGAGGGGTGCATCCATTCGAAGGACTAAAATACGGTCTTGAGGCTCCATTAATCCAGCAAATCGATCGACTTCTTTAAAAGAATTGCTGTTTTTAATACGGACAACTACGGCAATGTGCGGCATCGAAATTCGATATAGCAAGATCAATAAAGAGAGGAGTACCCCCGAGAGAATTCCTGCGGTTATTCCCACGGTGATGGTAATTATAAAGGTAAGAAGTAGGAGTACAAACTCGTCTTTCTGGGTTTTATATAAAGAGCGGGGATAGGAAAAATCGATCAATCCAAAAACAGCAACCATAATAATGGCGGCCAAAACGGCATTTGGCAAGTAATAAAATAAAGGTGTTAAAAACAACAAGGTCAATCCAACGACCCCAGCACTAATTAGCGGAGCGATGCCTGTTTTTGCACCCGCTTGTTCGTTGATTGCCGTTCTCGAAAAGCCGCCTGTTGTTGGATACGATTGAAAGAAAGCTCCTACCATGTTTGCAGTACCCAACGCCCTTAGTTCTTGATTGGGGTCCAATTCATATTCGGGATGTTTTTCTGCCACTGCTTTTGCTACCGAAATGGCTTCCATAAAAGCAATTAACGCCAAAGTAATAGCTATGGGAGCAAGTTCTGAGAGCCTTTCTAAAGGGATTTTTGGTACTTGAAAAGACGGAAGCCCACTCGGTACTTTTCCAACAATTTGAACTCCAGAAGCATACAATTCAAAAAAGGAAACCACTACAACCCCAACAAATACTAGGACGAGTGCAGCAGGAAAACGTTTGTCATATTTTGTATTTAATTTTTTAATAATTTGGATTAAAACAATGGAAGAGATTCCAATACCCAGTGCATAGCCATTGGTCAAATGGATATTTTTAAAAGCATTTGCTAGTAAGAGATGTACTTGGTTGCTTCTCGTGATTTCGAAGCCCAAAAGGTGTTTCAATTGGCTAAGGCCAATAATAATTGCTGCTCCAGAAGTAAACCCGCTAATGACAGGTTTAGATAAAAACCGGACTAAAAACCCCATTCTTACAACCCCGAGTAGCAATTGAATGGCTCCCATAAACAAGGCTAAAAACACGGCCATGGCAATGTAGGTGTCCATGCCAGACAAAGACAATGCGCCCAGTCCTACGGCTACTAGCAGCGAGTCCATGGCAACGGGCCCAACGGCCAATTGGCGAGAGGTGCCCATAAAGGCATAGATAATTTGTGGCATTAAAGCGGCATACAAACCAAAAACAGGGGGCAAACCCGCTATCATTGCATAGGCCATTCCTTGCGGAATGAGCATGATTCCAACGGTTAAACCCGCCGTTAAATCGCCCGAAAAATCCTCTTTTTTATAGTTGGGAAGCCACTGTAAAATGGGCAGTATTTTTTGGAACATCCATTCTTTTTTTGCAAAAATAAAGGGATATAAAGAAGTTTACAGTAACATTGGTTACATTCAGCTTAGATATTTTTAATAAAAATATGATTTCTATGAAGGGTAATTTTATTTAAATTTTCTAGTTTTTTTAAGAGCCTAGAAATGACCACCCGAGAGGTATGCAATTCATAGGCAATTTCTTGATGGGTACTATAAATAATGTGGTCTTTAGAAATTCTCGATTTTTCTTTCAAATACTTCACAAGCCGTTCATCCATTTTTAAGAAGGCAATGCTATCGATGGTAGCAAACATTTCATTGAGTCGATTGTGGTAACTTTCAAAAACAAATTTTCGCCAGCTTTTATACTTCCCAGCCCAGATTTCCATTTTTTCTACGGGCACCATAATTAAAGTAGCATCGGTAGCGGCAAGAGCCCTGATTTCACTTTTTGTTTGTCCCAGGCAACAGGTCAATGTCATGGCACAAGTATCTCCTTTTTCGAGGAAGTACAGCAACAGTTCATCGCCATTGTGGTCTTCTCTTAAAATTTTGATAGCCCCAGAAATGAGCAGGGGCATCGAACGCACATAGTCGCCAATTTCCATCATTTTTACGCCTTCGGAAACGTCTTTGTAGGTACCTACTTGGTTGATTTCTTGTAAAAGTTCGGCTTCAAAAAGATGGCCAAAGTTATTTTTGAGTTCTTGAATCATAATGTACAAAGAGATGTATCCAGATTACTTTCGAAAAAGCAAAGAGTAATGGGGCGAGTACCAGTAGGGCAATCACCATTGAAATTAAGGTAGTAAGATAGTTTAAATTTGGTAAGAACAGGCTTTTTAAAATCCACAATGCAACAAAGAGTCCCACAGCCAAAGCATAAGAAACATAGTAAGATCCTTGAAAAAACCCAGGTTCCAAGTCGTATTTCAACCCACAATGCGAACAGGATTCCTTCACGAGGCCTATTTTTGTCAATGCATACGGATGCCCTTCAAAGAAAGCTCCTTTTTGGCATTTCGGGCATCGCATGCGAACAATGTTTAGAAATTTAGAATTTCGACTCATGATTGTTTTTTAAAATTGGCCATAAAAATAACAAAAGAACTTCATTTTGGAAGTAACAATTGTTACAATTCAAAAAAAAGGAGAATGGGAATTCGGCAACTAAAAAAGTATTTTTTCCGATGCCAATTTAAAGATTTTTTGGACAATCTAAAAATGAGCAAAAATTGTATTGGTTTTCGCAAGAATTGTGACCCTTTTTTTGCTGATTTCACTTTCTTTGAAGCTGTTTTTTTTAACCACCATTTTTACGTTCTTAAAATTTCACTTATACCTTTTTTTTAACCAGTTATACTCAAATAGCCCCACTTATTTATTTGCGTAAAAAAGGGGTGTCAATTTTTACGTTATTTGTAAAATAATTGAAAATCAACAATCTATTAAAATAAAAAAATGAAAAATTACACTTTTTTAATCTTTTTCTTTTTGAGTCTGTTTGCACATGCACAAACAGCGCCACTCGAAAACAAGACAACATTTACTTCTGCAAGATGGACTTTAAAAGTAGGGGCCAACTTGGTAGACAATTCTGGAGATAAAAACCCATTCAATGCATTGAATGTAAAAGAAATGGGTATTTCCAATCCCATAGCGGCAGGGTTCGATTATCGTTTCAGTCAACATTGGTCTTTGGGACTCATGGTGAGTAATAATAAATTTCTAAAATCAAAATCAAAAGTAGATGGCGAACTTTTTACCGAAGATTTGACTTATTTTGCGACCGATTTAAATATAAAATATGCTTTTTGGCGTGCACAATTTGAAGCCGAAAAAAACTTCAATTTGTATGTGTTGGGAGGGTTTGGAACTAGTAAGATTATAAAAAGTACCCTTAACTACCAGACTGGTATTGGCATGGTTTTTTGGTTGAATGATGTTGTAGGAATTCATGCCGAAAGTGTTGCTAAATGGGCTTCAAAAAACACGAAATACGATTCCAATCACTTTCAACATTTTGTTGGACTTTCCTTTCGATTCCAAGGAAATAAAGACAGTGATAACGATGGAGTTGCCGACAATGATGATGCCTGTCCTACTGTTTTTGGGCTTGTGGCATTGCAAGGCTGTCCAGATAGCGATGGAGATGGCGTTGTAGATGCAAAAGATGCCTGTAAAAACAGCTATGGACCCAAAGAAAACAAAGGCTGTCCTTATGAAGATACAGACCAAGATGGAATTTTGGATCCTCTAGACAAGTGTCCAAAAGTTTTTGGCCTACTGGCCGAAAACGGATGTCCTGCTAAGACGACGATTGCTGAAACAGAAACTGAAGCAGACAAAATAGCTACAGAAAAACAAGCCATAAAAAAGTTCCTAAAAAACTATTCCAAAGCTATTTATTTTCAACCTTCAAAAACTACTTTTTCAGCAGAAGGAGGTGCCATGTTAAAAGATATTGCAGCGTTTTTAAAACAATTTCCATCGGCTCAAATTTTAGTGGAAGGACATGCTGACAGTATTGGTAGTTATGAATTCAACCATAAAATTGCCAAAGAACGTGCCAATATCATTAAAGCATTTTTAATTAAAAACGGAATTCCTTCAACAAACATTGAAGCCGTTAGTTATGGAGAAAGAAAGTCTGTAGCCACCAATATGTTCAAAGCAGGAAGAGCATTAAACCGAAGAGTACGGATTAAAGTTAAAGAATAAAAAACGGGCTTATGTTTTAAACATGTTGCAATACCATAAATGCCCATATGCGCTAAAAAAAAGCTTAAAAAAGAGCTCATTTTTTAAGCGCAAGGGCATTTTTTTGTTAAAAAAATCCCACTTATCCCCAAAACAACCCCACTTATTCTCCTATGTTCCCGATTATTACTCGGCACAGTTCTTTTGGTTTAAAAGCTACATTTTAGTATAGTTTTGCTGAAAATACAATTTATTTAATTTTCATGGGAGAGATAATTAAAACATTGATCGTCGAAGACGATGCAGTAAATATTAAATTACTAAAACTACTACTAAAAAAATATTGTCCAGAAATCGAAATTGTTGGAATTGCAAAAAACACCAAACAATTTATCAATTTATATTTTGAAAAACTACCCAGTTTAATTTTTTTAGACATTCACCTAAAGGGAAAAGAGAATTCTTTATCCATCCTGAATGAAATTCCTAGTTTAGATGCTGAGATTATTATTACCAGTGCCGATGCGACCCATGCCATGGCTGCCATTAATGACTATCAAGTAGCAGGGTATATTCTAAAACCCGTAGATGTTTTTGAATTGAAAAAAGTAATTACAACAGCCACGCGCAACCTTCGTATAAAAAGAGCAGCGAACAATTCGCTTGCAGGACTCTCCGAAAAATTAATTGCCATATCCACCACAAAAACCATTGAATTTTTAATGGTTCGAGATATTTTCTATTTGGAAGCCGAAGGGAAGTACACCCTTTTTCACCTGACCAACGGAGAAACCAAAATGGTCTCCAAGAACATTGGAGAATATGAGAAAATTTTACCCCAACAGGTTTTTTATCGCATTCACCATAAATTTATTGTCAACCTTCAAAAGGTACAAAACATTAACAAAACCGAAGGAAGTTATTGTCAATTGGTCAACGGTATTTCTTTGACCATAGCCAAAAGAAGGCATGAATTGTTACGCAAGTTTTTAAACATTTAAAAATGCAAAGGTACGCCGCTTTCAAATCGCTCGCAATCCCCAGAAATGGGGGTATTTTGCGCCTCCCAACAAATGGGAGTATACTACCTATTTCTAGTGAGGTGAGTTCCTGTAAGTTGTTGATTTTAAGTAGGCTGAAAATACAAAAAAAAATACTTTTGGAGCCGATTTCTTTTGGGCAACAGCATCCGTTTTTCTTCTGCGTGGAAAATAGCCGCCTCAAAAGCGGAATTTTTAGCAAAAAAAACACTTTTTGGTACCAATCGAAAACCACTTATTCCGAAATTCATCACATTTATTCCCTATATCGCCCACTTATTTATTCGCATGAAAATAATTGAAAAAGATATCTCAAATTTGTACCCTAATCTAATAAAAAGAATAATTATGAATAAAATTATGTGTTTGCTGTTTTGCAGCTTTTTAACAAATGTTTTATGGTCTCAGCAACTCTATGTTCCTGCAGGAAAAAGTGTAACGATTGCGCCTACCGCGTATGTATATGTAGGAGATGATATAGAAATTGCAGCCACAGGAAATTTTACCATTGCTTCCAATGCGACCCATAGTGGCGCATTGATTGCCAATACAGGAAGTATCACTGGAGCCTTCACCTATGAACGTTATGTGCCTGCTACAGGAACCAATTGGAACCATGTTGCGCCACCCGTAGGAACTCAAGATATACAAGCCTTTGTAGACAACACGAACAATGCGATTCGAACAAACCCAGCAACGGGCAACTATGCTCTGGCAACTTGGAAGAGTGTAAATGACGTAGGCCAAAAATGGACTTATCACAATGAGAGTCCAGATCCCGCATTGCCAAACCAACAAACCCATACCAATTTTGTAAACGGGCAGGGCTATACCACCAGTAGAACTGTTGCTGGAACTTATACCTTTACAGGAGCCGTAACCGATACCGATGTTACCAAAACCATTGGAGGTGCAGGCCTTTATTGGACAGCCATTGGGAATCCATATCCTGCCTTTCTTTCTGCAGCAGCAGTATACACTGCCAACCAAGCTGTTTTAGACGCAGCTTATTCTGCCATGTATCTTTGGGACTCTACATTGGGGGATTCTGGAGAATGGGTGCCTTTTAATGCAAGTTCTACAGACCAACAACTGCATCCAGGAAAAGCCTTTTTGGTAAAAGCAAACGGAACTGGAACGCAAAATTTTGTTTTTTCAAGAGCTCAGCAACAAATACAAGGAACCACCACCGATGTTTTTTATAGAACAACGCCCGTACAAAAAATAGTGCTTCGTCTCAACAATGAAACAGCCAGTGCAAGCACTACCCTGAAGTATTTTTCAAACACCACGTCAGGATTTGATTTGGGCTGGGATGCTGCCGCTTTTAACGGAGAAACCAGCAGTTTTTCAGTAGACACCCATTTGGTGACAGGCAGTGAAGGCGTTAATTACACCTTACAATGTTTAAACGACAACGAATATGAAGAAGCCCCTATAACGCTGGCAGTAAAAGCAGCGGCCAACGAAGCAATAACCTTTCGTGCCGAAGCTAGCAACCTGCCTACAGATATGGAAGTGTATATAGAAGACAAAATAAACAATACCATTCATAAAATAAGCAATGGAGCTTCTTATACTGTGACGCTTGCAAATGCAGTTGAAGGCATTGGAAACTTCTATTTGCATGCTTCCAGAACCACTTTAAAAACAGAAGACCTATTGCCAGTCGTGCACAGCCTAAACGCCTACACTACCCGCAAGGAAAACCTACGAATTACGGGCTTAGCGGCACAGGAAAATGCTATAGTACGCCTGTACAACACCCTTGGGCAAGAAGTATTTGAACACCGTTTTGCCTCCCAAAATGTCAACGATATTGCGTTGCCCAACCTACGCAGCGGCATCTATATTGTAAAAATTGCAGGAGCAACGGCCAGCCTTACCAAGAAAATAATCTTAGAATAATTAAAAAAAAACGATTTCAAAAATATGGATGCCACCAATAACAATACAAAAAAACAAGACAATCTCATCACACGAAAAAAGGCATTGTCTAAGTTAGGAGGATACGGAAAATATGCCGCATTAACTGCTTTAGGAACCTATCTCATTTTAAACCCACAAAAAGCACATGCACAGAGCCCTCCAGACGGTGGTGGTGGTGAAGGTTTTTAAGAAACACCTAGTTATTAGGAACAAACGAATATAAATAATTCCACTAACTACATTTGGACAAGTACAGTGAATAGTACTTCTTCACAAGCCCTGTGGGTTGCTTCGACTAATTTTGGTATTGCTACTAACTCGTCCCGTGCTGAAGGGTTCTCTGTGCGTTGCATTAAGGATTAAATACTTTGGGTGTTGTAGCCCCCTTTAAACCTAAACGGGTTGTTCTTGAGAACAACCCGTTTTTTTGGTTTTTAACTGTACTCTTAAAATAAATAATGAAACCCTTAACTTTAATATTTTTATTTGTAATAAGTAGTGTTTTAGACAGTCAAACCCTCACTGGGCATCTTCCTCAACATGCTAGATAAGAAATGCGCCTTTTGGGGTTTAAGTATTCCCAAACAAGGAACTTAGCAACCACGGTTGCAGACAGTATGTGCAACTTTGCCTTGGCCTACCCAAAAGACTATTTAATTTTGGGGACACCAAGTTACTTTTTGTTGGACCAAAACAACAAAATATTACTGCGTCCAAAATCGGTGGCGCATCTCAATGCTTGGATGCAGAGGTATTTGTCTGAGTAGGGAATAAAGATTAGGCAATAGGTACCCAATCGTAAGCCCATCCAGTTTGTCTCGCTTAAGCGACCCACGTAGGAGTACGCATTGGATACAAACAAAAAAAGCAATCAAAAACAGAACAGGTTTTCAATTGCTTATAAAAACAAAATCTAAAAATGTGCTTATGGAATTATGGTTACACTTAGACAATACAAAGATAGCACGGGTTTTAAAACCACACAATCCCTGAAAATGGGGATATTTTCGGGACCCCATTTTCAGGGATACGCCTCCAATTTCTGAGGATACTACGTGCTTTAAGTTGATATTTTACAGTGCTTTGTTTTTTTTGTAAAAAACATGTCGGGGTTAAAAAATTGTGATTTCATGTTAAAAATACAGCAGCGGTTTTTTTGGGTTTCAAGAGAATTCCTTTGGGGTGTATGAATGCGAACAAGGGTTTTAAAACTCATTTTCAATTCCACTTATTCCTATTAATCGCCCGCTTATTCTTCTATGTTCCCACTTATTTATTTCCATACAAAAAACTAAAATAAAAGTAATAAATTTATTCCACGAAAGGATTTTTATGAAGAAACCCACTATTTAAAATTTAAGAAACCCTAAGAAAATGCTTCTCAAAAATAGTGAAGAACATCCTGTTTTAAAAGTATTGGGTAGGAATACTGCCTTAAAGCCTATAAGTTATCAGCAGGGTAGCAGTAATAATTAAATTTTTTGAAAAAGAAAGATTTTAAAACAACATTTACCTTATAAATTAATTGAAAATGCTTTATTCTAATTTAACTTCAGAATTTCATAAAGAGGTTTGGTTGCATTGTGATTTTCAACGCAAGCATATGTTCTCTTCTCTGATAGAGAAATATCTTTTTCTTGGGATGTCAAAAAATGAAGTTTTTGAACTTCTAGGGGATGCACAAAATGAATGGAGCCATTGTATTTGGCGATATTATGTGGAAACAAAAACCCGTAAGATTTTCATGAAATACCAGATTAAAACACCCTCTCATTTGTATATTTATTTCAATACAAATTATGAAGTCATTAAAATTGTAAAAAACTAAGCTCATTATAAACGCACTCCTTTTTCTTTTGGCGACCATTGTAAGGCCATTTTATAAAAAAAAGACAATTTTTGAAGGTCAACAATGGAGTCATTTTATGCGTACTATTTTTTGTAACAATAGCTAAAAGAAATGAAAAAATGCTTTTTTGTAGGTTTTTTGGGTAAAAAACAACTTAAAAAAGGGGTTAAAAAAAGCAAAATTTCGGTTTTTTTGAGTAAAAAAAAACCAGATATTATAAATAACGACCACTTATACCTCTATGTTCCCACTTATTTATTTGTAACTTAAATATCAAAAAAAAAGTTAGAGATTTGTTTTAAGTTAATTAAGATACAAGAAAAATATCTTTTTTTAGTACAGAAAGATATGAAGTGCTTTTTAGGTTGATTTAATTAGGGGTAGTTGTCACAAAAAACGCTTCTCTTGTATTTTTATCTTTCAAATACTATCCGTAGTAATCTTGAAGTTAATATTACTTTGAATTCCACTCCCAAGAACTTATTTTTTAAAAGATAGGTTTGTTGGAATTCAAAGTTTTTTAAAACATAATTATGATTTTCAGAAGACAATTATTTAAACATATATTTCATAAATCGGTCTGGATCAAATGCCCTGAAGAAAGAAAGCACATGATTGCTTACATCGAAAAAAAGAAGCTGTTAATAGGGTTGACCAAGCAAGAAGTGATTCAAAAACTAGGCGATGAGTGTAATGATTCAAATTCAGATTTGTGGTCTTACTATGTGGGCTTAAAATCTGTTATTGGCAATAAGATTTATTTTTTTATCTATTTTAATAAAGAGGGGCTTGTTTACCAAACCCTTAGAAGTTGAGGATCGTCGTTTCTTAAACTGAGGCGCTATTTGATACTATATTAATTTTAAAAATTGATAAAATGATTCTTGTCTGCGTTTAGCAACTGGAATTTGTATTTGATATGCAAATTCACACATCAAATGCTTCGTTTTCTTTATTTTTAGAATCTTGTCAATATTTACAATAAACTTATTGTGTGTTCGAAAGAATTTTTTTGGATTCAATTCTTTTTCAAAATTTCCAATGTTTCGGGAGGCCAACCTATTTTTGTTGTCTTCGGTATGAATAATGGTGTATTTTCCATCTGCTTCTAAGAAAACGATGCTTTCGGGGGCAATCAATTCAATTTCTTTAATTCCTTGAACAGCAATTTTTTTAGTGTAGTCAACTTCATGGAGCGCTTGCTTGCTTTTGTGCGCCGCTTCTTTTATTGATATTTTACGGATCGCTTTATAAATTGCTTTTTTTAAAAGGGAGATTTCTATGGGCTTTAATACATAGGAAGCGATGTTGTTATTGACGGCTCTAACGCCAAAATGTTTGTGGGAACTAATTAGGATTACTTCGCTATTTGTAGGCGCTATCGTTTCTAAAAAGCTAAAGATGGTATCGTTTCCGATTTCAATATCTAAAAGAAGCATGTCGGGTTGCATTCTCGTGTATGCTTCAAGGCCCTGATGAAGATTGTTTGCGGACTGAACACTTACAACTTCAGTAAAGTGTTTTTTTAATATTTTTTGAAGAATTTCTATGCTTGTGGAGTCATCATCTACTAAAAGTGCACTGTATTTTTTCAAACGCTTTTTTTGTAAAGATAGCTTTTTTTTGTGGATTTGTTAAGGGTTTTTGTTAAACAAAAATGGATATTTTTGGATTCAGAATTCCCGTTTATTCCTTTTATTTATACCACTTGTTCTCAATAGCTCCCATTTGTTTATTTGTAGCTTATTGAGGGCTTCATTTCTGTTAACTTTACAAAAAAAATGAACATGCATTGTCCCTACTGTAGAACGAACAACAAACAGCAAGTTAGAATTCCTAGGAATTTTATCTTTAAATTGTTGACCTCCGGAAAATCGTATGTTTGTTATTCCTGTGGGCGCAAATATTTTTTTGGAAATCTATCTACATTCCTTATTCCCTCCATTTTTTATTTTTTTGGAAGCAAAAAAAATAAAAGTTGTTTTTAAAATATTTTTTTGGTGAATGATTCCAATACTTTTCAATTAGCGTAGTTGTAGAGATTTGATCAGCGCTTCTCTTCTTAAATACCAACAATAAAGCGCCGTTTTTTTACGTTTAAGGATTCTATTAAAACAATGCGTTAAAAAACTATATATTTTTGTTTTAAAAACAATATATTTGGAAAATTATTATATAATCTGTACTAAATGAAGCAAATTTATACAAAGCTTAGCTTTTTGTTCTCTCTTTTTATTGCAATGAATTCTTTTTCTCAAGAAACTCTTCCAATTTATTGGGATTATCTTTCTGATAACGTGTATTTACTTCATCCAGCTGCAGCAGGGATCGGAAATTCGTCTAAATTAAGGTTTACTGCAAGACAGCAATGGCAAGGGATTCCAAATGCTCCCGCTTTACAGACGGTAAGTTTTCATACAAAATTAGGAGAAGAAACAAATGCTGGATACGGTTTTGTGTTGTTCAACGATCAAAACGGATTTCATTCTCAACAAGGCTTGCAAGGAACCTATGCCTACCATCTGCCATTGAGTGACGGTCGCATGTTTGAACAACTTTCTTTTGGATTGTCTTTTACATTTGTTCAAAACCAGTCCGATCAAAGATCGTTCTTTGGAGATCCAGCGGTTTCACAAATCATTGAAAGTACGAGTTATTACAATGCAGATTTTGGAATGTCTTATCATTTGGGAGGGTTCTCTTCCTATTTTACAGTGAAGAATTTGTTGCTTACCGCAAAAAATAACTTAAATATTAATGAACCCCTCGATTTAAGGAATTATATCTTTACGGCAGGGTATTACTTTGGTCAAGAAAATAAGGTACAGTTGGAACCTTCTGTGATGCTACAGTTTCGAGAAGCTACTGGCGAACGATTTGCCGATCTTAATTTAAAAGCCTACAAGACTTTTGGCAATACCCAATTATGGGCTGCTTTGTCTTTTAGAAAAAATTTTGATACTGGTGCTATCGAGAACGCTCAATACATAACACCAATTGTGGGGTTGAACTTTAAGAACTTTATGTTTTCTTATACCTATACCCGTCAATTGAACGATATTGTGCTAAGCAGCGCTGGTTTCAATCAATTAGGTGTTGGGTTGAATTTATTTACTAGGGAACCCAGAGGTGCAGCCTGTCCAAACATTAATGCTGCTTTTAACGGCTTTTAGAAGTCTGTTTCTAAAATTATGAAAGATTTTTCTTTCTCAGGATCTGCCATTAATTCGGTTAAGGTACTTTTGTCCCAATTAATTAAAAATTGATGTGAAGGCTTATTTTTGGTTTGGACTGTTTTTAGGAGGCCCGCTTCAGATAATACTTTCTTAGTTTGTTTTGCAACGGCTTGTCCAGAATCGATAATGTGGATTTTTGGGCCAATAATTTTTCGGATTTTCGGAATTAAATATGGATAATGCGTGCAACCCAATACCAAACAATCTATATTTTCAGAAATCATCGGCTGAAGGTAATGCTGCAATAACTGTGTCATTTCTTCGGACTCCAGTTTTCCATTTTCGATGCCTGCAACCAGGCCGGAACCAATTTGTTCGACAATTTGAATGTTACTGTTTAGTTTTTGTGACGTCTTTTCAAACAGTGCACTGTTTAAAGTTCCTTTGGTTGCCAATATACCAATGGTATTGGTCTTGGTTTGGAGTGCTGCGGGTTTTATTGCGGGCTCTATGCCGATAAAAGGGACTTTATAATGTGCTCGTAAATAGGCAATGGCATTGGTTGTAGCTGTATTGCAGGCAACCACAATAATTTTACAGTTTCTGTTGAGTAGGTACTCTGTGTTTTTAATGGCCAATGCAATGATCTCTTCTTTGCTTTTCGTGCCGTAGGGAGCGTGTTTGCTATCGGAGAGATACAGTGTGCTCTCCATGGGCAATAGTTGGTTAATTTCCTTCCAGATAGAAGTGCCACCAACTCCAGAATCAAAGATCCCGATCGAAAAGTCTTTTTGTTTCATTGTTGTAAAAATAAAAAAACCTACTCAAAAAGAGTAGGTTTTTCTTATTTAATAAAATAGGTACTTAGTTTCTTGGTTGTGGATCTGCTAATAAACCTAACTTTGCTTTTACCGCTTCGTATAAGTCTTCCCCTTTTTTAACGATTAACATGTTGGAAGTAAAAACGTATAAAATACCTTTTGTAGCTGCTACTGCGTTAATTGCATCAATTGCTTTTTTGTTAATTGGCTCTAAACCTTTGGTTTGTATTTGTTGCAATTCTTGCGGTGCCATTTGTTGTGCATTCTGAAGTCTTTGGTAGTCTCCTTGCAATTCTGCTTTTCTTTTTTGATTGGTTTCATCTGTTTGAGTTGTTGCTTCAGCATCGTACTTCTTAGCTTTGTTCTCAAACTTTTTCTTCATGCCTTCAATATCATCCTTCATTGTTTTTGCTTTCTTGTCCAAATCTGCAAACAATGCTCTTGTTTCAGACATATTAGCTACAACTCTTTCAAAATCAACATGTGCTACTTTTTGTGCATTTGTAATACCACCAAATCCTAATGTAAACACAGCAATTAATAGTAACGTTTTAAAATTCTTCATTCTTGGTTTAATTTAATTAATTATTATTGTTTTTTTGTTCTTCTTTTTTCTTTTTTGCAGCTTCCTGCTTCTCTTTTAATAACTTTCTTTTGGCTTCTTTTTTTGCTAATAATTCTGCTCTTCTATCTGCAATAAGTTGCTTTTTCTTTTCTTTCTTCGCGAGTAATTCTTCTCTTTGTTTCTTCTTCGCTTCTAACAGTGCTTTTTGTCTGGCACTTACTTCTGGAGCTATTTTCTTTTCTTGTTGTTTTGCTTTTCGATCTGCAACTTTTCGAGTCTTATCGATCGATGCTAAAACAATTTCGCTAATATCGTATTTTTTATTCGAATATAGCATAATCAATTCGCTAGATTTATCAAAAACGAAGTCATATTTTTTTGTTTTTACAATTTTTTGAATTGCATAGTAAACTTGATCTTGTATTGGCTTGACCAATTGCTTTCTAACGAGGAACATGTCTCCATTTGGGCCAAAGTACAAAGATTCCAATCGTCGTAATTCTTCTTGTTTTAAAGTAATGTCTTCTTCTTTTTCTTCGATTAAATCGTTGGTAAGAATTGCTTTTTCGTTGGCTAAATCTGTTTTTAAAATTTCAATATGCCTTGCTTCGGTGTCTAGATTTTTCTTCCACTTTGCAATTTTGGCATTCAATGTATTTTGAGCTTGGATATATTCTGGCAGGTTTTCTAGAATATACTCCATGTCAATGTAAGCAATTCGTTGGCTTTTTTGGGCATAACTCCCGAATGCAATAAGTGAAAGAACGATACAAAAAACTAATTTTCTCATTTATATTATGTGTTTATAAAAAACCGTGCCAAAAAAGGACATCTTACAAATGTACTCTTTTCTTAGAACTGTCTTCCGATTATAAAATGTGTTTGCCACCCCGATTTTAATACTTGTCCAGGCAATGGATCAAATCCATGGGCAAAATCAATTCCTAAAAGACCAAATGCTGGCATAAATACTCGAATTCCTAATCCAGCCGATCTCTTTACTTCAAACGGTTTAAATTCATCAAAAGTATCATACGAATTTCCTGCTTCTAAAAATCCAACCGCATATATGGATGCTGAAGGTGTATCTGTAATGGAATACCTTAGCTCTAGTTGGTATTTGCTGTACATGGTTCCACCCCCATTTTCTAAGGGTGTTAAACGGCTATTCTCATACCCTCTTAATCCAATGGTTTCTCTACCGTCCAATTGAAAGGCAGCAACACCATCTCCCCCAACAAAATATCTTTCAAATGGCGTATGTCCAACGGCTTCATTGTAGTAGCCCAAATAGCCAATTTCTATGTTCTTCATAAGCACCAGCTTATCGGTAAAACCGGTATACCATTTCCCTTTCATACTTATTTTATAGTATTCCAACCATTTGTAGTTTTCTGCTATTTTGTCATTCTTTTCTTCTGCGGTTAAGTCTTCTGAAACGGAATAATCTTTCCCGTTTATTAATGAGTAGGGTAGGGTTGCTTTTACTCCAACAGAAAATTCAGATCCGTACGTAGGGAAAATCAAACTTGGTCCCGATGAGTTTCTAGTTAAACTCACATTGTAAGCCAAATTGTTTAAGGTTCCATTGCTTAATACATCGCTTCCCACTCTAAATCCATAGTTATTTAAATTGAAACTTTGGTAACTAATGCTTTGTGATAATTGAAAGAAATCATCTGGCCACTGTAAACGTTGCCCTAAGCCTAAGGAGGCTCCAATGATTCCTAAACTTTGATCTTTGTCTACTTCAAAAGTTTGTGGATTGATTTGATATTGATTGGATGAATAAATGGAGAATGATAATGATTTTGGTTTCTTACCTCCTAACCAAGGCTCTGAGAAAGAAAAACTATAGGTATTGTAGGTTCTACTAGATTGTAAACGAATCGATAATGTTTGACCGTCTCCCATTGGTAAGGGTTTGTAGGCCGCTTTATTGAACATGTTGCGGAAAGAGAAATTGTTAAAAGACAGTCCAAGGGTTCCAATAAAGGATCCTCCTCCATATCCTCCTTGGAGTTCAATTTGACTTCCTCCCTTTTCAACTACATTGAAATTAATATCGGCTGTTTTGTTTTGATAATCTGGATTGACATCGGGCGTTACATTTTGATCAAAAAATCCGAGTTGCCCAATCTCACGAATGGATCTAATAATGGCACTTCTGCTAAATAAGTCTCCTGGTTTTACACGCAATTCTCTAAACAATACATGATCGTTTGTTTTGTCGTTTCCAGAAACAGATACTTTTTTAATGGTTGCTTTTTCGTCTTCTCGAATTCTGATTTCTACGGTAATTGAATCGTTTTCTACTTTAGTTTCTACAGCATTTACTGAAGAAAACAAAAACCCATTGTCTTGATACAAGGTCGATAAATCTTGGGATGTTGGACTTCCGTCTCCACTCACACGTTCTTTTAAAACAACGCCATTGTAAACATCTCCATTTTCTATGCGTAAGAATTGTTTTAAGTACTCGTCGGTGTATTCTTTGTTTCCAACAAATAAAATTTCAGAAAAACGGTATTGTTTCCCTTCTTCCAATTCAATTTCTAAGTTGATGGTGTTGTCGTCATTCCAGGTAAGTTTGTCGCTCAAAATTCGTGCATCTCGATATCCTAAAGCACTATACATCTTTAAAATACTTTCTAAATCTTCTCGATAGTCATCTTCAATATATTTTGACCCCTTCCAAAAACGTCCAAAGAATTTTCTTTTGGTGTTTTTCATAGCCTTTCGCAACTTGTAGTTAGAAAGTGATGCGTTGCCAATGAAATCAATATTTTTAATTTTGATTTTATTTCCTTTGTCAATTAGAATTGACATGTTTACTGTATTGATATCTGTGGTATCATTTTGAATTACTAAATTCACTTTCGTTTTCAAATATCCTTTGTCGGTATATTTCTTTTCGAAATAATTTTTGGTGGTAACAATGAGGTTGTCGGTTACCATTGCTCCAATTTTTAATTCGGCTTCTTCAATCAGTGTTTTTGCTTTTGACTTTTTAACACCACTCACTTTTACCGTATTTAATTGCGGCAATTCTTGGACATCAAATTGAAGATATACAGCCGTACTGTCTACTTTTTCAAGATATACATCTACGTTGCTAAATTGTTTACTCTCATACAATTTTTTGATGGCACTGGTCAATTTGTCTCCTGGAAGTTTAATTTTCAGTCCAGGTCTCAGTCCGGTAAAGACACGAACGGTTTCTTCACTAAACTTTTTTAGCCCCCTAACACTAATGCCTCCCAAAACGTATTCTTTTCCTTCAACGAAAGAAACGTTCTGGAAAAGGGTATCTTTCTTTATTTGAGTAATACTGTCAGTTTTTGTTTGCGAATTTGCAATCAAAGTAAAAAAAAGTGCAGTAAATACTAATACAACAGAAATGCTATTCTGTAATTTGTTCGCTTGTTTTTCCAAATCTTCGTTCTCTATTCTGATATTCTATTATTGCATCATAAAAATGCGCTTCTCTAAAGTCTGGCCAAAGAATATCTGTGAAATATAATTCGGCATATGCCATTTGCCATAATAAGAAATTACTAATGCGTTGTTCTCCACTTGTTCTTATCATTAAATCAACGTCGGGCAAATTAAATGTATATAAATGGTTATTTATAGTGTTTTCGTTAATTTCTTTTATTAAAAGTTCATTATTAACAACTTTTTTAGATATGTTTTTGAATGTATTAACAATTTCTTCTCGAGATCCATAACTTAATGCCAAAGTGAGTATGATTCTCGTATTGTCTTTTGTGTCAGCAATTACACCCTTCAACACTTTTTGTGCTTTGGTAGGTAGGTTTTCAATTCCGCCAATGGCATTTACCTGGACGCCGTTTTTTTGAAAGTCCTCCAGTTCTTTATTCAAAGAATGAACCAAGAGACTCATTAATGCATCTACTTCCAATTTAGGCCGTTTCCAATTCTCGGTAGAAAAGGCATATAATGTGATTGCTTCAATACCAATTTCTGCAGCTGCTTTTACCGTTTCACGAACTGCTGTAAGGGCATTTTTATGTCCAAAAACTCTACTCATTCCTTTACTTTTTGCCCAGCGCCCATTTCCATCCATAATCACGGCAACGTGTTTTGGAACATTATGTAAATTAATTTGTAGTTTTTTATCCATAAATTATAATCCTTTTGTGTAACAGGCTGGTCGACCAAATGTATATACTAGTGAAACCCCTGTAAAGGCATACCAATCGTTTCCATTGCCTCCAAAATCCAATGCGGGAAATCTCCCGGTTGTATAATCTAAATCGTCCTCAAAAGTATACCTTACTTTCGCTTCTATTGCAAAGGCAAAGGCGCCTCCGAGTTTTGATTTATACCCTACACCAAATGGAATTGCATAGGAGGTTTTGTTGGTATAGGTGATGGCACCATTGGTGGCAACATTTTGTGCAGATTTATATTGAAATGAAGCCAGTTCAATTAGAATATAAGGAGTTGCCGATTTTCCTGGAGAAGAAAGTTCGTACTCATAAAAATTATATTCTAAACCCACTGCAAATTCATTTATGGTGTTGTTAAATTGATATCCTCTTTCTGTTTTATAATCGGTGCTTGCATCTTTGTCGTCACCGGCAATTGGAAGGTAACTAAAAGTACCTCTTAGGGCCATTCTTGGATTCCAGTTCCATTTATAAATCAATCCTCCTGCAAGTTGGCTGGGATAAATGTAATGGGTGCGTCCAATATCTCCCACATAGTTTGACCCTCCTACAAAGAATCCGATTTCATTAATTTGACTCAATGAAATGGATGAAAAACTGATACAAATTATGAATAATATACATTTTTTCATGTTCAAAAATAGCGTGCAAATATATGGATTTCAATTTGCTTTAAAAAGTTAATATCCAGTCTTTTTTGAATAACAACGAATTTGCTTATTTATTGTTGGATTTTATTGAAAAAGGGGATTCATTTCGAATATCTTCTCCCCAGAGCAATTTGCTTCGAAGTGTCTGTAAAAAAGATTGATTGTTTGGTAACATACTTTTTATAGTAAATGGCGCTTTAGCGATAAAAATTTTGGTCCCTATTGGAACAGTAGCAATCCGAGAATCTAATGATATTAAAAACTTTTTCTCTCGTGCGTCTACTTCTAGCTCAATGCTGGTGTCATCTGGAATGACCATGGGCCGCGCATTCAAGTTATGAGGAGCAATGGGCGTGATGACCAAACTTTTTGAAGCAGGTAAAATTACCGGACCATTGCAACTTAGCGAATATCCCGTAGAGCCAGTTGGAGTTGCTATAATTAAACCATCTGCCCAATAATTGGTGAGGTATTCTTTGTTTAAATAGGTTTGTACACCAATCATTGAAGTGGTGTTTTTTCGAGAAATTGTAATTTCGTTTAAAGCAAAATTTAATTCTTTGAGGCTATTTATTTCTGGTTCGGTTCGAATGCTTAATAGCGTACGTTCTTGAATTGTGAAATCGCCATTCATAACACAGGCAACACTTTCTCTAATTGCGTCCTTCTTAATGGATGCCAAAAAGCCCATTCGACCTGCATTGATTCCTAAAATTGGAATGTTTAAATCTCTAACATAGGTGATTGCTCTTAAAATAGTACCATCGCCACCAATGGTAAATAACAAATCGAAAGAGGTATTTAAATCATTGAAATGCGCAAATGTTGGGTACTTTTTATCCAAAACATGGTTCTGGTTTAAAAGCGTGTAAAATTGTTTTTCAAAAAAGACAACAACTTGCTGTTCTTCCAACACGCTTAAAAGAATTTGAACTTCTTTTTCTGCACTTAAAGAATAAGATTGCCCGTAAATTGCTATTTTTTTCATCAAATATTGAGGTATTTTTGAAGGTATTGAGATCTGTTTTTTAAATCGTCTAAATACGAATCATTTTCATGAGAAGATACAATGATATATTCATATCTTCTAAAAGTTTGGATGATCTCAGTGATTTTTTGTGTGACTACTTTTAAGGTTACCTGCACATTGCCCGCTTTTTTTTCGGAGATGTAGCAGCCTAATAATTTTCCTCCGCTTGCTTCCACAATTTGTGAAATTCGAGGCATTGAGAAATTATTCTCTACCGTTTCTATAACCAAGGTTTCGCTTTCTTCATTCATAAATGGACTGGATGCAAAAACACCTAAGACATCGCATAGGTCATAATATCCAAGGTATTTTTTTGTAGGATCTAAAACCGGAATTACCGTAGCATCATTGTCTGCAAAAATTTGTAGCAATGCCAAAACAGTGGTCTTTTCATCTGCAAAGAAATAGGTTAAAAGATGATTGTATTCCGACAATAAAGCCGTCTTGTTTTCAATGGTTTGAATATCACTTTCAGAAAATGAACCCAAGAAAATACCGTTTTCTACCACATTAAAATGGGTAATCGGATAATCATTGAACAACTTTTGAGCCTTTTCTACCGTGCTTTTGGGTGTTAATGATTTAATTTCTTTTAAGATGTAATCTGTAATGTTCATGTACTACGAATATAGGATAAAATCATTTAATGCGTTATCTTTGCAACCTAATTTTAGACAATGACAAAGTTAAGTGTAAATATCAATAAAATTGCAACTTTACGCAATTCAAGAGGTGGAGATGTTCCCAACCTCTTACAAGTAGCTTCCGATATTCAGGATTTTGGTGCTCAGGGCATTACCATTCATCCCAGACCTGATGAACGTCATATTAAATATCAAGACGCGAGAGACTTGGTTTCTGTGGTACATACAGAATACAACATTGAAGGAAATCCAATTCAATCTTTTATCGATTTGGTATTAGCAACAAAACCTACGCAAGTTACTTTGGTTCCCGATGGAGTAGATGCCATTACCTCGAATGCAGGGTGGGATACTCTACAACACCAGTCTTTTTTGCAAGAGGTGATTGGTGAGTTTCAACAAAACGGAATTCGTACTTCGGTATTTATTGGTACCGATTTAAAACTGATTGAAGCGGCCGCAAAAACGGGTGCAGATCGTATAGAACTCTATACAGAAGATTTTGCAACTTATTATGACAAGGGAAACAAAGCTGCTATAAAACCCTATACTGAAGCCGCTATTTTAGCACATTCTTTAGGATTAGGAATCAATGCAGGACACGATTTGAGTTTAGAGAATATTCAATTTTTTAAAGAGAATATTCCGCATTTAGCTGAAGTTTCTATTGGACATGCATTGATTGCTGAAAGTCTTTATTTAGGACTTGAAAATGTTGTAAACATGTACTTACATCGATTACAATAACATGGAAATTTTACATGCAACCATTAAAGGAACCGGAAAACCATTGTTAATTTTACACGGGTATTTTGGAATGAGTGACAATTGGAAAACACTTGGAAATCAGTTTTCAGAAAACTATGAAGTGCATTTAATTGATCAACGAAATCATGGACGTAGTTTTCATGATGCGGCTTTTAATTATGCATTGTTGGTAGAAGATCTATACCGTTACATTCTTCACCATCAATTAGAAAAAGTCCACTTGTTGGGACACTCAATGGGCGGAAAAACAGCCATGCTATTTGCTATTACGCATCCTCAAATGGTTGATAAATTATTGATTGCAGATATTTCCCCAAGAAAATACGAGCCGCATCACAATGCTATTTTAGCGGGATTGAATTCGATTGATTTTTCGATACAAACCACAAGAGCTTTGGTGGATGCAAAATTGGCGGAACTCATTCCAGAAGTGGGTGTCCGACAATTTCTACTTAAAAACGTGTACTGGATTGAAAAAGGAAGATTGGCTTTTCGTTTTTACTTAAAATCATTGACGGAAAACAATGCCCATATTGGTGATGCCTTGCCAAACGGCACTTCTTTTACAGGGGAAACCTTATTTCTGAAGGGAGCAAAATCGGGATATATTACAGCCCAAGAGCTGCCAATTATAGATAGGTATTTCTCAAAAGCAACTGTAGTTACTATTGCCAATGCTGGACATTGGTTGCATGCAGAAAATCCCAAAGATTTTTACAATGCGGTTGTTGGTTTTTTAGCACCCTAATCCACTTTATCAAAAAATAAAAAACCCCAAGCATACACTTGGGGTTTTTTGAAATTGTTTTTGGAGCAGTTTAAAACGTTAGTGTTACTCCTACCAAAAAGTTTCGAGTGGCTTGTGGGTAATATCCAGCACCATCTACAGTTGTTATCTCTCCTGAGGTAGACCAATCATCTTCATAGGTGTAATAGTAACCTCTGTCTACATATTCTTTGTTGAAAACATTATTAATCAGTGCAGAGAACACGACCGATTTAAAAATAGTTTTTGATTTTAATGCATACACAACATTGATGTCTGAGGTGAAAAAACTTTCTAAAACATCATTGGTTGAAATGGCACTGCTAAAATTACTCATAAATTGTTTGCCAACATACTTTGACAATAGGGAGATTTGTAAATTCTCTCCCGGAGCATAGGTAAAAACATTTCCAATTACCACATCTGGTGAAAAAGATAAATGGGTGTCTCCCAAAGCTTCGGGGGTATCTTCTCCATCTCTGGTGATAAAGTAGTCTTTGTTCTTATTGCTGCTAAAAGCAGCATTGGGACGCATGGAAAACACATCGCTGAGGCGAATGTCTGCATCTATTTCTAAACCCAATCGATAGCTGCTTCCAGAAGTCGTTCTAATCGCTGCTCCAACATCATCTATAGCCCCTGTTAAAACCAATTGATTTTTATAATCCATATAATAGATATTGGTATTCAAGTTGATATTTTCACTTTTTGAACGCCAACCCAATTCGAAATCATGTAAGGTTTCTGGAGTATCAATTCCACTTTCAAAATCGTTTCTGTTTGGTTCTCTATTGGCTACGGCAAAGGACGTATAGAGGTTGTTGTGCTCATTGATTTTATAGGTAAATCCAAATTTCGGATTGAAAAAATGAAAAGAAGCATCCACATCAATCGACAGAATGTCCGACGTGATTCCCTGGGTTTGGTAGTTTACAAATCGTCCTTGTAGGTCTAAGTATCCAGAGAATTTGTCTGAAACTTGAAAGGTCCCTTTTGTAAATACAGAAAAGTCAGTTTTGGTCGCATCAGAAAAGTAGTAGCGATCTCGAATATTGGTATTTTGCGCTAAATCTGCTCCCCAAATAACTTCGCCAAAATGATCTCCGCTGTAGTTTGAATAGGAAACTCCGGTAATAAAATTTAGCTTGTCTGTTTTGTAGTTGGCGTTGAAATTAAAGACATAAAAATCATTTTCTAACCAACGTCTAACAATCACATCGCTGCCATCGACAATTAAATTATTAAAGTTTGCTGCATTTTCTTCTGCCTTATACTGCTCGAAAAAACCAGATCCTTTTGTATAGTTCAACCCAAGTGTTGTAGACCATTGGGCATTTAGTTTTTCGTTCCAATGCAATTGATAGTGGTTTTGGTTGTAATCGTCCACCTCATTGTCATAGGTATATGGGTTTTGTCTACGGTCTTCTATTAATTCCTCTGCTGTTAAACCATACCATGCTTGGTATGTTTTTTCTTTACCACCAAAAGAAACTGCTTTTATCAGCGTGTTTTCATCGGTGTAACTGGCTTGTAAATAATAGGATTTTAAATCTGCAGAGGCTCTGTCTACATATCCATCGGATGCAATTGTTGACAAACGCCCCGCAATTTCAATACTTTGACCAAGTTCCGAATTATTTAGTTTTCCTGTACTGAACTTTAAGGTGTTTTTTCGTGTATTAAAAGATCCAAAAGAATTGGAGATTTCTCCGTATGCATCTTCAGAAATAGCGTCTGTTAAAATATTTAAACTGGCACCAAAAGCTCCCGATCCATTGGTAGAAGTCCCAACACCACGTTGCAGTTGTAGGTTTTGAGTAGAAGAAGCAAAATCGCCTAAATTCACCCAAAAAGTTCCATGACTTTCCGCGTCGTTATAGGGAATTCCGTTTACGGTCACATTAATACGTTCTCCATTAGAACCCCGAACACTCATGTAGGTATAGCCAACACCTGCTCCTGCGTCTGAAGATGAAACGACAGAAGGCATGTAGTTTAATAAAATTGGAATGTCTTGTCCCAAGTTTCGTTTTGCAATTTCTTTTTTTGATAAGTTAGAGAAGGTAACGGGAACCTCTGCATTTACGCGGACTGCTGAAACCAATACTTCTTCTAAAATAGTATCATCCTGAAATAATTCGACAGTAATATTTTTATTTTGAGTTATTTTTTGATCCAAATAACGCGTTTTAAAACCCAGATAGGAAATGGCTACTTTGTAGGTTCCTTTGGGAATGTTTAATGAAAATTTTCCTTCAACATCGGTAGCTGTTCCTTGGTTTAAGGAACGAATTTGAATGGTAGCTCCCGATAAAGGTTCTTGGTTTTTATTTACAACTTTTCCAGACAATGTAACCTGTTGTGCATTGACAAGAATGCTTGTAAATAGGCATAAAAAAAAGATAACTTTTTTCATTTTAAAAATTTTAAAACGAATAAAAAGAGGGAATTATTCTTGTAATTAGTATTGAATAATTAATTTTTGTGTGCAGTAAATGCTCCACATTTGTATTTCCGAAAAGACAATAACGCCTTCTTCGAATTTACGTTTCCTAAACAGCATTACCTGTTCTAGGTTCAATGGGTATGATCTCAGCCGATTAAAGCACCCCTTTATGAGAACATTGCAAAATTAAGATGGTTTTTTTAAATGAGAAACTAAAAAAAGCTTTTTTTTAATCGAGTCCCGGTTTTTTACGCAGTATTTTTTTTATAGAGGTTCTTTGTTTGGTTTCAGCGCGTCTTCGCACCGATGCCCTGCTTGGTTTGGTAGGCCTTCTTTTTTTAGGACGAACAAGTCCATCTCTGATTAATTGCAAAAATTTTTGAATCGAAATTTCTTTGTTTCGGTGTTGTGACCTCGTTTCTTCACAAGATAAAATAAGGCGATTTTCTTTGGTGAGTCTTGTGGCTAATTTCTGTCCTAAGAGGTGTTTTTCATTTTCAGACAATGCGGTAGAGTTCTCTAAATCGAAGACCAATTCAATCCGGGAAGATACTTTGTTTACATGCTGACCTCCAGCCCCAGAGCTTCGGGTTGCTTTAAAGTGTAATTCTTTGAGGATGTTTTCTTTGTTCATGTATCTACAATTTAACGCAATGCATTCGAAACCCTAAAAAAAACCTGCTTAAACAGTTTGTGCTTTTATTCTTGAGCAGAATTTTTTAGTTCTCCTTCAGACAATGATTCAGAAAAAGAGAATAAATGTTCTTTTTGAAGGATAATTTTATCGATCGCAAGGGTTGCTTCTTTTAAACGGGTTTCTTTATCACCTTTTAATAAGATGTAATTTTTGTGATGCTTTTTTAAGGCGTTTTCAAAAGCGGTAAACATCTCTAAACGCAGTCCAGGTCGATCTCTTAAATCATCTTCTTCCCAGGGCGTATCTACATAGGTAAGTAGGTACAAGTCATAGTTGTTTTCTTCAGAGGCTTTGTTGAGTTTTTCGTCTACAAAGCCACCATAATACTCCTCGGAATAGACTTTGGTTTCTAACAAATCGGTATCGCAAATTAGCACCTTATCGGCCCTTTTTGCCAACTTGTTTTCTAATCGCATTTGCCCGATTGCAATCGGTACTAAGTCAGAAACCTCACAGGTTTTTCGTTCGTTATTCCATTTTTTTTGCAAATATTCTCTTGCAAATTCGGGGGTCCAAACAGTATTGTAATGGCGTGCCAGCTGTTTGGAAAGGGTTGTTTTTCCGGTAGATTCTGGGCCAAATAAAACAACTTTTACTAAGTTGATTGGGTCTTGTTTAAGTTCTTTTTCCATGCGTAATAGCCAAAAATGGCAATAAATGTAAATCCTAAGTATTGAAAACTTGTAAATGTAAATCCTTTGTAAAAATATAATGGAATTGAAATGATGTCTCCCACAATCCAAAACAGCCAATTCTCGATTTTCCGTTTTGCCATTAACCACATTCCTACAAAGAAAATGGCAGTGGTTATGGTGTCTGCATAGGCAACCCAGTGGTTCCATTTGTTAAAAGCGGTGTATATAACGTACACAAAGAGTAGTGTGGCAATAAATATAAAGAGGGAGATTTTTTGCTCTTTGATTGTGGTTCTTGAAATTTTAGTAACTGGGATGTTGTCCACCTTTCGGGTCCATAAATACCAACCATACACACTCATGATAAAATAATACCCGTTAATCATCATGTCGCCTAAAAGTTCCCATTGAACCAATAGGTATACGAAAATAGCGGTACTGATCATTCCGGTTGGGAATACCCAGATGTTGTTTTTTTTCGAGCACCAAACCGATAAGAATCCAAAGACCACGGCAATAATTTCCAAAGCAGTCTCTGTTGTAGAGTAGGTTTTGTATTGGGCGAAAAAGAAGTCAAAAATTTCTGACATGCTTGTTTTTAAACTGATTTTTGAAAAGCAAAAGTAAGAAGTTCTTGCGGAACTTTAGGTTCTTTTTTTTAGCAGGTGGAAGGGAGATGATAGGATATAGGAAAGTGTATTTTTTATGATTTTTTTAATAAGCGAAGACACATGTAAACCCTTCAAATTCTAAAAATTCAATTTGATACGCTTTTGTGGTTCCGTTAAAATGAATTTTACCTGTTGTTTTTTTGTTTTCAAATTTAAAGTCTTCTATATGAATGTGATGTAAAAATAAAAGTTTTTTCTTCCCGTAGATCTTATACAAACTTTCTTTGGCACCCCAAACAATGGTGAGTTTGCGAATTAAAGCTGCTGCATTTGCGATCGTTTTATATTCTTCTAAGAAGGTAAATTTATGAGCGATTTTTAAAATCTTTTCTCGTTGTTTTTCAATATCAATCCCAACTGGGAGAATTTCAGAGAGAATTATTCCTGTAAATGTAAATGAGTGGGTGATAGAAATAAACTTTCCATCTTTTAAATGTGGTTTTCCAAAGGCATCATAAATGATATCAAAATCGGTATATCCAATTTCCTTTAATAAATGGCGAATGCTTAAAAACCCCTTTTGATGCAATTCAGATTTCATTGATTGCAAGCGAGTTGCACTATTTTCTGACAAGGAGATTCCTTTCTTTAGTTCTGAAATCGATTCTTCAATCTTCCAAATCAGGACTTTAGTTGTTTTATTTACGGATACTATTTTATAAAGAGCCATATTTTTTAAAATGGATGTTGTAACTTTGCGCCTTGAAAATTAGAATATAAATATACAAAAATATGAGTGCAACTACAGCGTACGTTCCGTTCAAAGTTAAGGATATTTCTTTAGCAGATTGGGGAAGAAAAGAAATGGATTTGGCAGAAGCAGAAATGCCAGGATTAATGAGTTTAAGAGAAGAGTATGGAGATGCCCAACCTTTAAAAGGTGCAAGAATTGCAGGGTGTTTACACATGACGATTCAAACAGCGATTTTAATTGAAACCTTACAAGCTTTAGGGGCGGAAGTTACTTGGAGTTCTTGTAATATTTTTTCTACACAAGATCAAGCTGCTGCTGCAATTGCTGCAACAGGAACACCGGTGTATGCTTGGAAAGGGATGAATGAGGAAGAATTTGACTGGTGTATTGAGCAAACTTTGTTTTTTGGTGAAGACAAAAAACCATTGAATATGATTTTAGATGATGGTGGAGATTTAACCAATATGGTCTTGGATCGTTTTCCAGAATTGGCGGAAGGGATTAATGGACTTTCTGAAGAAACGACTACGGGAGTTCACAGATTGTACGAACGTGTTAAAAACGGAACGTTGCCAATGCCTGCAATTAATATTAATGACTCGGTTACAAAATCGAAATTTGACAACAAATATGGTTGTAAAGAATCTGCAGTAGATGCCATTCGTAGAGCAACCGATATTATGTTGGCAGGAAAAAGGGTTACGGTATGTGGATATGGTGATGTTGGTAAAGGTACTGCGGCTTCTTTTAAAGGTGCTGGTTCTATTGTTACCGTTACAGAAATTGATCCTATTTGTGCGTTACAAGCTGCAATGGACGGATTTGAAGTAAAGAGATTGGAAACAGTTGTTGGAAATTCTGATATTATTATTACCACCACTGGAAATAAAGACATTGTTCGCGGAGAACATTTTGAAGCGATGAAAGACAAAGTAATCGTTGCCAATATTGGTCATTTTGACAATGAAATTGACGTTCCTTATTTGAATGCAAATAGCGAGAAAGTTGAAATCAAACCTCAAGTTGACAAATACAATATTAACGGAAATGATATTATATTATTAGCAGAAGGGCGTTTGGTAAATTTAGGATGTGCTACGGGACACCCTAGTTTTGTAATGTCAAATTCATTTACCAACCAAACATTGGCACAGATAGAACTTTGGAACAACGCAAAAGCGTACAAAAACGAAGTATATATGTTGCCAAAACATTTGGATGAAAAAGTAGCTTTTTTACACTTGGCAAAAATTGGTGTTGAGTTGACAGAATTGCGTCAAGATCAAGCAGAATATATTGGAGTTACTCAAGCAGGACCTTATAAGCCAGAACACTATAGATACTAGCAATTTATTTCTCTGTACTTCTTGTTCAAAAGATTGCTTACTTACTACTTAAAAACCCTTACAATGAATTGTGAGGGTTTTTTTTTGTCTTTTTAGATAAGGAATTGTCACTTTAAAAAAATCAGAACAATCATGAGTCTTTTTCCTGAAATTATATAGTTATACCTAATATTTTTAGATTTATTAACAAATACCTTTTAACTTATTTACAGATTTGATTTTAAAAACCACTTATTCCAAAAATAAGTCCATTTATTCTCCATACCGCCCACTTGTTTATTTGTATGAAAATCATCCAATAAGTTGATGTAGGTTTATGAAAAATTTAATCATTAATCACAAACAAAAAAATGAAGTATTTATTAAAAATTAGTTGCTTATTGTTTTTTGGTTTTATTGTTTCTTGCGACAATAAAAAAAATATAGTTGACCCCTCTGTTAAATATATGGAGATTATAACTTTAGATTTTGATAAAAGCAATGAGTTTTATGAGAGTGTTTATGAAAATATTGACCTAAAATTATTTGATTTAAACAAAGAATCCGCAATAGTTGTTGTAAATAGTTGGTCGCCTTACAAATTAATTGCTGTACCTTTCAAAAATTTAACTAATAAATATTACTGTTTTTATTCAAATCATTCTCTTTCAAAGCCTTTTTTAGTTGAGGGGACAAATAAAAATGTTGTAATAACAAATACAAAGGGTTTAAAAATTGGAAGCATTTCTAATAATTTAGATAAATCGGTATTAAATGATGATGGTTTTTTGCAAATCATTCAAGATACACAATCTAACCTTCAAAGAGGTATTTGTGATTGTCATCAAGTTGATTCTTGTGAGTTCCATCAATACGATAGGGATACAAATTGTGGTATTTATGATTTCGAGGAGTGTATGAGATGTGCGGAAGATATTTGCGACCAAGATACAAAATGTAGATATGGCAGAACTTGGACGGGTCCGCTTTATGTAATTTCGGTTGCAGTTCATTGTGCATTTTAATTAAATAATGGTATATATGAAAAATAAGGTTTTAATCTATTGGTTTATTTTACAAGTCATTTTTATTTTTATTACAACTGGATTTTTAGTTAATGGAAAATCTGATTTAGCTGGTAATTTATTTGTTATATTCATTGTTCAGTCACTCATATTTATATGTTTTCTACTTTATAAGAAAAGAAAATGGTTCTTTAAATAAGAGTATTAAAAACTATGTTTCGTAAGAAGTAAGGAGGTCTTCCAATGCGTAGCATGGAAGATACTACGGAGTCGTCCATTGCTACGCTTGATAATTTCATTTTAAAATGGTTTTTTAAATTAATGAGTAATAAAGTAATTTTTATCCCGTTAATAATCTACCTTTTTTTAGATGTTTTAGAACTATATACAAAAGAAAGTTACTTGTGTGGAAAAATAGTTTTATTTGTAGTAATAATTGTTTTAGGCATTTATTTTAAAATTTTTTATAAGAAGAAATGAGCATTCTATTTTACAAGTAAAATTGCTTATCATATTGGGTTTTCCATCTATTTGGTGGATGCCCAAAATGTTTTTGCTAAATTAGTTCTATTTTAGAAACGATTTTAAATCATTATGGATTCATATAAATATCTCCAATTATTTCTTGAGTTATATTCAAATACGCGCTGTTAAGAATACCTGTTATGCAAAAACTCTTACAATGAATTGTGAGGTTTTTTTTGTCTTTTTTGCTGCTTATCCGTCGCCTTTAAAAAATGACTCAATTTTCACTATCTTTCCTAAAAAAAGCACTTGGCATGCAAAAACGAAAGATAATCGTTCTAGAAAATAGTTTGAAACGCTTAGAAAGTTACCTTCCAAATCTAGAACAGCAAAATCCAAAAATTTCAAAAGCAAATGTTGCTTGGCAGTTAGATCATAGTTTAAAAGTGTTCAATGGAGTTGCAACTGTCTTGGAAGAATCAGACCCAAAAATGTATGTAAATAATTTCAGCCTCATGGGAAAGATACTCCTGCGAATAAATTTTATTCCAAGAGGAAAAGCAAAAGTACCTAAATACCTGACCTCTCCAGAAACGATCTCAAAAGAAAGCCTTTTAGCACAACTAACAGTTGCAAAAGCGCATATTCTTGCAACTGAAAAGTTAGATAAGAACGCTTTTTTTAAACACCCATTATTTGGGAATGTAAATAAAACCAGAGCATTGCGTTTCCTAAAGGTACATACCCACCATCATTTGAAAATTATAAAGCAGATTTTAAAATAGAATATTACCCCAACCAACCCTCACGATCTAAACTTCTGTATTGAATGGCTTCTGCGATATGATCGAGCGAAATATCGGTTTCATTTGCCAAATCGCAAATAGTCCTCGAAACTTTTAAAATCCGGTCATAGGCTCTGGCAGAAAGATTGAGTTTTTCCATGGCCGTTTTTAATAAGGTCAAACTTTCTTCGGATAATTTACAGTAGGTACGAATTTGTTTGACGCCCATCTGTGCATTGTAATGCACGTTTTTAGATTCCGCAAATCGTTTAGATTGAATTTCTCTTGCAGCGGTAACTCGTTTTCTAATGGCAACTGAAGATTCTCCCTTTCGTTCTTCGGATAGTTTTTCAAAGGGCACTGGCGTTACTTCTATATGAATGTCTATTCGATCTAAAAGTGGTCCAGAAATTTTACTCAAATATCGTTGCATTTCTTGTGGCGATGAGGTCATTGGTGAATTTGGGTCGTTAAAATAACCACTCGGACTCGGGTTCATACTGGCCACCAACATAAAGCTGCAGGGGTAGGTAACCGTGAATTTCGCTCTTGAAATGGTAACATCTCTGTCTTCCAAAGGTTGGCGCATCACTTCTAAAACTTCTCTTTTAAACTCGGGCAATTCATCTAAAAATAAGACCCCATTATGCGAAAGTGATATTTCTCCAGGTCTCGGATATTGCCCTCCACCAACGAGTGCTACATTGGATATGGTATGGTGTGGACTTCGAAAGGGTCGTTGATACAATAAGCCCTCGTTTTTTGTATTTCCAATCACCGAATGAATTTTTGTGGTTTCTAAGGCTTCGTCTAAGGTCATGGGAGGTAGGATGGAAGGCAATCGTTTTGCCAACATGGTTTTTCCAGATCCTGGAGGGCCAATGAGGATAATATTATGACCTCCAGCAGCGGCAATTTCCATACATCGTTTAATAGATTCTTGCCCCTTTACATCTGAAAAATCAAACTCAGGAAAATCAATGTTTTTATAAAATTCGGCTCGGGTATCTACTAGCGTAGGTTCAATTTTTTTGGCACCATTAAAATGATCAATGACCTCCATGATATGGTGCACCCCTAAAATAGTTATATCATCTACAATCGCAGCTTCTTTGGCATTTTCTTTGGGTACAATAAAGTATTTAAATCCTTCTTCTTTGGCTTTAATGGCCATGGGCAAAACACCTTTTATAGGTTGTAAGCTTCCATCTAAAGAAAGCTCACCCATGATGATGTAGTCATTTATAGTGTCTGATTTTATTTGATGGGAAGCAGCCAAAATTCCAACTGCGAGTGTTAAATCATAAGAAGCACCTTCTTTTCGAATATCGGCAGGCGCCATATTGATAATGATCTTTTTACCAGGAAGTTTGTAGCTATTATTGTTGAGTGCAGCCGAAATTCGAAAGGAGCTTTCTCGCACCGCATTGTCTGGCAAGCCTACCAAATGATACCCAATGCCTTTATCAATGTTTACTTCAACAGTAATTTTGGTAGCTTCAATGCCGAAAACAGCCGAGCCGTAGACTTTTACGAGCATATTTTTTCTATAAAGGTACTAAAAAATAAACATATGTCTATTTATTAGTACCTAGAAAAATTTTAACCAATTCATGGAATCGGGTGTTTGTTTATTGTGAATGCCTCTTTAAGCAGAATTTCTACTCGCATTGATATTTCCAAACAAAGATCGCGTAACCATTTTTTCGAAAACAGCAAGTTCTTCGGTGTTTCCCGATTCTTTTTGTAGTTCTTGAATTTTCTTTAAGGCATATTGCTGAATGGTTAAAAGGGGTAATACAATATGTTCTCTTACAGCTATGGACGCTTTTCCTTCTGGAAAATTCTCCATCAATTCAGTTTGTCCAGACAGTTTTAAAAGTAGGCGTTTTGTGGTGTTGTATTCTTCAAAAATCAGTTTCCAAAAGTTACCATACACTGGGTCTTCTGCCATGTAGGCGGTCAATCCGAAAAATGATTTTGTCAAACTCATCATACTGTTTTCGAGCAAGGTTTTAAAGAAATCGGAGGCGTTGTAAAATTCGATCACTTCATCAAACCGATCGGCATCCTCGTACTTTTTCAATGCAGTTCCAACACCATAAAATCCTGGAACGTTCTGTTTCAATTGACTCCAACTTCCTACAAAAGGAATGGCTCTTAGTGCAGAGAAATCTAAAGTAGCAGACGAAGATCGCTTACTAGGTCTGCTTCCGATATTGGTTTTTGCATAGTATTTAAGCGTACTCATTTCTTCTAAATAGGGTAAAAATTGCGGATGATTTTTAAAATCTACATAGGCTTTATAACTTGTAGCAGCCAAATCATCGATAATAGTTCTATGTGCATCGTTCAATTGATCTTTGGTAAACACCTCGTTTTTAATTCCAGAACTCAATAATTGTTCTAGGTTGTATTGCGAAGAGTTTAAGGTTCCAAAATTAGAACTAATGGTTTGTCCTTGTACGGTTAATTGAATTTCTTTGTCTTCAATCGTAGGGCCTAAAGAAGCATAAAACTGATGTGTTTTTCCACCTCCACGAGCAGGTGGTCCACCACGCCCGTCAAAGAAAATAACTTCAATTCCAAATTCACGCGAAATTTTTGTCAAGGCCTCTTTGGCTTTAAAGATTCCCCAATTTGCCATTAAGTAACCCCCATCTTTTGTTCCGTCAGAAAAACCTAACATAATGGTTTGTTTGTTTTTACGTTGTGCTACATGAGCTCTGTAAGTCTGATTTGTGTAAATGGTACGCATCACTTCCTCGGCATTCTGTAAATCTTCTACGGTTTCAAAAAGCGGGATGACGTCTACGGGTAGGCAATCTTCAAAATCACATAAATTAAGCATCGCAAAGGCTTGCATTACATGCAAAGCTGATTGATTGTTGCTAATGATATATCGGTTGGCCCCGCGTTCACCATTTCGAGCTTGGATGGTTTTTAGGGCATACATCGATTCGATGGTTTTTACAGACATCTCCTCGGTTAATACAGTTGGATCTACCTTTCCTTTGACAGTGGCTAAAAATGCAATCTGTTCTTTTTCGGAAAGGGTGAAGTAATCTTCTGGGAATGTGCTGTCTCCACTTGCCAAAAGATCTTTGACAAGCTGCGTAAATGCATCGTGATGTACGCGACTGTCTTGTCGAATATCGAGTGTTGCAAAGTGAAAACCAAAAATACGGATTTTATTAATTACATCGTTTAGCTCATCAAGAAACAACGATTGATGTTTGTTGATGACAATCTCTTTGGCTGTTTCTAATTCGTCTAAGAGTATTTTTTGAGAAAAGTTTACGTTGGCATAACTACGAACCACATGTTTGTAGAGTCTTTTTTCGAGACGTACTAGAATTTCTTGTACACCACTGAATGTAAAACGCCTTTTTAAACGTTTGATATCTCTGTAATAGTTTCTGAGGATAGATTGACGTAATCGTTCTGCAACATCTAAAGTTATTTGGGTAGTTACAAAGGGGTTTCCATCGCGATCACCTCCTGGCCAAAAACCAAGGTCAATAATTTGATTGTCCACTTTTTCACCATCAAAAATATTGGTTTCAATATAATTGTGAATCTTACTTACCGAGTGGTAAAAAACATTTTCTAAATACCAAATAAGGCTTACCGCTTCATCGTAAGGAGTTGGTTTTTGTTTTTTAAAGAAAGGTGTTTTTCCCAACTGAGACAACAGGTCTTTAATTAACAATAAGTCGTTATTCTGTATTGCATTGTCGAGATCTGTGATGATTCCTAAAACCTCTCCAGGATAAAATTGTGTAGGGTGGGCCGTTAAAACGATCCGTACTTTAAAGTCTTCTAAATGTTTTTGAAGGGCTTCTTTTTTGTCTTTTGAAAACGCAATTTCTTTCGAATTTCGGAGGGTTCCAATACCATCCATGTTGTTTACGATTGGAAATGAAGCATCTTCAATAGCATCAAACAAAACTACCTGACGTTCAATATATTGAATAAATTGAAACAGCAAATCCTTTTTTTGGCTTTCGGAGGGGTTTTCTTGGTACTTATCAAAGAAAGTTTCTACAATCTCTGTTGGATTATTTCCTGCTGCAAAGCCATTTTCACAAACACTATGAAACAAAGGCAATAGTTGGCCTGTATTGCTAATGGTGTCAAAAGGAAGTGTCATGAAAATACTGTTGTAAATTTGGTATTTAGACAACACGTTTTCGTTAAAGCGCGCTAATTTTGGAAGTGCAGACATTTTTATGAATTTTAAGATTGGAAATTACAAAAAATGAAAATTATAAAGCTTGTTTTTTTGGTAATAATCGGACGATTATTTGTTGAAATGATAGAAATTTAGGCCGATTTTAGAGAAAATCGAAATTTAGAATAGGATGAAATCACTTAAAAAATAGCTGATTTTATATTTTATAATTTACAGAAACTTAATGAAAGGCGGGCTGGCGTTCTCATAATTTCTTTATTGAGTTGACGGTTTTTGCGTCTAAATTCTTTTTTTCTTTTTGTAAGAAATAAGGTTGAATTCTGTTCTTTTTTCGATGAAGATTCCATTGGGAAGGGTCGTTTCTGTAATTAATTTCCCGGGCCAATTTATTATTTTGATAACGTACTAGATCATCTAATTTATAAATCTCAGGTTTCTTCTTCATTCCTTTAAATTCAAAAACACTTCTTCTGTTTCCGCCAAAACCTCCAAAGACTCCTCCTACACTGTTAAAATCTAAATCGGGCAGGTAAACTTGAAAAAATTCAAAAGATAAAAAACCAAGCTTCTTTTTCAAGGAAACTGCGCTATGTAAATCATCATTGTACGAAGGATTAAATGTATAAATACTTTGCGGATTTTTTTCAAGCATTTTGCTTTCTTGTTGTGCATAGCATCCAATACTGGCTCCTAAAGAAAGTATAATAAGTAAGGTTCGTGTTTTCATAAAAAAAATAGTATGACTCTCCTTCTACCAATCAAAGAGAGTACTAATATAAGTTATTTTTTAAAATTATTAATCCCTTTTTGCAACCAATTTAAATAAGTGTCTTTGTCAGTATATTGTTGAGGAGTGTTTAAAATTTCTAAATTGGCGTTCATTAAAATGTAATAAGGTTGCGATGCATTTTTAAAATTTACAATCTGAAAGGTAGACCACTTGTCTCCATAGGTTTTAATTTTTTTGACATTGCCATTTGCTTTTAAATACTCAAACTGTTGGTCTATTGGTAATTCTTTCTCATAATCATCAACGTACAAGGAAATTAAAATATATTCTTCTTTTAATAGAGTGTAAATATCGTTTTGACTCCAAACGTTTTCTTCCATTTTTCGGCAATTTACACAGGCCCAACCTGTAAAATCTAACAAAATTGGTTTGTTTGCTTCTTTTGCGGCGGCAAGTCCTTCTTCAAAATCTTTGTAACAATCCAACCCCAGTGGGCAATCGGATTCTTGTTCGTAAATACTGTAAAATTGTGGTGGTGGAAAACCACTTAATAAGTTCAATTCCCAAGTAGGTGTTTTGAGAACTCCTGGAATTAGGTAGACTACAAATGCACCTACTAAAACCCCAAACGAAATGCGAGAAAATGAAAGTTTTTTAACAGGTGAATCGTGTGGGAATTTAATTTTTGCAAACAGGTATAATGTGAGTCCTATAAAGATAACAATCCAAATACCAATAAATACTTCTCGTTTAAAAATCCCCCAATGTCCTACTAAATCAGAGTTTGATAAGAATTTAAAGGCAAAAGCCAATTCTAAAAAACCTAAAATAACTTTGGTAGTATTTAACCATCCGCCAGATTTTGGTAATGAGTTTAACCAACTTGGAAATAGGGCAAACAAGGCAAAGGGTAGGGCTAATGCAAAGCCAAAGCCACTCATTCCTGCGGTCAGTTGATTTGCAGTTTCTCCAGTTGCAGTAATAGATCCTGCGAGTAAAGAGCCTAAAATAGGACCCGTACATGAAAAGGAAATAATGGCTAAGGTTAAGGCCATAAAAAAGATTCCTGAAATTCCACCAACATTGGATGCAGCGTCCATTTTATTTCCCCAAGAACTCGGTAAGGTAATTTCATAATACCCAAAAAAAGAACCTGAGAAAAAAACCAAAATCACAAAAAAGAAAATATTGAGCCAGACGTTTGTTGAAATTGTGTTCAATACATTCGGGTCCAAGCCATCAATTAAATGAAAAGGAACACTCAATAATCCGTAGGTTAATACAATAAAAAGACCATATAAAATGGCATTTGCAATCCCTTTGCTTTTTGATTGTGACTGTTTTGTGAAAAAGGAAACGGTTAATGGAATCATTGGAAAAACACAGGGTGTTAGTAGTGCTAACAGCCCTCCAGCAAAACCAAGAAAGAAAATATTGAACAAACTACTATCTCCAGAATCGTTTGTTGTGTCTTTTAATAAGGAGGTGTTTTTTAGATCCAGTTTTAATTTACTGGATAGTAATTTGCTTTTTTCATCCAAAACAACCACTTGTTTTTTAACGGCGGAACCATTTAAAGAAAAAATATAGTTGTCTTCAAATTGGATACAGGAAGTTTTACAAACTTGCCCAAATAAATTTAATTGTACTTGTGTAATTTCTTTATCAGTAAGTTGAATTCTTTGCGTTACAATTGCACTCTTTTTAAAAATAATTTCGTCTTTCCCCCAGGTTTCAGAATATTTTTTATGGGTTTTTCCTTCTGTAGCCTTTCCAACCAGTTGAAATCCAGTTGCTCCTTCTGGAATGGTAATTTCCATTGGTAAAGAGGCATCTTCTGGGTTGTATTGTGAATACACATACCAGTTTTCTAAAATACTTCCTGTAAACGTTAAGTCATATTCGGTGTCAGATATTTTTTCTACAGATGTTTCCCAAACAACAGGATTGGCTTCGGTTTGCGCATTTGTAGATGCAGAAAGAAAGAAAATTAATAAAAATAATAAGTGCTTCATGTTTTCTTTATTTTTTTAAAAATACAATTTTTTATTTTATGTTAATGCTAATTTGAATTGTGGTTTCATCTTTCGTTGTAGCAAAAAAACGGTTGTCTTGACGCTTTCCAATCATCCAAATTATTTCCTGATTATTGTTGCAAAGCAACCATGTTTGCTCTTTTTCAAGTAACGAATACTTTTCGTCTTTAAAGTACTTGCTTATTTTTTTGCTACCCTTCATTCCAACTGGATAAAAAGAATCTCCATTTTCCCATTTTCGGATGATCAATGGAAACATCAATTTCTCCTTAGAAACATAGATCGTATTTATGTCTTTTACAATTTTTTCTGAATCTTTTTGCAGATTTAAAGAAATTGGATGCGAGATCTCGGTTACATTTTCTTCTAGATAATAAATGCGTTGTGCTTCTTTCTGGTCAATTTTAGTAAGGAGCAATGAAGTTCTGTTTTTTAATAATTGATGCGTTTTAGAAACTACTTTTTTTCCTGATTGCGCATTCAATAAATCTACAATATCATTGAATTCTGTGAAATGATAGGGTTTTAAAAGATGAAATAAATATGCTTTTGGATCTGATAATTTCGTGATTTCTTGAATGTCTAATTCAAAAGATCCTTCTTCTTTCATGCCAAAAGGACGAAACACTTTTGGTTGTATTTCCTTTATTTGATCTGTAAGAACTTGTTTGCTCTCCTTTAGATTTTCAATGGTTTTAGAAAAGGTGCTCAAGAGACTTGGATTGATTTCTTTGAGAACAGGAACGATCTGATGCCGTATTTTGTTTCTAATATATTTTAAGGATGCGTTGCTTTGGTCTTCTCTCCATAGGATTGCATTTTCTGTTGCAAAATTGAGAATCTCTTCTCGAGAAAAAATCAATAGCGGACGTACAATGTTTTTATGAACTGCAGGAATGCCTGTAAAACCATCCAATCCCGAACCACGAGTAAGGTTTATTAAAAAAGTTTCTAAATTATCATCTGCATGATGTGCTGTTAAAATGAAATCAAAATTATTTTGTGAGCACAATTTTTGAAACCATTCATAGCGAAGATTTCTTGCTGCAATTTGTGTAGATTGCTTGTTTTCTTTTGCAAATTTCTCGGTGTCAAATGATCTTGAAAAAAAAGAAATATTGCGCTTTTGTGCAAAATCTTTGACAAATAAAGCATCCAATTCACTTTCTTGATGCCGCAATTTAAAGTTGCAGTGTGCCAATGAAATGTCAAAATTTAAGTCAAATAATAACTGCGTTAAAACCACAGAATCAACACCACCAGATATGGCAATCAATAATTTTTTTTCCTTTAGGAAAGGAAAATTATCGGAAATATGTTTTTTTAGTTTGAGGCGCATTTCATTTCAAAAGTACTACTTTAAAACTTGCGATTTTAACCAAGTTCGAATCTGTTTTCTCAATTGTTGTTCTGGTCTTGGTAATGGGATTGTTTTACCAAATTGTTTGCTTCTATTAAATTTAGAAAAAGTAACTTTTAGGAACTTCCACTCTGCAGGATACAGCGCTAAAAATTGATTGAACATGTTTTGTTCACTCGGTTTTTCATCTAAATGAGCTAAGGTATTTTTGAATTTTTCTTCGAGGTGCTGAATCATAGGTGCAAATATAAAAAAATAGATTCCTGCTGATGTTGAAATGGTGAAAAAATCATTCTATAATTTGAAGCAAAGGTACTTTCGGATTCGTTAAAACAAACTGCATTGCTTTGGCTTTTAACAAGCATTCTTCATATTCTTTTTCTGGGGTAGATTTTGCTGTAATGGCACCACCAACAGCGTATGAAATGTACTTTTTTTCTTCGTTATATAATATACTGCGTATGACAACATTAAAGTCAAAATCATTCTCGGGCGTAAAGTAACCAACAGCGCCAGAATAGACTCCGCGTTTGGTTTCTTCAAGGTTTTCCATGATATTCATTGCGGAAACCTTGGGTGCTCCGGTCATACTTCCCATAGGAAACGTACTTCGTAAAATTTCTACAGGATGCATTTTTTCTACCACTTCAGAAACAACGGTTGAAATCATTTGATGGACTTGCTTAAAGGAATGTATTTTGCATAGTTCTTCTACCTTAACAGTCCCAATGTTGGCTGTTTTAGATAAGTCGTTTCTTACCAAATCGACAATCATTACATTCTCGGCACGTTCCTTTTCATCCTCTCGATAAATCGGTAGCAATTTTTTCATCATCCATTTTGTTGGTGACTCTTTTCGCGGTTCCTTTAATGGGTTGAGAGATTACCTTTGTCCTCTTCTTTCTTTAGGTACCTTTCGGGGGAGGCTGACAATACATAATGCGCATCCATTTTTAAAAAGGCACCAAAGGGAGGAGTTGAAATATCGTTTAAATGTGCATATACTTCAAACGGATCTATTGTGGTGTTTTCTGCATAAAATTCTTGACAATAATTAGCTTCATAAATGTCTCCTCTTTTAATATGTTCAATCACCTTCGCAACTTTTGTATAGTACTGCTCTTTAGGAATGCGTAGTTTTATTTCTAGGGTTGATTTTGTAGTTTTAGTTGTTGGTTGAAGTCCCTGTTTTATTTCTTTGAAATCAGCTTCAATTTCATCGTCTACCATTTTTAAATAGTGAAATTCAACTTGAGTTCCCTTGATGAAAATTAATTTTTGTGGTTGAAAAAAATAGAGATCAGCAAAATCCAATTCATCCAAATTATTGGAGTTCATTTGTTCTACATCATTTTTAACATCATAAGAAATGTAGCCAAAAATGTAGTCTTTTGTAATGGTTTGATATTCTTTCAGTTTTTCAAACGCATGTTGATAATCGGTCTTTATTGCGGTGAATTCTTCAACAGCCAATGCGCAATCAAAAGAACTGTATGCTTGTTTGTAGTTGTTAGAATCTAGCCAAACAAGGGTTTCAAATTGTTGAGACCAAGCAAACAAATATTGCTTAAAATCAGCGATTTTATCAATCGAAAATGTGCGAACGGTTCTTTGATTCATTGTTGCAAAAATACAATTCTTATTTCTTAGAATTTACAATTTTCAAACAGATTCCATTTTGTTTTTTTATCGTGTGGAAAATGTATCAATAAAAATAACAAAGCAACCCTATTGGGTTGCTTTGTATATATGAATTCATCTCTTGTTACCAAGATAAAGGATTTTATTATGCATTTAGTGGCATTCCGTCCCAAGCAGCTTTAGCAGCTTCTTTTACGGCTTCAGAATACGTAGGGTGACCATGACAAATTCTTGCCAAGTCTTCTGCAGATGCTCTAAATTCCATGGCAACGGCTGCTTCCATAATTAAATCTGCAACACGAGCACCCACCATGTGAACGCCTAAAATTTCATCGGTATTTTTATCCGCCAATACTTTTACAAATCCGTCAATATCTCCACTTGCACGAGATCTACCCAATGCACGCATTGAGAACTTTCCAGATTTATATGCAATGTTTGCGTTTTTTAATTCTTGTTCTGTTTTCCCTACCGCAGCTGCTTCTGGCCATGTATATACAATTCCAGGAATCAAGTTATAATTGATGTGTGGTTTTTGTCCCGCTAAAAATTCAGCAACAATAACTCCTTCTTCTTCTGCTTTATGCGCTAGCATTGCACCTTGTACAACATCACCAATTGCATAGATAGAAGCAACATTGGTTTGTAAATGACTGTTGGTCTCTATTTGACCACGTTCATTTACTTGAATACCAACTTTTTCTAATCCTAAGCCTTCAGTATATGGTTTTCTACCTACAGAAACCAAACAATAGTCTCCAGTAAATTCTACTTCTTTGTCTTTTTTATCCGTTGCTTTTACAACAACTGTATCTCCGTTCTTTTGAACAGAGGTTACTTTATGACTTGTTGCAAATTTAATTCCTTGTTTCTTGAATACTTTTTGTAATTCTTTTGAAACATCCGTATCCATTCCTGGTACAATCTTGTCCATGTATTCAATAACTGTCACATCAGCGCCTAATCTTTTGTATACAGATCCTAGTTCCAACCCAATAACACCTCCACCAATAACAAGTAAATGTTTTGGTACTTCTTTTAGTTTTAAGGCTTCTGTTGAGGTAATAACTCGATCTTTATCAATTTTGATAAAAGGTAAACTTGACGGCTTCGAACCGGTTGCAATAATGATGTTAGTTCCTTCAATTACTTCAGAAGTACCATCGTTTTTTGAAATTTTTACATGCGTTTGGTCTTCAAAAGAACCCAAACCTTCATATACTTCGATGTTGTTTTTGTCCATCAAATATTTGATTCCGCCAGTTGTTGTTTCCACAACTTTGGCTTTTCTGTCTACCATTTTTATAAAATCGAAAGAAGGTTTTTCAACAGTAATACCGTGCTCTTCAAAATGATGTACTGCATCATAATAGTGATGCGATGAATCTAATAATGCTTTTGAAGGAATGCATCCAACATTTAAACAGGTTCCTCCTAAAGTGGAGTATTTTTCTATAAGGGCTACTTTTTTACCTAATTGAGAGGCTCTAACTGCAGCAATATATCCTCCAGGTCCAGAACCAATAACGATTAAATCGTATTTCATGTGTATGATTGTTTAAGAATTTTTATGAAACGATGGGATTCCATTTTTTTTCTGACAAATTATAATACAAAAATACATATATTTTTAGAGAAAATTAATAGAAATGCTTAGTTTTACTATCTTTAAAATCTAAAAACGATTCCCATGAAAATTTTTAAAAAAGCAGGTTATACTTTATTACTGTTGTTGCTGATAGCTCAGTTTTTCAGCCCTGAAAAAAATGAAGGAAATTTGATTGCTGTGGTTCCTTTTTTAAACGAAACGAATCCACCCGAAAATGTAAAAATTATTTTAGAAACGACTTGTTTCGACTGCCATTCCAATAAAACCAATTATCCCTGGTACAATTCCATTACCCCAGTAAATTATTGGTTAGAAAGCCATGTAAATGATGGAAAAAAACATTTGGATTTCTCTAAATGGTCGAGCTATTCTTTAAAAAGAAAAGAGCATAAAATGGATGAATTGCATGAAGAAGTCGCAGAAGGGGAAATGCCTTTAAAATCCTATACTTGGACGCATGCAGACGCTAATTTAACAGCAGCACAAATTGCGGCCGTTGTTAGTTGGGGAAAAAAAGTACAAGGAGATTACCAACAACAACTCAACGCAAATTAGTTGTCAAAAAACACCGTACTTATTATTGGTGCTGTATGGGTAGCACCCAATTCTTCAGCAGCAGGCTCAAGAATGTTGCAGTTGATTAGTCAGTTTTTGCAACAACAGTGGGAGGTCGTTTTTGCTACTACTGCAATCAAGGGTGAAAAAGCAATGGATTTAAAATCAATTGGTGTAGTTGAAGCTACTATTGAATTGAACCATCCCTCTTTCGATGTATTTATAAAAGAAGTAAACCCAACAATTGTGTTGTTTGATCGTTTTATGATTGAAGAACAATTTGGTTGGAGAGTCGCAGAAAATTGCCCCAATGCATTGCGGATTTTAGATACGGAAGATTTACATTGTTTACGTAAAGTACGACACAAAGCGTTGAAAGAAAAGCGTATCTTTTCCAAAAACGATCTCCTGAAAGAAGCTATTACGAAAAGAGAAATTGCATCCATTTTACGCTGCGATTTGTCATTAATAATATCCACTTTTGAAATGGACCTGCTTCAAAACTTTTTTAAGATTGATCAAAAATTACTGTACCACTTGCCTTTTATGCTCTCTCAAATTGACAAAACCCAAGTAGCGAGTTGGAAGCGTTTTGATGAACGGAAAAATTTTACCCTGATTGGTAATTTTTTACATGCACCAAATGTGGATGCTGTTTTGATCTTGAAAAACTCGATTTGGAAGCAAATTCGGGAACAACTTCCAGCAGCGGAATTGCATATTTATGGGGCCTATCCAACACAGCAAATTTTAGAATTGCATAATAAGAAAGAAGGTTTTCTAGTCAAAGGATATGTATCAAGTCCTGAAGAAGTAGTTCGAAACACAAAAGTAGTTTTAGCACCCTTACGTTTTGGTGCAGGAATTAAAGGAAAGCTAACAGAAGCCATGGTCTTTGGTGCACCAAGTGTTACCACATCCATTGGAGCAGAAGGCATGCACGGGCAGTTGCCGTGGAATGGTTTTGTGACCGATGATTTTGAAGATTTTGCACAAAAAGCAGTCGCAATCTATACTGATGAAAAACTTTGGGTAGCTGCTCAGGAAAACGGAGTCGCAATTATTAATTCACACTACGATAAAGAAAAAAACGGCGCACTATTGATTGATAAAATCATTAATATTCAAAAAAATTTACCACAACACAGAATTGCCAATTTTTTGGGGAGTATGCTGCAACACCAAACCTTGCAAAGCACCAAATACATGAGTAAGTGGATTGAGGCTAAAAATAGGTTGCAGTAGTATTTTTATTAAATACTCCAGCCCTTATAACAATCCAGCTCTTTTTAATAATGCGTCAGGCTTTGGTTCCTTTCCTCGGAATCTTTTGTAGAGGGTCATTGGTTTTTCTGTTCCTCCTTTAGACAATATATTTTCTTTAAATTTAGTGGCTACTTCTTTGTTGAAAATTCCTTTTTCTAAGAAATATTCAAAAGCATCTGCATCTAAAACCTCTGCCCATTTGTAGGAATAATATCCTGCCGAATAGCCTCCCTGAAAAATATGTGAAAAGGCAGTACTCATGCAATTCCCTTCAACGTCTGGATACAGTTTGGTGTCTGCGAAAGCAGTATTTTCAAAATCCTTAATACTACTTATTTTAGAGGGATCTTGTGAGTGCCAACTCATATCTAGTAGACCAAAACTTAATTGTCGTAACGTTTGCATTCCTTCATGAAAACTGGCAGATTCTTTTATTTTTTCAACATATTTCATTGGGATCATTTCTCCCGTTTCATAATGTGTTGCAAACAATGCCAAAGCCTCTTTTTCATAACACCAATTCTCTAAAATTTGACTGGGTAATTCTACAAAATCCCAAGAAACGGAAGTTCCTGATAAGCTATTGTAAGTGGTGTTTGCCAACATGCCGTGTAAAGCGTGTCCAAATTCATGGAACAAAGTAGTTACTTCATTAAACGTAAGTAATGACGGTTTTGTAGCCGTTGGTTTTGTAAAGTTGCAAACGATGGATACATGTGGTCTTTCGTTTTTGCCGTTTTTAATTTGCTGTGGTTTGTAACTGGTCATCCAAGCGCCATTTCTTTTGCCTTTTCGAGGGTGAAAATCTGCATAAAAAACAGCAATAAAATCGCCTTTTGTGTTGGTTACATTGTAGGTTTTAACATCCTCATGATATTTATCTATATTGGTAACCGCTTCAAAATTTAAATCAAATAATTTATGAGCAATGGTAAAAGCACCATCAATAACATTTTCTAATTTAAAATAAGGCTTTAATATTTCCTGATCTAAATCGAAAATTTCTTTCTTCAGTTTTTCAGAATAATAAGCACCGTCCCATTTCTGGAGTTGCGTTATTCCGTCTAATTTTTTTGCGTAGTTTTCTAAATTTTTAAATTCTTTTTTTGCTGCGGGCTTAGCTTTCTTTAAGAGATCTTTTGAAAAGGCAATTACTTTTTCGTGGGTTTCTGCCATTCTTTCTTCTAAAACAAAATGTGCATGGGTTTTGTAACCTAACAAAAGGGCTCTCTGGTGGCGCAATTGTACAATGTCTAAAACAATTTTTTCGTTATTAAAGTCATTGTCTTGAAATGCTTTTTTACCGGCAGCAATGGCCATTTTTTTGCGCAGTTCTCGATGGTCTGCATAGGTTAAAAAAGGAATGTAACTTGGGTAATCTAGTGTAAAAACCCATCCTTCTTTTCCTCTTTCAGTTGCCAGTTGATGCGCAGCTTCTTTTGCAGATTCTGGCAATCCAGAAAGCTGTTTTTTATCTACCAAGTGCATTTCAAAAGCATTGGTTTCTGTCAAAACATTTTCGCCAAATTTTAAAGACAATTTAGAAAGTGAAGCATCAATTTTCCGAAGTGCCGTTTTATCAAGGTCATTTAAATTCGCGCCATTTCTTGCAAACCCTTTGTATTGCTTTTCTAGTAGTGTTTTTTGTTCAGGAGTTAGTGTCAAGTATTCTCGATTTTCAAAAACAGTTTTTACTTTTTGAAACAGGGCTTGATTTAAAGTAATATCATTTCTAAATTCACTTAACCAAGGCGAAATTTCTTGTGCGATACTTTGTATTTCATCATTGGTTTCTGCCGAATTTAAATTGAAAAAAATACTGGTAATTCGGTTGAGTCTTTCTCCTGTAAAATCTAACGCTTCAGTGGTGTTTTCAAAAGTAGGTTTTGCCTTATTTTCAACAATTTCCGCAATCTCTTTTTTCGCCATTTCGATGGCATTTTTGATAGCAGGTTTGTAATGCTCAGTTAAAATTTTTGAAAATGGAGCAGTATTGAAAGGCTGTAAAAGTGGATTCATTGAGGGTGTGATTCTTTAATTTCTTAATCAGGGCTGCGTAGTTTTTATTTCTTTACACGTTCTGAAGCTTTTTCTACCTTTAATTTTAAGCCCTCTTTATAAGCAATAATTCTGTCTAAGACACATGTATCTGAAGCGCCAATAATTTGTGCTGCTAAAATACCTGCATTTTTTGCGCCATCTAAGGCCACGGTTGCTACAGGAACCCCTCCAGGCATTTGTAAAATAGACAAAACAGAATCCCATCCATCGATAGAGTTGCTGCTTTTTACAGGAACACCAATAATGGGTAACGGACTCATTGCTGCCACCATTCCTGGTAAATGTGCAGCGCCACCAGCACCCGCAATAATTACTTTTAAGCCGCGTTTGTGGGCATTTGTTGCATAGTCAAATAATTTCTCAGGAGTTCTGTGAGCAGAAACAATATCTACTTCAATTTGAATGTCAAAACTTTCCAAGATGTCGATTGCTTCTTGCATGATTGGAAGATCTGAATCACTCCCCATTATTATTCCTACCATAATTTTTGCTTTTTTGTCGAATGCACTTCGTTATTTTAGTTTCGCTATTATTTTGAAATTACCCGAATCGTTTCTTTTACTTTTTGTGCAATTTCTCTTGCTTTTGCAATGTCATTATTAACAATCGTAACATGTCCCATTTTACGAAATGGGCGCGTTTCTTTTTTGCCGTAAATATGAGGTGTAACCCCATCTATTTTTAAAATATCATTTATGTTTTCATACACAACCGCTCCAGAAAACCCTTCTTCACCGACCAAGTTTACCATAATTCCAGCAACGGTACTTTCTGTATTTCCTAATGGAAGGTTTAAGATACTTCTAAGGTGTTGTTCAAATTGATTGGTATAACTCGCTTCTATTGAATAATGCCCAGAATTGTGTGGCCTTGGTGCCACTTCATTTACCAAAATTGTATCTTCTTTTGTTTGAAACATTTCAACAGCCAATAGCCCTATGAAATCTAAATCTTTTACCACTTTTAAAGCAATTTCTTGGGCTTTTTGGGCAACGACATCTTCAATTCTTGCAGGACAAATCACATACTCTACTTGATTTGCTTCTGGGTGAAACTCCATTTCTACTACTGGATAGGTTTTGGTTTCCCCTTCTTTATTTCTAGCAACAATGACTGCCAATTCATTTTTAAAGGGAATTAATTTTTCAGTAATGCATTCTACATTGGGCAAACTTTCTAAATCTGCGATCGTTCTCACAATTTTCACTCCATTACCGTCATACCCAAAACGAGCGGCTTTCCATACAAAAGGAAAATCAATGATGTTATTTTCGTAAGAGTGTTTTAGTTCTTCTAAATACGCATAGTGAGAATAGGTTGCGGTAGGAATTTGATGGTCTATATAAAAATTCTTCTGCCTCGCTTTGCTTTGTATAATTCGAAGTGTTTTGGGAGTTGGAAATATTGTCAAACCTTCCGCTTCGAGTTGGTCTAGCGCATCTAAATTTACATTTTCTATTTCGATGGTCAGCAGATCTACTCGTTTTCCAAAGCGATAAACGGTTTCAAAATCTAATAAATCTCCTTGTACAAACTGATTGCAAATTTGTGCGCATGGCGCCTTTTTATTCCCGTCTAAAATGGTCGTAAAAATATCGAATTTCTGGGTTTCTGCAAGTAGCATTCGTCCGAGTTGACCGCCACCAAGAACGCCCAATTTAAAGTCTGAAGAGAAATAGTTTTTCAAGATGTAATTTTAGTTGTGTCTTACAAAAATAACAATCTAATTGGATTTAAGCTACTAAAAATTAGTGATTCGTATACTTGTGCCATTTTTTAAAACACGGTATTCTCTTGCTGGACAATTTGAACCATTTGTTTGAGGTGCACCTCCCAAGTGTACACTGTATTCGCTATCGTCACATTCGCATTTTAAAGTCAGTCCGTTTTCAAACGTCATTGGCGTACTACAATCGTTATTAGGGCAAAGCAAATCGAACGCAACAAAAGACGTGCTATTTATATTGAAGAGTAAAATGCCCTTGTTGCCGCCATTTAAAATTGTAAAACCTCCTGGTGTTTGTGCATTAATATTAATGGGGTTGTTTAAATCTGTAGAAACCTCAATGTTAATATTCGGCAAACAATTGCCAATTTGAGTATTGTCTGCGCAGCTAAAAAATAAAATACAAACGAACAAAAAAATGCTTTTTTTTATCAAAATAAAAGGGGTCTTTATATGAAAACGTTTGCAATTTACAAATATTTTGTACATTTGTAGTCCAATCTCATTCCTGTTTTCAGTAATGAGATTTTTAAATTTAAGTCCCTAATTAGTTGTTTGTTGAGACATACGAGTCTTTCTTTCAAATACATAAAAGGGAATGGTTTGAGAAAGGAACTAAATTTTAAATAAAAAAAATGAGCAATATATCCTATTATTCTGCGGAAGGTTTAAAGAAATTAAAAGAAGAATTGTTTCAATTGGAACAATATGAAAGACCAAGAGTTACCCAAGAAATTGCAGACGCACGTGATAAAGGTGATTTAAGTGAGAATGCAGAATACCATGCCGCAAAAGAAGAGCAGTCGCATCTAGAATTTAAGATTGCAAAGTTGAAAAATGTAATTTCTAATGCACGTATTTTAGACGAAAGCCAATTAGATACTTCCAAAGTATTGATTCATTCGAATGTGGTGATTAAAAACACGACCAATGGTATGGAGTTCTCTTACCGATTGGTTGCAGATTCTGAGACCGATGTAAAAAATGGGAAATTGTCAGTAAACTCTCCAATTGGGAAGGGTTTGTTGGGAAAAAAAGTTGGCGAAATTGCTGAAATTCAGGTTCCAAATGGAATCATGAAATTTGAGATCATGAAGGTTTTTAGATAATCCTTTCAGTTTTCATTAAAAAACAAACACCAACTCATGAGTATCTTTACCAAAATAATTACAGGCGAAATTCCAAGTTATAAAGTTGCTGAGAATGCAGATTTTATTGCTTTTTTAGACATCAATCCAAATGCAAAGGGACATACACTTGTGGTGCCAAAAAAAGAAGAAAATAAAATTTTTGATTTGTCAAAGGAGGCTTATGCTAGTTTAATGGGTTTTTCATACCAGGTAGCAAAAGCCATTGAAAAAACACTGCCTTGCAAACGTGTTGGAATGAGTGTTATTGGATTGGAAGTGCCTCATGTTCATGTGCATTTAATTCCACTGAATGCGATGGCAGACATTCAATTCATGCAAAAAGTAACTTTTTCAAAGGAAGAGTTTGTTGATTTGGCTGAAGCGATTTCAAAGAATTTTTAAAAAGACTTTTTTTAGATTTCGAAAAAGTGCTTAAACACTTTCTAATAAAATTTCAAAAGTAGTTCCTTTACCGATCTCTGATTTTTTTACACTTATTTTCCCTTTGTGGTAATCTTCCACAATTCTTTTAGAGAGTGACAATCCCAAACCCCAACCTCGTTTTTTTGTGGTAAAACCCGGTTTGAAAATTTGCTTAAACAAAGATTTGTGCATTCCTTTTCCGGTATCTGAAATGGTTATTTTTACGAGCTTTCCAATGGGTACGATCGCTAGTTTTAAATCACCCTCTTTTTGCATTGCATCAATAGCGTTTTTGATAAGATTTTCAATGACCCATCCAAAAAGCGCATTATTTAAATTGACAAATAATTCTTTTTTCTCTGAAGAAAATGTGAATGAAATTTGTTTAGAACTTCGAGATTCTAAATAATCATAGGCCTGTTTTGTAATATGAATAATGTTTTCCTTTCTAAGTTCTGGAACAGAACCAATTTTAGAGAATCGATTGGCGATGGTATTAAGACGATGTACATCATTTTCAATTTCTGTTACATATTTGTCATCTACTTTTTCCATTTTTAAAATAGCAATCCATCCTAGTAAAGAAGATAGTGGTGTACCAATTTGATGCGCAGTTTCTTTGGCCATTCCGGTCCATAACTTATTCGTTTCGGCCGCTCTGTTGGAACTAAAAAATAGATATATGACACTAAGGAATAAGATCAGAATTAGGATAAGTGCGAGTGGGTAATAGGTGAGTTTGTTTAATAGGTCTGAATCTCTGTAATAGATGAATTTTTTGTTTTTTCCGTTATAACTTATTTCAATAGGAGCATTTTCAGATTTCATTTTTTGCAATTGATCCTGCACATATATCGGATCTAGACTTTTTATAGCGTCTAAATTTTTATATTCAATCTCCCCAGATTCATTCACTAAAATCATTGGAATATCAGTGCTGTTTTTAATGATTTTTAGGGGCAAATCTACACTAGCATCTAGGTCTTCATTGGTAGACAGTTCTCTTTGTGCGGTTGCAAAAATTTCTATTTTAGCACGCTCTTCTTGTTTAAATTTTTGAAAAAACACAGCGGTATTCCAGAGAATTAGCGACACAATAATTAAAGATATTAGAATGGCAATTCGCTTAAATAAAAGGGTGTTTGTAAGAAAGTTCATCAAAACAAATATAAAGATTTCTTGGATATAACTCATTTATGATTTTGATAGTATCTTTACATATCAATTAATTTTTGCCTGCGAACAGAAAATAGAAGAATTTAAACATTTTCAATTTCCCGTTAGGTAATTGCTAACTCAAAAAAATTAGGATGCTTTCAATAGACCCAAAAGAATTTTCGACAAGTAAATTACACGGTTATTTACTAGGTGCTGTTGCACCAAGACCCATCGCTTTTGCAAGTACGATGGATGCAGAAGGAAATCCAAATCTATCTCCATTTAGTTTTTTTAATGTTTTTGGTGCCAATCCGCCGATTCTTATATTTTCTCCCGCACGAAGAGTTCGAGACAATACCACAAAACATACCTTAGAAAATGCTTTGGCAACTAAAGAAGTGGTTATTAATGTGGTCAATTATGACATCGTGCAACAAATGTCTTTGAGTAGTACAGAATATCCTGCAGGCGTTAATGAATTTGATAAAGCTGGTTTTACCATGTTGCCATCTGAAAATATTAAGCCCTTTAGAGTGGCAGAGTCTCCCGTGCAATTTGAATGTAAAGTGACGGATGTAATTGGTACTGGTAGTGAAGGAGGTGCTGGGAATTTAATTATTTGCGAAGTTGTAAAGATGCATATTTCTGAAGCTGTTTTAGATGCAGATGGAGCGATAGATCAACACAAAATAGATTTAGTAGCTAGAGCTGGTGGAAGTTATTATTCGAGAGCAAGAGCTGGTTTCTTTGAAATCTCGAAGCCAGTAAGTACTTTGGGGATTGGGGTAGATGCGATTCCTGCGGAAATTAGAAATAGCGCTATTTTAACTGGAAATAACTTAGGAATGTTAGGCAATGTAGCACAATTGCCTGATAGGGTCGCTGTTGATAACTTTGCAAAAGAACATCCAAAATTTATTGGGCTAGAAACCGTAAAAAAACATACATTTGCGAAAGAGTTTTTAAATAAAAAAGAGGTAGAAAGTGCTTGGAAAGTGCTTTTAATTAAATAGTTAAGAATATATATTATGGAAGTAATCGGTAAAGTAAAGTTAATTGGCGAGGTGCAAACTTTTGGATCAAACGGATTTAGAAAAAGAGAATTGGTTGTTACAACAGATGAGCAGTACCCTCAAATGATTATGGTTGAATTTGTACAAGATAAATGTGATTTATTAAACAATTTTGCAGTGGGTCAAGATGTAAAAGTTGCGATCAATTTAAGAGGTAGAGAATGGATCAACCCACAAGGAGAAGCAAAATACTTCAACTCTATTCAAGGATGGAGAATTGAAGGATTGTCTCAAGCTGCACCAAGTAACTTGCCTCCAGTAGATCAGTTTCAGCCTGCAGCAAATGTTTCTGATGCAGAACCAGACGATTTACCATTCTAGAATTTCGTAAAGTTTTTTAGCAACAACACAAAGAGCGTTCATTTTAAAATGAACGCTCTTTGTGTGTTTAATGAATGTAGTGTTGTTCTTTTTTAAAAACAAAGTAGTTTAAAAAATTATTTTTTTTCTCCTTTTTTAGGCATAGGCCCTCGTAAGTGAATTACCAGTCCGTTTAAAAAATTACGTAGAATTTGATCCCCACATTCTACATATTTTTCATGCGCTTCGTTTCTAAATAAAGCCCCTAATTCTCCTTTACTTACCTTAAAATCTACCAAAGCGCAGATTGCTACAATATCGGTATCACGCAATTTATGCGCCACACGTAATTTTTTTAAAATATCGTTATTTGTTAATCCCATAGTGCAAATGTAAGAGAAATTAATTGACTACTTTAAAAATAGCCCAGGCATAAATTGCAAATCGAACAAATCGAAATAAACCAAAGAATACAACGTTTCTAAAAGAGTATTTTATCATTCCAGCAGCAACGCAAGCAATTGAAAATGGCAAGGGTAATAAAGCCCCTACCAAAATTAAGAAACCACCCCATTTGCGGGTGTTTTTTAAATTTTCAGCCATTTTTACTTCCAAGTAATTTTTTACCGCTTTTATTTTTAAAGTCATTCTACCCAAAAAGTAAGAAATTAATCCGCCTCCATAAGAAAGTGTGGCTAAAAGAGTTAGATTGAAAATGGGGTCTGGTGTTTTTTTAGACCACGCAATAAATATTTCTGGAGGTATTAAGCCTAATAAAGTTTCGGAGATGAAAAAAGTCGTTAACACACCAATTCGAGAAAACGTTTCGGTTAAGTTTTCTAAACCATCATTGATGTCATAAATATATTTGTTAAACAAAAACAAACAAAAAACGACCAGCACTATGGGTAAAAAGGCTTTTTTTAGGCTTTCCCAAACAAACAAATAAAAGCCAGTTCTTCCATAATAGTTATGGAGTCTCTTGCCAATAAATGCAGTATTTTTTTTTCTTTTCTTTGCTTTTTTTTCCAATCGGAAAGTATTTTAATTATTTTGTAAAAATAAGAACTAATTTTGTGGAAACAGGTATGAAAAAAATATTAACAAATTTTTGTGATTCTTAAATCACATAAAAAAAACAACAATAATTTTGATTTGGCTTTCTGAAACAATCGATTTCCCTTCTTATGAAAATGCCACCAATGAAGGTGTGCTTGCTTTGGGTGGAGATTTGTCTGAAAAAAGGTTAATTCACGCATATAAAAACGGAATTTTCCCATGGTATTCCGATGGAGAACCTATTGTTTGGTATTGTCCAGCAGAAAGAATGGTCCTATATCCTGAAGCATTGAAAGTTTCGAAATCGATGCGACAAGTCCTTAAAAAAAGCACCTATTCCATTACAGAAAATACGGCTTTTAAAGAAGTTATTTTTAACTGCAAGAATATTGAGAGAAATGATGGTTTAGGAACTTGGATCACCAATGAGATGGAGCAAGCGTATCTTAAATTACATAGTATGGGCATTGCAAAATCAATTGAAGTTTGGCAAGGAGATGAATTGGTTGGTGGTTTGTATGGGGTTGAAATTGGTAACGTGTTTTGTGGAGAAAGTATGTTTTCAAAAATCTCAAACGCATCGAAATTGGCATTCATTCATTTGGTGCGAAAAGGAGGCTATAAATTGATCGATTGTCAGGTGCATAATGCGTATTTGGAAAGTTTAGGAGCTAGAGAAATTTCAAGGAATCAATTTTTACAGCTTTTAAAATCTTAAATATCTGGAAGACTTTGTAACTTTACACGCATAGAAAACTGAAATATGAATATAGAAAACGCTCAGAAGCAAGTAGATGATTGGATCAAAGCCCATGGTGTTCGTTATTTTAACGAGTTAACCAATATGGCACAACTTACCGAAGAGGTTGGTGAAGTAGCTAGAATCATCGCCCGAAGGTATGGGGAGCAAAGTGAAAAAGCATCAGATAAAAACAAAGATTTAGGGGAGGAGTTGGCAGATGTACTCTTTGTGATACTTTGTCTGGCAAACCAAACAGGTATTGATTTAAAAGACGCTTTTGAGAAAAAATTAGCTATTAAAACGCAACGTGATCACGATCGTCATCACAACAATCAAAAATTAAAATAAATGAATTTTTTACAAAAAATAAAACAACAAGAATTTTGGAGCAATGTGCTAAAAGTGGCAATCCCGTTTTTTATCATTGTTACGCTATTCTCTCTTTTCTTTAATAGTTGGAAAGCAATTTTTGCTGGAGATTGGGCTGTAGTTTCTGAAATTAATTTTGATGCTGGGAAATGGAAAATTTTCTGGGGAACAAAAGTTGTTATCTGTTTTATCTACGGGATGTATGTTACCAATAAGAATATGAAGTAATTGCTTAAATTTTAACACGCTCAGGCCAACATCCTCACAATTAATAAAAATTAATTTTTTTTTATTTCATCGATGTGTAAGTCTAAGCGTGTTGAAGACTTTGTATGCTCCAACACGCTTATTTAGACACAGTAGAATCAATCCAATTGAATAAAATCGATGGTACTTTCTTTTACCTTTTTATTCAATGCTTGTACTTTGATTTCAAACAAAGTATATAGTTTTGCCAATTCGATGTCAATTTTTTTAGTGATCTCATTTTTAAAATCAACTTCTTGTTGTGTTGGCTTGTAGTTTCCAACTCGTGTTAATGAATTGATGTGCGCCAATTTATTATTCAACCGAATCGGATAGTTTAGTGGATCTTGTCCGCTTTTACTTTTGGTTTGATACAAAACTACTTCTATGGCTGTCATTTCTGTGACCAATTTGTCAGCAAAATCAATCAATTCCTTGTGCTTTTTCTTGTCAGAAATTGATTTTTTTAATGTCGCTATTTGTGTGCTTACTTTTTTCACATTCTTCAAGGCAGTATGAATTTCTGTAACTTTTTTATTGATGTCATTAATAAATTCAAACTGGGCTTTCATGTCTTCTTCAGAAGCTTCAGAGACAGGGTTTCTTAATAGTGAAAAGGATTGTTTTTGGGTTTTGTCATTTACTGACAATTCAACGGTATATTCCCCAGGTAAAGCCATTGGGCCATTTAAAGAAGCCCACCATAAAATCATTCCTTTTACTTTTTCGGCACCTTCATACATCATGTTCCAATAGAAAATATTATTTCCTTCTTCAACTGTTAATAGGCTTTCTTTTTTGTCTTTATTAGGTTGGTTACTAAAGGTCTTTACTAACTGATTTTTCGCATCAAAAACACGGAGAGCGATGCTGTCTTTTTCTCCTATTTTTTTGATAAAAAAATTGAAGGCAGCACCTCCTGGATGATTGGTTCCTGCGGTTCTTGAGGTGCGTCCGTTTCCTCCTCCCATTCGATATGCATCTTGAGGTTTGAAAAGCACAACCTCCTGTTGCATCAACGCTTTGTTTAATTGATGAATTGGCGTTAAGTCGTCTATAATCCACAAAGATCTTCCTTGAGTTGCTGCAATTAAATTGTCATTTTTAATAGCCAAATCGGTAATGGGTACAATGGGTAAATTTTGTTGAAATTGTTGCCATTTTTTGCCATCATTAAAAGAAATATACATGCCACGTTCTGATCCGGCATATAGCAATCCTTTTCTTTTAGGGTCTGCTTTCAATGCTCTTGTAAAAGCTTCCTCTCCAATTCCATCAACAATTAATTTCCAAGATTTTCCGTAGTTTTCCGTTTTATAAATATACGGTCTGTAATCTCCTGTTTTGTATTTTGTACCTACAATATAAGCGCCTCCTTTTGTAAAAGGAGCTACCTCTATGCTATTAATCATCATCCATTCTGGCATTTTTTTAGGGGTGATGTCGGTCCAAGTTTTACCTCCATTTTTTGTGATATGCACCAAGCCGTCATCAGAACCTACCCAAATTAGGTCTTTTTCATACTTGGATTCTACTGCTGCGAAAATGGTCCCATAATATTCTACACTGGTATTGTCTTTGGTAATTGGACCTCCAGAGGGACCTAGTGTTTTTGGATCGTTCCGTGTTAAATCTGGACTAATCACTTCCCAAGACTGTCCTTCATTTTCAGTTTTATGCAAATGATTTGATGCAGCATACAATCGATTGGTTGTATTGGGTGAAAAGAAGATTGGAAAATTCCATTGAAAACGATATTTAGAATCGATTGCACCGTGCCCCATTGGGTCGTCTGGCCAAACATTGATGGCTCTTGTTTCTCCTGTTTTATGGTTTCTTCTTGTAAGTAATCCACTATAACTTCCGCCATAAACAATGTCGTTGTTCGTTGGATCTACAGCGATATGCGCACTTTCGCCACCCGCCGTAGATTCCCAATCACGCTCGTTTATAAAACGTCCATTTGTTCGATGCGGAATTCGTAATGTTGAATTGTCTTGTTGTGCGACATAAATTCGATACGGAAAATGATTGTCTGTGGTTACTCTGTAAAACTGAGATGTGGGCTGATTCATATAGGTACTCCAGTTTTCTCCCGCATCAAAAGAAACTTGAGCACCACCGTCATCTGCAATCACCATTCGTTGATTGTCTTCGGGGGCAATCCATAAATCGTGATGATCGCCGTGGGGTGCATTAAATGTGGTATAGGTTTTCCCTCCATCAGTAGATTTGTGATATCGAACATTCAATACATATAAAATGTCTTCGTCCTGTGTGTCTGCATACAAACGAGTATAGTACCAAGCTCTTTGTCTTAATTTGCGTTCCGCATTTATTAATTTCCAAGTTTTCCCTGCATCGATAGATTTGTAAACACCCCCTTTTTCGTTTTCGATGAGTGCCCATACAATATCAGAATTTACTGGCGAAACAGTAACGCCGCTAATACCCCAGGTTCCTTTGGGAAGTCCTTTATGGGTAGATATATTTACCCAAGTATCCCCGCCATCAGTACTTTTGTAGAGTGCGGATCCTTTTCCGCCAGAGGATAAACTGTAGGGTGTTCTTCTAACGTCCCAGGTGGTTGCATATAAAATTCTTGGATTGTTTGGATCGATAATTAAATCAATAGCTCCTGAGTTTTCATCGGCAAAAAGTACGCGTTTCCAATTTTTTCCTCCATCAATCGATTTGTAAACGCCTCTTTCTTTGGTTGGTTTGTAGAGGTCGCCCAGAACTGCTGCAAAAACAATTTCAGCATTTTTAGGGTGAATTCTCATTCTCGGAATGTGTCTTGAATTTTTTAAACCGATATGTTCCCAGGTTTTACCTGCATTTTCAGATTTCCAAATTCCGTCTCCTGAAGAAACATTTCCTCGAACGGTTTTTTCTCCCATTCCAACATATATGACATTGTTATCACTCTCAGAAACCGCAACAGCACCTACAGATCCTCCAAAGAATCCGTCAGAAATGTTTGTCCAAGTGTTTCCCGCATCGGTTGTTTTCCAAACGCCACCACCTGTACTTCCCATGTAAAAAAGATTGGCTTTGCCAGCAACACCAGTTACAGTAGCACTTCGCCCGCCTCTATGGGGCCCAATATTTCGCCATTTTGTTGCACTAAAATATTCCGAAGAAATTTTGCTAGCTTTTTTTTGTGCAGTAACTTTGACATTCACGGAAAGAACGAGGCAAATTGCCAGAAGGAAGTATTTTTTCATAGGGGTTCGCTATTGTTTTCGAGTCTAAAAATAAGAATTAAAATCAGGTTTTAGAATGGACATCTTGTTAAATGTTAGTACGAGTGCAAAAATTATTGAGAAAATAGTAATTTCTGGATCTAAAAGTGAGTCGAACCGATTGCTAATTTTACAACAATTGTTTCCAGAAATTTCGATAGAAAATTTATCAGATTCAGATGATTCGATACATTTGCAGCATGCTCTTTCTACGAAAGCGTCTTTAATAGATATTGGTCATGCTGGAACTGCAATGCGTTTTTTGGTTGGTTATTTTGCTTCTAAACAAAACAGTGAGGTAATCTTAACAGGTTCTGAAAGGATGCAGCAAAGACCCATTGGTATTTTAGTGGAAGCGTTAAGAGACTTGGGAGCAGACATTTTTTATGAAGAAAATGAAGGATATCCACCAGTAAGAATTAAAGGAAAAGCCATTATAAAAAACAACGTACAAATTAATGGAAACGTGAGTAGTCAATATATATCCTCTTTAATCTTAATGGGAACTCACTTAGCAAAAGGGATAACCATTGAGTTGACGGGTAAAATTACTTCGATCCCATATATAAATATGACTTTGAGTTTGTTGAATCAATTGGAAATTTCAACACATTTTGAAGGGAATACCATTCAAGTTTTACCAGCAAAAAAGCTTCAAAAGCAAACGGTGGTTGTAGAATCTGATTGGAGTTCTGCTTCTTATTTTTATTCTGTTGCAGCGTTTAGTGAAGTTGGATCTGAAATTCAATTGTCTGCCTATAAAAAAGAAAGTTTACAGGGAGATTCCTGTTTGGCAGAAATTTATACTCACTTTGGTGTTGAAACGGTTTTTGACCAAAATACAATCACCTTAAAAAAAGTAAGTGCATCAGAAGCGGGGCTTTTAACCCTCGATCTAAAGAATGCTCCAGACATTGCACAAACCATTGCGGTTACTTGCTTTGGACTGGGTGTCACGTGTCATTTAACAGGGCTCCACACCTTAAAAATTAAGGAAACAGATCGGTTAGAAGCATTGGAAGCGGAATTAAAAAAATTAGGGGCTTCTATCTCAATTACCAATGAAAGCTTATCGCTTTCAACATCGGAGGTAATGCATGAGAATATTGCAATCAAAACCTACAACGATCATAGAATGGCAATGGCTTTCGCACCTTTGGCTTTTAAAGTGCCAATTGCTATTTTAAATGCTGAAGTGGTTTCTAAATCCTATCAAAAATTCTGGAAAGACATGCAGCAAATTGGGATTCAAATTAAAGAACTGTAAATTAAACAGGGAAACACTTGACAACGCCTATTCCGATATCGTATCTTTGCCGCCTTTACATCAAATAAAACTTATGAAACTATCTCAGTTCGAATTCGAATTACCCGAAGAATTAATTTCAAAATATCCAGCAAATCATCGAGATGAATCTCGTTTGATGGTGGTCAATAGAAAAGAAGGTACTATAGAACATAAACTTTTCAAAGACGTTATTGATTACTTCGAAGAAGGTGATGTAATAATGTTGAATGATACCAAGGTTTTTCCTGCCAGAATGTATGGTAATAAGGAAAAAACAGGTGCAAGAATTGAAGTTTTTTTATTAAGAGAATTAAATGCAGAGAACAGATTGTGGGATGTATTGGTAGATCCAGCAAGAAAAATTAGAATCGGAAACAAATTATTTTTTGGAGAAGATGATAGTTTAGTTGCCGAAGTGATTGACAATACAACTTCTAGAGGAAGAACATTACGTTTCTTATTTGACGGAAGTTATGAGGAATTTAGAGCGAAGTTATTGGAATTAGGGGAAACCCCTTTACCAAAATTAATCGGTAGAGACGTAGAAGAAATAGACAAAGAAAGATATCAAACTATTTTTGCAAAAAATGAAGGAGCAGTAGCTGCACCATCTGCAGGATTGCACTTTTCTAAACACTTGCTAAAACGTTTAGAAATTAAAGGTGTCGAATTTGCAGAAACAACATTACATGTTGGCTTGGGTACTTTTGCACCGGTTGAGGTAGAAGATTTATCGAAGCATAAAATGGATTCTGAGCAAATTGTTATTTCTCCAAATTCTGCAGACAAAATAAATTCTGCTAAAATAGAAAAAAGAAGAATTTGTGCAGTAGGAACCACTGTTATGAGAACAGTAGAGTCTTCGGTTTCTGCAAGTCGACAATTAAACCCATTTACAGGTTGGACCAATAAATTTCTTTTCCCTCCTCATGAGTTTAGTATTGCAAACAGCATGATTTCAAACTTTCACAAACCAAAATCTACTTTATTAATGTCTGTTGCCGCTTTTGGAGGCTATGACTTAATAATGGAAGCCTATAAAGTTGCCATCAAAGAAAAATATAAATTCTATGCTTATGGAGATGCAATGTTGATTATCTAAGAAATTCAGCAATTCAAGAATTAAAAACTGGTACTTCATTTAGGTGCCAGTTTTTTTATGCATATTTTTGCAACCGTGCTATTTTTTAACCGTTTAACCATTTTACATTGAATAAAAAGAAAGACATCAGAGCATTAACGAAAGAGGCATTAAGAGATTTTTTTGTTGAAAATGGCGATAAAGCATTTCGTGGAAATCAAGTGTACGAATGGTTGTGGAGTAAAGCATCTCACACTTTTGAAGATATGACCAATGTTTCTAAAGCGACCAGAGCAATGTTGGAAGAGAACTTTGTTATCAATCATATAAAGGTAGATTCGATGCAAAGAAGTAAAGATGGTACCATTAAAAACGGGATAAAATTACACGATGGTTTTATTGTAGAATCGGTTTTAATACCTACACCAAAAAGAACAACAGCCTGTGTTTCTAGTCAAGTTGGATGTAGTTTAGATTGCAAGTTTTGTGCAACTTCTCGCTTAAAGAGAATGCGAAATTTGAATCCAGATGAAATTTATGATCAAGTAGTTGCCATTGATAATCAAAGTCGATTGTATCACAATCATAAGCTGTCTAATATTGTTTTTATGGGCATGGGAGAACCTTTAATGAATTACAACAACGTCATTAAATCTATCGAAAAAATTACGTCACCAGAAGGCTTAGGGATGTCTCCAAAAAGAATTACCGTATCCACTTCTGGCGTGCCAAAAATTATCAAAAAAATGGCAGATGACGAAGTAAAATTCAATTTAGCTGTCTCGTTACACTCTGCAATAGACGAAGTACGAACTTCAATTATGCCTTTTAATACGAATTTTCCTTTAGATGATTTAAGAGCATCTTTGGAATATTGGTATGAAAAAACGGAGCGTATCATTACCTATGAATACATAGTTTGGAAAGGGATTAACGATCGAAAAGAAGATATTCAAGCCTTGGTAAAGTTTTGTGGTTATGTGCCCTGTAAAGTCAACTTAATAGAGTACAACCCGATAGATGATGGAGAGTTTCAGCAAGCAAGCTCTTCCGCGATTAATAGTTATATCTCCAACCTTGAAATGCATGACATTACTGTAAATGTGCGTCGTTCTCGAGGAAAAGATATTGATGCTGCTTGTGGCCAATTGGCCAATAAATCGTAAATAGATTATAGACCTGTCAGGTTTTTAAAACCTGACAGGTCTTGTTTAAATTTCGTAATTTTGTGCACATGAATACAGTTGAGCAAATTAAACTGCCTATCTTATCTGAAATGGAACTCTTTGAAGAAAAGTTCAAAGATGCGATGCTTTCTAAAGTTCCGCTTTTAAACAGAATTACCTATTATATTGTTCGAAGAAAAGGAAAACAAATGCGTCCGATGTTTGTTTTTTTAGTAGCAAAAATGGTTTCTAATGGTGGTTTTGATGAACGTACTTACCGAGGTGCTTCTGTAGTAGAATTAATACATACTGCTACTTTGGTGCATGATGATGTGGTAGATGATAGCAATAGAAGGCGCGGATTTTTCTCCATAAATGCCCTTTGGAAAAACAAAATCGCCGTACTTGTAGGCGATTTTTTATTGTCGAAAGGATTGTTGTTGTCTATTGATAATGAAGATTTTGATTTGTTAAAATTGATTTCTATTGCCGTTCGTGAAATGAGTGAGGGTGAATTGTTACAAATAGAAAAAGCCCGAAAATTAGACATTACCGAAGCCGTTTATTTTGATATTATCCGTAAAAAAACAGCCACTTTAATTGCTGCTTGCTGTGGGATTGGCGCGGCATCTGTTGGCGCAAGTCAAGAGAAGGTGCATCAAATGAGAAAATTTGGAGAATATATTGGGATTGCTTTTCAGATAAAAGATGATTTATTCGATTATTCGGATGCCAAAATTGGAAAGCCTACTGGGATTGATATTAAAGAACAAAAAATGACCTTGCCTTTAATTTATACCCTAAATAATTGTTCTAAAAAAGAAAAATCTTGGTTGATCAATTCCATCAAAAAACACAACAAGGATAAAAAGCGTGTGAAAGAAATCATCACTTTTGTGAAAAGTAATGGCGGAATTGAATATACAACTCTTAAAATGGAAGAGTATATCCAAAAAGCCATTGCCCTTTTAGAAAATTATCCAACTTCAGAATACAAAACCTCATTGCTTAAAATGATTGGGTACGTTGTGGAACGTAAGATTTAATAAATAACAAATCCGAGTGCAATCAATACAAGAAAACTAAATTATTTCTTTCAATAATAAAGTTCCACTTTTTGGGACAAAGAGTTTTGTTTATAGGTTTAATAACTCCTCTACAAACGCTCTCGAATTGGACAACCTGGGCACTTTGTGTTGGCCTCCTAATTTACCTTTTTTCTTGAGCCAGCTATAGAACAATCCCTTTTTTGCTTTGTGCACTAAGGGCAGCATTAAGGTCATGTTTAAATATCGTTTTGCCTCATAATCGGAGTTGATTCCTTTTAATGCTTCGTCTAAAATTTCGGTAAACTTCGCCATTACTTTGGGTTCTTTGGTAAATTCAATAATCCATTCATGTCCTCCTTTTTCTTTGCCTTCCATAAAAATTGGCCCTACGGTATAATCAGAAATGATTGCATTTGTTTTCTCACAGGCGGTTCGCAAAGCTTCTTCGGCATTTTCAATGATCAATTCTTCCCCAAAAACATTGATGTGGTGTTTTGTCCGTCCTGTAATTTTAATTCGATACGGGTCTGTAGCGGTAAATTTTACAGTATCACCAATTAAATAACGCCATAAGCCACCATTGGTGGTGATTAAGATTGCATAATTAATTCCTTTTTTCACCTCTGACAAAGGGATAGCAGTTGAATCTTCACCCTTATAATGCTCCATTGGAATGAATTCATAAAAGATTCCATAATCCAACATCAACAAGAGCTCTTTAGAACCCTGTCTATCTTGAATGGCAAAAAAACCTTCGGAGGCATTGTAAATTTCGTAATAGTTGAAATCGGCTTTCGGAATCAATTTTTTGTATTGTTCTCTATAAGGGTTAAAATTTACTCCCCCGTGAAAATAGACCTCTAAATTTGGCCAAACCTCTAATATATTCTCTTTTCCTGTTTTCTCCAAAACCCGATTCAATAAGACCAACATCCATGAAGGAACCCCTACCAAACTGGTAATGTTTTCATTGATCGTCTCGTTGACAATGGCCTCCATTTTAGTTTCCCACTCTGCCATTAACGCGACTTGCTGACTTGGTGCGGAACTAAAATCTGCCCAAAAAGGCAAGTTTTCTGTAATGATTGCAGACAAGTCGCCAAAGTGAGATCCGTTGTCTTGATAAACCTCCGAACTTCCTCCCAATCGCAAACCTTTGCCTGTAAAAAGCTGTGTTTTGGGATTGTTGTTAATGTACAAACACAGCATGTCTTTTCCTGCTTTCAAGTGACAATATTCTAGCGCATCATCGGAAACAGGAATGAATTTACTTTTTGCATTGGTGGTACCGCTACTTTTTGCAAACCATTTTATCGGGGTTGGCCAGAATAAATTTTGGGTTCCTTTTCGACTGCGTTCAATGAAGGGTTCGAAAGTTTCATATTGCTGTATGGGCACTTTTTTACGAAAATCTGTATATTTATGAATGGTAGTAAACTCTTTTTTTATTCCAAACTCGGTGTTTTTAGCAGTATTTATGAGTCTTAGCAACAGTTCTTCTTGAACGTCGTTCGGGTATTTCATAAAGAGCTCTATTTGGTGTATCCGTTTCTTTAAAAACCAAGATATTATAGAATTGATAATCTGAAACGCCATAGAATTTTTGTAAGTTTGTTTGATGCTATTTCTTATTTAAACAAAGCAATAAATCTTCCTCTAAAGTAATAAAATCTTTTATATGACCTATCAAGGAGTTTTAAAAAAAATGATGACCGAGAATTCAGATCAAATTCAGTACTACCTGGACATGAATGATGATTTTATTAATATGAATCAATTATTGAATACCACAATAACACTTGATTTTGTGACCTATGAATGCTTAAACTGTCATTTAGAAAAGGAAATTTACAGGCAAGGTTTCTGTAAATCTTGCTTTTTTGATACTCCAAATGCTGGAGATTGGATTATGAGACCCGAATTAAGCACAGCACATCTAGGGATAGAAGATCGAAATTTAACCTATGAAAAAAGCGTACAACTAAAACCACATATTGTGTACTTGGCAAATTCAAGCAATGTAAAAGTGGGAGTTACCAGAAAACAGCAAGTTCCTACTCGTTGGATAGATCAGGGAGCGCACGAAGCCATTGAAATTGTAGAAGTACCCAATAGATATTTAGCTGGAATTACCGAAGTAGCTTTAAAAGCTTACGTAGCCGACAAAACGAATTGGAGAAAAATGCTAAAGAATGACAATGCTGATGAAAACCTTCTCGAGTGGAGAGATCAATTAAAGCAATACATACCAGACGAAGCCAAAGCGTATTTCATAGCGAACAATAAAGAAACCAAGTTGAATTTTCCGGTGGTAAAATATCCAGAGAAACCAAAAAGTTTGAACCTCAAGAAAACACTTCACTATTCAGGCACATTGGTTGGTATTAAGGGACAGTATTTAATTTTTGAGGATGAAACTGTTTTTAATGTAAGAGCCAATGAAGGCTTAGTAGTTTCGATAAAAGTGTAATATTAAAATGATTCTTTCGAAAATTTACACAGCAATAGTTGCAACCATTTACAGTGAATTAATAAATAGATAATGATCAAAAACCTATTAAAAGTAGCCTTAGCACAAATTTCACCAGTTTGGCTGAATAAAGAAAAGACCATCGAGAAAATAGAAAAATCTATTTTAGATGCTGCAAAAGAAAATTGTGAACTCATTGTTTTTGGCGAAGCGCTATTGCCTGGCTATCCTTTTTGGATTGCATTAACTAACGGTGTAGAGTGGGATTCTAAAACTCAAAAAGAATTGCATGCACATTATGTTCGCAATTCGATTACAATCGAAAAAGGCGAGTTAGACAGCATTTGTAGATTAGCGAAAGAATACAACATTGCGATTTATTTAGGGATTATGGAGCGCGCACAAAATAGGGGAGGACACAGTATTTATGCTTCTTTGGTATATATTAATGCTGCAGGAGAAATAAAGTCCGTTCATCGCAAATTGCAGCCTACTTTTGACGAACGTTTAACCTGGGCGCCAGGAGACGGAAATGGTTTGCAGGTGCATCCATTAAAAGATTTTACAGTTGGTGGTTTGAATTGTTGGGAAAATTGGATGCCTTTACCAAGAACTGCTTTGTATGGTTTGGGTGAAAATTTACACATCGCTGTTTGGCCTGGAAGTGATCATAACACCAAGGACATTACTCGTTTTATAGCGAGGGAGTCTCGTTCCTTTGTCATTTCAGTTTCTAGTTTAATGGCAAAAGCAGATTTTCCAAAAGGCACACCTCATTTAGATAAAATTTTAGAAAATGCCCCTGATATTTTGGCAAACGGTGGATCTTGTATTGCAGGGCCTAATGGTGAATGGATGGTGGCTCCCGTTTTGTTGAAAGAAGGTTTGATTATTGAAACCTTAGATTTTAACCGAGTGTTGGAAGAACGACAAAATTTTGACTGTGTGGGGCATTACTCCAGACCCGATGTAACGAAGCTGTCGGTAAATAGAGAACGACAAAGTACCGTTTCGTACAAAGATTAAAGAGCGAATTTTTTTGTAGAATTTCGTTCTACTAAATTTGTTTTTATTACTACAGTTTTTGGTTTCTCAGGCGTAATTTTTTTATTTAATTTGTCAATCAGAATTTCTGCTGCAGTGGCACCCATTATTTCCCCATGTTGACTTATTGTTGTCATTTTTGGACTGGAGTGTCTTGCTAAAATTCCGTTTGAAAAAGAAATCACAGAAAAGTTTTGAGGGATTTTGTGTCCTTTTTTAATAGCTACTTTCATTGCAGCAATTGCTGAAGATTCATCCGTAGCAATTACAGCATCAATGGTGTTGTTGTCGAAAATTGGAGTTAAAATATTTTCATACTCTTTGTAATCATCTTCTAAAATATCGATAATTAAATTTCGGTTTACTGTAATGTTATTTTCTTCCAATCCTTTTAAGTAACCATGTTTTCTTTTCTCGCCAATTTTTAACTTACTAATGGTAGAAATAAACGCAATGTTTTTACTTCCAGTTTTCACAAGGTGATTTACTGTGTTTACAGTACCGATAAAATCGTCCGTAATTACTTTGTCACAATCAATGCCATCTGCAACCCGATCAAACATTACTATAGGGGTGTTATTATTGATCATTTCTTGCAAATGCGAAAAATCATTTTTTAAAATGGTTTCTTCTGCCAAAGAAAGAATAAAACCATCTATAATACCATTGGAAAGCATTTCTATAGTTTCTACTTCTTTGGTATAAGACTCATTGGAAATGCAAGAAATAATTTTATATCCTCGATCATTTGCTACTTTTTCGATGCCTTTAAAAACTTGCGCAAAGAAATAATTTAGCATATTGGGAATGATAATTCCAATCGTCTTTGTTTGTCTGTTTTTTAAACTTAACGCATTAAAATTGGGTTTATAATTGTTCTCTTTTGCAAATTTTTGAATCTTTTCTTTGGTGCTAATACTAATTTCATAACTGTTATTCAGTGCCTTGGAAACGGTTGAAATAGAAACGTTAAATTCTTTAGCGATGTCTTTTATAGTCAGTCTTTTCATTGGAAAATAGATAAGTGTGTAAAATACAAAAAACTATGAACATCTAGGTTAACAGGATGTTGTTTTTCTTTTTAAGTTCAAAAATTAGATATAAAAAAACAATTAAATACTCGAGTCCTACAAACCAAAGGTTCTCATTCCAAGGGGTATTTGCGTAGGCCTGATAGCTTAAAATAATGGCGAAACTCCAGACGATTGTGAAGCGATACTTTGTAAAAACGCTCAAAATTAGTAATGTCGCCAAATACCAAGGATGCATTGTTGTGGTGGTAAAGTAATAGAAAGAACTTCCAAATAAAAGTGCTGTAATGAGTTGGCGGATCGAACTGTTTTTTCTAAAGAAGGTTAGGTATCCTATGAAAATTAAGGTTAGAATGGGCGTTATTTTACCGATGATTGCAATTTCATTCCAACCTCTAAAAAGATACCCAATTTCTCGAAAGAGGTAGTAAAAACTAGCGTTAAATTCAAATTTCTGAAACCATAAACCAACTGATTTTAAATAATTGGAAATTAATTCGGGCGAATAAAATGGTAAGAATAGGGCGATTATTGTGGCGAATATAATACCATAGAAGGCAATTAAATTTTTGATTCCTGTGAAGCTTAGATTCCATTTTTCTCTTTGGAGTCCATTGCCACTTTTATCATTAATTAGCTCCAATTTATTTTCAAGGTTTTTCGATTTTGTAAACCATTGGTAGAAAAGCGGTAAAAATAAAAATGGAATGAGTTTTACAGAAATAGAACCTGCGATTAATACCCCTGCAAAGCGCCATTTTTTTTGAGTTAATTTATACAATGCACAGACCAAGAAGAATAACATGATGGATTCGAAATGGAGGTTTCCTGTCATTTCAATAATGATAAACGGGTTGAGTACATACCAAAAAATATTTTGAATCGGTAGATTCAATTTTTCCAATAGCTTTTTTCCAAAATAAAGAATCCCTATATCGGCCATAATAATAAGAACTCGTAATACGACTATAGAGCCCAAAATACTCTTGCTCGAAAAAAGGGCTGCAATTAAAAAGCATATTTGATGTAATGGTGGGTAATTGGTGTAATGACTCCCATTCAATTCTCCCATGCCTTCATAAAGAGTTTGGGCTTCTGATATTGGGTTTAATCCTTGTTGAATGTAGGTTTCTGGTAATGAAAGGTAGGGGTTTAGTCCTTCGAGAATCATTCTTCCGTCCCAGATAAAACGATAGAAATCTTGTGATAGATTTGGAATTTGGAATAGGATTACTAGCCTAAAAAGGATGGAAATACCTGCCAAATATTTAAAATTGAACGGCTTGCTTTTCATTAGAAAATAAAAGCAAATAAATAAAGAAAACCAAGTAAAAAGCAATGTGTTAAAAGCGGTTCTCTCTATAAAATAGCCAATATAAAAATAGAGAATACAACTGGTAAGAGTTAGGAAAATAGCTTTGTATTTATCCAATCCAATCATTAAGCTTTCGAAAAAATAGATTTAAAGAATACATAACCAAAACCTATAAAAAGCATTAAGTGAAATGGGAACAATCCAAAATCTCCACCTTGATCTCCAACGATAAATGCACTGTACATTCCAAAAGCAAAATAGAGCACCAAGATTCCTTCAACAATCACATTTACAGAAGGTTTTTTCTTGATGTATTTGTTGTTTTTCCAACCGTCTTTTAGGGTTTTAATATTGAATTTAGGGGTTCTTACAAACTCACTTTTTTTACCGAAATGACCTTCCAAAACCGCGATGGAATTATGTAAAGAAAAGCCCATTGCTATTGAGAAAAAGGTGAAAAACATACAAATAAAATTCAAAAACTTTACAAACCCACCACCATACATTCTTTTGTACATGTGCCAATAGCAGATAAAGAAAATTAATGAGCTGATGACAAAGAAACTCATCATATAGAAGTAGTTTTTTAGATGTGCATATTCATTTTTTATGTACAACATTGGGATGCTTAATACAGCTACAATAAAGACATTTAAAAACATCGAACTATTTAACAAATGCAGTACACTATGAATTTTAGTTTTCAGTGGCAATTCTTTTGCTTTTAAAACTCTTTTTGTCATTTTTTGAAAATTCTCTGCACCTCCTTTGTTCCAGCGAAATTGTTGCGAACGAGCAGCACTAATAATGACTGGTAACTCTGCAGGTGTTTCTACATTTTCAAGATATTTAAACTCCCATTTTTTTAATTGTGCTCTATAACTTAAATCCAAGTCTTCAGTTAAGGTGTCTCCTTCCCAATTACCAGCATCATAAATACATTCTTTTCTCCACAGACCGGCGGTTCCGTTGAAGTTTATAAAATGGCCCTTACTGTTTCTACCCACTTGTTCTAAGCTAAAATGTGCATCCAATGCAAAAGCTTGGATCTTTGTAAGTGTAGAGTAATTTCTGTTAATATGTCCCCAGCGTGTTTGAACAACACCAATTTTTTTATCCTTAAAGTAAGGAACTGTTTTTAACAACCAGTCCTCTTCAGGTAAAAAATCGGCATCAAAAATGGCAATAATTTCTCCTTTTGTAGTTTTTAAACCTTCTTTTAACGCCCCTGCTTTAAAACCTTGTCTGTTGGTTCTACAGATGTGTTGAATATCGATGCCTTGTTCTTGTAATTTTTTAATTTGAAGTGCAGTTGTTTCCACAGATTCGTCTGTAGAGTCGTCTAAAACTTGAATTTCTAATTTCTCTTTTGGATATTTAAGTTTTACAATATTCTCCAATAAGCGTTCCATTACATACATTTCGTTAAAAACGGGTAATTGAATGGTTACAAATGGGACCTCTTTCGATTTTGATAAATCGAATTGAGGTGAATGATCTTCTTTTTTTTGTGCAGATAAGTAATTAAATAATAAGTTTAATTGTGCTAATGCGTATAAAAAAATAAGCACTAGTGAGATGGAGTAGATGGTAATTGTAACGTATTCTAAAATCATTTTTTAAAACTGTATTTAAAAATCCAAGTAAGAATTTTAATCCCTGCAAATATAGTACCTTTTACGGTTCCTGAAACTTTAGATATTCCAATTCTATTTCTGTATTTAACGGGGATTTCGAGGTAGGTAAATTGCTGTTTTAAAACTTTTAATTGCATCTCAACGGTCCATCCGTAGGTTTTGTCTTCCATTTTTAAAGCCATTAACTTTTCGTATTTAATGGCCCTAAAAGGACCTAAATCGGTAAAGGTAGCTCCGAAAAACAATTTCATTAAAGAGGTTGCGAGCCAATTCCCAAAAATTTGTTGTGGGGTCATTGCACCATATTCCCGCTGTTCTTTTACTCTTACGCCCAAAACAAAGTCAATATTTTTAGTAATAATTGGCGATATCAATTCCGTTAATTGTGCTGGATAATCCGAATAATCTCCATCTAAAAACACCACAATCTCTGGTTTTGTTTTTTGTTTTTCGATATAATCCAATCCTTTTAGGCAGGCATATCCGTAGCCTTTTCTGCTTTCATGCAAAACCGTGGCACCTGCATTTTTGGCGTTTAGTTCAGTATTGTCGGTTGAGTTGTTGCTAATCACAATTATTTCATCAACAATTTCGGGAATGTCATTTACAACATTTGCTATCGAGTCTTGTTCATTATAAGCTGGGATAATAACTTTAATAATTGCCTGCATCCATCACAAATTTTTAAAAGGGTTCTATTTTTCTTTCATTGAAAAGTTCTTCGCGGCAAAAGTACTAAGATTCCGTTTATTTTCTATTGACATACTGCATTAAGTCCACATCATTCCCTAATAAGATCTCAGTTGGATTAATTCTTCCTTGTTCTGGACCATTTTCTAATTTTAAAACTCCTCTAGGGCACACTGCAGCACAAATGCCACAGCCGACACAACTAGAACGGACAATATTTTCTCCTTTTTGAGCATAGGCACGAACATCAATCCCTTGTTCACAATAGGTAGAGCAATTTCCACAAGAGATACATTGTCCTCCATTTGTGGTAATTCTAAAACGAGATTTAAATCGTTGTACCAAACCCATATAAGCAGCTAATGGACAGCCAAAACGACACCAAACCCGATTCCCTAATATTGGATAAAATCCTGTTCCGATTACTCCAGAGAAAATAGAACCTATTAAAAACCCGTAAGAACTTTGAATGTCATAAGCAGAGACACCAAAAGCAATTTTTCTCCAACTTTCGATTTCTGCAAAATAAGTGTATAGAGTGATTGCAGTCATGAAGATGGCAAAACCCAAAACACCATGAATTAGCCAACGTTCCACTTTCCAGGATAATAACGATTTACTAGACAGTTGCCTGTAAGGATCGCCCAAAGTTTCTGCCAATCCGCCACAACCACATACCCAAGAACAATACCATCTTTTCCCATAGAAATAGACCATAACAGGAACAATGACTAAGGTGAGTAAAATTCCCCAAACCAACATAAAAATTCCCATGTTGCCGCTTGCTAATAAATTATCAATATTCCAATCAAAGAAGAAAGTGTAATTGAGCGGAAACGCATTTTTAAAATCAAACCAAGGTTTGTTAAATGCTACTAAAATTTCGGGAATGATAAATGCAAAGGCTATTTGAAAAAATAAGACAACGGCAGTTCTTAAAATCTGATAATTATTATGTCTGTATTTGATGAACATTCTAATGGCGAAAACACTCATGACTGCACAATACATAAATCCATAAAGGAACCATTGGCTAGATTCGTTGCCGCCTAAACTTTTACTTAGTGGGTTTACAGCAGTAATGGGGTTGATTAAATAATTAGGAAAGAAATACAAAACCACATAAAAACCCACAAAGTATAGAAAGGCAAAAATGCCTAAAAAGCCCCTATTTGTTGCTGAATGTTGGAAAATTCCATTGTTTTTAATGCCTGCTTTGCCTAGTAATTTATAATCGGTTGCAAATGCAATGGTTCCCCCAAGAATTGCCAACCCAAAAGTAATCCAGAAGAACAATCCTTCATTTTGTTGTGGCCAACCCGTTGCAGATGCTCTGGCTAAAGGGTAAATGAAATCTTTGGAGGTTTTATTCCATTTCAAAGGAATGATTTTATTCCACGCTATTTTCTCTTGACTTTTGTGATATGTGTTAGATGCTTTCGCAATTTCAGTAATTCGATGTGAGAGTTCAAAAGCACTTAATTCGATATCAACAATCTCTTTTTGTGCCTTTTCAATAAAAAACGCACTTTTTACTTTTTGTTTCGCCCAAGTGTTAAAGGTTTCTTGAGAGACTTTATTAGTTCCTGTAAAAATACTTCCTGTAAAAATGGCAAACCCAATAAAACAGAGTATCAATCCGATATTTTTAATTGCTTTCATGTTTTATTTGCTAAAAATTCGTGTCCAACTCTTTTTTCTCAAAGAAATATTTGTATTCAATTCTGTGTTGAATTTTGCTACGATTGCTGCTTCATGCAGTTTGTAAAATTCAGGATCAAAATTGGCACCTGCTAAATGTTCCAAAATAAATTGGATTGATTTTTTTTGAGACAACCATTTGTCAAAAAAATCATGTCGCATCCGAATTCCGAAGGTGTTAATTCCTAGGAATAGATGGGTGTCTTTGTCATATGAAATGGTAATGCACTTTGCTTCTTTTGGATGTTTCCATTGAAAATGTGCTTCGTTTTCTAGTTTGTTTCTTTCGCTAAAAACCCAGCCATAAGTTTGGTATTCGATGTCTAAGAATTTTGCAGAATTAAACCAATGTCCCGGTTTATACTCCGTTTTATTATCACAGATTGTTTGTGCCAATGTTTCTCCCATCATTCTACCCGTATACCAAACAGCTTCTATATTTCTTCTTTGACCTATGGCTTCATGTTGTTCTGCACAATCGCCAATGGCATACACATCTTCGATGTTGGTTTCTAAGAATCGATTTACTTTTACACCTCGTCCTGTTTCAATAGGAGACGCTTTAATAAAATCGATGTTTGGACTTACACCTGCAGTTAAACCAACAATAGTACAGTGGATTTCTTCGCCAGTTTCTGCTATAATAATGGAGGAAACCTGTCCGTTTTTATCCGATTTTATTTCTTTTAAATTGACACCTAAGCGCAAATCAATTTGATGTTCTAGGATGTGTTTGTTTATCATTTCAGATTCTTGAGCTGGCAATACTCCATTCCAAAAACTTTGTTCTCGTACTAAAAAAGTAACTGGAATGTTTCTACTTCTGAGCATTTCAGCCAATTCAATTCCAATTAAACCACCTCCTACAATGACTGCTCTTTTACATACTTTGTTGTTGGGGGCATATTTTTCTAATTGTTCTAAATCTTGTTTGTGATATAGGCCCATGACACCCTTTAAATCTTGACCAGGCCATCCAAATTTATGGGGTTTAGAGCCCGTAGCAATAATTAGTTTGTCATAATTTAAGAAGGTATTGTCCGTAAATTGGAGTGTTTTATCCGATGTGTTTATTGCGGTGACCAGCCCTTCTTTTAACTCGATATTGTTTTTTTTCCAAAACCAATCTTCATAGGGTTGCGTATGCTTAAAAGTAAGGTGTCCCATGTACACGTACATCAGTGCTGTTCTCGAAAAAAAGTATTTGTTTTCTGCTGAAACGATTGTAATCTTCTTATCCGAATTTTTTCGAATGTGTCTTGCAGCAGTAACACCCGCAATTCCGTTTCCAATAATAACAATATGGTCCATATGTCGATGATTGTAATGTTTTTGTTGAAATTTAAAAACAGCCTGAACAAAGAGGGAAATTACAATTTTAAAATTACTTTTTGGTGCTTGCATTAAGAATAAGACAAAGTTCTTTTTAAAAAAGCAATCCGTGCTTTTGAAAAATCCTCAGAATAAATTTTTAACAATGCCCTGCATGGGTACTCTGGTTAAAAAGTTTATTTTTGAGGTATTATGAAACAATTTCAACCCTTTTTTTTGCTCTTACTCACCTTTTTATCATGCCAAACCCAAACAAAAAAAATGAATGGTGTTAGTTTTGTGGCTTCCAGAGATTCCATAAACAGTTCCCACATTAAGCCCGTACAAAATTTAGGAAGCAATTATGTTGCATTAATGCCTTTTGGCTTTATAAAAGATGTTTCATCACCCAAAGTAATGCACAATACAAATTGGCAATGGTTTGGTGAAACAAAAAAAGGCTTGTTGCAATATGCAAAAAGTTTTCAAAAAGAAAACATAGGCATTATGGTGAAACCTCAAATTTGGGTGACCAAGGGTACATTTACTGGCAAAATAAAAATGAATTCTGAAGAAAATTGGGTCGCTTTAGAAGATTCGTACCGAGCATTTATGCTAACCTACGCAGCGGCAGCTGAAGATGTAAATGCCGAACTGCTTTGTATTGGTACAGAACTGGGAGAATTTGTAAAGAATAGACCAGAATATTGGCGAAAACTCATTCAAGAAATTCGGGTTGTTTATAAGGGGAAACTTACTTACGCGGCCAATTGGGACGAATTTAGTCATGTGCCCTTTTGGGATGCTTTAGAGTATATAGGAATTGATGCTTATTTTCCTTTGAGTGATGATAAAACGCCAACAATTGCTGCTTATGAACAAGGGTGGCAACCTCATAAAAAACAAATATTAGCACTTCAAAAAGAATATCAAAAACCTATTTTGTTTACTGAGTTTGGATACAGGAGTATAGATTTTGCTGGAAAAAAACCTTGGGATTCTAAAAGAGTTGAAGCGGGGGTAAATTTAGAAGCACAAACAAATGCATTGCAAGCGATTTACAATCAATTTTGGAATGAAGACTGGTTTGCGGGAGGTTTTGTTTGGAAATGGTTTCACACACATGATCGTGCTGGTGGAGAACAAAATAATCGATTTACACCTCAAAATAAACCTGCAGCGCAATTGCTAAAAGAGCTGTATGCGCATTAAATAATTGAAAAATACGATTTACTTTTTCCCGAAAGGATAAATGCCTTGTTTGAAGAAACTTTTTGGAAATTTTTCATCATCATCAAACCCGATTTCAATATTTTTTCCAGAATATGGAATGTAATTTGTTTTAAACAAATAGTCCCAGATACTCAAGGTCAAAGCAAAATTCACACCATATTTTCGGTCTTCTGGTAATTCTTTTGCATGATGCCAAATATGCATTTTTGGATTGTTTAAAATGTATTTTAAAAAACCGTAATTCAAATTAATATTAGCATGGTTTAGGTGACCAATTGTAATGGCGAAGAAATGCACAAATGCTACGTCTTGTGCAGAAAATCCGCCAATAATTGCCAATGGAATATAGCGCAACGAATTATAAATGATGGGTTCCATCCAATGATACCTTAGGTGTGCAGCAAACCCCATTTGTTTTACAGAATGGTGTACTTTGTGAAAATCCCATAAAAATTCAAATCGGTGTAACAATCTGTGTGTCCACCATTGTGTAAAATCGACCACTACAAAAAAGAGAAGTATTCTTGCAGCAAAAGGGAGTTTGTTAATGTCTAGTAGCTGAAAATTTGAAATGGACATTCCAACAAGTCCCAAAAGATCATTGAAAACCTCAGCTGCTGAATTTGACAATGCTATTAAAACAATAAGATTTAGTATAAAGAAATTAAAAAACATGTAAAAAACATCCAACCAAAAACCTTTTCGAAAGCGTGGTTGGTTTTTTCTCCAAGGGAAAGCCATTTCTAGTCCCCAAACAACGATAGAAATGAGAAGCAATCCATAGAAATAATTCTCCCAATTTAAATCCATCAAAACAGATTTTTTGAGGTAACTCCAGTAACTGGAATACGAATTTTTGATAATTTCTAGGTATTTTTCCATTTTCTTACGACTTTAATTTTTTTTGGACACGTTGAGAGATTGCAGTTAATGTTTCGTAGGGAATGGTTGCAGTTGCATCTGCAATTTTTTGAATCATGTCTTGGCTGTTAAAAATAATAACTTCATCTCCTTCAGCGCAATCAATTGTTGTAATATCGACCATAATCATGTCCATACAAACATTCCCAATAATGCTTGCTTTTTGCCCATTAATGAGTGCATGTCCGATGCCGTTTCCTAGTTTTCTTGAAATTCCATCTGCATGGCCAATAGGAATGGTTGCTGTTATGGTTTTTACCTTTGCAATAAAAGCTCTATTGTATCCTACGGATTCTTTAGGTTCAATGCTGTGGATTTGAGAAATAATCGATTTTAAATTATGCGTATTTTTTAACTGATTTGTTTCTTTTTCATCATTGCCAAAACCATAGAGTCCAATACCAATTCGTACCATGTCAAACTGTGCTTTTGGATAATTAATAACTCCAGAGGTGTTTAAAATATGTAAGATCGGTTTGTACCCAAGTCCTGCCTGAAATTGCTGAGCGCTCTCTGAGAATTTTGTTATTTGTTGGCTTGTAAAAGCTTGTTCTTTTAGTTCTTCACTCACTGCCAAATGAGAAAATAGCGATTGTACTTTTAATAGCTTTGTTTCCTTTAACTGCGCTAATATAGATGAAACATCGTTCGTAGAAAATCCTAATCGATTTAACCCAGTGTTCAATTTTATATGAATTGGATATGCTTGCAGTGCTGTTTGCGATGCTACTTTTAAAAAGGCATTAAAAATTTTAAAATTATAAAGATTAGGTTCTAAACAGTAGTTTACGATTGCGACGAGGTTAGGTATTTGAGGATGCAAGACTAAAATGGGTGCTTTTATTCCTGCTTCTCGCAGTGCGATTCCTTCATGTGCATAGGCAACAGCAAAATAGTCCACTTTATCTGCTAGAAATCTTGCAATTTGAACCCCATCACTCCCATAACCAAATGCTTTTACAACGGCTAATATTTTAGTTGTTGAATGTAGTTGCTCTTTGAAATGGAGAAGATTGTGCGCTAATGCACTTCCATCAATTTCTAAAACAGTCACATGGTTGTTCATCTTTAGTCGACGTTTGTTTGTGTATCTTCTGAAAGCGGCGCATCGTCTTTTGAAGAATTAGTTGCTTCTTGTTGATTCTGTAAGGCTTTGTAATAGGCGGCTCTACTTAAAGGCTCATATTCTTGTGTTTCACCCAGCATAACGATATCCTCATTCTTAGCCTTTCTAAAACTATAATGTGCTAAATTTCCTGTATGTGTACACACAGCGTGCACTTTAGTCACGTATTCAGCCGTAGCCATTAAAGCAGGCATAGGCCCAAAAGGATTTCCTTTAAAGTCCATATCCAATCCAGCTACAATAACTCGAATTCCACGATTTGCTAAATCGTTACAAACAGCAACAATTTCGTTGTCAAAAAACTGTGCCTCATCAATCCCTACAACATCCACATCATTTGCCAACAATCGAATGTTTGACGCAATTGGAACGGGTGTTGAACGAATTCGACTGTCATTATGAGAAACAACCTCTTCTTCGTCGTAACGAGTGTCTAGAGCGGGTTTAAATATTTCAATTCGTTGTTTTGCAAATTGCGCTCGCTTTAATCGTCGAATTAATTCTTCTGTTTTACCAGAAAACATAGAACCACAAATTACTTCGATCCAGCCAAATTGTTCTGTATGATTTACTGTGTTTTCGAGAAACATTTTGTAGTTTTAAGCATTCGTTTTTTTAAATTTTATATTATTTTTACAAATAACAAATTTAGGAATATTTACAAGTAAAAAATAAATTCAAGACACAACTTATGCACAAAAAATTAGAAGCCGATTTAATGAGTTTAGCGCATAGCATTTTACAGATGAAAAACAGAGACGATGTCTTTGCTTTGGAGGCAAAAGCAAAAGTGATTTCGAGTAAATTATCCATGTTAGCTTTTGTTGAAACATACGTAAATACAACCCCAAATTTAAAAGAAACAAAAGAAGAGTTGATTGCTTCGGTTGAAAAGGCTTTTGAGATCAAAGAGGTGCCTAACGTTATTCAAGATGAAATTGCAATTGTTCAGGAATTAGAAGTTTCGAATGAAAAACTCATAACACCGATAGCAGCCACAGAAGAAGTAGTGGAAGAAGAAGTAGTGGAAGAAGAAAAAGAAGAAGAATTTATAGAAGAGGCTTTGCCATCGGCTGTTGATGTTGCCGATGATTTATTTATAGAAGCTACAGAAAATGTTATTTTAGAACAGCCTTTTGACGCGTTGGAAGCAACTTTATTTCCTTCAGAAGTATCAGAAGAAACGCCGGAAGAATTAGGAGAGGACAGTGAAGAAATAAAAATTCATACGCTAGAAGAAGAATTAAAAGATACAATTCCTGTTGATGTGATGGCAAATTTATTTGAAATGGCTCAGCCAGTTTCTTTAAATGACACACTCACGAAAAATATTCAAATCGGTTTAAATGACCGAATTGCATTTGTTAAAAATTTATTTGATGGAAGTCAAGAAGATTTTAATAGAGTCCTTTCACAATTAAACTCTTTTAAAACAGAAAAGGAAGCTATTAAATTCATCAATAAAATGGTGAAACCAGATTACAATTGGGACGAGCAAGAAGAATTTGAAACTCGTTTCATGGAAATCATACAAAGAAAATTCGTTTAAGACTTCATTGACAATGACAAAAAAAGAATTACCAATCAAATATATTTTTTGCATGAAGTGGGGAACACTTTACGGAGCGGAATATGTAAATCGATTATTTTCGATGGTTCAGAAAAATTTAACCAGCGATTTTAAAATGGTTTGTTTTACAGACGATCCATCAGGTATTAACGAAGCTGTTACCTGTTATGACATTCCTGAAATGGGAATTCGAACTGACATTCCAGAACGAATGTGGAAAAAGTTGACTACCCTTAAGAAAGAATTATATGGTTTGGAAGGAACAGCCTTGTTTTTAGACTTGGACATTGTTATTGTAGATAATATCGATTGTTTCTTTGAAGTTGATGGTTCTTTTAGAATTATTAAAGACCATGGATGGAGAAGCTGGAGAATTACTGGAAACTCTTCAGTATATCGATTTGAAATCGGAAAACATGGCTATGTTTTTGATAATTTCTTATCTAATTTTGATGAAATAAGAAAGCTACATAGAAACGAGCAAGAATATCTTACCCATGCCATTCATGACAATGATGATCTTCAATACTGGGACAAAGCATGGTGTCCGAGTTTTAAGTATGATTGTGTTTCAAGGTTTCCATTGGCTTTTTGGAAAAAACCAACAATACCAAAAGGAGCCAAAATAATTATTTTTCATGGAGAAATAAATCCGCATAAAGCAGTTGAAGGTGGTAGAGGAAAATGGTATCGATATGTAAGAGCTGCGCCCTGGGTTGCAGAGTACTGGAAATAATTTTAAAAGATGAAAAATGAAGAAAGTTATTTTAATATTAGTAGCAGTTTGTTTTTTGGTGAGCTGTAAATCTGCATATAAAACACAGAAATTTGTAACGGAAGAAATTCCGTTAGAACCCAACTACAATGAAGAAAAAAATTGGGCTGTTTTGCCGTCTACGTATTTAAAAGAATTGATTGCATTTTCATCTCAAGAAAGAGATACTTTACAAGCCGATGTTTTTTATGTGTATCCAACTTTAAATACAGAAAAAGAAGATGCCCGTTGGAATGCGCCTATTGAAGATGTAATTCAACAAAATAAGGTTCTTAATAAAGCTGTACTCTTTCAGGCATCCGCTTTTACAACTGCGGGTAAATTATATGTGCCCTTTTATAGACAAGCACATATACGATCTTATCAAATGCTAGAAAATGGTGGAGAAAAAGCACTTTTATTAGCCTATTCAGATGTTAAAAGAGCTTTTGAAACCTATTTAAAAAAATACAATAATGGCCGACCTATTATTATCGCAAGTCACAGTCAAGGTTCAACACATACCAAGTTTTTATTGCGAGATTTTTTTGACAACAAACCTTTGCAAAAACAATTAATTGCAGCGTATGTAGTGGGTACTGTTCTAAAGCCAGATTTATTTACGTCGATTCAGCCGATGACAGCACCAAACGAAGTTGGTGGGATTGTTGGATGGAATACTTTTAAAAAAGGTCATTACCCGAAAGGGAAAAATATTTATGTTGGAAGTGTAACTACGAATCCGATTACATGGAATTCCGAAAAAATAACGGAATTAAATCAACACAAAGGCTTCTTATATTCAAATAAAAAAATCTACAAAAAAGCATTAAAAATTGAAGTTACAGACGGCCTCATTTGGGCTACAAATCCTAAATTCCCAATGCGTCTTTTTATGTCTTTTATGAAAAGCTATCATGTAGGAGATATCAATCTTTTTTGGCAAGACATTAGAGATAATGCTGTTTTAAGAACACATGCTTTTTTGGAGAATTCTAATTGATTTTTGCTTTGAGTGCTGCAATAACATTTTTGCTATTTCCAATAAAAATGCTGTCTTCGACCATAAATACAGGACGTTTTAAAAAGGTATATTCTTCCAAGATATATTGACGATAATCAGCTTCAGAAAGTGTTTTGTTTTTCAAGTCCAATGCCTTGTAAAGCTTTGCTCGTTTATTAAACAATGCTTCATAACTTCCAGAACGTTGGTGCATTTCTTCTAGTTGTGCAACATTTACTGGATTCGACTTTATTTCTTGACGTTCAAAACCGGTAGTATTTACTTCTTTTAAAATTCTTCTACACGTATCACAAGTTTGTAAAAAATAGACTTTCTTCATTCATTTATAGTATTATATTTACATTTCAAAATTAAACATAAAAATGAAAATACAATTCGATGTTTTAAGAAAATCACGCGATTTAGTTTTAAAAGAATTACACGGATTAACATTAGCGCAAATCCATACCATTCCAGCAGGGTTTAAAAACAATATTGCTTGGAATGTTGCACATTTAGTGGTGACACAACAATTGCTGCATTACAAATTATCGGGTTTAAATTGCTTGTGTCCAGATGATTTAATTGAAGCGCATGCCAAAGGAACATTGCCAACAAAAACGTTTTCTGAAGAAGAGTTTGAAGAGGTAAAAGAACTGTTAGTGGGCTTGCCAGATACTTTAGAAGAAGATTTTGAAGCTGGTATTTTTGTCAATTTTCACGAATATCCAACCAGTACCGGTTTTGTTTTGAACTCCTTAGAAACCGCAATGATATTTAATAATTTTCATGAAGGCGTGCATTATGGAATTATTAGATCGATTAAAAGATTCGTATAATCGTTTTATCTAATCGCTAGAATTTAATAAGCGGTATCCTACCGTAAAAAAAAGTACGCATATTTTGCGTGCTTTTTTATTGGTTCACTTTAAATACGGGATTTAGATAATAGTTGGGTCTTAAACTTAAATCTTCATCCTTAAAATAGATGATTTTTTCAGGCAATATTTTTTCTAAGTAATTTCCAGTATCCCAAACATTGTTTTGATTACGATCCTCAATGGCTCTTACCGTATATGCTTTTGGTTCTAATAAATCATACACGATTGTAGCTGTTTTTTGTACGAAGTTTCTTTGAACTAATTCAAATTTAGCATCTAACAATTCGATAATGTAATTTTTTGAAGCTGGATTTTCTACTTTCAAGGTTATTCGTCCATAATCTTCAATTTCTTGTGTTCGTACTCGGTATGTTAGCGTGTCATTTTTAAATGCATAAATGTCTGATATTGCTTCGGGTAAAATCGAAATTCGATATAGTTGCACTGGTTCTTTATCAAAAACAATCGCTAATTTATTTTCTTTTTCGTCAATAATACTCTTAAAGCTTACCGCGAGAGAATCCTTGTTCATGATTGCTATTTTTGTGGTATCGAGGTTCATTACAGGATTGTTTGTGCGTATGAAGAAGGTGTCTCTGAAATGAATGATCCCTAAAGTACCTGTAATGCTTAAACTATCTAATTTCTTTTTACGAAGCTTTACCGTTACAGTATCTCTTAATGTTGCATTTGAGACGATGAAGTTTAATGAATCTGCCTCAAAAGGCGAAAACCAGTAGTTTAAGGTATCTTTTTCTTGTTCAAATTTTGCAATGCTTTTAAAATCTTCGGGTGTATCTGAAAGCAATGTCACTTTTAAGTCTTCTTTTTTACCATAAAAAGGAAAAATTAATCGTCCCTTTTTAAGTTCTTTTGCTCTTCCAAATTTAAAAGGTTGTGTTTCTTTAAAAACTACAATATCTTTTTGAAGAATACTGTCTCTAGGCAACTGAATGGTATCTGTATAAAAACCAATTTGATCTGTTTTAGGATCAAATAGGTAATCATTTGTGGTTTCCTTCAAGGCAACCATTAAGTAGTTTCCATCTTTTAAGTTCGAAAAATTAAAGTGAATAGAATCTGTCGTTGTTGTTACATAATTCGGTTTTTCTCGATAGACAATAGAGTCTGTAAAAGCACTGTCTATTTTATAGAGCAAAACATTAAAATCTCTGTTAGGTTTATTGACTAAAACATCTTTTACGGTTCCTTTAGATTTAAGAGAGTCAATATAATTACCCGTAGAGAAAACATATTTAAAACGTTCTAATGGATTACTTTCGTTATTGTCTTCTATGGCATTTCCGAAATTGAAAATATAAGTGGTGTTCTTTAATAAGGTGTCGACAATCTCTATTTCTAAATATTTACTAGCAAACCCCTGTGGCGTAATTAATGGCGGGTATTTCATAGGTGGAGAAATCACCAATTGCTTGTTTAGATTTTTTAGTTTTATAAACTCGTTGAATGATAATTTAATTTTTGCAGCTTCAAAATTTGTATTTTCGTAGGGTGGAGTAGCAGTCACCATTAATGGTGCAGCCTCATCTCTTGGACCACCATCGGGTCTACTTGTTCTTGCACAGTTTGCTAAAACGAGTGAAATGACTGTAAAAAATAAAACTTTAAGCGTGTTTTTCAAGAGGTGTAATTTAGTTACAAATAAACAATTTATTTTTCAGTTTTTAATGTTAAAATTATCTTGTAAATGACATTGTTAAAATACTGATTTTAATGTTGGGAGCCTTTCGTAATTCTTTGCAACAAGCCTCTAATGTAGCTCCAGTTGTAAGTACGTCGTCGATTAATAGAATGTGCTTGTTCGCGAAAATAGTGGTGTCTTGTAGTGAGAATTTCAATTCGTTGTTTTCAAACCTTTCAAAACGTTGTTTGAAAGTCTGTGTTTTTGTTGTATCGATTTTTAAAAGAATATTTTGTTTTAGCGGTTTATTCAAGTAAAAACTCACGCGCTCACCAAACTTTGTAAGTTGATTGTATCCTCTTTTCTTTAATTTCTTTGGATGCAGTGGAACTGGCACAATAAAATCGACTTCAGTAAATTGTTTGTTTTCTATAAGAAGTTCGCCAATCCAATTACCTAGAAAGTTCCCGATATTTTCATTGCCATTATATTTTAATTCATGAATCAGTTTTTTTGTTTTTCCCTCTTTACTGAAAGATAATAAGGTATTTGCTTCTTCTAAAGGGATTCTGCCATAAAACTTTCTCGAAATTTCATTTTTAGAAGCATCTTTAAAAAATAACACAGGCAAATCATGCCGACAAATTGTACAAGCAAAAACCTCATTTTCAAAAAGTGGATACTCACAAATTAAACATAATTTTGGAAAAAAAATTTGGAGTATGTCTTCTATAACTTGTATTTTCACAGCGCTTTTTTATCTAAGGTACAAAAAGTTAAAAATTAAATAATTTGACAGACACAATCAAGTTTTTTAAAGAAGCTATTAAAACATTAAAAACTTCTGGTACAGTAATGCCCAGTTCTTCTTTTTTAGCCCAAAAAATGTTGCGGAATATTCATTTTGCTTCTGCAGATATTATTGTAGAATTCGGCCCTGGAAATGGCGCCATCACAAAATTTATTTTAAGAAAACTACATCCAACAGCACTATTAATCTGTTTTGAAATTAATGAGAACTTTTACAAAACCTTAACTGAAATTAAGCACTCACAGCTGATTGTTTTAAAATCTTCTGCAGAAAACCTTGAAGAAGAATTGCTTAGGTTGGGAATCCCTGAAGTAAATTATATCATTTCCAGCCTGCCTTTATCGATGCTTCCTGAAAATGTTACGGATGTGATTTTAACCCAATCTTATCAAGTTTTGAAACCCAATGGTACTTTCACGCAATATCAATATAGTTTGTATAATCGTAAGAAACTTCAACTATTTTTTAGGAATTCCATTTCTTTAAAATTTGAATTTTTAAATTTCCCTCCAGCTTTCATTTATTTATGTAAGAAAGTAGACTGATTTTTCTTGATAACTTTTTAGATTCGTTTATATTTGCCCTAATTATGGCAAAACAAGAAGATCAATTTAAAAAAGTATTATCCCACGCAAAAGAATATGGTTATGTATTTCAATCAAGTGAAATTTATGACGGATTAAGTGCAGTGTACGATTATGCTCAAAATGGTGTTGAGTTAAAGAAGAATATTAGAGATTATTGGTGGAAAGCAATGGTGCAAATGCACGAAAACATTGTTGGGATCGATGCCTCCATTTTAATGCATCCTACCACCTGGAAAGCTTCCGGTCACGTAGATGCTTTTAATGATCCTTTAATCGACAACAAAGATTCAAAAAAACGCTACAGAGCAGATGTTTTAATAGAAGATTACTGTGCGAAAATTGAAGCAAAAATCAACAAAGAAGTAAACAAAGCGGCAAAACGTTTTGGAGAAGCTTTTAACAAAGAAGAATTTTTAGCAACCAATGGACGCGTTGTAGGCTATCAAGAGAAAATAAATACCATTCTTTCTAGAATGGGTGCTTCCTTAGAAAAGGAAGATTTATTGGATGTAAAAGCTTTGATTGAAGAATTAGAAATCGCAGATCCTTTAACAGGCTCCAGAAATTGGACAGAGGTAAAACAGTTCAATTTAATGTTTGGTACTAAGTTAGGTGCTTCTGCAGATACCGCTATGGATTTGTATTTGCGTCCAGAAACTGCACAAGGTATTTTTGTGAATTTTCTGAACGTTCAAAAAACAGGTAGAATGAAAATTCCTTTTGGAATTGCACAAACTGGAAAAGCTTTTAGGAATGAAATTGTTGCGCGACAATTTATATTTAGAATGCGTGAGTTTGAACAAATGGAAATGCAATTTTTTGTAAAACCAGGAACCCAAAAAGATTGGTATGATCAATGGAAAACAACCCGATTAAAATGGCACCTTTCTCTTGGAATGGGGGCAGAAAACTATCGTTTTCATGACCACGATAAATTAGCACATTATGCAGATGCAGCAGCAGATATTGAGTTTAAATTCCCGTTTGGTTTTAAAGAATTAGAAGGAATTCATTCCCGTACCGATTTTGATTTAAAAGCACACGAAGAATTTTCTGGTAAAAAATTGCAATACTTTGATCACGAAGAAAATAAAAGTTATACTCCCTATGTTGTAGAAACTTCGATTGGTTTGGATCGAATGTTTTTAGCTGTTTTTTCCAATTCGTTACAAGAAGAAGCATTAGAAAATGGAACTTCACGTACAGTTTTAAAATTACCCCCAATTTTAGCACCCTATAAAGCAGCAATTCTTCCGTTGGTGAAAAAAGACGGATTGCCAGAAGTTGCTCGTAAAATTATGGACGATTTAAAATGGGATTTCAACGTTTTTTATGACGAAAAAGATGCCGTTGGAAAACGTTATAGAAGACAAGATGCAGCAGGAACCCCTTTTTGTATTACAGTAGATCACCAAACCTTAGAAGACAACTCTGTAACCATTCGTCATCGAGATACGATGGAGCAAAAAAGAGTAAAAATTATAGAATTAAAAGAATTAATACATGCAGAAGTTGCCGTAAAAAATTGGCTTCAAAGAATGTAGTTTCTTAAGACATTTATAAAAGTAAAGAACCTCACGAAATTCGTGAGGTTCTTTTATGAAGTTTTTTATAAAATTAAAATTTCCATCCAACATTTACCCCCACTCTGGGTAATAAAATAGGAGAATTCGCACTAAATAAATTTCGTCCAATACCGCCATAAATATCTACAAGGAACCCGCTTTCTGAAATGTATTTTGCTCCAAATGAGATCCCCAAAGCACTGTCGGAATATTTTTCATAAATATTAGGCTCCCCTGCTATTTCAATTTTTTTATACCCTGTTCCTATTCCGAAGAAACCCTCACCAAAAAGATTCCAAACCCTGTCCGAGGTGAAATAATGTCGTAGGTAAGGCGTTACCATACTTTCTTCATTGTATCTGAAGTCTGCAGATTTTTGTTCAAAGTTATACAAACCAGAAATTCCTATTGATGTGTCTCCACTGAGATAGTATTCGTAGGAAATATCGATGGTTTTTAAGATCAAAGCGTTTGCAATATTTAATTTTACTTCTTGTTGTGCAAGTGTTATTGTAGCAATGAAAAGCGTAAAAATTAAAAGTATTTTTTTCATAAAATTGTATTTTACCTCAAATTTACGAAATTAAGATGACTTAAAATCGGTAGCCAAGAGAGATTCCTCCTCTACCTACTGCCTCAATAGAACTGTTGTCACCTCCTAAGTTTCTTCCAATTCCTAAATAGATTTCGGCTGTAAATCCTCTTTTCGTTGTAAATTTTCCTCCAGCTGAAATTCCGACTGCAAAATCGGTTTCATTTTCTTGCCTGTAGGAACCATTTCCATTAAAATCATACGTTTCATTCTCATAGGTGTGCAACATACCAAAACCCTCTACAAAAAAACCTCTTGCATATTGGTTTGAAAAATATCTTCTATAAAAAGAAGTTAAAGAGGATTTTCTATAATAATTGAGTGCTTCACTTTCATTAAGAGCTACCAATGCTGCAATTCCAAATGAAGATTCTTCATTTATTAAGTACTCATAAGAAACATCTAACCATTCAAAGGCAAGCAAGTTCAATCCATTCATTTTTACTTCATGTTTTTTGTTTACATCCTGAGGAAATTCAGGCATTTTTTCTGTTACCGGCTCTTGACCAAGTGCAAGTCCGCTAACGAATAGGCAAATAAATAAGGTACATTTTTTCATCTTTTTTTGAGTGAACAATTTATTTTACAACAAGTGTGCCAAAAATAAAACTAAAAGAGCGCTTTTAATTGAATACTTCCTGTGTGAATTGTTTTCGAATTTTCACTTTTTCTTCCCAAGTAGCTTACATTTAAGTTTAGAAAAGCATTTAGTTTCTGACTGTAAAGTAAGTTCCAAGTATAATTTTTTCCAGGCTGTAAACCTTCTAATATTTGGTAAGCAACAGGCGTATTTATATTTCCAGTAAAGGTGTTTAAAAAAACGGTTGCATTTGCACTTATTTGATTTTTCTTTTTATTGATGTGAAAATAATCCAATCCAAATTTCTGCTGGTTTAAAGACTCAAAATCTTGTAAGGTATTTACCTTGTTTTTAAAGTGGTAAAAAGCAGAAAAACGATGATTATTATGATATGAAAATGAGATTTTTGGTTGGATTTCTTTTGCGATAATTTCATAATTTCTACTACTGAAATTTTCTGTTTTCAAATTATTTTCAGATCGTTTTACCATTAAATCAAGCAACCAAAAATTGGCAAATTTGTGGCTAAAGTCTACTTGAGTCTGTTGGAGGGTGTTTTCTTGATTTCCTATAAAATATTGTTGCAAGTTCTTCGAATTTCCAACCGTAAAAGTGGTGCTGTATTTTTGTAGATTTCGATTAAAATACAGTTGATTTCTAAAATTGTAATTCAGGCCTATTAGTTTGTTTTCATCAAAATCAAAAGGATTGAAATTAAATGAACTTCCAATGCGTTCTTGTTCGTTGTCTGTTGCTAAAAAAGTTTGATTACTCCAATGAGAAAGCAACTTTTTAAAACCATTTTTGCCTTTCCATTTTGCAAAATTAATCCCTATAGATTGTTGCCATTTAGCTCGTTGTGTTGCAATAAATCGCAAGTTTGGTAAAGGAATTCTTAAGTAATTGGCTTGGTCTTGAAACTGTGCGATTTCGAATTCGTCAAAATCCTGCACACTGTCATTATTATAATCGATCCAAGTATAAAAACCTTGACCAATTTCTGTTTTTACATAGATGTAATCTTGCCGAGCAACATTTCCTGAAGAAGTTTCATAAGCAATCTTTAGATTTACGAAATCATTCAGTAACTTTTGGTGATATATGATTTTAGAGTTTAAAGATTTTTTATCGGATGTGAAGCTGTTCTGAGTAATTCTATAATTTGCATACACCGATAAGTTCGCCTTTTTGGTATCTACTAATTTTGAGTTGAGGTAGATTGTTTTTCGGTTATTAATTTCTGTAAAACGATTCGATTTGATACTGTCGTTAGTTCTAAAATTAACTCCAAATTTCGCAAAAACCTTTGCAGTATCTCCAATTCCTAGATAGGCCTCGTATTCTTTAAACCGATGACTGGTGTTGATGTATTCTTGGTTGCTGTTTTTTCTGTCATTTATTTCTGCGTTTGTAAAAGCACCCACCCAACTTCTCGAAAAGTAGTGATCTAAAGTCGCTCTAGCTCTAAAAAAGGAATTGTCTTCTACTGATGATGTATTTTCTAGTAGACTTATCTCCGTCGAGAAATTCGTTTTATCAAATCTGAGCCTGGATGTAATTTCATGCTTATTTCCATTAAAAGAGTTGTTATACCTTAAGCTGTTGTAGCGATATGTAACAAAATCTGCTTTTTTATTCTGAAGTGTAAATGCGGATTGAAAGTAGTTTTTTGTAGCATTGTTCGTTAAAATATTCCAATCTCTATTAAATTCTACAGGCTCCCATCCTTGTTCTGTATTGAAGTTTTGTTGAACGTATTCATGATTAATGTCACTTTTTAACTGCCATTTTTTATCAATTAAAATTTGTTGCCAACCTACTTTAGCTGCAAGGGCAGTATTTTGATTGTCGTCAATGGTAGAAAATAAATTCGCATCATTATTACTCAATGCTATTTCTGAATTGAAACTTGTTTTTTTCGATGGCTTATAGTCAGATTTTACAACAAAAACCTGCACTTTAGAGGGAGCAATTAACTTTATAATGGGACTGTAATTTCCCAATTGAACTCCAACATATTCAAAAATGGGACCCGAAGCTACGGTTCTCAGGAGGTTGTAATCCCCATTATTCATTCCCACATTTGTAAATGTTACCGTATAGAGTTCCTCCGTTGCATCGGTTGTATATTCAAAAACTTCAATTCCACCATTTATAACTTTTTTGTACAATACTTTGTTTTCATTGTAGGTGTCTATAAAAGCGCTTTCCGAAAACATCAAATCGGTATTGTTTCCTGCATTGGCCAGCGTTTGTTTTTGTGCTTCCGACAATGCTTGCTGTATCGGTTGATTCTTTGCGTCATTTTCACTGTAAAAATAACCGTTTATATTTAGTTTTTCACTGGTATAGTTCACTTCTTCATAGGTTATAAATCGTGTGTAATTTCGATCGGAATATTGAAATTCAATCCAAATACGCATGTCATTGGTAATGGGAAAGGTGGTATTAAAGGTAATTTCCGACAAATTATAATCAATCGTATATGCTTTGTTTTCGCCCGCCTCAAGAAGCACACCATTTACATATACACTTTCACTGCCAGCAATCATAACAATAGCAGGCTCGTTGTTGGGGCCTACGATTTTGTATGGACCTTGGTTTCCTTCAATACCAACGACCGTAAAAGTGCTAAATTTCCCTCTAGAAACTGCTCCCGATGCGGCGATGTTTACATTTTTATTTAGGGTTGCAGCTACTTGTAAACCCGCAATTTGCTTGTTAAAATTTAAGAAATAGCTCTCTTGATTTTGCAAACGGATGTCTCCTGCTTTTACGCGCCAATTGTCACTATACAATTCAATGAAAATTCGATCGAAGTCCGTAATATTTTGGGAATATCCATTTTCTTGTAATGGAATGTTGGTATCGAAAATATTGGCTCTGAGGCTGACCGAACTCGATATTTTACCAGATATTTCTAAATCCAATGCCGAGTTGGTTACCGTATTCTGATTGTTTCCAGAAGTAACCCCTCTCGTTAAAAATCCTTTGGTTTTTAGCCCTTCAAAAAGTTGAACATCGCTTGTTTTTTTAGTCGTTGTAAAACTATACAGAGGTCCTGTATTTGTGTTATTCGGAACCATCAATTTTTTATCAAAGGGGGCATACACTTTTGTGACGAATTCGGGGAACCGAAAATACTCGACTGTAATTTCAGGATATTTTTTAGCATTAATCATCAAAATTGCCTTTAAAAAATCGACCTGATACTCTTGCGGATTGATTCTTTTTTGAAACTTGTTTCGCACTTTAAAACGTTGCGAATTGATGGGTATCGTGTCTATTTGAACAGTGTCTTTTTGAATGCGAAATGTCTTTGTTCTAAAGTCTTTTGATACCGTTTGCCCTTGGATCGTCGATCCAATAAGCAGTAGTAGCAAGAACAATAAATTTTTGTACATCTCGTATTTAAGATACTAACGTTGAATTTGCTTTTTTAATATCTGAAAGATTAAAAAAGGGATTGTTGTTTTACTGGGTTTTCGTGATCTAAAAGCCATTTTTTACGCCAGACACCTCCAGCATAGCCTGTTAAAGATCCGTCTGAGCCAATCACACGATGGCAAGGAATGATGATCCAAATTGGATTTTTGCCATTGGCAGCAGCTATGGCACGTATGGCTTTTACATCTCCAAATGATTTACTCTGTGCGAAGTAACTTTTCGTTTTTCCGTAGCCAATTTTCAGCAAAGATTTCCATACTTTTATTTGAAAAGGGGTTCCCTTTGGATTCACCGTTAAGTCGAAATGATCTCTTGTTCCCTCAAAGTATTCTTGCAACTGGGAAACGCAAACCTGCAAACATTTAGGCACATTTGTAGAGGTTTCAATAGCATCATCTATTACTACAATCGATTGAATGCCGTTTTTATCGCCAACAATCTTTGCCGTTCCTATAGGTGTTTTGTAGTATGCTGTTTTAGATTCCAAAGACGTCTTTTGAATTTTGTGTTGTAATTGCTGCAATTTCATTGAAAGACAAACCATAAAGGTCTACCAACTTATCGATGATCTTTGTTATATAACTACTTTCATTTCTTTTTCCTCGGTAAGGTACGGGTGATAAATAAGGCGCATCGGTTTCTAAGACAATGTGTTGGATATCAATTTCATTTATAAAAGTATCGATCTTACCGTTTTTAAAAGTAGCCACTCCACCAATGCCTAGCTTCATATTGTAGGAAATAGCTTTTTTTGCCTGTTGCAACGTACCAGAAAAACAATGAAAAATCCCGAACAAATCATCCCCTTTTTCAATTTCTAAAACTTCAAAAATTTCATCAAAGGCTTCTCTGCAGTGAATTACAATGGGTAGTTCCTTTTCTTTTGCCCATTGTATCTGTGTTCTAAAAGCATCTTTTTGTTCTTCTAGAAAGGTTTTGTCCCAGTACAAATCGATTCCGATTTCACCAATGGCAAAAAAGTTTCGTTGATCAATCCATGTTTTTACCAGTGTCAATTCTTCTTTGTAGTTTTCTTTCACAGAAGTAGGGTGCAAGCCCATCATTAAAAACACCTCATTGGGGTATTTTTTCTCTAAGTCGAACATCCTTTCGGTATAGCCACTGTCTATCGCTGGAATAAAAAAACGAGATACACCAGCGGCTTTCGCGCGTTGCATCATAGCAGCTCGGTCCGCATCAAATTGTTCAGAATATAAATGGGTGTGTGTATCCGTAATCATTAAAAATGTATTTTTGTCAAACGATGTTTCGTACAAAAATACAGTAAATGACAAGTTTAAAAAAGATACTTAAGAAAAAGAACTACCTAAAAATTAAATTGAAGAAAATGCCCACAAATCATTTAGAACTCAAAGCTTCTATAAATGGTGTACAAGGGCGTTTTATTTTAGATACGGGTGCTTCCAACTCTTGTGTAGGGTTGGATTTAATTGCTTTTTTTAATTTGAAGGCGCATGAAAGCGAAACCAAAGCTGCTGGTGCGGGTGCTACAAATATGGAAACACTTCAATCGGAGAATAATGCTCTTAAAATTGGTGCTTGGCAACATAAAAAATCCCATTTGGTTTTATTCAATTTAGAGCATGTAAACACTGCATTAACGCAACACCATGGAAAAGAGGTACATGGAATTATTGGTGCGGATGTTTTAGAGAAAGGAAAAGCGATTATTGACTATGAAAAGCATTTTTTGTACCTAAAGAAGCCTAAAAAATGGCATTGAGTTCGTATCTTTGAACAATTAAAAAAAGAAAAACATGAGTTTGCAGCAACAGGTAATGGATCAAATGAAAGTAGCCATGAAGGCTAAAAATGCGGTTGCTTTACAGGCGTTAAGAGCTGTAAAATCTGCTTTTTTATTAGCCAGAACCGAAACTGGTGCTGCTGAAGAATTGTCTGAAGCGCAGGCTATGAAGATCATTCAGAAGCAAGTAAAGCAAAGAAAAGACAGTGCTGCTATTTTTCTAGAACAAGGAAGAAAAGATTTAGCAGATCCAGAATTGGAAGAGATCGCTGTTTTAGAGCAATTTTTACCCGCTGCTTTGTCTGAAGCGGCATTGGAAAGTATCGTTGTTGCTACCATTACGAAGATGGGCGCTGCTGGAATGAAAGACATGGGAAAAGTCATGGGAATGGTTTCTAAAGAAGTTGCCGGTCAAGCAGATGGAAAACTAATTTCGCTGTTGGTGAAAAAGCATTTAATGCATTAAGATTTTAAAAAGGCCCAGTAGTTCAACTGGATAGAATATCAGATTTCGGCTCTGACGGTTGGGGGTTCGAATCCCTTCTGGGTCACAATTTATTAATAAAAACCCTTTAAAACAGGATGTTTTAAAGGGTTTTTACATTTTTGATACTTTTCTTTTGCCGACATTTCTAAGACTCATCTTTAATTACTATACAAAACCTTTATCACATTTAAAACATAACTATACCTGCTTCTCAAAGTCTTCCAACCTAGCAGAACAAATCAGTGCGTTATGTATATCCATATTTTTAGTTGCTGAATAGTTAGTATCTTTGAGTTATCAATCAATTACAATTTCTATTCATGATTTTATTTTTTCAAGCCGCTTTAATGATCGTCATTTTTGTCACTTTATTATGGATCTGGAGTGTGTTTATTAAAAATGTAAGTATCATCGATGTTTTTTGGGGTATCGGCTTTGTTTTTGTCAATGCATTTTATGCCTATATGTCTGGAGATTTAACAGCAAGAAAATTACTAGTCTTATCGTTAGTAACTATATGGGGATTGCGGCTTGCAATTTATTTGGCCTCGAGAAATTATGGGAAAGGAGAGGATTTTAGATATCAGGAGTTCCGAAAAAATTTTGGACCTAAACGCTATTGGTGGTTTAGTTTCTTTCAAACATTTTTATTGCAAGCTGGTCTTATAATGATCATATCATTACCGCTTTTAGGAATTCATACGAGTACGAATTCTGGTGCTTTGAACGCACTGGATTATGTAGGAATCGTCATATGGAGTGTCGGTTTTATTTTTGAAGCCGGCGGAGATTATCAACTAATGCGCTTTCAACGAAATCTAAATAATAAAGGGAAGGTCTTAGATCGTGGATTTTGGAAATATACCCGGCATCCAAATTATTTTGGAGATGCTGCCGTTTGGTGGAGTTATGCAATTTTTAGTATTGCCTCAGAGAGCTATTGGCAGGTAATTGGCGCTATTATAATGACTTTGCTAATCATTAAAGTCTCAGGAGTGAGCTTGCTTGAGAAAACCTTAAAAGACACAAAACCTTTGTATAGAGATTATATAAAAAAAACCAATTCTTTTTTACCGTGGTTTCCTAAAAAATAAACAATTATGGAGTTCAGTATCAAAAATATCTTATTCTTCTTCTTTGTGGCCTGGGGTTTTCCGATGGGATACTACAGAAGCAAATTTCGAAAAATCGTCTATGAGACAGACAGTTGGACCATCAATATCAAACCGTTTTTTTGGAAAGAATTAAAAGGACTGTTTGGGAATCTCTATCCAGAAAACTTTCAATATAAAAAATTTAGAAATTTCTATTTATTTTATCTCAGTATTTACTTGTTATTGTTCCTTGCTTACCTCGCTGTTTGATTTCAATACTTAGAGATAAACTATACCAATTTCGGATTGTTTCTAGGAGTATTCTGAGGTCAATTCATCCACAATCAATCCATCTTGTAAGGTGCCAATGACTCCCATAGCTGCTCTTTCTCCAGCAATCATAGCGGCATTTAAAGAGCCGTTTAAGAGTTGATCTCCCGCCAAAAAGATCGAAGAAGTTAATTTTGTTTCTGTACTTGAGAGCTCGTATTGAAGGTTGCTTAATTTTGGTAAAGCTTTTTTAATTTGATAGTGTTTGATGAATTTAGGATTGGTTATTCCACAAAAAACATGCAATTCTTCCATGACCTTTTCAACGAGTTTTTCTGCTGTTAAAAAGTGATCTTTCACAACGGTAACCGAAAGTAATTCCTTGTCTCCTTTCGTTTCAGTTGAGATTGAAGTAGGATAAAAAAGATTATTAATTAATGCATCTTTATCAGCAATCAAACCAATAATGGGTTTTTGAAGGGCTCTTTTCGTAGTTTCAAAATACAAGGTATCACAACTTTTCCATGCTGTTTCTTGGTTTTTAAGATTGGCAACCAAATGACTTGCTTCTGTGGCAATGATGGTAAAATGACTCTCTATTACCGATCCATCCTGTAATATGATCGCTTCATTTTTTACTTCGCTTATAGGAGTATTCAATCGTATTTCCGTATTTTTTAATCCGTCTTTTAATTGATTTGAAATGGCGTGCATCCCCGCTTTTGGAATGACCGCCAAGCCGTCTCCAAACATTTTGTAGACAAATTCAAACATGCGACTTGAGGTATCCAAATTGGGCTCTAAAAAGATGCCACTAAAAAATGGTTTGAAGAAATCTTGAAGCATCGCTTCTGAAAAGCCAAGCGTTTGCAAATATGCTAAGGTGGTTGTTTCCGATGTTTTAAAAATTTCGGAAATTGATTTTTTCTTTAAATACGTGTTGAGTTTTAAAATCTTGAGTTTATCTGCAAAATTACCAACAGACGCCAACAGTGTTGGGAGTAATAGTGATAAATTTCGCAATGGATCTCCAATCGTTTGTGATTTTCCATTTTTAAAAATGGTAGCACCAGGCAATAATTCTTGAAGTGCTAAGGGTTTAAAATCTAAATATTTTTTTGCTGCAGGATAAGAGGTAAGTAATACTTGAAAGCCATGATCTAGTTGATACCCTTGAACAGTATCTGATTTTACACGACCGCCAACCGTAGCAGAGGCTTCAATGATGGTGGGTGTATAGCCATTATTTTCCAAAACCTTGGCTGCAATTAAACCACTCACTCCAGCACCAATAATGTGTATTTTATATGCAGATTTATCCATTTTCTTCTTGTGTTAGTTTTGCTTTCTTTTTCAAGTAGCTTGCAACAATTCGTTGCACATCTCGATTGTCTTTTTTGGGTTGTACAAAAAATTGATAATCTTCTGGTTGTGTCAATTGTGCTGCTTGGTCTTTGTCTAAATAGCCAAAACCTTGATAAATACCATTCAAAATTAAAGCAAAACCAATTTCATTTTCAGCAACGCCATTTTCTGTAATGACTAAATTTTCTGCGCCAATTCCAACCGATTTTATGGCTTCTTTTACGCGCTTATTATAGTCTTCTACTGTTTCCTTGTCACAACAAATGCCTTTGCATTCTTTAAGTTGATAGTGAAAGCAACTCGAGACATTGGTCTGTAAATGGCAATATTTTGGGCACAATTCAAATTCTTTGCACAGCAGCTCTATGTGTTTTCTACATTCGGCAACGGTGTAGTATTTCATGAAGGCGTTTGGCGCTAATTTAAGGCGGTTGTATGCCAAATGAAGCACTCCTTTTTGATCTTCATACGCAAACAAACCAATCGCTTCTCCTGCGCGTCTTTGTGCTCTGTTGTATTTTGGATAATGTTGTTTTATTTCTGCAGATTCGTGCAAGAGCGCCAATAACTCGCTGCCTGTTTTGGTATAAGTGATGTCTGCAGTTTCTTGACACATCGTAACTTCTTTCTTCTTTTTGTCATAAAAATGACTGATGACGCGTTGCTTTATATTGTTTGCTTTTCCAACATAAATAATTTCTTTTGCTGCGTTTTTAAAATAGTAAACCCCGTGCTTTTCAGGGAGTTGATCAACAACCTCTTTGTCTAAAAGTGGAGGTAAAGTGGCTTGCCTCGATTTTGGGTTTAAAAAAGAATTGATAGTAAAGTTATCATCTCTTTTTAGCAACCTTTTAAACAGTTCAACCGTTGCCTCTACATCGCCTCTTGCACGGTGTCTTGCTGAAATAGGAATGCCTTCATCTGCACAAATATTTCCTAAACTATAGGATCGAAGTCCGGGAATTATTTTCCGTGATAAACGAACTGTACAGAGTTTTTTTCTTTTAAAATCAAACCCTAAACTTTTAAATTCTGCGTGAATGATGTTGTAATCGAAATTGACATTGTGCGCTACAAAAATACAGTCTTTGGTAATTTCTGCAACTCTTTTTGCAATCTCGTAAAACCTGGGCTGGTTTCGAACCATTGCTTGGGTAATTCCAGTAAGATTTGTTATAAATGCAGGAATGGGTGCTTCTGGATTGACCAACGTTGTAAATTCGTCGAGTACCTTTTCTCCATCAAAAATAAAAATGGAAATTTCGGTGATCTTTTGCCCCTTGTGTCCATTTCCTGTAGTTTCTATATCTACAACTGCGTATCTTCTATCCAATACTATTTTTTAAATCTGCAATGGTTTCTGTTGGATTTTCTGCACCAAAAACATAGCTACCAGCAACCAAGATATTGGCGCCCGCTTCTATCAATGCATTGGCGTTTTTATTGGTCACACCACCATCAATTTCTATTTGACATTCGGATTGTGTAAATTCGATCAAGTGTTTTAGTTGTGCTGTTTTTTTGTAGGTATTTTCTATAAAAGATTGGCCGCCAAAACCAGGGTTTACACTCATAATACAGACCAAATCTAAGTCTTGAATAATGTCTTCTAAAACGGCAATCGGTGTGTGCGGATTTAAGGCAACTCCGGCTTTCATTCCTGCCGATTTTATGGCTTGTACTGTTCTGTGTAAATGGGTACATGCTTCGTAATGAACCGTTAAAATATTGGCACCTAAACTCGCAAAAGTTTCAATGTATTGATCTGGATTTACAATCATCAAATGTACATCTATTGTTTTTGTTGCATGTTTGGCGATGGCTTTTAAAACAGGCATCCCATAAGAAATGTTTGGAACGAATACGCCATCCATAATATCAATATGAAACCAATCTGCTTCACTGTTGTTTACCATTTCGATATCGCGTTGTAAATTGCCAAAATCTGCTGCTAAAATTGAAGGTGCTATTAAATTACTCATCTGTTAGTTGTTGTGTGTTTATTACTGTAAAAATAGGAATAAAAACAAAAAACTCTCGAAATTAATTCGAGAGTTTTACAAGTTTTATTTACAATAATGTCTATCCAAGATAGGTCATTAAGATTTTACTTCTAGAGGTATGCTTTAATCGACGAATTGCTTTTTCTTTAATTTGACGAACTCGTTCTCGGGTTAGGTCGAATGTTTCTCCAATTTCTTCTAAGGTCATTGGTTGGTGTTCTCCCAAACCAAAGTATAATTTTACAACGTCTGCTTCACGAGGTGTAAGTGTTTCTAGGGCTCTGTTAATCTCTATACGTAGTGACTCGTGTAATAATGTTCTGTCTGGGTTTGGAGATTCTCCGGAGTTTAATACATCGTATAAGTTAGAGTCTTCCCCTTCAATTAACGGTGCATCCATCGATACGTGACGTCCAGAATTTTTCATGGATTCTTTTACATCGTTTACAGTCATGTCTAATTTCTTAGCAATTTCTTCTGCACTTGGAGGACGTTCGTTTTCTTGTTCTAAGAAAGCATACATCTTGTTAATTTTATTAATCGAACCAATTTTGTTTAATGGCAAACGAACAATTCTAGATTGTTCTGCTAATGCCTGTAAGATCGATTGACGAATCCACCATACGGCATAAGAGATAAATTTAAATCCTCTTGTTTCATCAAAACGTTTTGCCGCTTTAATTAAGCCTAAGTTTCCTTCGTTAATTAAATCGGGTAAGGTTAACCCTTGGTTTTGGTATTGTTTTGCAACAGAAACCACAAATCGTAAATTTGCTTTTGTTAACTTCTCTAAAGCGGTTTGATCACCCGCTTTTATTAGCTGAGCCAATTCTACTTCTTCATCTGCAGTAATTAAATCTACTTTACCAATTTCTTGTAAATATTTGTCTAAGGATGCAGTTTCTCTATTGGTTACCTGCTTTGTAATTTTTAGCTGTCTCATGGAAGTTTCAAAAAAATATTAGGGGTTTACATCGATTCTCACTTTATTATACGTTTCAAAGCGTTACTTTGTTACAAAACACAGTTGTTTATTTTAAAATACTTTGTGGAAGCTTTTTTTTTTAAAAAAAAAGAGACCATTGAACGGTCTCCTAGGTTATTGTATGAAATTTATTTTTTTAGAACAAGCCATTGATTTGCGCATCAATTCGATCGATGATATAACCTAAATCTTCTTGATTGTCTACAAAGTCTAATTGGTCTACATCAATGATTAGTAATTTTCCTTTTGCGTATGTTGATATCCACGCTTCGTATCGTTCGTTTAATCGACTTAGATAGTCAATGCTGATTGAGTTTTCGTACTCTCTCCCTCTTTTGTGAATTTGACCTACCAAGGTAGATATGTCTGCACGTAAGTAGATTAATAAATCGGGTGGTGTTACTAGTTTTTCCATCAATTCAAACAAAGAACTATAATTCCCGTAATCTCTATTGGTCATTAGGCCCATTGCGTGTAGGTTCGGCGCAAAAATATGTGCGTCTTCGTAAATCGTTCGATCTTGTATGATTTTCTTACCTGTTTCGCGTAATTCTAAAATTTGGCGAAAACGACTGTTTAAGAAATAGACTTGTAAGTTAAATGACCAACGTTCCATTTCTGAGTAAAAATCATCTAAATAAGGATTTTCGTCAACAGCTTCGTAATGAGGTTTCCAGTTGTAATGTTTGGCTAAAAGTTTTGTGAGCGTAGTTTTACCTGCGCCAATATTTCCTGCAATTGCAACGTGCATAAATTAAATATTAGAGGTTTGGTTGGTGCGATAAAGGTAGTAAATTTTTGCCATTAGAAGTTCATTAGCAGATCAATTTATACCCAAACCCACGAATATTTATTATTTGAATGTTTGGGTCTTTTTGAAGCTTTTTCCTGAGCTTAGAAATAAACACGTCCATACTTCTAGTAGAAAAGAAATCGTCATTTTTCCATAGTTTTTTTAAAATAAAAGTTCGATCTAAAACTTCATTTTTTTGTTGGTGTAAATAGAACAATAGTTGAGATTCTCTGTGGGTGAGCGTTGTTTTTTCTTCTTGGTATGTAATGGTTTGTTTGGTGAAGTTGAAGATGTATTCTCCAATTAGGATGTTTTCTGTGTTTTTATTTTGTTTTGTTCTATTTAAAAGAGCATTAATTCTTACGATAAGTTCTTCCATAGAAAACGGCTTTTTTAAGTAATCATTTCCACCGTGATCAAAACCTTCTAGGACGTCTTTTGTTTGTGATTTTGCGGTTAAAAAAATAATAGGGATGTGTTTGTTTTCGGCTCTAATTTCTTTGGCGAGGGTAAATCCGTCCTTTTCAGGCATCATGACATCTAAGACTAAAATATCTGGTTTTTCTGATTGGTACATTTCGTATGCGAGCACTCCATTTTTCGCTAAAAACACTTCAAAGTTTCTGCTTTCTAAACTTTCCTTTACAATCATGCCTAGGCTAGCCTCATCTTCGGCTAAAAGTATTTTTAAATTATGCATTGGGCAGGGTTATTTTAAAAGTTGTTTTTGTTTTTGTAGATGTTAAACTTAAAAATCCGTTGTGTTTTTCAATGATTTTTTTGCTGTAATACAAGCCAATTCCGAATCCCTTTATATCATGCGTGTTGCCTTTTGGAATTCTGTAGAATTTCTGAAATACTTTTTCATGTAGGTTTTTATCAATACCATTTCCGTTGTCTGTAATTGTAATTTCTGTCGCGTTTGTATCTGATTTTATATGAACTTCAATTTTATTTCCGCCGTATTTAATTGCATTGTCTAATAAGTTTGATAGCACATTTTCAAAATGAAAAACATCAATAGATAGCGTGATGGAGTTTGTGTCTGAAGAGAATAAAATTTCTTTTTTTGTTGTTATAAATTGATGCTTTGCAATTTGTTTTTCAATGACTCTATTGAGAATTATAGGCTCTTTTTTTAGGATCAATTGCTCACTATCTAATGCGGCAGTTTCTAATAGTTTTTCTACCATTAAGTGGAGTTTTTTCAATTGAATAGATGACATTGCAAGATATTTTTTTGTCTTTTCTTTATCTTCTAAAGCATTAAAGTTTTCCAAGGCTTCAATTGCAGTAGAAACTGTGGCAATTGGTGTTTTAAATTCATGGGTTATATTACTGATTAAATCATTTTTTACCAAGGCTACTTCTTTTTGTTGATTGATAACTTTTAAGAGATAGAATAAGGAGAAAATGACGGAAAGTGAGAGTAATAAAGATATGGAAATTCCAAATGAACTCCTTTTAAGGGCTTCTAAATTTGGGTTTTTAAACTGTAATGTAAAGGCTTCATTATCTTTTAAAAAAGTAGATTTTGCATCTACTACAATTAGATTTAAATTTGATAAATGACGCTTTGAAGAAAAGAAAACAGTATCGTTTTTAAAATGATTTAAATTATATTCTGTGAGTATCCCTTTATTCTCTAACTGTTTTATTAATAAAGAGTCTAACTTGTCGTACTCAATAAAACTACTGTTTATAGAAAAGATAATAGGTTTTAAGGTTTGAATGAGTCGTAAGCTATCTGCAGCTTTTTTTCCTTTAAAAAAGCGCAATTCTTTTGATGAACTTTTATTGGTTTTAGAGACGCTTTCTTTTTTATAAAATTCAGTTTGAAAGCCTTTTAAGATTGAATCTGCTTTTTCTTTTGTAATCTCTTCCTCTGAGCTTATAGAGATGTTCGTAATGTTGAAAGGGGTCTTTTTTTTATCTATACTATCGTTGTTCTCTTGATGTTTTAGGAATTCATTTTCTTTAAAAACACTGTCCAATAGTTGGTCGTTAAGAGCAATATTATTTTTTCCCTTTATATTGATGATAGTTGTAAAATTTTCTTTGGCTAACTCTGCAAAATATTCTTCTATAGAATTGTCTAAGCTCAATCTTATTTCATTGATAACTCTTTGCTTGTTTTGCAAGTAATTGTTAAAATTCCAATAAAATTGGACACTAAATGTAGCTATAATTGTAATTATAATTAAATAAAGAATCCATTTGTGTTTTTTAGCATTCATACATCAAAGGTAATTTCTTTTTTCAACAATAACAGCCTGTTAACAATCGTTAACATTCATTAACTATGCAATGTAAATAGATGTTGCATCTTTGTATTGCCAAAATTTAATATCATAAATTATGAAACCTTTCTTTTCTACTATATTTTTACTGTTTTTCTTTTCTGCTTTCTCTCAAAATAGTAAACTCGATGTAATTGATGCGAATGCGAATGTAGCAGTGCATGCGATGAAGTTTTCTGTAAACTCTTCGGAAGCATTCAAAACAATTAACTGGAAAGAGATTAAAGATTCTTTTAAAGAGAATAATCCAGAAGAATTAATTGAGTTAACTTTTGAGATTGATTTACCAGATTCTGAAAACAAATTTAAATCTACTTTTACTGTTGCCGGAAAATCAAAAGACATTGATTCATTAATTAAAAAAGTCAAAAAAGGAATATTAACGATGTCTAAAATAGCCTCAAATTAAAAACCATAAAAACCATAAAAACCATAAAAACCATAAAAACTATGAAAACTATGAAAACTATGAAAGCAACAATTTCCATTTTAATCGTTTTAGTTTCTTTTGCGTTGAACGCGCAAAATTTTTCAGGAAAAGCAATCTATAAAACAAGTAGAAAATCGACGATTTCGTTCGATAACGAAAAAAATTCTGGTATTTCAGATGAGATGCAAAAACAACTTCAGGCTAGAATACAGAAAATGAATCAGAAAACATTTATTTTAAATTTTGATAAAAAAACGTCTACCTATAAAGAAGATGTTCAATTAGATGCGCCAAATCCTAAAGTAGGTGGTGTAGGTGTGATGGTCATGTCTTTTGGAGGTTCAGGAAATGGGAGTGTATATTTTAAGAACATCAATGAGAAACGGTTTGTCAATCAGACCGAAATTATGGGCAAACGTTTTTTGGTGAAGGATTCCTTGCCCAACTATCAATGGGAATTGTCTGCCGAAACCAAAAACATCGGAAACTACACGTGTTATAAAGCAACCTTTACCAGAGAGGTAGAAGATATTAAGATGGTTTTTGAAGATGGAGAGTCGAAGGAAGATAAAATAAAAAAAACAGTAACCACAACCGCATGGTACACTCCACAAGTCCCTGTGAGTAATGGTCCAGACAATTACCAGGGATTACCGGGTTTAATATTAGAAATAAACGATGGAGAAAGATTGATCGTTTGCACAGAAATTATCTTAAATCCGTCCGAGAAAATTGATGTTAAAGCACCCGAAAAAGGAGAAATTGTTTCTCAAGAAGCCTTTAACAAAATCCAAGAAGAAAAGACCAAAGAATTGATGGACCGTTTTAAAGGTAGAAATGGCGTAAACATGGGAGGTGGAATCAATATTAAAATAGGAGGATGATTTAATTTTGGTTATTTATAAAACACCATTAAACTTTTACTTCCTTTTTAAGTCTTACAATGGTTAATTAACGTTATTTTTGATGAAAAATTAATACTATCAACTTATGAAATCACTATTTACGATACTATTCGCCTTTGTAACCGTTTTTACTTTCTCACAAAATAATTTCCAAGGGAAAGCGGTGTACATGTCCAAAACTTCTATGGACATGAGCCGATTTGATAAAATGCCAGAACAGCGTAAGAAACAAATGATGGCGCGTTTTAAGAATTTTCTTGAGAAAACCTACACGTTGAGTTTCAATAAAACAGAATCTTCATTTAAAGAAGATGTTGCCTTAGAAGGCCCAGGAGCTTCAGGTCCAAGTTGGGGAAGAAGCAACGGTCAAGGTTCAATCTATAAAAGTTTGAAAGACAAAAAAATGATTGAAGACGTTGAGCAATTTAGCAAACGTTTTTTAGTTGCAGAAGATATGGGGCAATTGGAATGGGAGTTAGGAATAGAAACTAAAAAAATTGGAAACTATACCTGTTACAAAGCCACTTTAGTCAAAGAAGATACCAATGTAGATTGGGGAAGCATTTTTAGTAGAAGAGGCAATGATAAGAAAAAAGATTCTACAAACACCAAAGACAGCAAACTAGCAAAGAAGATGTTGAACGTTACTGCTTGGTATGCGCCACAGATTCCAGTAAGTTCTGGTCCAGACAAATATTATGGATTGCCAGGGTTGATTTTGGAATTAAATGCCGGTAGAACTACCATGTTGTGTACAGAAATCGCCATTAGTTCTACTGGAGATTTAGAAATTAAAGAACCTACCAAAGGAAAAGAAGTTTCGAGAGAAGAATACACTCAAATTGTAAAAGAAAAAACTGAAGAGTTGAAAGAGCGTTTTAAAAATAGAGGACGTGGAGGTAGAGGAAGAGGCTACTAAAAAAAGTACAATTACCAATCAAAACATTTATATGAAAAAATTACTGTTTATTGCCATTTGTATGGCATCTTGGATTTCTATGGCTCAAATTGAATTGAAAGGAGTCGTAAAAGATTCTATCGGAAATCCCCTAGAAATGGCAAATGTAATTGCCATTGATACCATTGCAAAAAGAATTGCTTCTTATGGCTTTACAGACGGACAAGGGAATTTTAAATTAGATTTAAAAAAGAATACCATCTACAACATAAAGATTAGTTATGTTGGTTATGGAGACATAAGCGAATTTTTAAAAACAACTGAAACCAATACCTCTAGAAACTACACCATGTCGGAAGACAACATGTTAGAGGGAATTAATATTGTTTCTAAAATGCCGGTAACTATTAAAGGAGATACCATTATTTATAATGCAGATTCTTTTAAAAATGGTTCCGAACGTAAACTCGAAGACGTATTAAAGAAATTGCCAGGGGTAGAGGTAAATGATGCTGGTGAAATTGAAGTAGAAGGAAAAGTAGTTGAAAAAATAATGGTAGATGGAAAAGAATTTTTTAGTGGAGATACCAAATTAGCTTCAAAAAACATTCCTTCAAACGCAGTAGATAAAATTCAAGTTTTAAGAAACTACTCCAATGTAAATCAGTTAAGTGGAGTACAAAATAACCAAGACCGAGTAGCCATTAATATCAAACTAAAAGAAGGGAAAAAGAACTTTTGGTTTGGAGATGTGACCGCAGGAGGTGGAGATTCTCCAGATACTGGATTGTATCTTTTTCAACCGAAATTGTTTTACTACACCCCAAAATATACGATTAACGTCATTGGAGATGTAAATAATATGGGTGATGTTGTCCTAAGTAGAAGAGATCTTAGAGGTTTTGGAGGAAATTTTCAAAGTCAGAGTCCCTCCAACGGAACCAACATTAACATTGCCGATGCCGGAATTGGATTTCTAACTGCTAATGCAAGAAATGCAAACCGAATTGAGACCAAATTAAGTGCCTTAAATTTTAGTTACTCACCAAATTCAAAATTAGATTTAAGCGGATTCTTAATTTTTTCAAGTAATAGTAACGGACAAAGAAATATTAATGCGATTGATTATGTAGATCCAAATACACCAGATGATTTTGTAGACAATACAACAGATCAGACAAGTAACACTGGATTGTTTCGATTTAGTTCCAGTTATAAAAAAGATTTTGACAATCAAATGAACTACAATGTGTCGGGTCGTTTTACCAATGAATTCCGAGTAGATAATGTAAATTCATTAGTACTGAGTGATATTACTGAAATGGAAAATGCAACCCCATTTACTATAAATCAAGATTTAAGTTATTTCTATACTGCAAGTGAGACCAGTATTTTTGCCTTAGAAGTAAAGCATTTATTACAGGATGAAGATCCGTTTTATGTGGCTTCTTTAGAAAACGATCCGAATAACAATGAGGATGAAGATAATGACGGTTTTGACGAAGCAGCAGGAGCTTTAGGTTTAAATACATCGAATCAGTTCTACAATTTAGAACAAGAACGGAAAGTAAAATCGAATCAATTGGATGCGAAACTAGATTACTATTATATTTTAAATTCGAAGAGCAATTTGAATTTTGTAATGGGTACCATCTTAAGCAAGCAAAATTTCAATTCTCGCTTTTTTCAAACCTTAGACAACGGGGCTGAATTCGAGCCAGATCCAACAATTGAAGGAGCAGACAATACCAGAATCACAAACGACACTGAATATAACTTTACAGATATTTATGGCGGATTGAGATATCGATTAAAATCAGGGATTTTTACCTTTACTCCAGGAGTTACCATTCACTCCTATACTTCCAAGAACATTCAGTACGGTTCTGAAATGTTTCAAGATAAATTTGCAAAACTATTGCCAGAATTTAATATGGTGGTGCAGTTTAAAAGAAGTGAAAGCCTGAACTTCACCTACAAAAAAGAAGTTAATTTTACAGATGTAAATCAAATTGCAAGCGGTATTGTTGCCAACAGTTACAATTCCTTTTTTGCTGGAAATTCTGACTTAACCAATGCTAGCACGCACAATTTAAGATTGAATTATAGAAGTTTCAACTTGTTTGACGGAAGCAGTATTTTTGGAGGAGTAAATTACCGTAAAACAGCAGACCAAGTAAATAGAAATACTATTTTTCAGCCGAGATCAGTCGTTTCAAGCAGTTCGTCTATCAACTCTACTTTTGATAATGAAAGTCTTACGGCTTATGGAAACCTTAGCAAAACCTTCAAAAAAATTACAGCAAGATTAGGAGGTAACTTTACGTATGCGAAAAGTTATCAATCGATTAACTTTGTAGAGAACACCAACGAAAGCTTTGTGAAAGGAATCAATACAAGAATTGGAACCAATTTTACAAAAGCACCCAATCTTAGTTTGAATTATAGACTTTCTTTCGTAGATCAAAAGAATAGTTCTAGAACATCCGATATCAAAACAGTTACCCATGCACCGTCTGTAGATTTTGACGCGTATCTTTGGGAGTCTGTTACTTTGAGATCCGATTTTTCATACAATGAACAAAGGCAAGGTGGAAGTGTCTTAAATTCTTACAAAATACTGAATGCAAAAATAGCGTATCGAAAAGATCGAGATGCAAAATGGGAATATGAACTCGTTGGAAGTAACTTACTAGCAACAGGTTCAAATGCTTCTGTAAACCAGGGAGTTATTTCTTTTAATGTAAGAGAAACCTTTATTTTGCCTAGGTTTATTAGCTTTAGAGTACGTTACCAATTATAATAAAAGAAGGCAAACCAAATAAAAAAAGGACTCAATTAATTGAGTCCTTTTTTAGTTTTATATAGGATGATTTCTTATATCAAAATTAGATATTAAAAGCCTCTTTTATGTTGTCTACAAAATCTAATTTCTCCCAGGTAAACGTTTCTATTTCTTGTGAAACGGTTTCTCCCATTGGGTTTGTAAAGGCAACTGTTTTTACTTCTGGAGTCCTTCCCATATGACCATAAGCAGCCGTCTCTGAATAAATAGGCGCTCTTAACTTTAAACGCTTCTCAATAAAATACGGACGCATGTCAAAAATAGATTCTACAATTTTACTGATGGCTCCATCCGTTAAATCTACCTTGGAAGTACCATAGGTTTCCACATTAATACTCGTTGGTTTTGCAACACCAATTGCATAGGAAACTTGTACCAATACCTCTTTACACAATCCAGCAGCTACTAAGTTTTTAGCAATATGTCTTGTTGCATAGGCACCAGAACGATCTACCTTGCTAGGATCTTTTCCAGAGAAAGCACCACCACCATGGGCCCCTTTTCCTCCATAGGTGTCCACAATAATTTTACGACCTGTCAACCCCGTATCACCGTGCGGTCCTCCAATCACAAAAACACCTGTTGGGTTAATGTGATAGGTAATGTCGTTGGTGAATAATTTCTGAAGGTGTACTGGTAATTTTGCAACTACTCTTGGAATTAAAATAGAAACAATATCCTTTTGAATTTTTGCCAACATTACTTCGTCAGACGAGTCAAAATCATCATGCTGCGTAGAAACCACAATGGCATCAATTCTTTGTGGAACATTGTCATCTGAGTATTCAATAGTAACCTGCGACTTTGCATCCGGTCTTAAGTAAGTAATCTCTTTATTTTCTCTTCTCAATGCTGCCAATTCAATCAATAATCTGTGCGAAAGTTCTAATGCCAATGGCATGTAGTTTTCGGTCTCATCCGTTGCATATCCAAACATCATTCCTTGATCTCCAGCACCTTGTTCTTCTGGGTTTGCTTTGTCCACACCTTGATTGATGTCTGGCGATTGTTCATGAATCGCAGAAAGCACTCCACATGAATTTCCGTCAAACATATAAGCACTTTTTGTATATCCAATTTTATTGATGACATCTCTTGCTATTTTCTGAACATCCAAATAGGTTTTAGATTTTACTTCACCTGCCAAAATAACCTGACCCGTTGTAACGAGGGTTTCACAAGCTACTTTAGAAGTGGGGTCAAAGGCTAAAAAATTATCAATTAAAGCATCAGAAATTTGATCTGCAACTTTGTCAGGGTGTCCTTCAGAAACACTTTCTGAGGTAAATAAATATGACATGTTTTTTTCTTTATAACAGAAAAAAAATAAAAATAGATTGCAGGGGTGCTAAAAGGAGTAGGAATTACTGCTTTAGCATTTTGTTATGTTGAAGTTGTTTTTACAATTTTCAACAAAGAGGTTGCAATCAGTTCAAATTTTTCCTCTTAAATTCAGCTGCAAACTTACAGCTAAATTTTAAAAACCAATACGAATTTTAAATATTTATTTTTCTTGTAAATTCTTTTTTCAACAAAAGAAAAGCATTCCTTGTTC
>CALSME010000008.1 GCA_943787375.1 uncultured Polaribacter sp.
TAGCAAGAGCACTTGGCGTTAGAGCGTTTCCAACGATTGTTTTTCTAAATGAAAACGCGGATTTGGTAGCGCCCATCAAAGGCTATCAGACTCCAAAACAACTAGAAGTATATTTAAAACTTTTTAAAGGAGAGGAATACAAAAAAATTAATAGCAAGGAAGATTTCACAAAATACAGTAACTCTTTTGTATACGAATTCGTTGAATAAACAGCAGACTTAAAATTTTAAAATATAGGCGCCTTGCTTCCCTGTATCATGAAATGGAATGCGGTTTTTGTCACAAACACGACGCCATCTTTCTATATAAGATTTGTAATTATTACCATCGACAATTACCTGTTTTGGCGCTACAGTTTTAATCAATCGAGCAAGATTTATTTTTGGCGAATTTTGCAATAAAACAATTGGATTTTTCAATCCCTTTACTTGATAGACTCCAAGCGAATCCACAACTAAAAAATCTTGATTCCCAATTTTAAAATAATTTGTTGTGGGTTGCAGTTCCACAAAATCAAGCTGCTCTCCGACCTTGTAATTTGCTATTTGAGTGATTTCTTGCCATGACGTTACCTCTTGATTTGTTTTTAAAAAAAGTCCTTTACCATTCCGTATTCCATAGCTAGTTTTTCTTGGTACATGAAAAACGATAAATTCATTTTTACTTACGAATTTTAAATGCTCAAACCATAAAACTCCTTGTAAAAGAAGCAAAGAAAGTAAAAAATAGCGCAGTTTTTTCATATTGAATTTTACACAAACCTGAAACAATGCAATGAAAAAAAGGTAACTGGCAAGTAGTCTCAAAAAAGACATCGGAATCCCTTGAAACAAAAAAGCTTCTTTCGAAGCGATCCAATGAATCAATCCATTTAAAACTTCAATAATACCATTATAAGAAACAACAATGAAATTAGGCAGTAGGTTTGAGAGCGCGAGGGTAATAACGAGAATCCCTCCCATTAAAATCGCCCCTAAAAAGGGGATAATTAATACATTTGACAAGAAAAACAATCCTGGGAATTGATGAAAATAATACAAACTTAAGGGCAAAACTCCCATTTGAGCAGCAATAGAGACCGAACACAAGCTCCATACTTTCCGGAAAAACCAATACTTACATTTCAATAGATTTGCTAATTTCGGTTGCACCCAAACAATTCCAAAAACCGCCAAATAACTGAGTTGAAAACCAACATCGAATAAAAACATTGGTTTTACAAGAAGCAATAAAAATGCAGACGAAATCAATGAAAAGAGGATGGTTTTACGCCTCTTAAACGAAAGACCAACAGCCACAAAACTAAACATAGTAACGGCTCTAACAACCGATGCTGAGCCTCCTGCAATGAGCGCAAAACACCAAAGCAGCACAATCACTAAAATTATTTTTATCAGTTTACCCTGTCGCAGCCTTTCAAGAGGTTGCAATAAAAAATTAAGCAATAGTAAAAGGATCCCTACATGCAAGCCCGATACTGCTAAAATATGAATGGCACCTGCATTTGCATATTCGTTTCGCAACTCGTTGGAAAGATCCTGCCTTTGCCCTAACAAAAGAGCGTTCATCACTGCTAAAGTGTTTGTGCTAAACGCGTGTTTTTGGAGTGCTGTATTAATTTTAGAACGAATTTTTGCAGAGAACCCTCGCAATGAAAAGCGCCCTTTACCCAAAAGCTGATACCCATCTTTTTTAAGAAATAGTTGTTGATGAATACCTTGCCTTGCTAAATACTGCTTATAATTGAATTGGTGCGGGTTTAAAGGAGGTTTTAAGGACATAAAGTCAGCAGACAGTAAAATGGAGTCGTCAACATTAAAGATCGTTTTTAGACTGTCTTTTTCTACATTGAGCAATACATTTCCTCGCGAAGGAACACCGTCAATTTGAGCAACCCGAGCAACATACTTATAAGCATACACCCCTTCTTTTACTACTTTAAAAATTATTAAAAGTGCAGTCGAATTTTTAGTGACTTTATGCTGATAATAGGAATCATAATTCGTGTCATTGGCAAAATACACAGCACTAATTCCTAAAAAAATAAAAAGAAGAAAAATAGTCACCGAGTATCGTATGCTATTTCTAAAAACAAAAAGCATTCCTAAAAGAAAAAGTAGTATCCATATTGGTTTTAGAATGCCATAATTCCAAATTTTCAAATAATACTGAAAACAAATACCAAGAATAAGGCATACCGTAAAATGGAAAGGCAAATAACGAAGTAACTTTCTCATAGCAAGACAAAGCTACTAAACAAATATTTAACGAACTAAAAGCAAGATACTTATATCTGTTAAAGCATTCTTTATTTTGCTTTTAAGCCTGCAACAATTTGTTGGGCCACTTTGGAGGAAGCCCCTTTACCGCCTAAAGTTATTTCTAACTCAAAATACGCCGCAAATAATGCTTCTCTATGAGCTGGATCTAGTATTTTTAAGAGGGCTGCTTTTAATTTCTTTTTTGTAAAATTGTTTTGAATTAATTCCTGCACCACTTCTTTGTCCATAATTAAATTGACTAAAGAAATAAATTTTAGGGTAATGATTCTTTTTGCTATTTGATAGGAAATAGTACTTCCTTTATAACAAACAACTTGCGGCACTTTAAACAAAGCCGTTTCTAGGGTCGCCGTTCCGGAGCCTACCAAAGCTGCAAAGGAAACACTTAGTAAATCGTAGGTGTTGTTGTTGATAAAACCCACTTTTCGATCACCAATAATTTGCTTGTAAAAAGAAAAATCTTGACTCGGAGCTCCTGCAATTACAAATTCATACCCTTCAAAATCATCCATTAAAGAAAGCATCACAGAAAGCATTTTAGTAATTTCTTGTTTTCTACTCCCTGGTAATAATGCAATAATTGGCTGGTTACCTAAACCATATGTTTTTCTAAAAACAGCTTCGTCCACTTGTGTTCTTTCGGCGATTGCATCAATCAATGGGTGCCCAACAAATTCGACAGGATAGTCGTATTTTTTATAAAACTCTTTTTCAAACGGAAGAATTACAAAAAGTTGATCTACATCTCGTCGAATGTCTTTTACTCTGCCTGATCTACTTGCCCAAACTTGTGGAGAAATATAATAGTTTGTTTTAAAACCATGCGTTTTTGCCCATTTGGCAACGCGTAGATTAAAACCTGAATTATCAATAAAAATTAAGGTATCTGGTTGAAATTGTGCAATGTCTTTTTTACATAACTTTATAAACCCAAGTACTTTGCTAAGGTTCATTATAACTTCAATGAATCCCATAAAAGCACGTTCTTTATAATGGGTGACGAGAGTCCCTCCAACTGCCTCCATAAGGTCTCCACCCCAAAAACGGATTTCTGCACTTGAATCTTCTTTATAAAGTTGCTTCATCAAATTTGCACCATGCAAATCTCCAGAAGCTTCCCCTGCTATAATATAATATTTCATTTAAATAATTTTAAGCACCAATGTGGTCAAAGCAATTAAAATAGTTGCCAATAAAACACCTTTTGCTCTATTGTCTTGTTTCTTTTTAATAAACACAAAAAATACAAAAAGATTGGATACAGCGGCCAAAGACAAGACTTTGCCAAACAAATTTCCTTTTTTAATAAATTGTAATGTTTCATTGAATTCATAACGAGAAAAATATTCTAGATATAAAAAAATGCCTCCAAAAGTGGCAAAAAGAGCAACTAAGACCCCAATAAGAATGTCTTTTTTTATAGTTCCCATTCATTTAATTTTTGGATCATATGATGTGCGGTAAGGTCAAACTGAACAGGAACCACAGAAATATAATCATTTTCTAATGCATATACGTCCGTATCTTGCCCTTTGTCTTTATTGATAAACTCGCCTGTAAGCCAATAATATTCTTTTCCAAATGGGCTTTTCCGTTTGTCAAAATTTTCTTTCCAATAACCATTTGCCTGTCTACAAATCTTAATGCCTTTTATGGCATCTTCCTTTAAATTCGGAATGTTTACATTCAATACAATTCCTTCTGGAATGCCATTCTGTAAAGCGTTTTTAGTGATTTTCGTTACAAATTTTTCAGAAGGTTTAAAATCTGCATGCCATTTGAAATCTAATAATGAAAAACCAATGGCTGGAATCCCTTCAATTCCGGCTTCTACAGCAGCACTCATGGTTCCAGAATAAATGACATTGATGGATGAATTTGATCCGTGATTAATACCAGAAACACATAAGTCTGGTTTTCTATTTAAAATTTCACTCACTGCCATTTTTACACAATCTGCCGGTGTACCAGAACAGGTATATTCTAATTGAGGTCCATCATCAATCGTAATCGGATTGCAATGCAAGACATTGTCTATGGTAATTGCATGGCCCATTCCACTTTGTGGACTGTCTGGCGCTACAACTACGACATCTCCAATTTTATTCATGATTTTAATTAATGCACGGATACCTGGGGCAGTAATTCCATCATCATTTGTAATTAAAATTAAAGGTTTTTTTTGCATAATTATGATATATATAACAAATGTAATTTAAAAAAAGTGAATACCAATTTAACATTTTATAAAGAAATTAAGGATTTATTTATCCGTAAATTTGTTATTGTAGATTCTAAAGCAAGATTGATTCATTATTTAGAATTATATTTAGCGTACAATACAGATACAAAAATAACACGACCCAAAGATTTATGAAGACCAGACGTAAGAGCTACATTCCACTTTTAATCCTTTTTCTTTTTGCAAATAGCTTTTCTACTTTTGCTACTACAGCTAAAAAAATAACAGATCCTGAAAAAGATAAAGTGCTAATTTATGTACTAAAAAATATTCTGACCCGAGGACATTTTGTTGAAAAAGAATTGAATGACACTTTTTCTGAAATGGTTTACAAAGGGTTTATAGATGGTTTAGATCCTAGCAAACGCTATTTTACACAAGAAGATTTAAAAGAATTTTCTCAATACAAATATGAAATTGACAATCAATTAAAAGACAACGACCTCACTTTTTACAACTTGGTCTATGCTCGTTTTTTAAAAAAAGTAAAAAATGCAAAATCGTATTATGGAGCCCTTTTAAATGCTCCTTTTAATTACAAAAAGAACGAAACTATTAATATGGATTTCGAAAAGGTACCATTTGCAGTCAATAATAATGAATTGATTGACTACTGGCGCAAACAAATGAAATTAAATGTATTAAGCAGAGTCCAAGAACAACAAGATTTACAAAAGGACAAACTTGAAAAAGATCCTACATTTAAAACAAAAACTTTTGCAACCTTAGAAATTGAAGCACGTGCAGAGGTGCTAAAAAACATGAACGATTTATACCTTCGCATCGAAGAATTGGAACATGAAGATTGGTTTTCTACTTTTTTAAATAGTGTGGTGGGTGCTTTTGACCCTCACACGACCTATATGGCACCAAGAATCAAAGAGCGTTTCGACCAAGACATGTCTGGAAAACTAGAAGGAATTGGTGCACGGTTATTTAAAAAAGGAATTTATACTGAAGTTTCAGAACTTGTTTCAGGCGGACCTGCATGGAAACAAGGAGAATTGGAAGCTGGAGACACTATCTCTAGAGGTAGCACAGGGCATTGAAGAACCTTTAGATATTGTTGGGATGCGTTTGGACGATGCCATTAAATTTATCAAAGGAAAGAAAGGGACTGAAGTGCGACTGACTGTCAAGAAAAAAATGGACGGTTCTACAAAAATCATTTCCATTATTAGAGATGTGGTAGAATTAGAAGAAACCTTTGTAAAGTCTACCATTGTAGAGAAAAATGGAAAAAAATACGGATTGATCGATTTGCCACGATTTTACATCAGTTTTGATGATGCCAATTATAGAGATTCAGCAAAAGATATGGAGCAAGAAATTGAGCGTCTAAAAAAAGAAGGCGTAGCTGGTTTGTTAATCGATTTAAGAAATAACGGAGGTGGGTCTTTGAAAACTGCCATTGAAATTTCTGGTTTATTTATCAATGAAGGCCCAGTGGTGCAAGTAAAATATAGAGGTGAAAAACCGATCGTAAAAAGTGATACCAACAAAAAAACACAATGGGAAGGTGCTGTCGTTGTCTTGGTGAATGAACTTTCTGCATCCGCATCAGAAATTTTTGCTGCTGCCATGCAAGATTATAAAAGGGCTGTTATTATTGGAGGCAACCAAACTTTTGGAAAGGGAACCGTTCAAAGTGTCATTCCTATCAATAATTTTTATCCAAATTACGAAGCCGACCTGGGAGCTATTAAAATGACCATTCAAAAATTTTATCGAATTAATGGTGGATCTACTCAAATAGAAGGGGTCTATTCAGACATTGCCATGCCAAACAGATATAGTTTCATGGAATTTGGAGAGCGCGATATGGAGGGTGCATTGGTTTGGGACAAAGTACCACAAGCCGAATATACAATGACTGATTCTTATGATAATTTTGAAGATGTTGTTTACAACAGTAAGGAACGAATAGCAGACAATGAACGCTTTCAATTGATTAACGAATATGCAAAATGGTTAAAAAAGAACCAAGATGGTGCAAGTTACTCTTTAAATTACAGCCGTTTTATAGAAGATAACGAAGCCAAAGAAAAAGAAGTAGCGCGGTTTAAAGATGTCTTTAAGTTTGATTCTAAATTGAGTTTTAGCTCTCCAAAATACGAGCTCCCATTACTAGAAAAAGACAGCATATTAACAGATAAAAGAGCTTACTGGCACAAAAATTTATCCAAAGATTTATATGTCGCGGAAGCCTTGAATGTTTTGAGTGAATTAAAAATGAGATCTAAAAACCAAGTTGTTAAAAACTAACGTTTTTTACATTTATAAAATATAAAAATCGAATATGCTTGCGAAAGGTATTCGATTTTCTATTTTTGTAATCATATGCTGCAACAATCAAAATCACTTTCTCAGTTAGCGTTTCAAAAATTTAAGCAAAATAAGGTGGGAATGATCAGTTTATGTTTCATTTTCCTCTGTGGATTTGTAGCTCTTTTTTGTTATCCACTAGCACCAGACAATAGTAATTTTGCAAATCAGATGCATTTAGAAATTCACTCAAAACCACCGGGTTTTAAAGTGAACATGTTAACCATTCCTTCTGCGACAAAAAAAGAAACCTCTTTGTTGGATTTTTTAATACATGGAAACAAAAACACTGAAACAGAAATTCCAATGATATCCTACAAAATAAACGGGGAAAATTTAGAAATTATAAAATATGCCGATGGACTCCTAAAGAAATATCCGCTTTCTGCCATCCATAATAAACCCGAAACGTATATCAAACAAAAGACTTTTTATCTCGGAACCGACAAATACGGTAGAGATTTATTAAGTCGTTTATTAATTGGTACAAGAATTTCATTTTCTATTGGTTTTATCGCGGTATTTATTTCTCTTTTTATGGGTATTTTTATAGGTGCTATTGGGGGATATTTTGGCGGAAAATTAGATACACTTATCATGTGGGTCATCAATATTACCTGGTCCATTCCAACGTTGTTATTGGTCATCGCAATTACTTTGGCGCTCGGAAAAGGTGTTTGGCAAGTTTTTATTGCAGTTGGACTTACCATGTGGGTAGAAGTTGCCAGAGTAGTAAGAGGGCAGGTAATTACCATGAAACAACAACAATATGTAGAAGCTGCAAAAGCATTGGGGTTCTCTAATTTTAGAATTATTTTTCGCCATATTTTACCCAACATTATGGCCCCTATTATTGTCATTTCTGCCGCTAATTTTGCAGGTGCTATTTTAATTGAAAGCGGATTGAGTTTTCTTGGTATTGGCGCTCAACCTCCCACTCCATCTTGGGGAGCAATGATTAAAAACCACTATAATTATATTATTTTAGGAAAACCTTTTTTGGCAATTATTCCTGGTTTGGCCATTATGAGTTTGGTAATGGCGTTTATGCTCTTAGGAAATACCTTGCGAGACGCCTTGGATGTTAAAAGTTGATTTTATTTTTACTTACTAAATTACTTTCATTAATAATTTAAGCACAACTTTATTAACATAAATTAAATTGTATTTTTTTTGCTATATTTGAATTGTACAAATAAAGTAATAACGATTATGAGTAAATGCAATCGATGTATTATCCATCAATTCAATTCATTAAAAGCACTTACAAAAGAGGATTTATGTAGAATTTCTCAATATAAAACTTCAAAAATAATTAAAAAAGGAGAAGTACTTTTTGAAGAAGGTAAGCATGTCAATGGTGTTTTTTGTATCGAAGAAGGCGTTTGTAAAGTTTCTAAAAAAAGTAATAATGGAAGAGATCAAATTCTACTTTTAGTTAAAAAAGGAAATCTACTAGGAGAGAGAAGTTTGATAAATGACGAAGTTTCTAATCTAAAAGCAACTGCTTTGAGTGCTATGAAGGTTTGTTTTATTCCAAAGGAAGAAGTTGTTAGAACTTTTGAAATGAATCCTAAATTCACACTTAACCTACTTAAAAAAACAGCTTTAGCACTTAAAAATACAGATAATATTATTGTTGATTTGGCTCAAAAAACAGCAAAACAACGTTTGGCTTCTACGCTTATCTATTTATATAAAAATATAGATAAAGATACGGAAGGTGCTATAGGGGTTCAATTATCAAGAGAAGATTTTGCAAACATTATTGGATCAGCAACAGAAAGTGTGATTCGATTCCTTTCAGAATTTAAAAAGAGTGGAATTATCAGCCTAAAAAAGAAACAAGTTTTTATTCTTAAGGATGCTAAATTACAACAAATTGCACAAGGTTTTTAACCTTTTTTCTCATACCTCAAACTGCCTGTTTCTATGCCAATCGCAATTCTTGCTAATATCGTAAACACCAAAGCACCCATTGCCCAGATCCCTATGGTAACCCCAATTTCAATGCCTGTTGGTGTGTATTCTGCAATTTTACCATAAGGTCCAGGAATAAACCCTGGAATGATTAGACCAAAACCTTTTTCAATCCAAATAGCAACAAAAAGAAGAAAGCAAGCAAAATAGAGCACCTTTAAATTGTTTCGTAGTTTATGAAATGTAAGAAGAATAGTTGCAAAAACATTCATAGAAATTGCTGTCCATATCCAAGGCAATAATGCCGTTTTACCTTCTAAGCCAAAGAATAAATAATATGCACTTTCGCTATGGTGAGTTGGTGCATAAAACTCTTTAAACAATTCAGAAACCAACATAATTATGTTTATTTGAGCCGCAACAGTAACAACCAATGCAATTTTATTTATGGTTTTATCTTCAATTTTAAATTCAGTAAAACTTCTAATAATAGCTAATACCAAAATGATTAAAGCAGGTCCGGCTGCAAAAGCAGAAGCCAAAAAACGGGGTCCCAATAAAGCATTATTCCAGAAAGGTCTTGCTTGTAAGCCTTGATATAGAAAAGCGGTAACTAAATGAATTCCAACTGCCCAAAATACAGAAATTAAAGCACCGGGCAAATACACCTTTTTTTTAGACTCTTTTCCTTGATAGTGTCTAAATAATATGTAAAAAGGAATACTAATATTGATAAATAAATAGCCATTTAAAGCAATTACATCCCATGTAAGCATTGAATTCGGAAAGTTAAAAACCCCTATTCCTGGCAGCATATGCCATAAAACGGACGGGCCTCCCATGTCGGCAACTACAAATGCTAAACACATAATGAGTGCTGCAACAGCGATTCCTTCCCCGATTAATACTGCTTGTTTAAAGTCAATATCTTTTAACACATACGTTGGCATTACTAACATTACTGCCGCCGCCGCTACACCTACTAAAAAAGTAAAGTTAGAAATGTATAAACCCCAACTTACCCTGTCTGTCATTCCAGTAGCACATAGGCCATGTTCTAATTGGATCGAATAACAATACATCCCAACCAACATTACAAATGTTAAAAACGCTACCCATAAATGATATTTTTTAGAGCCGTGAGTAATTAGATCTAAACTATCTTTCACTAAACTTATAAAAACATTAAGTTTCCCCATTGTATCTGTTTTAATCCATAAAGTACCAGAACTTTGGCTCTGTTCCTAAATCTTCTTTTAATCGAAATACTTTTTTATTCTCTAAGACCCAACGTATGGTGCTGTCTGGATCTAGTAAATTTCCAAAAACACGTGCACCTGTTGGACATGCTTCAACACAGGCAGGGTTTTCTCCTGCTCTAGAGCGTTGTACACAGAATGTACATTTTTCTACGACGCCTTTTTTACGCATTCTATTTCCTAAATAATGTTGTTTTTTATTAACTTCTTCTTCGGGTACTTCGGGTTTACTCCAATTAAATCTTCTTCCATCATAAGGGCAAGCTGCCATACAGTACCTACATCCCACACACCAATCATAATCTACCACAACCAATCCGTCATCTTCACGCCAAGTTGCTTGTACTGGGCATACATCTACACAAGGCGGATTGTCGCAATGAAAACACTGGGTGCCCATATAAAAATGGCCTTCGGCGGGTACTTCATGATAATAATTGTCATCAGCCTCATTAAAGTTAAATCCTTTTCCGTCTTCCATTTCGTGAATACGAATATATTGCATTTGTGAATCTCTATCTTGATTATTCTCTTCGACACATGCACTCACACAATCCATATATCCTTGGCATTTAGAAATATTAAAAGCATAACCAAACAAAACATCATCTTCTGCATTTTTAGATGACATACTGATCTTCTTCCCAGTGCGTAGTTGATAAGAACGTACCAATCTACTTACGGTTGCTTTTTTTTCATCATTTTCCATCAGCTTATAGTTGCCTTTAAACTGTTCTTCCCAATCTATTTGTAATTTTTCTTTTGATTCCTCACTCGCTACTAAACTTGTACATGAAGATACGGCTCCAGCACCAATTAGTAAACTTGCGGTTAATTTCTTAAAAGCACTTCGCCTGTCCATTTTTACATCAAAAACTTGATCGAAACCATCTTTTTTTCGTTCATCTCCAATAGCAGCATCGACTGCTCCTTCAAAAAATTCCTGCTCACTAATAGGTAACTCCTCTTTATTAGAACTACAGCTTCCAGAGGCACTACCACAACCACATAATGACGTTGTTTTAGCAACTTCTTGACGGTGGGAACCACAACTACCAAGAGCACTTCCGCATCCACAACTTCCCGATTTTTTTTGTTTGGTAGGACTATTCATTTGTAATTTAAAATATTTTCCTATTTCGCTCATATTTATATATTATAGCTGTAATTAGCTTTAAAGGGGAGGATTCGTTATTTTCTTTCTTCTACTTTTTGAGTATTAAATCTTGCAGGCCATTTGGTATCAAAACTTGGAGAATGTGGATTATGACAATTTACACATGTCATAGAAACCCTTGGTGGCGCCCAACTTTCAATACGTTTTCCATGTGCACCGCCTATCCAATCTTTATATTCTTTTTGATGGCATTGGCTGCATAGTTTATAACTCTTATTAAAATCAATGGTATGTGTTGTTAAGCTTTTTAAATTATCCATGTTATCTCCATTATGGCAGGTAACACAATTCATTACTTCTTGATTTGCATGATTTAATTTTATATTCCAATGTGCTTTTTTAAGACCAGCACTATGCATCTTTTTTAAAGTCTTACTATGGCATTCTGTACATTTAAAGGATTTAATTTCATCCTTTCGGTTTGGAATTGAAAACAGAATCTCATTTTCAGTTATTTCTAACAAATTTAGACCGTTAATATATTTTTCTGAAGAGATTGAAGTTCCTTTATAATGTTTACTTTCGGCTTTAATTTTATCTGTAAGACTGTGATATTCGTCTTCTTTATGATTTTTACAAGACGAAACAAAAAGAATCGCAAAAAAGCAAAAGCATAAAAAAGGGATAGATGGTTTTGTATTCATTGGTTTTTGAAATTTCTTACAAAAGTTTTTACATGTTCAATAACCTTATTATTAGGCACGTGGCATTGGCGACAGTTAATTCGTTCTGGATGTGAAACTCTAATTTCTTTTGGAGCTCCTGGCCCAGCATGACAGGCTAAACAATTTTCACGCATTTGAAGTTGATGTGGAATGACTGGCGGACTCTCTTCCAAGGCATTATTCGAACCTACCAATGGGGGTTTTCCTTTTTTAAAGTTTGATTTTTTAAATATTTTTTGAGTATTCTGGGGCACATGGCACTGTCGGCAATTAACCATTTTTGGGTGAGGCGTTATTGGTGCATATGCTTTTAGTTTTTCTGTAAACCCTCCATTTTCATGACATTTTAAACAGCTATTCCCTCCCATATTTCGTTCATTTTCTACTTTATGTGGAATACTTGGTGGAGCTCCATGATATGCTCTATTATTATAATAGGTGTTTATAGTGCGTTGATGAGTTTCATCAATTGGCATGTTCACGTAATCTAAAGCAAATTCTGATCGCTCAAAGACTCCTGATTCTGAAGGTATTATTGATGTTGTCTTGTTTTTATTAATGGGAATATAAGCTTCTTCAAGTCCTATATAATAACTGTAATTCCACACAACTATAAAAGCAATAAATAAAAGTATAAAAAGTAAAATGAGCGCCAATCTTTTTTTCATAACCTATACTTTTTCTAACTTAACCGCACATTTTTTATAATCCGGCTCTTTTGAAATTGGACAGAAAGAATCTAACGTAATGTCATTAATCAACAGGTTTTCATCAAAAAAAGGAACGAACACTTGCATTGGTGCGGGTATTCCTCGTTGATTTATAGCTACAGGTAAAATAATTTCACCTCGCCTTGTGGTTAGCTTCACTTTATCTCCTGTGCGTATTTGCATTCTTTTTGCATCTTCTGGATTTAATTCTACATAGGAGTGCGGCATTGCTTTGTGCAAAACTGGAATTCTTCGGGTCATAGAACCTGTGTGCCAGTGTTCAAGAACACGTCCTGTACAAAGCCAATATGGATATTCTTTATCTGGCGATTCTGCAGCTGGTTCGTATGGGCGTTGCCAAATAATTGCTTTCCCATCTGGCTTTCCATAGAAATGAAAATCTTTTCCATTTGTACAAGCTGGGTCGTATTTAGAGTTGAAACGCCACTTTGTAGATTTGCCATCTACATAGGGCCACATAGCTCCTGGTTGTTTTTTTAAGACTTCTAAAGGTGCCATGTTGTGTTTTTTTCCTACATGATGCCTCTGGTATTCCTTATAAATTTCTTCAATATGCGTTGCTTCCTTATAATAAAATTGTTTTTCAAACCCCATTCTTTTGGCAACTTCTATTAATTGCCATGTGTCACTCATAGCCTCTCCAGGAGGAGAAACCATTTGCTCAAAATACTGAGTTCTACGTTCAGAGTTCCCATACATTCCTTCACGTTCTATCCACATTGCTGAAGGTAATATGACATCAGCGATATCGGTTGTTGGTGTTGGATAGATGTCAGAGACAACGATAAATCGTCCTTCTTTATTTGCCCCATCTCGATACCGTTTCAATTTTGGCATGGTAACCATTGGATTGGTTACTTGTATCCACATAAAACGGATATCGCCTCGATCTAATGCTCTAAACATTTCTACCGTATGGTAGGTAGGTTTTGGATCTATATTTTCTACGGGTACCTCCCAAATTTTTGCAGCAAATTCCCGATGTTTTTTATTCATGACCACTCCGTGTGGCAATTTATGTGTTAATGTACCTACTTCTCTAACGGTACCACAAGCCGATGGCTGACCTGTTAATGAAAACGGGCTATTCCCTGGTGTTGAAATTTTACCTGTTAATAAATGAATATTGTAAATGATATTATTCATCCAAGTACCTCTACTGTGCTGGTTTGGGCCCATGCACCAAAAAGACATTACTTTTTTATTAGGATCGCCATAATAAGCAGCCAAATATTTAATGTCTTTAGCGGATACACCAGACATTTTCTCAACTTTCTCTGGGGTATAATCGTTTAAAAACTCTTTGTAAGTTTCAAAATCTATCTTTTCTGGTCTGTCTTTAAATTTAAAATTATCTTCTAACCCATACCCCATATTGGTCAATCCTTTACTAAAATTACAGTGTTTTTCAACAAAAGAGGTATGAACCCAACCATTTTTTATAATTTCATAGCATATCGCATTTCCAACGGCTAAATCTGTTTGAGGAAGAAAAAGTATTGATTTGTCTGCCGCCATACTTGTTCGGGTAGTACGCGTTGTAAAATCAATAATTTTAGCAGCTCTTTTTAAACGTTGATCTAACATTCTAGAAAATAAAACGGGATGCATTTCTGCCATATTATTCCCCCATAAAACATAGACATTGGCATGATCTATATCTTCGTAACATCCCATAGGTTCATCGAGTCCAAAAGAAGTTAAGAACCCTGTTACTGCTGACGCCATACATAAACGAGCATTGGCTTCAACATTATTTGTGCCAATACAGCCTTTAAATAATTTAGAGGCTACATAACCATCGGGAATCGTCCATTGTCCAGAACCATAAATTGATACTGAATCTTTTCCGAAATCCTTTATGGTTTCTTTCATTTTTGAAGCAATTAAATCCAATGCTTCTTTCATAGAGGTTTCTACGTATTTTCCATTTTTCTTTACTAAGGGTTTTGTCAAACGGTCTTTTCCATACATAGCAATTACAGAATGATACCCTTTTACACAACACAAACCTTTATTTACTGTCGATTTTGGATCTCCTTTTACTGCTACAGCTTTCCCTTTTTCAATTCCGATTAACACCCCACAACCAACACCACAAAATCTGCAAGGTGCTTTTTTCCAATTTAATAAACTTCCTTTTGGCAACCCTCGTTCTTGTTCTTCGGCAAAGAGAATTCCTGGAAACATAGTTGCAGCTGCTGTCATTGCAGATAACATTGCCATTTTCTTTATAAAACTCCGTCTGTTTGTTGTTGAAGTATACATGTTAGTGCTCTTTTGGTGTATTAAATCCAGAAACCATTGCTAATAACTTTAGACTCTCTATGGCATCAAATTTTATTTTTAAAACTTCTTCTTCTTCTTTATTTTCTGTTTCTGTTACCACAACAAGAATCTCTTCATTTTTTGCAGAGACCACATCACATCCTTGTATCTCTGAAATGGCAGTAACTAATTCTTCTTTTCGTCCTTGATGTGGATGTGCTAAATAGCTTTTTATAGGCATAAAGTACTTTTTATTCTAACAAATTTCGGGCTATTTGAAAAGAAAAAACATGACATTTATCATGAGGATATCTCAAGTTATTTTATTTCTTTAATGAAAAAAGGGTTGGCTTAATGATAACCATCACCCATCCCCAATTGTTTGTATTGTTCTCATTATTTTCTTTTAGAACATGCATTCCATCAGAAGCTATCATTTGTGAATATCCTGCTTTAATTCCGATCTCTTTTGTGAAATTATATCCGTAAACCAAATCAATTTCTGTCCCTAATTGTTTCGAAACGGTAGCATTAATATTTGCTGCTGCAGAAAAATTATGAGCAAACACCGTTAAATTTGTTTTAGAATTTAAATTAAAATTAGCCTTCACATATAGGTCCAATAAGCCTACGTTATTATAATGATTTCCAACGTAGAAATAATCCATAAGTCCATTAAATTTATGATTGGTTCCATAAAAAGGAGTGAATGCATTATTTTTATCTGCTGCTATATGATAATCATTTCCACTTTGTAACTCGATACCCAAACCAAATATCGTTTTATCTGATGCTTTATAGTTCGCTTCCAAACCTAATAAATAGGCATTTATATTCTTATTTTCAACATCGTTTCCAAATTGGTAATATAAATTTGAGGTAATATTTATAGGACTCTTTTTTATTTTTAAGTGCATGCCAGTAGTTTGACTGTATTTTAGATCGTTGAGCGCTTGTAATCCATTGTTTAAGAATAAAAAGCTACCAGAAAAAGCACTCCAATCTTTATGTAGCCATACATATTGCATTGCTTTGTATGTTTTTTGAGTGGTTAAATTTGTTCCCGTTAGATTTTCTTTGGATTGATTGAAAGCCAAACCAATATCCATTTTAAAAGCCCCTTCTTTATAACTTACTAAAGCTAAATCATGACTACGAGCTTGTTGAACCCAACCTACGTTCCCAAAAATTCTACTGTCATCATAAACGATTTCTTGGCGCCCTAATTTTAACGACCAAGCAGCAAACAGTAATTCGCCCCATACCTGATGTAGCCCTAAACCATTATTATCGGCTACATTTAATTGGGGTACATCTCCCCAAACCCTTACATCTTGTATACTTATATATAGGTTTAATTTTTCGATTGCATGAGATACATTTAATCGTGTCCTTTGTGAGGTAAAAAAAGCGGCTTTGGTATCGTCTGGAAACAACGTTTTAAAACCGTGCCGATATTCGGATCGAGGACGTATCTCTACATCAAATTTTGTTTGCGCAAATCCTTTTGCTATTAAAAGTAATAAAAAAGCTAAAATAAGTTGTACATGCTTCATAATTCAATAATTGACAGTATTATAATACAAAGGTCAATTGTTTTTTAATTCTAAATTATGACAAGTATCATGCAATTAAAAAAAGTAAGGAAAGCACAAATCAAAAAGACGACAATGCTGTCTATTCGAAAAAGAGAATAGCATTAAAATGTTTGGAATATCATTTAATTAAAGATACATTTAACGTGAACAAATCGTATCATTCGATAAAAAATAAAAAATGAGTTTTAAAGTAACGTTTGCAACAAAATGGTCTGACTTTGACCCCAACAGACATATGCGCCATACCGCTTACAATGAGTATGCTGCAGAGGTAAGAATTCGTTATTTTTCGGAACAGAATTTTTCAATCCAAGAGTTTACAAAACACAATGTGGGTCCAATTTTATTTACAGAGGAAACTTCTTTTAGAAAAGAAATTCATTTAGGAGAAAACATCACAGTAAACATTTTATTGGCTGGAGTATCCTCCGAAAATGAACGTTGGAAATTAAGACACGAAGTTTTTAATGAAGCTGGAGAATTGGCCGCGGTCATCAAAGTGTATGGTGCTTGGATGGATTTAACCAAACGTAAATTAACAGCCCTTCCAAAACAAGCAAATCATTTATTTTTAAATGCAGAAAAAACAGCTGATTTTGAAGAAATTCCAATCAGCCCAAAGTCTTAAAGCTCCATATCTATAACGATCTTCCCCTTTACTTTTCTTTGCATCATGTCCTCCAAGGCCTTTGGAGCATCCTTTAAAGAATAGGTTTTATCGATATGGGGGTTTATTTTTCCTTTTGAAAACCAAGTAAGGAGTTGCTGTATATTTGTCAAACTCTTTAGAGGTTCTTTTTGTGCAAATGCTCCCCAAAAAACACCCACAATACTAGCTCCTTTTAGCAAAGTTAGATTCACGGGGATTTTCGGAATTTCTCCATTGGCAAAACCAACTACCAAATGCCTTCCCTTCCATGCAATTGCTCTCAAAGCAGCTTCAGAAAAAGAACCCCCTATGGGATCAAATATAACATCTACCCCCTTTTCATGGGTCAATTCCTTTATCCGATCTTTTAAATTCTCATTAGTGTAGTTTATCACTTCGTCGGCACCAAATTGCTGACACAATGCTAATTTCTCGTGGGTCGATGCAGCAGCAATCACTTTTGCACCCAATAACTTTGCCAATTCAACAGCTGTTAAGCCCACGCCACCAGCGGCTCCTAAAACTAATACAGTTTCATCTTTTAATAAATTTGCCCTGTCTTTAAGCGCATGGTAAGAAGTTCCGTACGCCAACAAAAATGCTGCAGCATTTACCATGGTCATTCCTTTTGGTTTCGGGAAACAGTCGGAGGCTTTTATGAGCGCCTGCTCGGCAAACCCACCAAATGGAACGAAACCAACAACAGCATCTCCTACTTTAAATGGAGACCCCTGCTGGCCAACTTCCAATACAATCCCTGCAACATCGCTTCCAGGTGAAAAAGGAAACGGGGGTCGAAATTGATATTTTCCTTGGATAATTAAGGTATCTGGAAAATTAACGCTGCATGCTTTTACGCTAATTAAAATTTCATCCTCTTTTGGATTTGGTGGAGCTACTTCTTCATATTGAAGCGTATTGGGTTGCCCAAACTGATTGCAAATAATTGCTTTCATAAAAATTAAATTTATTTTGAAAACAAGGTATGAAATTTATGAAGATTCTTCAGCTTTCTGACGGCGTTAATTGTTTGCCTGCATGTAGAAATTCGATATGGAGTTGCCAATACAAACTCGATTGGATGCAATGTGTATTGCTACCCCTATTGGTCGTTAAAATTGGGATGCAATTATGAGAGCTTTTGTAAAAGATCTCCTGCAGTGACTTCGTTTTCGTTTCAAATCAAAATCCCCCGATTGTGCCTGTAATGAAAAACTGCAGAAGAATTCTGTAAATTTAGTAAATAAGTTGTATTTAGCAATTAATTTATGCTTTTTTTTTAATAAAAATAGGCCTCAATTTTATTCTTTAAATTGAAAAATTAAAGAAAGACAACCAAACATAGCGATTATTGCATTGATCGCAACTATAGGCTCTTGCACCCGGAATTAGGCTAGAAAAACCTTTTCTTTTCATTCTTTTTTTTGAATTTGACTTGCACTTTGGGCATCTTTTCATGAATTCTCAATTTTCAAATAAAGATAATTATTAAAAAAAAAAAAAACAGCCCAATTTTAGCCCAAATATTTACAAGCGAAAGTTTTGTTGCTTACTTTTAGTCAACATAAGGATTAAAGAAACAAATCGAAATTTATGCGTCGTTACTTTCAAGTAACATTTTATTTTCGATTCGCAACGCTCTATTCTCTTCAAGCATTAAAAGATACTTGTCTTTATAACTATTTTCGTATTCAAGAGGCGACTCCATCACGATATTCTGAATTGATGCAGTCGTTTTGTACTCTCCAGTAATTAACCAATGTAAATTTATATCAGGAAATTCAGATACAATTTTCTCTATTGATTTCGAATTTATGCCTCCTAATTTTTGTTTTCCTTTAAAATTCGCATACTTTAAATCAACTTTAGCTAAAAAAGATTCATAGCTAAGTCCTTGATTTTTAGCAATCAATAGTATTCTTTCTTTTATTGTGGGGTATTTTTTATCCATTAATTTACTTTATAGATAAAAAAATATCTATATTTGTTATTGGTTGTTTTACACTAAGGTAAACGTTTTTTAGAAATAAACAAACAGCACTTTTACAGGAAAACTTAGCGAAAAAACAAGCACATAAAAGTTCATTACAGATCAATATTCATTCACTAGATACCGAAAAAAAAATCCGAAATCTAAAAAAACAGGTAACCTTAACATCGAATGAATATTGACTGTAGATGAACAGCGTTTTTAGCACTCTATAAAAATTATCCTTTGTAGTGTTGTTCGAATTCTCATTAATGAAAAAAAATAACTCATTTACGCTATGAATGAAGCACAAATAAAACGACTCATTGCCAGTCACACTAAAATACTCAACATCTTAATTTCATACTACAAACCAGCATTGATTGATTTGGAGTCTATGCCTGCGGTACAATTATTGTTCGAAAAAGCAATTCGAGAGGGTGTAAAAGTAGAGACCCTCATAAAAGGATATGGTACATCCAAAGAATGATTCATCAGGGATTCCTGAAGCTACTTATCGCTTCACCACTATTTTTGTTGCAGCAATTTTCATTTGACTGAATTTAAAGAGATAGATTCCTGAAATTAATTTTGACGTATCAATTTCATGATGTCCAGCCTCTAAATGCTGGCGTATCAGAATCCGTCCAGTAATGTCATAGATTTCAAATTTTAAGGGAGAAAAATTATCTATGTTATAACTGTGATCAAAAGGATTTGGGTACGATTTTAAATTTTGAAGATGAAAAACTGCAACATTTAATGTAACTGAAATTGCAATCGTAGCAACCGCACTCGTATGCGTTCCGTCAGAAGCAGTAAAAGTAAAACTATCGGATCCTGTATAGCTGTCATTTGCAATATAAGTGGCCTCGTTGCCCTCTAAAGTTACCGTTCCATAACTGGGAAGGTCTACAATGGTGTAGGTTAAAACGTCCTCATTTGCATCTGAAGCAGACAAAATAATCACAGTAGTTTCCCCTGGTCCTAAGCTAAGTGTATCATCAACAGCTACGGGAGCAGAATTCCCTTCAACTTGAACAATCCCAACAGTTAAGGGAGTTGTTGCAGTATCTTGATTGGCCGCATCTGACAAGACAATGTTAGAAAGCGCAAAAGTATAGGCTCCTAAAGGAATTGTATTGCTTACAAAAATTGGTACCTCCAAGAGTCCATTGGCATCAATTGGAAGAATCTGATTGCTTATTGTGTAAATCAAAAATCGATAGTTTCCATTTCCTGAATCGGAACTTGATACTGAAAAATCATCCAAAATACTCAAGGGTGTGAAATTCTCAAAATCAAAAACAAAACCCTCAGGCACATGAATATCAAACTGAACAGCTCGAATTTCCTCTGTATTTGAGAGCCCAATGCGAAGCAAATGGTTTTCATTTCTAATCACCGTAATTTCTTCCACATACACATAATTTGAAGTGGTTTCCAATGGGGGTATTATCGCACCAGTAAACGTATTTGCTGCAACTGAAACAACAAAAAAAAGTGTCATCAAAAAAGCGTTCAATGTCCGTTTTAAATTCATTTTTTTAATGGGTATTGAAAATTAAGTCTTCGCACTTCTTTTATTAAAAAAGTATTGGCTTTTACATGCTCTAAAAATCACCACTCCCTGGAGGTTCTGGGCTCGATGCTTGTGCTTTTTGAGGACTTAGTAAGGTGTAAGTTCCAATCGCAGTAAGGGCTGCAAATTTCCCAAAGGAACTCATCTTTTTTAGGGCCTCTTTTCGTGAAATATTTTCTGGACTATTTTTAGGGGTATTTTTAGGGGTATTTTTCATGATCTTCTGGAGCTTTAATTATTCGATAATTACTTTTTTATGTAGTATTCCTGCTGCGGTTTCTAATTGAATTAGATACACGCCTTTCGCTACTTTTGATAACAAGATTTCATTCATTCCATTTCCTTGAAAAGAGGTTACCTGCACTTGTTTTCCTAGCATGCTATATACTTTTATTTGTGCTACTTCACTTTGTACACCATCAACTCTTAGCGTATGATTATTGGTCATATAAAGACTTATGTTTGCAGCCATCAAATCATCAGTGCTTAAAACTTGAGCACTTGTATGCAAATAATAACGCCCAATTCCGTTAAGTGCTTCTGAAAGTGTGGTGGTATAATTTGCAGCACTTTCTAATAATGTAAAAGAACCGTCTTCTTTGTCTTCCAAATAAACGTCAATGCCGTCTGGCAGGTTCTGGGTTGCTACAGAAATTGTGATTTCAGTTCCTGAAACTGCATTGATTCCTACGGGAACAATCATACTTTCTAAATCGGTATCTGGCAATGATTGAATGCCTAAATTTTGTCCTTCACTATCACTTACCAAATGGGTGTAGATGGCAAAACTATTGGTAGTTCCTCCAAACATACTACTGTCATAGCCATTGTCCCATCCTGTAGTGGTGCCTTCGATATAGAAAATTTCTGTATCGGTGGTGTTAGCACCATTGGAAAGCATTAAATTGATTTCGGGCCTATTATTAGTCGTTCTTTGAAAACTATCGGATTGATGCGATTGCATGGCTTCGGTAAAACTAAAAGTATTGGATCCGTTGGAGCTTACAAAAAACCCTTGTGCTGGTGAAATAAACAAGGAAGATGATGCAAGGTTAAAAGTGTCATAAGAACTTGTTGCTTGGTTCCAAAGCCAAATGGTTGCCTCAGTTAAACTCGCAGTATTCACCGAAATTAAATTATGCGTTCCATCGGCACTGGTATTTCCTGCAATGTAAGAGGGATATGGATTTCCTATTAAGTTAAAACCATTCGTATTTGATGATATAGCGATGTCTACATCGGTATCAGGGAGTGTTCCTGTAAAGGTTAGATTTCCTGCGGAAGCTAGTTTTACGGAATATCCAGCTCCGGATGCAATGCTTCCTGTGGTGGCTGCGGTTTGATACTCCCAAGCGGTTCCGTCATTTACATAGGGTGCCAATCCAATATTGGGTGGTGTCCCATTTACGAAGTTGTTATTTGCAATGAAATCTTCGAGGGTTTCACCTGCTACTGGGCTTGCTACGAGGTACCAATTATCGGTGGCTAAATTTCGAGTGTAGGTAATGTTTCCTGCAAAAGTATTTTGTGCGATTAAGGAGGTTCCTGAGGCTAGATTTACCGATTTCACTGCAACTGCTGTGGTTACTGTTGGGTAGTTGGTTAATCCGGCAGGAATGCTAATATCTGTATTGGGCGTTGGAATTCCATTGGACCAATTACTCGCAGTAGACCAATCTGAATTGGTACTTCCTGACCATGCTGAATTTGAGTTCGAAGATTTGAAAGCATGAATTTCATCGATACCAAGACTTCCACTATTTCTAAAATATAATTCAATTTTATTAATTTGTGCTAATGAAGCGTTTAAAATTTCTGTAGAAGGTGTTGAAGGATTTGCATAATCAAAAGTAGATAGATTCGGGTCCACCCATAATTTCATCGTATCGTTATCATAATCAAAGCGAACAATTAAATATCTAAGCGTAGACAAAGAAAATCCTGTTATTGCTGTACCTGCTGTAGCAGCATTATACAATCCCCATTTACTTCCTTGTCCAATACCTCCTATGATTGCAACTAAACCAGCATCACCAGAAACTCTAAAACCAGGGGTTCCACCTCCATCTTGCGAGCCAAAATTTGCTAAAAACTGCATATAAACAACTCCTTCTGTTTGTGATGGAATTGTTCTCCCAGAAGAAGAGATATCATTACAACCACCTCCATAACAAGTACTTCCATAACCTGCCCTTTGCCCTATTGTTGTCAAGTTTGGATATGTCCATCCGCTACTACTTTTAACGGCTAAATACCTTGTTTGATAGAAACCGGCCCAATTTGCGGTAAATCCTGTTCCACCATTTTGATTCTGTAATGTTTCACCAGTATTATAATCAAAACCTTCATAAAAAATAGTTTCAAACCCTGAAGGAGTGGTTTGAGCAACATTATTTTGTAAAAAAAGGATGCAACATAAAAAAGTAAAAACGCCCTTTTTTATAAAACATGTGTTTTTTTTGATTGATTTTTTACAAGAAACTTCGAGTTCTTTCTTTTTAGGGATATTTTTCATAATCTGTGTTTACTCTCTAGTGTTGGATAATTACTTTTTTATGTAGCATTCCTGCTGCGGTTTCTATTTGAATTAGATACACGCCTTTCGCTACTTTTGATAACAAGATTTCATTCATTCCATTTCCTTGAAAAGAGGTTACCTGTACTTGTTTTCCTAGCATGCTATATACTTTTATTTGTGCTACTTCACTTTGTACACCATCAACTCTTAGTGTATGATTATTGGTCATATAAAGACTTATGTTTGCAGCCATCAAATCATCAGTGCTTAAAACTTGAGCACTTGTATGCAAATAATAACGCCCAATTCCGTTAAGTGCTTCTGAAAGTGTGGTGGTATAATTTGCAGCACTTTCTAATAATGCAAAAGAACCGTCTTCTTTGTCTTCCAAATAAACGTCAATGCCGTCTGGCAGGTTCTGGGTTGCTACAGAAATTGTGATTTCAGTTCCTGAAACTGCATTGATTCCTACGGGAACAATCATACTTTCTAAATCGGTATCTGGCAATGATTGAATGCCTAAATTTTGTCCTTCACTATCACTTACCAAATGGGTGTAGATGGCAAAACTATTGGTAGTTCCTCCAAACATACTACTGTCATAGCCATTGTCCCATCCTGTAGTGGTGCCTTCGATATAGAAAATTTCTGTATCGGTGGTGTTAGCACCATTGGAAAGCATTAAATTGATTTCGGGCCTATTATTAGTCGTTCTTTGAAAACTATCGGATTGATGCGATTGCATGGCTTCGGTAAAACTAAAAGTATTGGATCCGTTGGAGCTTACAAAAAACCCTTGTGCTGGTGAAATAAACAAGGAAGATGATGCAAGGTTAAAAGTGTCATAAGAACTTGTTGCTTGGTTCCAAAGCCAAATGGTTGCCTCAGTTAAACTCGCAGTATTCACCGAAATTAAATTATGCGTTCCATCGGCACTGGTATTTCCTGCAATGTAAGAGGGATATGGATTTCCTATTAAGTTAAAACCATTCGTATTTGATGATATAGCGATGTCTACATCGGTATCAGGGAGTGTTCCTGTAAAGGTTAGATTTCCTGCGGAAGCTAGTTTTACGGAATATCCAGCTCCGGATGCAATGCTTCCTGTGGTGGCTGCGGTTTGATACTCCCAAGCGGTTCCGTCATTTACATAGGGTGCCAATCCAATATTGGGTGGTGTCCCATTTACGAAGTTGTTATTTGCAATGAAATCTTCGAGGGTTTCACCTGCTACTGGGCTTGCTACGAGGTACCAATTATCGGTGGCTAAATTTCGAGTGTAGGTAATGTTTCCTGCAAAAGTATTTTGTGCGATTAAGGAGGTTCCTGAGGCTAGATTTACCGATTTCACTGCAACTGCTGTGGTTACTGTTGGGTAGTTGGTTAATCCGGCAGGAATGCTAATATCTGTATTGGGCGTTGGAATTCCATTGGACCAATTAGCTACGGTGGCCCAAGCATTGCTTGCACTTCCATCCCAAGTGGTTACAGAACTGTTCTTAAACCAAGTAACGGAATCATCATTGATTCCTGTTGAGACGATATCCATATCACCATCCTTATCTAAATCGGCAGCAAAAACAAAATTTGCACCATCGATATTGGTTACAATATCTGCAGCTGTCCAAGATGGATTTGCTGCGCCATCATTTTCATACCAAGCAATCGTATCATCGTCCTGAGAGGCAGAAAGAATGTCCATGTCGCCATCATTGTCCATATCTGCTACATAAACAGCGCGTGCATTTGCTGCACTCGTGGCAATGTCTGCGGCCGTCCAAGAAGGATTTACTGCACCATCATTTTCATACCAAGCAATGGTGTTGTCGTTTTTAGAGGCGGAAACAATGTCTAGATCGCCATCATTGTCCAGATCGCTTGCAAAAATATGGATGGGTATATCAGCACTTGTAGCAATCACAGATGCTGTCCAAGTTGGATTTACGCCTCCATCATTCTCATACCAAGCAATGGTATTGTCATTTGCAGAGGAAGCAAGAATATCTACATCGCCATCACTGTCTAAATCGGCAGCAAAAACACTGGTTGCTCCAGAAGCCGTTGTACCTATGTTTACTGCAGACCATGTTGGGTTTGCAGCACCATCGTTTTCATACCATGCAATGCTATTGTCGTTGTAAGAAGCAGATACAATGTCCATGTCTCCATCATTGTCTAAATCTGCAATATAAACTGATCTTGCACCAATAGCATTGGTATCGATATCTGCAGCTACCCAAGAAGGGTTTGCGGCACCATCGTTTTCATACCATGCAATGGTATCATCTGTTTTGGAAGCAGAAACAAGATCCATGTCTCCATCATTGTCCATATCGGCAGCAGAAACAGACCAGGCACCCATTGCATTGGTTGCAATCGTACTTCGTGTAAATATTGGAGTTTCGGCTCCGTTATTCTCGTACCAAGCAATCGTATTGTCATCTTGAGATGCAGAGACAAGGTCCATATCGCCATCATTGTCTAAATCGGCAGCAAAAACACTGATTGCTCCATTGGCAGTTGCAGTAATTTCTGTGGCTGTAAATGTTGGTGAAAAATAAGGCAAACTACTCGTGGTCGTAAAACGAAAACTTTGCGGATTTCTTAAATCGGTATTTGAGGCATTGTGTTGCAGTCCTGAAGTTAATGTAACGGTAATTTCTTCACCATGTTTAAAATCGTTGGTTGGCGTAAATACAACTGTTGCCGTACCGCCACCTGAAAATGTTCCAGCAATAATTCCGGTGTTTTTTCCGCTAATGCGAATGTTGTTTGCGCTAACGCTAGCGCTGCTTGCAGCCACGTTAAAATTTAGCGTAATACCAGCATCTAAGGCAACACTATTTGCAACTGCTGCAGGTATACTACTATCCAGAACAAGACCTTCCACAACGTGAATATCTCCTTCTGTTAAAGCCTCTGTTGCCGTATTTTGATTGGAGGTATTTGACAAGACCACTCCTGAGAAATCAAAATTATAGTCTCCATAAGCAATGGTACTGCTTACCGAAATCGGCAAGTCTAATAATGGATTGGTTCCTGCGGCTATTACATTGCTGCTCAAGGTATAAATTACAAAACGATAGTTTCCATTTCCTAAGTCTGAACTGGACATACTAAAGCCCGATAGAGCCGCTAAAGGGGTAACATTGTCTCGATCGAGAACAAATCCATCGGGAATGTTAATGTCAAATTGAACGGCTCTAATAGCTTCGTTATTTGACAATCCCAATCGAACTACATGAGCTTCCTCTCTAAATACTGTGTTTTCTTCAATGTATAAGTAATTGGGTGAAAATACATCGGCCGTTACTTGCACTACATTTTGTTCTGCGGCACCGTTATGACGGATGGATAATGAACTCGAAAAAGCGCCTGCTGTTGTAGGACTAAAAGTGACTGTTTTGTCCGAAGATTCGCTAGAGGTAAGTGTTAATGGCGTTGAAATATTACTGCTAAGCGTGTTTGAATTGTACACTACCTCATCGATTACTAAATCTGCATTTCCTGAATTTCTTAAGGTAATTTCTCGGGTTACAGCGGCTGTCATTGGAATTCTACCTAGGTTTAAAGTAGCATCTGCACTGCTAATGTATAAATTGGGGGCATTGATGGTAATGCTCCCAGGAAAGGAATCTGATTCTACGTTCCCCAAAGCTGAATTGGAGATGATCTCTCCAGAAGTTGCTAGTGAATAGGTACCAGAGCTTACATTTGGTATCAAATCAAATGAAAACACGTCTCCAGAAGCAGCGGTGAAGTTTGCGTTTGTGCTAGAATAAGCAATTACACGAAGCGTATTGCTATCTACCATCGATGCGGCTATTGCATGGTCTGTTTCTCTTCCAGACAATGCAATTGAATTGGCCACATAACTAATATCTGTAGGCAAGGCAATGTCTAACTGAAAACCATTGAAGGTTTCCATATTATTGATGCTTACCGGAATGGTTACGGCTGTATTGATGTTTCCAGCTCCTGCTCCAATATGAATTTCATTGACAGCATATACGTTCGCTGAAATCACAGTAGATTGTACTGCTCTCAGAGGTGAGGTGTCTGTGGTAGTAAAAACAGCTGATTTGGTCACATTTTGTTTTACAGAGGTATCGACATCCACCACAAAAGAAGCACTTGCTCCCGCAGCAATTGTAACTGGAAAGGGAGTACTTATAGAGAAAGGTGCTGCCAAGCTATATGCAGTAACGTCCATCGGTGCATTCCCCGAATTTGAAATGGTAATATTCTGGCTGGTGCTACTTTGCATGGGAACATTTCCAAAAGCAATGCTTGTGGTGGCTAAAGTATACTTGGGTCCTACAACAACAACCTGTCCATTGGTACCCGAACTTGTTAAAGCAGCTCCGTTTGCATCGGACAACACAATGTCTGAAATTTGCATTGCATAGGTTCCGGGTTCGTTTTCACTTACAAGGTTCAAATTTAGTACCGTTCCTGTTCCCGGTGCAATGGTTGCATTGTTTGTGGAATAGGCAAGTACTCTAATGGTATTGTCGTCTATATTACTCGCACTTATAACGTGAGTACTAGCACGCGCAGTCAAACTGTGCCCCGACCCCAAATCGATTGCATTTCCTGTATAGGTAATATCAAACTGAAATGCGGCGATGGCATCGGCATTTTCAAAGTCGATGGCCAAAGAAAAGCCAGTGTCTACCGCCACCGATTCGGAGGCGATATTGACCGTGTTTTGCGCAAAGGAAACATGCCCCAATAGGGTTAAAAATAATAGAATGGCTTTTTTCATTTTTCTATTCTAAAATTAATGTTTTGTGGGAAAGGTATTTTACGCCGCCATCTTTGCTTGCACTCATTAATACAATGTAACTTCCGCCGCTTAATTTGTTCAGTTGTAGGGTGCTTTCTGTATTTCCAACGGTTGCTGTTAACTGCTGTACAAATACTTTCCTCCCTTGTAGGTCATAGACTGAAGCGATTACTTGATCCATTTGTTCTGGCAAGTAATACTGTACGTTTACCAAGCCTTTAGAAGGGTTTGGATAAAGGTTTAATATCTCTAATTGATTGCTCTGAAAGGGTGCATCAATAGCATCCAAAGCGCCTCGGTCTAAAGTTGCGTTTAACTTGGCTCCAAAAGTGGTTCCTACCACAGCTTGCTCAATATTAAAATCTTGTGTTGCGTCTAAGCGTGTGAGGATTTTTGTTTTGGTATTTGCAATGGTCGTATTGTTAAAGCTATAAAGCATCACGATTTCTGATGCGTCTTGTGCATAGTTTAGGTGTTCTATTCTTGGCAATTCTGAAGACAGTACATATTCGAAACCTTCGTTAAAAGCCAATTGAATTCCGCCAATATCCTCGTTAGAGCTTACATATAAATCGTTTCCTTCCCAACTAAATACGGCATCTCCAACCGGAATGTTTGAATAGTAATTGATGCCACCTGAGGGAGTACCGCTATTTCTTCCACCTGCATTTAAGATAATATCCACCGTACCCACAATGTCTAAGACATTAATGGCTTCATCATTATTAACATCTGCTGCTGCAAAAATAAAGGGATTTGGATTGTTGCCTAAAATGTAGTCTACGTCTTGAACCAAATCCAATACATTTACCGTAAAATCTCCGTTTCCATCTCCTAATATAGACGTTAATGGCGTTGCGGAAACCGTGGTCGAATAATCGGTTTCATCAAAATTGGTTCGTACAATCTTATACTTGTAGAAGTACGATTGCTCTTCTACCACTTCGTAATCGGTAAAATACACGCCTGTTGTGGCAGCATCTGAATCTTCTATAATTACCGTTTGGTTTAACCTCACCGGGTCTGAAAAAGTACCATCGGCATTGGTAATGTAACGGTACATGTTGTACCCCAATACATCATTTAAATTACTTGCATCGGGTGCAGCCCATTCTAAGGCAATATTCCCCAAACCAGGCGTTGCCACAAAACCCGTTGACAAAGAACCTGCAGATTGCAACAACATATTGAAGCGCGATTTTTCTACTGGAATTTCAAAAAGATCTAAATCTCGGGCATCTTGTACACGAATTCTATTAATTCCATCGGCAGCACCAACAGCTACTGCGTGTGTTACGGTATAAATTTTCCCATCTGCAGACCAAGTTCCTGACTCTGTAATTATTTTTTGATTGTATGGTTGTATAACTCCATAAGAAATTTGTGGATCTACTGTAGTATCCATTGCCCTGTTAAAATAAACTTTAAACACATGGTTACCCACCCCAACAGGGTCCATGACTGCATATTCATCTTGGGCATCTTTGTCATTCACTAAAATTTTCCAAACAATACCATGAGCTGTTTCATATGGGACCGTAACTGCTTCACTCCAATCGAAAATTGCTCCACTAGGATGTGCAGCATCGTAACCTCCCCCATTAAGAAAATGCCAAGTTCTACTATCTATAATTGATTCTAAAGCTGACCCAAGATATACTTGAGGTTTTAATATGTCTTGGTTAGTCCCATAAGTCGCAATTAAAGATAAATCTGTACCATCCACTAAATTTCCAAATGCATTCCATCTTTTAAATGGTCTTGGATTAGTTGTATTGACGATTTTTAGATGAATGTATTCGTTACTCATACTTTCATTGGAATTATCTATATAGTTAATATCATATATCCTTTGATAATATTGTGAACTACCAACCACCTCTTTTGGTAAATCTGAATAAAAATCTCCCATGGTGTTTATAAAATTAGTGTCTGAAGTCCCTTGAGTTGTATGAGATTGAAAATAATCATGTCTCATAGCTTCTGCTCTAAAACCAACGTTTGTAACATTTACTCTTCTTATAATACTGTAATTATCGGAAGAAGTAAAAATTGATGATATATAACTGCTTGCGTCAGTTATTAAACAATCCTCAACTAAATAGCTTTTTGAATCTTTTAAAAACGAATCTGGATAGTATAAAGAAATACCTGAAAATTCTGTAAACTTTATCGTATGCCATGCTACAGTATTTGTTACTGAATTAAGTTTAAACCCTTTATAACTATAATTCTCTGCAACAATTTTAATTCTATTTTCCTTTGTTCCTTCACAAACTAATTTTGAATTCTCTACAAAAGACATAATAATGTTATCTGAAAACTTTAAAATGGTTCCTGGGAGAATTGTTATAACAGCGTCACCAGAAACGACTACGTTACTAGCCACTAAATATTCTTTATCTGGACTCAAAGTCATATCACTCGAAATCAAGCCACTCAATAATATTGAATTTTTTACATTGATGACTACCTCTAGTTCATCCGATAGATAGTCTTTGTTAGGACCAGACCAAGTGGTAACCACAAACTTGATTTGCACGTTGTTCGCAACGTTATCTGCAATCGTAATTTTTAGAGATTCATTCAAGTCTTGCAAGGTAGCATAGGCAGAAATAGATCCAATTTGAATTTCATCTTCAATAATGGTGGCCTTGGTTTGATCTTCGTATTCAGCAAAAGCAATGCCCACACGAACATCATCCGTAGGCCCCCAATAATTTCGTATTAAAGGTAATAATTCAACGGTTTCTCCAGCCTGGATAATACCATTTCCGTTTTGACCATTAATCGTGTCTCTTTCAATGACAGACAGTACTGCCAGTTCTGGCGTTGCAACCACTTCAATGGCGGCTAAAAAATCGACATAAGTCGCAGAAGTATTTATGAAGTCTCCAAATAGTAATTCTGTACTCACATCGGGTTTTTCTTTTAAATACAATGCCAAACCTCCCGCTACTAATGGGCCAGCCATAGAGGTTCCGGTAAGAGTTACATAGCCTCCATTGGGAGCTGTACTCATAATTCCTGAACCTGGAGCATAGGTTTCGTAGTTTAATAAGTTGGTATAGCTTGTTGCAACAGGACCGTCTTGATCGTAATTTGAATAACTCGCCGCATCCTGTACCCCTAACACAAAAGAATACGCCCCGGGGTAAGAAGGTAAGGATAAAGTCTGATCTGGACACAATCCAGGACCAATACATTTTTTAGAATTTCCTGCTGACCCAACCAAAACAGCCGTTGCGTAAGCATTTTCTAAGGCAGCCCTCATTACCGATGAATCGGCACTAGACCCCAAACTCATATTAATAATGGTTGCACCATTGTTTGCTGCATACTCAATCCCTGCAGCTACAGTAGCTGCATTTCCAGAACCGGTGCTTTGCAATACTTTAATGGGCATTAATTTTACATTCCAGGCTGCACCTGCAATCCCAATTCCATTGTTTCCAACAGCACCCACAATTCCTGCAACGTGTGTTCCGTGAATGTTATCATCTAAGGGTGCATTGTCTACATTGATAAAATCCCATCCCTGTATGTCATCTATGTATCCATTTCCGTCATCATCAAAACCAGCTACACCATTTTGTTCTGCAAGATTAATCCAGGTATTTGCGGCTAAATCTGGATGGTTATAGTCTACACCGGTATCTAAAATAGCGACTACTTGGGTTCCATCTCCTGTAGAGTACTGATCCCATACATCATCTAAATTTGTACTCGTAATGTTCGATTGTACCGAATACAAAGGATCATCTACATCTATTACTGTAGAAGCGGGCAATTTACTTGCTTCCGCTGCGGTAATCGTTTCACCAACCTCAAAATTATCTAAGCTAAATAGATAGTTTGGCTCTGCATATTCTACATTCGGATTCTCTTTTATTTGATCAATCAATGAAAGAATGTTTTCATTGGTGTTTTCGGTTTTTAAAACAAAAACGTTTTTCATGGTTACGGGCTCTTGCGGGCTATATCCATTATTAGCGTTTGCAGCCGCTTTGGCAGCATACACCGTTAACATCTTTTGTTTGTTTAGAACGCTCGATTCAATCGATTTTTGATGAAAAAGCATCGAAGAGGATTTCACTTTGTCTGAAATTCCTAAGAATTCGCCAATATTCATTGAAGAAACGGCGCTTCCGTCTCGTGCATAACTTACGCTTGCATCGAAACTATCATTTAACTTGACAATGATTTCTCCTGGAACAAAATCTGCAAAAGAATTTTGCTGCTGCGATACTTGTGCACGCACAATACTGCTAACAAAAACTAATAATAAAAGTACTTTTTTCATAATAATCGTTTGATTTGAAATAAATGTATTTGGTTTCATCTTTACTCTTTTTATTCAACTTTAAAATCTCGAACATTTGCTTGCAAACAATAAATGCCTGAAAACTAACTTCAAATTACCACTCGCATTGAGCTTACATTCACGAAAAAAGTTTTCACTCATGTAATTGAAGTGTTTTTTTTATAATTCGCTAAAAATAATCTCTTCTAATGGTTTTATTAGCCCAAACAAAGCCCAGCATATTAAATGTGATAATTATAGGCAAGAGATGGACATAAATCCTTCAATTTAGAAGCGTATTTGAAACAAAAAGACGAAGCAGTTTGTAGAAGAGAAGGAAAAAAAAGCAGCGCAGCTGAAATCGGATACTTTTAGAATGCAAAAAAACCTCAAGCATCTAAAAATTTAGATGTTGAGGTTTTGTGTTGTACAGGCGGAGAGACTCGAACTCTCACACCTCGCGGCACTAGATCCTAAGTCTAGCGTGTCTACCAATTCCACCACGCCTGCAATTGCTCCCGATATTCTCGGGATGCAAATATAAACAATACTTGCAAACTGCAAAGAAGTTCATTATTATTTTTCTATTTTTGATTCATAAAAATTTTAGACATGCAAGAGGTTACCAACTATATAGAAAATCATAAAAATCGTTTTATCGACGAACTCATCGAATTGTTAAAAATTCCTTCTGTGAGCGCCGATTCTGCGTACCATCAAGATGTATTAAACACCGCAGACTTTGTTAAAAAAAGTTTAGAGAACGCAGGTTGCGACCATGTAGAATTGTGCGAAACGCCTGGATATCCAATTATTTATGCAGAAAAAATCATCGATCCCAACTTACCAACCGTATTGGTATATGGGCATTATGATGTGCAACCGGCAGATCCTATTGAATTGTGGACGTCTCCGCCTTTTGAGCCGGTAATCAAAAAAACGGAGATCCATCCAGAAGGGGCCATTTTTGCAAGAGGCGCTTGTGATGACAAAGGGCAAATGTACATGCATGTAAAAGCCATGGAATACATGATTTCTACCGGAAACTTGCCCTGTAATGTGAAGTTTATGATTGAAGGGGAAGAAGAAGTAGGCTCAGAAAGTCTGTCTTGGTTTGTGCCTCGAAATACAGAAAAATTAGCCAATGATGTTATTTTAATTTCCGATACTGGCATGATTGCCAACCACATTCCATCCATTACCACAGGATTGCGTGGTTTGAGCTATGTAGAGGTGGAAGTAACTGGCCCCAATAGAGATTTGCATTCTGGATTGTATGGAGGTGCCGTAGCTAACCCCATCAATATTTTAACCAAAATGATCGCATCGCTTCACGATGAAAACAACCACATTACTGTTCCTGGATTTTATGACAAGGTTGCCGATTTATCAGCAGCGGAACGGGCAGAAATGGCAAAAGCTCCCTTTGATGTAGAAAGCTATAAAAAATCCATCGATATTGGCGATGTGTATGGTGAGAAAGGATATTCGACCAACGAACGAAATTCCATTCGCCCTACCTTAGACGTCAACGGAATTTGGGGAGGCTATATGGGAGAAGGTGCAAAAACCGTAATTGCCAGCAAAGCCTATGCAAAAATATCGATGCGTTTGGTACCCAACCAAGACTGGAGAGACATTACAACATTGTTTAAAAATCATTTTGAAAGCATCGCGCCAAAGTCGGTTTCCGTAAAAGTAACCCCACACCATGGCGGACAAGGTTATGTAACTCCAATAGATACCATTGCCTATAAAGCGGCAAGCAATGCCTATGAATCCACTTTTGGAAAAACGCCCATTCCACAACGAAGTGGTGGTTCTATTCCAATTGTTGCCCTGTTTGAACAAGAACTCAAAAGCAAAACCATTTTAATGGGCTTTGGATTGGACTCGGATGCCATTCATTCTCCAGATGAGCATTTTGGTATTTGGAATTACTTAAAAGGCATCGAAACCATTCCTCATTTTTACAAAAACTTTACCGAGTTATCAAAATAAGAATCTGTAAAACTTTCGCTATGAAATACCGTTTTTATCTTTCTTTAATTTTTGCAGTTTTAAATGTATGCTGCTTGCAAGCACAAGGCCTATTGAGTGAAAAAATGATTTTTACACAACAGGATACTTTACGTGGAAGTATTACACCAGAACGTATTTGGTGGGATTTAACCTACTATCATTTGGAATTAGAAGTGGTTCCAGACGAGAAATTCATCGCTGGAAAAAACACCATTACCTATACGGTCTTGTCAGAATACCAAACCTTACAAGTCGATTTACAGGCGCCTTTAACCATTACAAAGGTCACCCAAGACGGCAAAGAACTGGAGGTTGTTCATCGGGGAAATGCACATTTTGTGCAACTGGTAAAGAAGCAAGCAATCGGTAATTCTGAAAGTATTGTTGTACACTATCAGGGAAACCCTAAAGAAGCTATTAACGCTCCTTGGGATGGTGGTTTTTCATGGAAAAAAGATCGCAACGGCAATCATTTTGTGGCTACTTCTTGCCAAGGTTTGGGGGCTAGTGTTTGGTGGCCCTGTAAAGACCACATGTATGATGAGGTTGAAAACATGGACATTAGCGTCACAGTTCCTAGCAATTTAATGGACATTTCGAACGGAAAACTAAAAGAAATTGTGGATCATGGCGCAACGAAAACCTTTCATTGGACGGTAAAAAACCCCATCAATAATTATGGTGTGAATGTAAATATTGGCGATTACGCCCATTTCTCGGAAGTGTTTGAGGGTGAAAAAGGAGCCTTAGACATGGATTATTTTGTCTTGAGAGACCATCTTAAAAAAGCCAAAAAACATTTTAAAGATGCGCCAAAAATGATGAAAGCTTTTGAGTATTGGTTTGGTCCCTATCCTTTTTATGAAGACGGATTTAAATTGGTAGAGGTTCCCTATCTGGGCATGGAACACCAAAGTTCTGTAACCTATGGGAATCAATATAAAAAAGGCTATTTAGGGCGCGATTTATCGGGAACGGGATGGGGATTGAAATTTGATTTTATTATTGTTCATGAGGCTGGACACGAATGGTTTGCCAATAACATTACAAATAAAGACATTGCTGATATGTGGATTCACGAAGGTTTTACCAACTATTCTGAAAGCTTGTTTTTAGACTATTATTATGGCAAAAAAGCGGCTTCTGAATATGTGATTGGTTTGCGCAGATCGATTGCAAACCAACACCCAATTATTGGCCAATACGAGGTTAATAGCGAAGGTTCTTCGGACATGTATAACAAAGGTGGAAACCTATTACATACCTTAAGACAATTGGTAGACAATGATGATAAATGGCGGGGGATCCTGAGAAAAATGAATGCTGTTTTTTATCATCAGACAGTGACAACCATGCAAATCGAAAACTTTTTAAGTACTGAAATTGACATTGATTTAACGGCTGTTTTCGATCAATATTTAAGAGATATCAGAATTCCTGTTTTTGAATCTCAACTTCAAAATGGAGTGCTATCCTATAAATGGGCAAACGTTGTAAAGGATTTTAAAATGCCCGTAAGGATTTTTATCAATGAAAAACCAATGTGGTTGTATCCGACTTCGAAAATTCAAACAAAAACGATACAGGGTGCAAAATTGGTTTTTGAGGTAGATCCCAACTTTTATATTTACACAAAAACCAAATAAAAAAAGCCGCTTAAAAGCGACTTTTTTTTACTTGATAAGATAGGCTTTGATGATGTAATCTACTTTTGGATATTTTTCTCTTAAAAAAGCATTTCCAAATTTATTTATTTTTCCTTGTTGGGTGCCTAATTTATCTCCATATCCGTCATAGAATTTCAATACATTGTCTTTCCCTGCTGTTATTTTTGCAACTGCTGGAAAACCAACGACTCCAGAATAATCTGCCGTATCCAAACGGTTATTGTCTTTTAAATTGATGAATATTTGATTGGATCTTGTTTTAACAGCACCTCTTGCAAACGAGATGGTCATGGCATTGTTTTTTAGGACTACAGGCTCATCTTCAATGCCTTCTCTCCAACTTTTATTGATTATAGAGTCATTGTGAATTCCGAATTGAGCTACAAAGTTGGGCACCACTCTATAAATTGCAACATCGTCATAATATCCATACTTTATTAATTGATACAAACGATCGACTCCTTTGGGAGACCAGACTCTTTTGGCTTCAATATCAAAGTTCCCTTGGGTGGTTTCAAACCTTGCTTTAAAAGTTTCTGGCGCTTTTTTTTCCAACCATTTCTGATTGAATTTCTTTGTCCCACAAGAAGCAAACATAAGAATGGTTGCCAGTAAAATTAATTTTTCTTTCATGGTTTTATTTTTTTTACTTCATTTTCAATCAAATATAATCAAAGAAATTCTAAAAAATCATATAAATATCACCCTAACAAATGACGGTAATTCTATTCTTATTTCTAAAAAACAACAAACATTAGAATTCTAATTTTAGCAAATATGCGCGTTTGCGATTGAAACATTTGTTGGAACACCAAAAAAAACTACTCTTTTTCGGCCATTTTCTTTACATAATCGGTAATGATTACAATTTGAGTAGGCCCAACTTTTCCTTCAATATATTTCGCATTTTCATGATCTAATGAAATTCTACGCACTGCAGTTCCTTGTTTGGCAACCATACTAGACCCTTTTACTTTTAAATCTTTTATTAAAACCACAGCATCTCCAGCTTGTAAAATAGCACCGTTTGCATCTCTATGAATTATTTTTTCACTCTCGTCTAAATGATCTCCTGATTCTTTTGCAAAACGCAAATCGGCTTCTTCCAAATACATCATGTCCAATAAATCTTTTGGCCAGCCTTCGTTTCGCAAACGAGACAGTAAGCGCCAAGCAACCACTTTTACGGCTCTGTGCTCGCTCCACATCGAGTCGTTTAAACAACGCCAATGGTTTGCATTAGTAGCTTCTGGACTGTCTATTTGTGTGACACAAGTTTTACAAGCAAGTAAACTTCCATCAACGCCACTTCCACCTACCGTAATCGTTGGTTTTACTTCATAAACGGATAGTTTCTCTTTTGAAGTACATAATTCGCATTGATTTCCACTTCTAATTTCTAAATCTTGTTGTAAACTCATGGTTTTTTTTAGGTTGATGCTGACAAAAGTAGTGTTTTAAGTACGACTTTCTTGGTGTTTTATGATTCCTGTAAAAGGGCTTATATTTCTAAAGAGGTAAATGTAAAAGAGGTTCCGTCAAACAACCCTTTGTCGGATAATTTTAAAGCGGGAATGACTAACAATGCCATAAAAGACAAACTCATATAGGGCGCTCGCAAGGTACTTCCCATTTCCTTAGCCATGGCATCTAATGTTGCATAGGCCGCGCCAATTTCTTGTGCAGACTTATCGGACATAATTCCTGCAACGGGCAATGGCACTATTTTTTCTTCGGAAACGGTAACTGCGCAAACACCTCCTTTATTTTCAATAATTAAATTTACCGCTTTACAAAGGGCCGCATCTGAAACACCAACTGCAATAATATTATGGGAATCGTGCCCTACTGAACTGGCAATAGCGCCCTCTTTTAATCCGAAATTCTTAATAAATGCTATGGCTGGTTTTTCATTTTTATAGCGATTTACAACGGTCATTTTTAAAACATCTGTTGTCGTATTGGAAACTAAGTTGCCCTTTTCAATGAGACTATTTGCTTCTATTTGATGCGTTACAAGTTCGCCATCCAAGGCCTCAATGACTCTAATTCTCTGGGCTGTCGATTTAAATTCAAAATCGGAAATCTTCTTTTTATCTGTGTTGAAATTATTCAACACTTCAAAAGCTACATCTTTTACAAAGGAAGTTCCATTTTTGGCAACCAATGCTCCATTGATATAGGTTGCTAACACCTTGAATTTTTCTAAATCTTCGATTACAATAAAATCGGCGGGATCTCCTTTTTGCAATAAGCCAACATCTAATCCGTAATGCTTTACAGGATTTACACAAGCCACTTGCAAGACTTTAAAGATGTCTATTCCTTTTGCAACAGCTCGCTCACAGAGTTGATTGATGTGCCCGAGAAGTAAATCATCAGGGTGCTTGTCATCGGAACAAAACATCATATTTTCAAAATGAGTGGGCACTAGATCTATGAGTGCTTCAAAGTTTTTTGCGGCGCTTCCTTCTCGAAGAATCACTTTCATTCCTTTTTGCAACTTTTCTAAAGCTTCATCATAGGAATAGCATTCATGGTCTGTAGAAATTCCGGCAGCAATGTACTTGCTTACCTCCTCGCCTCTCAAACCTGGCGCATGCCCGTCTATGGGTTTGTGATTGTTTTTTGCGTGTTGCAGTTTTGCAAGCACTTCTGGATCCTCAAACAAAACGCCTGGATAATTCATCATTTCTGCCAAGTATTTGATGTCTGGATTTTCCATCATTTTCTTAATATCTTCGGAGTCAATGATGGCTCCTGCACTTTCAAAGGAAGTTGCTGGCACACATGAGGGCGCTCCAAAATTGAATTTCAAGGGTACTTTCTTCCCATTTTCAATCATAAAATCCACGCCTTTCACTCCCAAAACATTGGCAATTTCATGGGGATCTGAAACGGTTGCAACGGTGCCGTGTAGTACTGCTATTTTTGCAAACTCGGAAGGCACCAACATGGAACTTTCAATATGAATATGTGCATCTACAAAACCGGGTAATATATAGTTTTCTATGGTATGATTTGCGGCGTTAATTTGGGTAATTACACCATTTTCAACACAAACTTCTCCTTTATAAATTCGTTTGCCTACAATATCAACTATATTTCCTTGAACTACCATTCAGTCATTTTAAAACAAATCTACAAAGAATATGAAATGTTTGTGGACGGATTTCTGAACTTTATCTTATTTTTATGGAATGGATACTGCATTGGCTTTTCAAAAATTTAAAAATAAGTACGGATTTACAATTCACCCGAATTCTGCAAAATTTAAAAACTGGGCTGCGAATGAATTTTTTTCTTTAACAACGCTTTTTCCAACGGTAAACAAAAATGAAATTCACCATATCGACTTAAGTACGAGTAGTGCATTTATTGGCGGTATTGAAGAATTCAACGATTTAGCATTTTTTCAAAAAAAACTGGAAGCACTCCAAAAAAGGGTTCCTACTAAAATTATTGCCGGGGGCTATTTAGAAAAACGTGCGTTGTATACTTCTGATATTTATAAGAGAGAATGTGACAACGGGTTCGAGCGAAGAAATATACATCTTGGGCTGGATTTTTGGCTGCCAGAAAAAACCCCTGTGCATGCACTTCTAGAAGGCGAGGTTGTTTGTGTAACGGAGGATGCATTTCATAAAGGATATGGTGGTTTATTGATCTTAAAACATCGGGTAGCTGACTTTCATTTTTACACTTTGTACGGGCACAATACTGTGAAAAGTGTTCGAAAACACCCTATTGGCAGTACGATTAAAAAGGGAGAACAAATTGCTGTTTTGGCAAATGCTTCTGAGAATGGCGATTGGGTTCCGCACTTGCATTTTGAAATTATGCTTAGCCGACTCGACTATACAGATGATTTTCCAGGAGTGGCTTTTGAAAGTGAACTTGCCATTTGGAAAAGTATTTGTCCAGATCCAAATTTACTTTTTAAATTGGAGGGTTTTTAGAGGGCTTATAAGTTCTCTAACTCTTGCTGCATTTTTTTGGTCAATCCTTTGATTACCAATTCATAAGAATGATTGATGAGTTCTGCTGCGAAATCATCTGAAATATTTCCTGTATTTAGCGCAAGCGTATTCCAGTGTTTTTTACTCATGTGCCAACCTGCCGTGATGTCTTCATAAGATTCACGGAGTTCAATCGCTTTTTCTGGAGCGCATTTTAGGTTTATTTTTGGAGCGCCATTTTCCCAAGAACCCAGTCCTGTTAATAAGAACATTTTCCCCATTACTTTAAAAACCAAGGTAACGGCGTCAAAAGGAAAATGCGCTGTGACTCCTTTTTTTGCCATACAATAATCTCTTAATTGTTCGATATGCATGCTTAAAAATTAGTTATTTTTTTGATTTAAAAAATCATTCAAAACCTTGAAACTTTCTTTTGGATTTTCTTCCATTGGAACGTGCCCCGAATTTTGAAGTACTACTAATTTTGAATTGGGCAAAAGAGCGTCCATTCTTTTCCCATTGTCTAAAGGAATCCAAGTATCCTTTGCTCCCCAAATTAATAAAGTAGGGGTTTGAATGTTTTGCAACTGCTCTTTTTTTGATGCTTCTGATGTTGTAAAATCTATTTTTGCTCGGTCTACAAATGCTTTTCGATTTCCTTCTCTTAATGCCATATCGTGGAAACGGGTAATCAGCGCATCTGAAATCTTAGTATCGTCTTCATAGACTTGTTTTAGATTGTCTTCTATGATGCTTTTGGGTGTTATGTAGAGAAAAAGATTGCTTAAAACGGGTGTTTTTGCCATTTTAAAAATCCATGGTTGTGGTTTGTTTGTTGGCAATCCACTTGCGTCTACTAAAATGAGTTTCTGTACTTTCTCTGGATTTTTTGAGGCATAGTTCCAAGCAATATTTCCACCTAATGAATTCCCTGCTAAAAACATGGAATCGAGTTTCATTTTAACAACAAATTCTTCTAAAAAATGGGTGTATTGCTTAATGGAATAATCACCACTTTTATTAGGACCTGTAAGACCAAAAGCGGGCAAATCCATTCGAATTACTTGATAGTTTTCTTTGAGTTTCAGTGTCCAATCATCCCAAGTATGCAAGGAAGAACCGGTTCCGTGGACCAATAGAATTGGCATTCCTTTTCCTTCTATTCTGTAATGTACTTGCATGCCGTCTATTGCAACAAATTTCGAAAATTCATTGGCATATTTCTCTTCTAATATTTCAACAGGAATGTCTGAATACACTACACTCTTTATCGCCAAAACAAGAAAGACTACAAAACCATAAATGGCATATTTTCTTTTTTTACTTTTTCTCATCTACTAAAATTTTATAGAGGATAGGTTTGCTTGGTGTTGCATCATTTTCGAAGGGTGCAATCATTAAATTTAATAAGTACTCTCCATCTGTAACGGCATTTGGCACGTAAATAAATTCGGTAATGGTTGCGTCCATTCGTAGAACTCCACTGGTATTCCAAAAGGCATTGTGTGCTAATAATTGACCTCCATCTTTTTCTTTATCAACCGAAGGCAAATCCACTAATAAATGTTTGATTCCTTTTTCTTTTAGATAAATTGCAGCTGCTTCTGAAAGATAGGTAGGATTTGTGTTGGAGTATCTTTTGGATTTTTTATCGGGTAAATTTGGCAATGTGCGAATGACAATGGCATCTCTTTTTTTATTTCTTATTTGTGTTTGTAGTTGTTTTTTTGAGATCACAAAATCGCCATTTATTAACTCTGGTGCAACGGTAACTACTTCTGCAACAAAGAAAAAATGTTTTAAATTTTGATTTACAGAATGCACTTCTTCTGTTATATGACCTACACATTCTGTATGTGTAATATGCGAGTGTGGATTGAAATGAATGTTATTAAAATTGACAACGGCTCCTTCAGTGACCTTGATAATATCGTTATCTAATTTTTGAGGAAAGATCTTTGGATCGTCAATATACCAAGCATTTATATTTTCTTTGGTTGCATCTATGGCAATCGAAATATCTATGGGCTTGGAAACATCAATGGCTATTTTTCGAGAATTGTATTCTATAACTGCTTTCATTAAAAGACTACTTTATTTTTTTTAAAGGATACTTATTGACTCAAATATAAGTTTTTAAAACTAGAATTTCAAGAATCTATAAACGCGTATAAAACTAATTCAGAAGAAATAAATGCGCAGCGATACCGTCGACTAAAAAAGCACCTTCTTTTGTAGTTTTTAATGTATTTGCTTCAACATACAAGAGTTTTTGCTGTATGTATTTTTCTGATTGGGTTTGTATATAAGTCACATACTTTGATCCAAAATCAGTTTTAATTTTCTCCAAAGAAACCCCCCAAATCGTTCTTAATCCTGTCATTACATACTCATTATAGCGATCGGTAACACTAAGTACTTCGCTCTCAATCGGCAGCTTATTCAATTCAATTTCTTTGATATATTGGGTGTTATTTCGAACATTCCAACTGCGTTGCTTTCCATCAAAAGAATGTGCTGAGGGTCCAATTCCGAGATACGATTTCCCCAACCAATAAGCCGTATTATTTTTACTGAAGTAGTTTTCTTTTCCAAAATTAGACAACTCATAATGCACAAAATTTGCCTGCTCTAGTACGTCTCTCAAGATAAAAAATTGTTCTTGCGCCAAATCGTCCGCTACCTTTTCAATCTTACCTTTCTTAATGAGTGCCTCTAAAGCCGTTTTTGGCTCTACTGTTAAAGCATAACTCGATATATGTGGAATGTTAAAACGCAATGCAGTTTGTATATTTTGTTGCCATTCTTCATGAGTCAATCCTGGGATTCCATAGATTAAATCGATCGAAATATTTTCAAAGTAGCGCGTGGCAATTTCTAATGATGTGTGGGCTTCCGAGGAGGAATGTGCACGATTCATTAACGTTAAATCTTTTTCAAAAAACGATTGCACACCAATGCTTAAGCGATTGATGGGTGTATGGGAGAGTTCTATTATTTTTTCTTCGGACAGGTCATCTGGATTCGCTTCTAAGGTTATTTCTGGTGAAGCTACAACTGTATGGTGTTTATATACCGCAGCGATCAACCGAGAAATCTCTTCAGCAGATAACATGCTTGGGGTACCACCACCAAAATAAATTGTTTCAACTATTTCGTTGTTTAACGCTTCTTTTCTGAGCTCAATTTCTTTGACCAAACATGAAATCAATGCATCTTTCTTTTTCAATGAGGTAGAAAAATGAAAGTCGCAATAAAAACAAGCTTGCTTGCAAAACGGGATATGTATGTAAATTCCAGCCAAAATCAGTTATCAATTATCAGTTATCAATTATCAGGGATCAGTTATCAGGGATCAGTTATCAGTTATCAATTATTAGGGATCAATTATCAGTTATCAATTATCAGGGATCAGTTATCAGTTATCAATTATCAGTTATCAATTATCAGTTATCAATTATCAGGGATCAATTATCAGGGATCAATTATCAGGGATCAATTATCAGGGATCAATTATCAGTTATCAGTTATCGGTTATCAGGGATCAGTTATCAGTTATCTGTTATCAATTATCAATTATCAGGGATCAGTTATCAGTTATCAGGGATCAAATAACCAATAATTATTTACTTATTAATTCTTGTTGTTTTTAAAATTGAAAAAAGAATGCGACCTATTTCATCTGCTTGTGCAAATAAATCATTAAAATCTTCAATTTCTAGATCTCCACTATCTTTCAATAAATGTAACCAGTATTTTGTTTCTAAACATTCTTTATATGCTATTGACATTTTAGCTGAGAAATCTGCTTTCGAAATTGCACCATTTGCCTCAACGATATTAGCACCAACTGAAGTTCCACTTCTTATTAATTGTTTTGATAAAATGTACTCTTTTTTATCTCTCACTAACTTCCTCCCTAACTTCACGATTAGCAAAGCGAGATCATACGACTTGTTTTGTAACGGATTATTAGGTAATTTCATAGCGATGATAATTGATCATTGTTAAGTATTCATTTAAAAAATTATTTGATTTTTGAAGGATTTTGTTTCACGAAACTTGCCCATCCAGTGTAATTTTTTCCTCCAACCACTTTTCCTGAATTGTAAAAATGACACACTGCTGCTGCGAGACCGTCGGTTGCATCGAGATTTTTAGGCAAAGTTTTTAAATCCAATAACGACTTTAACATTAACGCAACTTGCTCTTTACTGGCGTTTCCGTTTCCAGTAATGGCCATTTTAATTTTCTTTGGCAAGTATTCTGTAATCGGAATTTCTCTTGACAAACCTGCGGCCATAGCAACCCCTTGTGCCCTCCCTAACTTTAACATGGATTGTACATTTTTACCAAAAAAAGGCGCTTCAATGGCAATTTCATCTGGATGATACGTGTCAATCAATTCAACCGTCCGCTCAAAAATGAGTTTTAGTTTTAGATAATGATCATCGTATTTCTGAAGCATCAATTCATTCATTTGAATAAATTCCATCTTCTTTCCTACGACTTTTATCAATCCAAACCCCATAATGGTCGTTCCTGGATCTATTCCTAAAATTATTTTTTCTATCGCCACAACGGTTGTTTTATGTATGTTAGTATCTCTGGAACAGGCTTTTGTTTATTTTTAAAACAATCCAGCAATCAAACTTTCTGCTTTGAACCAAAGAAATAAAACAAGGACTAAAAGGAGCACTAGAAAAGCACCTTTTTGTGGCTTTGATCTCTTTTGATTCCCAAATTTCCTTCGTATTTTCATGGGGTTAATTTATATTTTTGTTGCTCTTAGCATTTCTCTTTTTCCTGGAGGACCTGGCAATCTTTCTACCCTAAAACCCACAGCTTGCATGGCTCTTCGAACACTTCCTTTTGCGGAGTAGGTTACTAAAACACCTTGTTTTTTAATGGCTTTATACATTTTTAAAAAGATTTCTTCGGTCCACAATTCGGGTTGATTTTGTGCTCCAAACGCATCAAAATAGATCAAATCAAAAGCAGCAGTATCTTGAATATCCTGAAAAAACTGTTTGCGCTTCAATAATTGAAAATTTTTTGAAACGGAATGCTCTTTTTCCCATGAGACACGATGCATTTCATCGAAAATAGATTGAAATTCAAGGGCTTTTAATTCGGAAACATAATTCAATCCCTGTATTTCTTCTACTGAAATTGGATAGGCTTCTACACCTACATAATTCACTTTTTTTTGCAATTTCTTCGCTTCTAAAAATGTAATAAAAGCATTTAAACCAGTTCCAAAACCGATTTCTAAAATAGCGATTTCTTGTAAGTCAATTTTAAAAAATCCCGTATCTAAAAAAACATGATAAGCTTCTTGAATGGCACCATGCTTTGAATGGTATTGTTCATTCCAATCGGGAAGCTGTATGGTTGTAGAACCATCTGAGGTAATGATGATTTCTCTTTTCAACGGGTTATTTTGTTTTTAATAAAACGCCATTTGCTTCAAAAGCAAAGGTGGTTTCTGGGGCTTTAATATTTGCAATTTCTTCTTCGGGTTTACCAGCATCTTTTGCATAATGTTGTAATTCTTCTACTGAAGTTTGTTTTACAAACGCGATTCCTTCAACAATCACATCTTTTCCTTGCGAATCTAGCGGCATAAAAAAACCATAGTCTTTAAAACGCACCATCGTTTCTTCGGCTTCATTTAAAGGCAACTTCATCCAACATCCCTTACTAGTACACACCTCTTTAATGGTAGAAATAAATTTTACTGGAAGGGTATCTCCTACCTGCAATACTTTCATTTGAGCGTATACTTCTTCTGAAGAAAGAGCATTTTCTTCTGTAATAACATCTCCAAAAGATTGATAGGTTGATGGGACTTCTACCACTTCTTTTTCTGTGGTTTTCACTTCTTTACATGCAGTAAATAGTAGCAAGGCAACTGCGCAAAATTGAATCCATGATTTCATTCTAAATCGTTTTAACGTGATACATACAAATATAAGGTTTTAAACAATAAAACCTAGGGCTAAATAGAGAATCAGAAACATAAAATTATGTACCTTTGCGACCTATAATCAATTAAAAAATGGCATTACATATTGAAATTCAACACACCAAAAAATCCAAAATAGATTCTGTAGATTTTGACAATTTACCTTTTGGAAGTGTATATTCAGACCACATGTTAGAGTGTGATTTTGTGAACGGCGCATGGAAAACTCCAGTTATTAAAGCCTATTCGCCAATTAGTTTAGATCCTTCTTCTAAAATATTTCATTATGGACAATCTATTTTTGAAGGTATGAAAGCCTACAAAGATGCTGATGAAAACACATTGCTATTTCGCCCTTTAGAAAACTTTAAAAGACTCAATAAATCTGCAGAAAGACTAATGATTCCTGCAATTCCAGAATCAATTTTCATGGATGGTTTAAAAAAACTATTGGAGATTGACAATCAGTGGATTCCAAAAAATGAAGGCAGTTCTTTATACATTAGGCCCTTTATGTTTGCGTCTGGAAATGGCTTTCATGCTTCTCCTGCTGACGCATACAAATTTATCATCTGTACAGCGCCTTCTGGAGCTTATTTTGCAGGTGAAATAAAAGTTTTAATTGAAGAAAAGTATGCCAGAGCTGCAAATGGTGGTGTTGGTTTTGCCAAAGCTGGTGGAAACTATGCCGCACAGTTTTACCCAACACAATTAGCCATTGAAAAAGGCTATAATCAAGTCATTTGGACCGATGACAATACCCACGAATATATTGAAGAAGCGGGTGCCATGAACATTTTTATCAGAATCAATGATACGTTGATCACGAGTCCAACGAGTGATCGGATTTTAGACGGAATTACTCGTAAAAGTATCATCCAAATCGCAAATGATCTTGGGCTTAGCATGGAAGTAAGAAAAATTACCGTTTCTGAAGTTATTACTGCTGCTCAAGCAGGAAGTTTACAAGAAATGTTTGGAGCTGGAACTGCTGCGGTCATTTCACCTATATCAGGTTTTGGTTATCAAAATACCGATTATGATTTGCCAAAAGTAGCAGCAAGTTACGCTTCTTTACTGAAAAAGACCATTACAGATCTACAAACAAACAAAACAGAAGACCCTTATGGCTGGAGAGTTCAGCTATAGTTTTTTGTAAAATATATTTTTAAACCTCAACATTGTTGGGGTTTTTTCTTTTTTGTAACTTTATAGGAAATTAGTTGGATGCAGAAACTACAATTCTTACTCTTTTTTTGTGTATTCATTGCTTGTGAAGCCCCAAAAAAGAAAGCTATTCTTTCCCCTATTCTTGAGAGTCAACAATACATCACTGTATTAGGGACAGCTCAGGATGCGGGGTATCCGCATATTGGCTGTCAAAAAGAATGCTGTCGCAATTTTTACACGGGACTTCATAAAAAACAAAAAGTGGTATCACTGGGTTTAATTGATCTTGAAAAAAATCAAAAATGGCTGTTTGAAGCAACTCCTGACATGGTAACCCAACTGGCCAACTTAGAACAAAATCATTTAAAAAAAAACCCTATAATTGACGGCGTCTTTTTGACTCATGCACATATTGGGCATTATAGTGGTTTAATGTATTTTGGTCGTGAAGCACTGGGAGGAAGAGGCATTCGCATTTTTGCAATGCCAAAAATGAAGGCATATCTTTCTACCAATGGACCCTGGAAGCAATTAGTGAAATTGGGAAATATTGTTTTTACTGAGTTAGCGCATCTAACAACAATCCAATTAAATAACCACCTAAAAGTGACTCCGTTTCTAGTGCCACATCGGGATGAGTTTTCGGAGACCGTTGGGTATAAAATAGAAGGGAAACAGAAAACGGCCTTGTTTATTCCGGACATCAACAAGTGGGCGAAGTGGAGTAAGGATATTGTCGAGGAAGTGAAAAAAGTAGATATTGCTTTTTTAGATGCAACATTTTTAAAATCGGGTGAAATCAACCGTCCCATTTCAGAAATTCCACATCCATTTATTGAAGAAACGGTAGCGTTGTTTAAAAACGAAACTTTTGCTACAAAACAAAAAGTTATTTTTATTCATTTCAACCATACCAATCCTGCGCTTCAAGAAAATTCAAAGGAACGGAAAACACTAGAAAAAGAAGGTTTTCGTGTCGCTTTTGAAGGAATGCAGATTGGACTTTAATCTTTCAAGTAGCATTGAGTCATTTCATCGCATCGACAAAAAAAGTTTCTACTTTTCTAAAATAGCGCCAATGTTTGGTTTAAAATAATTAGGCCCTTTTAAAACCTTACCGTCTTCTCTATAAATTGGGCTTCCATCTTCGCCTAATTTACTCATATTACTTCGTTGAATTTCATTGAATACTTCTTCAATCTTGTCCTGCATTCCGTGTTCGATAATGGTACCACAGAGAATATATAACATGTCGCCTAAAGCATCGGCAACCTCAACAAGATCATTGTTTTCTGCGGCTTCTAAATATTCTTCGTTTTCTTCTTTCATTAACTCAAAACGTAACTTTTTACGATCCTCTGAAATGGCCACAGTGGGGGTATCTTGTATGTTTAAATTGAATGCTGTATGGAATTGATGTACGGCCGCTATTTTATTTTTCATGGTATCTATTTTTATTGATTAAAGTACTTTTTTTAAAACCCAAGCTGGCATTAATTTGAGCGCAAAAGCAATCAGTGACCAACGCTTGGAAATATAGGCGACTCTTTTTTTCTTTTTGATGGCTGTATAAATCTGCTTTGCAGCTTTTTCTAGAGGCACCATCCAAAAGACGGCCTCCCCTAATGCCATGGGAGTATCTACAAATCCAGGTCTTATTTCGGTGATGTAAACTTTCTTTGATTGGATTGATTTTGTTTTTATGTACAGGCTTTCTAAATAGGCTTTTTGATAGGCTTTGGAGGCAAAATAATCGGGTGCAGAACGATTTCCTCGTAGGGATGCAATGGAAGAAATACCTACCAGCTGACCAAATTGTTGTTTTTTAAATAAATTGTACGCCAATATATAGAGCCTGGTACATCCCAAAACATTTGTGTTAATGGTTTGTTTTTGTCGCTCCCACTCAAGTTTTGGGTTTACATACCCTACTCCTGAGGATTGTACGACGAGGTCGATACTGCTAAATTCTGCTACAATTTCATGAAAAACTTTTTCGACATGGGCAACATCTTGAATGTCATTTTGCTTTATCAAAATTGAAGCTGGATATTGTTTTTTTAATGCCGTTAATTTGTCTAATCTTCTTCCTGTAACAGCAACTTGATACCCTTCTTTTATTAAAATTTCGGTCAACGATTTTCCAATACCAGAAGTTGCTCCAAAAACGATGGCTTTCTTCATTTAATTTGTAATTTTGCAAGATCTATTTAAACACACAATATATAGAATCTTCATGACACCTAAAACTGTTTCAAATTCTATTATTAAATAACTTATAAAGAAAATACAATGTTTTTAGCTGCATATTTCACTTCTGGTAGAATTCTATTTATGATTTTTTTCATAATTTCTTTTTTGGTTTTAGCAATCTATAGCTATAAGAAAGATTTGAAAAGTCATAAAACACACTATAAAAATGCGGCCAAGAATTTATTGATTTATGGAAGTATTACGCTTATTGTTTTTATTGCTATTCGTTTATTTACAGGAAACTAACTTTATTTTATTTTTATTATTTCTTGATATTTAAAACAGTCTTTTGTATGGTCGTTTACCATACCCACAGCTTGCATATACGCATAGACAACTGTAGAACCCAAAAATTTGAATCCACGCTTTTTTAAATCTTTAGAAATTTTATCTGATAGCATCGTTGTTGCTGGAACATCCTCTTTTTTATGAAAATTGTTTCTAATTGGTTTTCCTTGTACATAGGCCCAAATAAAATTGGAAAAGGAGCCAAATTCATTCTGAATTTCCATAAATAATTGAGCATTCGTAATGGCACTTTTGATTTTCAACTTATTTCTAATAATTCCGGTATCTTGTAATAATGATGCATACTTTAATCCTGAATATTTTGCGATTTTTGTATAATCGAAATTATCAAATGCGTTTCTAAAATTCTCTCTTTTATTAAGAATTGTAATCCAACTTAAACCGGCTTGAAAAGTTTCTAAAATTAAAAATTCAAATAAAATGGCATCATCAAAAACAGGCTCTCCCCACTCTTTATCATGGTATTCTATGTATTTTTGATTGTCATTTACCCAAAAGCATCTCGTTTTCATTTTGTTTTTTTAGAAGATAAAATTAATGTTAAAAGTACTAAAAACGATCCTGATCTAGAAAAATTTCTGCAACTTTACAAGAACAAAACTACTGATTATGAAACTTTTAAAACAACTTCTAACGATACTCATTGTTGGATTGCTTCTTTGTGCTTGTGGTGCTCAGTTCATTGAAAATAAAAAAAATAAAAAGGAAGCGCCTGTTCGAATAGCAAATGACAGCTTGGCCTATGAGATCATCATTATAGATCCTGGTTTTACTACTTATTTGAATTCGATTGCACAACCAGAAGGTTATTACAATCAAAGCTACTTAGAAGCTAGAAATCGTGTATGGGTTACTATATGGAATCAAAGAGCTCAAAATCCGAGGCAATTTCGTCAAGATATTTATGAAAACAACATTGCGTATCTACCAACAGTAGATTATGGATATGAGGTAAATTACAAACTTTTTAATTACTTTTTATTCGCGCAAAGAAAGTACAAAATGACCCTCGGAGGTGGATTTAGAGCGGATCGAATCAATTAAATTTTCTGATAACTAATAAAACTATAATCGTATCCGTTTTTCTCATCTGCTAGAAAATCTTCTCTTGAAATTTCTTTCCAAACAATGGGATCAATTTCAGGAAAAAAAACATCTGCTTCAAATTCATGATGCACTCTCGTAATATCTAATTGATCGATCAAATTATTTTCTAAAGCCTGTTTGTACACCTGAGCACCTCCTATAATAAATGCATCTTTACCTTCTGTAAATGCAATGGCTTCTTCTAAAGAATTGGCAATGAGACAGCCTTCTTTTTTGTAATGATTATTTCTGGTAATAATAACAGAGGTTCTATTTGGCAATGGTTTTCCAATCGATTCGAAAGTATTTCTACCCATTAAGATAGGATGTCCAGTTGTTACTTTCTTAAATCGTTTTAGGTCAGCAGGTAACCGCCAAATTAAATCGTTGTCTTTCCCTAGAGCGTTATTCGTTGAAATTGCAGCAATCAATGTAATCATAATTAAATAGCATTTTTTTTTGAAATCGTACTCGAAAAGTACCAAAGCTTAAAATCTTTTTATCGGTTATTATACTGCAACTTTTCCTTTTATATGTGGATGTGGATTGTAATCTACCAATTCAAAATCATCAAAATCAAAATCAAAAATACTTGAAATTTTTGGATTGATTTTCATGGTAGGCAAAGGTCTTAATTCTCTACTTAATTGTAATTCTAATTGTTCTTGATGGTTGTTGTAAATATGCGCATCTCCAAAAGTGTGGATAAATTCTCCTGCTTTATACCCACAAACTTGTGCCATCATCATAGTAAACAATGCATAGCTCGCAATATTAAAAGGCACTCCTAAAAAGATATCTGCACTTCTTTGATAGAGCTGACAAGATAACTTACCGTCGGCTACATAAAATTGAAAAAAGGCGTGACAAGGAGGCAATGCGGCTTTATTATTGGCTACATTCTCTGAAAAAGAAACAGTCGTATCTGGCATTACACTTGGATTCCAAGCAGAAACCATCATTCTTCTACTGTTTGGATTGCTCTTTAAAGTTGCAATTACTTCTTGTAATTGATCAATATCATCGCTGTTCCAATTTCGCCATTGATGTCCATAAACAGGTCCTAAATCTCCATTTTTATCGGCCCAAGAATTCCATATTTTAACTCCGTTTTCTTGTAAGTATTTAATATTAGTATCCCCTTTTATAAACCAAAGCAATTCGTAAATTATGGACTTTAAATGCAATTTTTTGGTGGTTACCATTGGAAAACCTTCACTTAAATCGAAACGCATTTGATGCCCAAATACACTTTTTGTTCCGGTTCCCGTTCGATCTCCTTTTTCGTTCCCGTTTTCTAAAACGTGTTGTACTAAATCGTGATATTGTTTCATGTTGCGGTATGTGCGTTTAATTGTAAAATAACCTTTGTAAAAATAACAATAAAATATAAACGATGACTATCGTTCTTGGATCCTTTTTTTTAAAATTGAATGTGTAGCAATTCGCTACTATCCAATAATCATTCCAGCAATGGTAGCAGACATTAACGAGGCAATAGTACCTCCAATAAGTGCTTTCATTCCAAACTCTGACAATGTTTTTCTTTGCCCTGGTGCTAAAGAACCAATTCCTCCAATTTGAATTCCAATCGAAGCAAAATTTGCAAAACCACACAACATATAGGTGGCCATAATAATCGACTTATTATAGGTTAAATGTGATGCACTTGCTACATTTTTTAGTTCTGCTAATTGTATGTAGCCAACAAATTCACTTGCAGCTAATTTGATTCCAAGTAATTGCCCCATGAGCGTCATATCTTCTGTTGCAACACCTATTAACCACATTAAAGGTGCAAAAGCGTACCCTAAAATTGCTTCAATAGAAAAACTACTGTAAGCCGTATTTTCTGCCATCCAAGAATTTAATGTTGTGATGTCTCCAACCCAACCTAAAATTCCATTTAACATCGCAATTACAGCAACAAACACTAATAACATGGCTCCTACATTTACCGCTAAGCGTAAACCTTCTGTGGTTCCGTTTGCGATTGCATCTAAAATGTTTGATCCTATTTTTTCTTGAGAAACAGTAACATCTGTATTTACTTTTTCTGTTTGTGGATAGAGCATTTTAGAAATGACAATGGCACCAGGAGCAGCCATAACGGATGCTGCCAATAAATGTTTTGCAAAAATCAATTCTAAGGCTTTATCTCCACCACCTAAAAACCCAATATACGCAGCTAATACCGCACCGGCAACCGTTGCCATACCACCAACCATTACCAAGAGCATTTCAGATTTGTTCATCTTCTCCAAATAAGCCTTGATTAACAAAGGCGCTTCGGTTTGTCCCAAAAAAATATTTCCTGCAACAGAGAGACTTTCCATTCCAGATATTCCTAGAAACTTAGTAAGCCCCATTGCCATTATCTTTACAATTTTTTGAATAATTCCTAAATAAAAGAAAAGCGAGGTTAAGGCAGAAAAGAAGATGATTGTTGGCAGTACTTGAAAGGCAAAAATATACCCAAAGGTAGTCGTATCGCCAACCATACCTGCAAATAAAAACTCACTACCTGCTTTGGTGTACTCTAATATTTCAATGAATATACTTCCTATAAATTCAAAAATCGATTGAATCATTTGAACTTTCAAAACACCAATTGCAATTATCAGTTGAAGCGACAAGCCTATTGCAACTTTTTTCCAATCAATGGCTTTTCGATTGCTACTAAATAAAAAGGCAATTATAATTAAAGAAATCATCCCTAACACACCTCTCCATAAACTCTGCATTGAAAAACCTTGACTTGCTATGATTGTACTGGAGTCTTCAGCGACATTAGTGGTCGTTTCTTTTAATGTTTTTGGCGAGCTTTCGTCTGCAACTTCAGCAACTAACAAAGTAGTCTGTTTATTTTGCTCCAAAAATCCGGTAACTTCTTCTGTCTGATTTTCTACTGCTTTAACCGTGTCTAACTCTTGAGAAAAACTAAGAACAGAGAACAAACAAAAAGCAATTAAAACTATTTTTTTCATGGGGTAGGATTGGTTATGATCTTTTACTGATTTCGTCTCTAATTTTTGCTGCCAATTCATAATTTTCATTATCAACGGCTTTCTCTAATTGATGGTGTAATTCTTTTAGGGAACTTCTAGAAAAAGCAGATTCTTTCTCAGGAAGAACGGCTTCTAATTCAATTTCGTCTTCCTCGGAATCATTTTCTTCATAAAGATCAAATTCTTCATCAACATTTAAATGTACACCTGCTTTGTCTAAGATATTTTCATAAGTATAAATTGGTGCTTCAAAACGAACAGCAATTGCGATGGCATCTGAAGTTCTTGTATCTATAATTTCTTCAACACCCTCTCTTTCGCAAATTAAACTTGAGTAAAAGACACCATCCACCAATTTATGAATAATGACTTGTTGAATCTGGATTGAGAATCGATCAGAAAAAGTTTTAAATAAATCGTGTGTAAGCGGTCTTGGAGGTCTAATTTCTTTCTCCAAAGCAATCGCAATGGATTGTGCTTCAAAAGCGCCAATAATAATCGGTAAGGTTCTCGTGCCCTCCATTTCACTTAATACTAAAGCATAAGCGCCACTTTGGGTTTGGCTATAAGAAATTCCTTTTATAGTAAGTTTTATTAAACTCATAAATAATCTTCGTAAAATAAAAAAAAGCTATCAAACTTAGGAGAATACCTAAAACCGGATAGCCCTCTTATTGGGCACAATTTAATAAAAAATATGTGTGAAACCTTTAAATATTCGCTGTAATTTATAAAAACTTATGCAGCCTTAAATGCTTTTAATTTTTCAATCAATACGGGTATTACTTCAAAAGCATCTCCAACAATACCATAATCTGCCGCTTTAAAGAAAGGTGCTTCTGGATCTGTGTTGATGACAACTTTTACTTTTGATGCGTTAATTCCTGCTAAATGCTGAATCGCACCCGAAATACCAATGGCAATATATAAATTGGAAGCAACTGGTTTTCCGGTTTGCCCAACATGTTCTCCATGAGGACGCCAACCTAAATCTGAAACGGGCTTAGAACAGGCAGTTGCAGCACCTAAAACTTCGGCCAACTCCTCAATCATTCCCCAGTTTTCTGGACCTTTCAACCCTCTTCCGGCAGAAACAACCGAATCTGCATCTGCAATGGTTACTTTTCCAGAGGCTTTTTCTACTTTTTCTGATGTTACACCGAAATCTGACTCCGATAGAGTGACATCAAAACTTTCAGAAGTTCCTGCTACTGGATTTTCGTGCACTCCATAAGAATTCTTTGCAACTCCAATGATCTTATTTTCTGTATTCATAACCGTATTGCTAAAACCTTTGTTTGAGAATGCTTTCCTTTTTATTGTAAAGGGAGCTACTTCACTTGGCAAAGCGACAACATTTGATGCATAACCAGCATTCATCGCAACAGCCAACATAGGGGCAACGTGCAAGACATTAATACTCGAATCTAACACAACAATGCTTGCATTTTCTGCAGTTGCTGCCTGTTGAAGTACCGAAGTATATCCTTTTGCATTGAATGTTTTTAATTGCTCATTAGATACAATCAACACTTTTTCTGCACCATAGGTATATAATTCTGAAACGTCTGAAGCGTTTATGGTAACTACGGCAACAGTGGTTCCTAATTGTTCTGCAACTCTTTTCCCGTAGGAAACGACTTCAAAAGCAGATTTTTTAAATTTTCCTTCCGATGAATCGGCAAATACTAAAACTGACATATGCTTATATTTTTTAGTTGGTAAATGTTTTATTTGTGAATTGTTGCTTTTAAAATTCCAAAACAAGAACACATTGAAACAATAATACCGTTTATATTACTTTTGCTTCATTATGTAATAAGTCAATCAACGCATCAATATTGTCTGCATCTATTAATTTTACAGCTCCTTTTGGTGCTGGTTTTTCATAAGATTGTGCAGCAGTTGCGTTCTCTATTTCTAGAGGCTCAACAACCGTTAATGGTTTTTTTCTTGCCATCATAATTCCTCGCATGTTTGGAATCCTTAAATCAGACTCTTCTACAATTCCTTTTTGCCCAGCAACCACCATTGGTAAGGTAGATGCATGTGTTTCATTTCCTCCATCAATTTCTCTTACTAAAGAAACCCCAGTTCCGTCTACTTCAATACCTACGCAGCCATTCACAAAATTAAAGTCGACTAATGAAGCTAACATTCCTGGAACCATACCCCCATTATAATCGATCGATTCTCTTCCTGTCAATACTAAATCGTACTCCCCATTTTTAACAATCTCTGCCAATTGCTTTGCAACAAACAAACCGTCTGTTGCTGCTGCATTTACACGAATTGCAGCATCTGCACCAATTGCCAATGCTTTTCGTAGGGTAGGTTCTGTTGTTGCGTTTCCAACATTTACAACCGTTACAGATGCGCCTTGTTTTTCCTTAAACCACATGGCTCTTGTTAAACTAAACTCATCATACGGATTGATCACAAACTGAACACCGTTTGTATCAAACTGTGTATCGTTTTCTATAAAATTAATTTTTGAAGTGGTATCAGGGACATGGCTAATACATACTAATATTTTCATAATTTCTGCTATTTTATTTTTTTTGACGTGACAAAGTTACGCCTTTTTTACAAAAAATACTATGCATGCATAATAAATTTTTTTTCTTTCAAATAAGCCAAAATAGATTTAAAAATTTGTCTTAAAATTAAGGGCTATGATAAAAATAGACTTTAAACACTACAAATCATTTCCAGATATTACTGTAAACGCCCATTTATTCGGTTAATTGACCACTTGTTTATTTGCATTAAATTTTATCCATAAGAATGTTTTTTTTAAAAAATTAAAGTTAACTTGTGTTAAAAAAATAAAATGAAAAAATACAAAAAAGAAATTCAATTTCACCTGCTTATTAACATTTGTATTGCTGTTTTTCTGAGCATTGCATCCTACATTCACATTCCGCTTGGAACAGTGAAAGCTACCTTCATTTATGTAGCCCACTTTTTTATTATACAATTTACTTTTTTTGGTTTCATCTATTTTTTCAGTATGTTTAAACGGTTATTTTCAGTTCTGTTTCCAATCTTTTTTATTTTATTTGCTGGCTTTTCATTTTGGGAATATTCACAAAACATCACAATAACACCAGGTTTAATTCAAACAATCCTAGAAACAAACTCAAGTATTGCTGTAGACCTTATTAATCCTCCTTACGTGGCATACCTATTAAGCGCGTTAATTGTTGCTATTTTTTGTATTAAAAGGTTCAGTAGACTAGAAAATAATGTTTTGAAATCGCCTTTAAGCATTCTTGCTATGATTGCTATAGGTGTTTTTTTTCTTGTTGAAAATCAGCGTTCTGGAACTTTTAGCCGAAGAAACCCTTATAGTGTAATTTTTAGTTATAAGAAGTATTTTCAACAACCTAGTTTAAAATTAAAAAAGGTAAAAGAAAACATTACTGGAATCAAAGATAGCTTGGAAATAATTTTAGTGGTTGGAGAAACATTAAGAGCAGACCATTTGTCATTAAATGGGTATCGCAGAAATACAAGCCCTTTATTGTCTCAACAAGATAATTTAACCAGTTATAAAAATTTATATACCCCTTTTACATTTTCGTCAGGGAGTATTCCACAGTTATTAACAGACAAATCTATTCTTGACAAGAATAAAAAAGAATTAATTAGCTTATTTAGCATCTTAAAAAAAGCCAATTTTCATACGAAATGGATCGGAAATCAATCTCTAGAGAAAAGTTTTAAGAACATCGTCAATACAAATGACTCTGTCGTTATTATTGATAAATTTCATTCTGTTTTCAGCTTCATAAAAGAAAAAGACATTGAATTATTGAAGCACCACAACTTTAACAAAACGCCTGCAAAAAAAACAATCACTACATTTCACATGGTCGGAAGTCATTGGTATTATAACAGTAGATACGGTGCTGCTTTTAAAAAATTCGTGCCAATAACGGAAAGTAAGCATGTTGGTTCGTCCACTAAGGAACAACTTATTAATTCGTACGACAATACTGTTCTCTATTTTGACTACTTTTTAAATAGCCTCATTAATCGGCTAAAAAAAGAAAATAATAACACGGTTTTAATTTATGTTTCAGATCACGGAGAGACTTTGGGTGAAGACGACAAATGGTTTCATGGGAATGACCATAGAACATCTCAAAACCCTGCAATGCTTGTATGGTATTCCGAGAAATTTAAAACAAAAAATCATTCAAAAATAGCACATTTACAATCGATAAAGAACGATTCTATTTCAAGTAATTTCTTATTTCACAGCATCTTAGATATTTCAGAAATAAAAGGTTTTAGCTATAAAAAAGAAGAAAGTATTTTCTACAAAAAGAAAGAAGAAAGCAATTAGAAGAAATGATCTTAAATAATTTCATTCTTATTAGAATGAGTATTTTTGTTATTAAACAAAAAATATCATTTAAATTTTGTTAAA
>CALSME010000009.1 GCA_943787375.1 uncultured Polaribacter sp.
GGAGGTTCTCCTTCGTATTCGAATCCGTATAATTTTCAAAACCGATTGCGAGATTATAAAAGAGCAGATTTAGGGATTTCCTATGTCTTTACAAGCGCAAAAAAACAATTTACAACAGGATTACTATCAAACTTCAAAGAGCTAACTGTAGGGCTAGAACTCTTTAATATGTTTGACATTCAAAATGCCATTACAAACACTTGGGTTCGGGATGTGTATTCCAAAACCCAATTTGGTGTTCCAAATTTTATGACTGGTAGGGTCTTAAATTTTAAAATCGGAATGCAATTTTAAATAAATCGGGTTGATTAGCCCAAAATTTGTGCCGCATGCGCTTTGGTTTTTACTTTTGAAATAATGTCTTCTATTACACCATTTTCATCAATAACGAAAGTAGTTCTATGAATGCCATCATATTCTTTTCCCATAAACTTCTTAGGGCCCCAAACACCAAAAGCATTGATTACTGTTTTGTCTTCATCTGCTAATAATGGAAATGGAAGCTCGTGTTTATTGATCCAATTTTGTTGCCGTTTCGCAGCATCTGCACTCGCCCCCAAAATAGCATATCCTTTCGCTAAAAAAGCGTCATAATTATCTCTTAAATCACATGCTTCGGCTGTACAACCTGGCGTACTTGCCTTTGGATAGAAAAATAATACTAATTTTTTTCCAGCATAATCAGACAACTGAATTGTGTTGCCTTTTTCATCTTTTGCTTCAAAATTTGGAGCGTTCTCTCCTATTTTTAATGTAGTCATGTTTTATATTTTATTCACAAAGATACAAAGGGATAAAGTATTTATTCGTGCAGAAATTAAAGTTTTAGGTTAACTTTGTTACTTCAACTTTTTGAAAATTTGCAACGATAAAATGAACAAGTCAGAAAAAGTACAATTTGTAATCGATACCTTGGAAGAATTCTATCCAGAAATTCCAATACCTTTAGACCATAAGGATCCCTATACATTGCTAATTGCGGTTTTATTATCTGCACAATGTACAGACGTTCGGGTTAATAAAATTACCCCCTTACTCTTTGCCAAAGCAGACAACCCGTTTGATATGGTAAAAATGTCGGTAGAAGAAATTAAAGAAATCATACGCCCTTGTGGATTGTCTCCGATGAAATCAAAAGGGATTTATGGACTGTCTAAAATTCTCATTGAAAAATACAATGGCGAAGTACCCCAATCCTTTGAAGGTTTGGAGGAACTTCCTGCTGTTGGGCATAAAACAGCCAGCGTGGTGATGAGTCAAGCCTTTGGTGTGCCAGCATTTCCAGTAGATACCCACATTCATAGATTGCTATTTCGTTGGAACTTAACCAATGGTAAAAATGTAGCTCAGACAGAAAAAGATGCAAAACGATTGTTTCCAAAAGCGCTTTGGAATGATTTGCACTTGCAAATTATTTGGTATGGAAGAGAATATTCTCCAGCAAGAGGTTGGAATTTAGAGAAAGACATCATTACCAAAACGATTGGTAGAAAGTCTGTTTTAGATGCGTATTATAAAAAATAACATCAATTCTCGATCGTTAAGAAAAAAAAAGTCTCAACAAACGTTGAAACTTTTTTCGGCATTAATTCAAATTCAATTCAATGAAGTTTTTTGATTTTGTTTTTACAATGGTGAGTGCTTTGGAAAAATGAATCAAAAATTGAATTGTTTCTTTTTTTGGCTGCATTTGAATATCAAATGACTTTTTAGGGTAAAGTTGCATCATACATTTTCGTTTAGTAAATTCGATATAAACAAGTAACGAGGCACTTTTACTTTTATTGTTAATTGACTAATATAACTTTATTTTTTTCTATTAATTTTCTCATATTCATTAAAGCATATCGCATTCTCCCTAAAGCGGTATTGATACTTACTCCTGTGTTTTCACTTATTTCCTTGAAGCTCATATCTCTATACATTCGCATCATTAAAACTTCTTTTTGTTCTTCTGGTAATTCTTTGATCAACGCTCTTACATCTGTATAAATTTGTTCTTGAATCATTTTTTTCTCAGCATTTAGGTTTCCATCCCCAATCACAGAAAAAATATCAAATTCATCTGTGTTTTTAAAGGTTGGCATTCTGTTTGTTTTTCTGAAATGATCAATAACTAAATTATGAGCAATTCGCATTACCCATGGAAGAAATTTTCCTTCTTCATTGTAATTCCCTTTTTTAAGAGTTCGAATTACTTTGATAAAAGTATCTTGAAAAACATCTTCAGCAATGTCTCTATTTAAAACTTTACTATATATAAAGCTATACAGACGCTGTTTGTGTCTTTTAATTAATACTTCTAAGGAACTTTCATTGCCTTTAATAAAATCACTTACTAAGGTACTGTCTGGAGTTGAGTTTTTACGCATCATAAAATTACTTTTAGAAAAGCATAGCACTTTTCGTTCTTAATTAATATTTTAATAATTAAAAGTAATTTTTTCGTATAAGCGTTTTATTTTTAAGTGTTAGAGAAATCAAATATCTTTATTTTTATTCAATTTAGCAACTTTTTAAACAAATTTCATTTTAATTTATTAATTTAAGACTTTGAAAAGTGGTATTTTTAACGCTTATATTTTTTTATAAATGAAAGCAGATATTTCTACGATTGACCCCAAACAAAACATCATCATTAAAGGAGCAAAACTCCATAATTTAAAAAATATTGATGTTGTAATTCCACGAAATAAGTTGGTGGTGATCACTGGATTATCTGGCTCAGGAAAATCTTCATTGGCTTTTGATACCTTGTATGCAGAAGGTCAAAGACGCTATGTAGAAAGTTTGAGTTCGTATGCCAGGCAGTTTTTAGGAAAATTACACAAGCCAAAAGTAGATTACATAAAAGGAATCGCTCCAGCAATTGCTATCGAACAAAAAGTAAACTCCACAAATCCGCGTTCTACCGTAGGTACATCCACAGAGATTTATGATTATATTAAATTATTGTTTGCTAGAATTGGAAAAACATTTTCTCCTATTTCAGGAAACGAAGTAAAAAAAGACACGGTATCAGATGTGGTTAATTTTGTAAAAAAATGCACTGAAAACACAAAATTACTTTTATTAGCCCCTATTGTTATTGATGAGGGACGAGATTTAAAAACCCTTTTACAAGTTTTAGAACAACAAGGGTATGCCCGATTGAAATGGAAGGAAAATGTAGTTAGAATTGGGAACTTTATTGTTGATGAATACAACAACGAAGCTTTATTTTTAGTGGTCGATCGAATTATCACAAAAGACAATGAAGATTTTTATAACCGAGTTGCAGATGCCATACAAACTGCCTTTTTTGAAGGAAAAGGAATTTGTTTCATTGAAGATTTAGAAAAAAAGAATACAACAGAATTTAGCAATAAATTTGATTTAGATGGTCGCTCTTTTTTAGAACCCAACACCCATTTATTTAGTTTTAACAACCCGTATGGTGCTTGCCCTACTTGTGAAGGGTATGGAAATGTTGTAGGTATCGATGAAGATTTAGTCATTCCAAATACTGGATTATCGATTTATGATGACGCTATTTTTCCATTTAAAACTCCATCCTATATTCACTATAAAGAATCCTTAATAAGTGTAGCCTTTCAATTTGATATTCCAATTCACAAACCTTGGTTTGAGTTGACCGACAAACAAAAAGAACTTGTTTGGAATGGAAACAAAAAGTTTCATGGAATTCATCACTTTTTCACCGTTTTAGAAGAAAAAAGCTATAAAATTCAGAATCGAGTAATGCTATCGCGCTATCGCGGAAAAACAAAATGTACTACTTGTAACGGAAAACGACTTCGTCAGGAAACTGAATTTGTAAAAATTAATAACCAAACAATTTCAGACCTCGTAACGCTACCATTAGATGAATTGGCAGCATTTTTTAAGAAGATACAATTAGACAAATATGAACAAAATATTGGGAAGCGTTTATTAATTGAAATCAACAATAGATTGCAATTTCTAAATGATGTTGGGTTAAATTATTTAACCATCAATAGAACCTCAAACACCCTTTCAGGAGGGGAAAGTCAACGAATTAATTTAGCTACTTCATTAGGAAGTTCTTTAGTAGGCTCGATGTATATCTTAGATGAACCCAGTATTGGTCTGCACCCAAAAGATACCGAAAGATTGATTGGTGTTTTAAAAGATTTACGAGATTTAGGCAATACCGTTGTCGTAGTTGAGCATGATGAAGACATCATGAAGGAATCTGATTATATTATAGATATTGGTCCAGAAGCAGGAACTTTTGGTGGTCACGTGGTTGCTGAAGGAACGTTTAATGATATTTTAAAATCAGACTCTTTAACTGCAAAATACTTGAACGAAGATTTAAAAATTGAAGTTCCTGCTAAAAGAAGGAAATCGACCAATAGGATTAAAATTGTTGGGGCAAGAGAAAATAACCTTAAAAATATCGATGTTACGATTCCTCTAAATAGTTTAAGCGTAATTACTGGAGTTTCAGGTTCTGGTAAAAGTACGTTGGTAAAAAACATATTATATCCATCCCTTCAAAAAAAGTTAACCGGTTATGGAAATAAAATAGGGCAGCATACTCGTATTACTGGAGATTTTGAGACCCTGAAAAATATAGAGTTTATTGATCAAAATCCGATTGGGCGTTCCTCACGTTCAAATCCTGTAACCTATATAAAAGCATATGATGATATTCGTGCGTTGTTTTCAAATTCTAAATTATCAAAAATAAGAAACTACAAACCCAAACATTTTTCTTTTAATGTAGAAGGTGGGCGTTGCGAAATTTGTAAAGGAGAAGGAGAAGTGACCATCGAAATGCAATTTATGGCAGACGTGCATTTGGAATGTGATACCTGTGGAGGAAAACGATTTAAAAAAGAAGTTTTGGAAGTCAAAATAAATCAAAAAAACATTGATGATATCCTAAATTTAACCATTGATGATGCTGTAGACTTTTTTACAGACAATGGAGAAAATAAAATATCGCAAAAATTAAAACCTTTACAGGATGTTGGATTGGGCTATGTTAAATTAGGACAATCTTCATCAACCCTTTCAGGAGGTGAAGCGCAAAGAATTAAATTGGCGTCATTTTTAGTAAAAGGAACCACCAAAGACAAAACCTTTTTTATTTTTGACGAACCTACAACGGGTTTACATTTTCATGATATTAAAAAATTATTAGCATCCTTTGAAGCTTTAATAGAGAAAGGACATTCTATCTTGGTCATTGAACACAATATAGAACTCATAAAATGCGCCGATTATATTATTGACTTAGGTTTGGAAGGTGGAAAAAATGGGGGAACACTTATTTTCGAAGGAACTCCAGAGCAATTGTCAAAAAATAAAAAATCTTATACTGCAAAGTACTTGAAAGAAAAACTCGAATTATAATCTATTGGTCCAAGCGAAACAACTAAAAGTACTAAAAACCTTTCATAAAAAATTCTTATGAACGAATTCTAAAGCAGTAGCAACGAATTCTAAAACAACTAAAATAGCAGCTTACATCTCCCCTATTTTTGAAGTGTATTAACATTTTAAAACCTAGAAGCCATGAGAAAAGTAATCACAAAAACCGGAATTTTTTATTCGTTTTTAATCCTAGCAATTCAATTAACAAGTTGCAATACTTCAACAGAAAAAACAGTATCATCAGCAATTGAAGTCGCAGAAGTAATCGTTCCAACTGCGATGGTTCCAGAAGAAATTATTTATAGAAATCCAATTGTATTTATTACGGGAGTAGACAAAGGGAGCTCACATTACTATGCAGATGCCCGAAGTTATTTTAAAGAAAAAGAATATCAGATTGTAGAAGATCAATACTCAATAGAAGAGATCATTACTTGGTTGAACAATCATGAAAGCGACTCTTATTTTGGTGATATTCACATTGTAAACAAGAGCAATCCCTATAAAGGTTTAAGTTTAGAAACAGTAATTAGAGGAGAAAAAGTAACTACAGAAACACTTCGAAAAAACATCACGCAAGGAAAACTGCCAAAATTAAAGAAGGTCGTTGCAGAAAACTCTAAAATCATTTTTCATGCTGACGGGCTGGGAAGTAATCCCGCATTGATGAAAACAATAAAAGATGCTTTTGTAACAGACATTCCCACAAATATTGTAGCCTCTCAGTATTTCACAGTCTTTGGTGGAAACCACGCAGAGTACTATTTAGCAAAGCCTTTTTATGTGTTTTATCCCACTGCAAATTCACCAGGGAAAACAGATCTTTCAAAAGAGATTGCAAGAAAATATCCAGAAGAGCAAGAAATTCAGTGGTATGATGCATTGAATAATGAAAGTGAAAGATATATTGGCGAAGCCTATACGACCCAATTTAATATTCCCGTACAATATGAAATCGATTTTCATAACTCTGATGAGGAAATGCCAAGATTAACCTCTAAAGAGGATGTCATAAAGTATTTAAAACAACACAATAAAATACATACTGAGTTTTCAAAAATTGGAATTGAGTACTCGAAATTTAGATGGAGATGGACGGTAAAAAACAGTCGGTTAACCATTAAAGGTAAAACAACTACTTTATGTGTATTGAAGCCATTGACAAAGCCTTATGGAGATTTAGAGCATGTAAAACCAGATACTTCCAATTTAAGATTGTATGCAATAAATTAAAAGAAAATTGAAATTGGAATAAAAATTGTTGTCTAAGTAACTGTTCATTTTGGGCAGTTACTTTTTTCACGTAAGTTTGTTAGCATGCAATTCATCAATAATTTTATTAAAAAATACTACAATACTAAAAAAGTAAATGTTCTTTTTTTAGTGCTTGGATTCTTTTATAACTGGAATCTTGAGAGTCAAAACAACACTAGCGAAGAGTTTGTAATCATTAAAAATGCTCCAAAAACCCCCATCACATTAATTAAACAAGATCAAATTGGGCATTTGTGGATGGCAACTGCACAAGGACTATTTCAATTTGATGGTACTGATTTTTCACATTACAATACAAAGAATAGCTTGCCAACAAATCATGTACACGCCATTTCAATTAAAAAAGATTCTCTTTTCATTGGAACAAATACCCATTTATCGATAAAAGTTAGGACTAATTTTCATCACTATGAAAGTAAAAAAATTAATAAAATAATTTTTCACAAAGGAGTTCCCTATATTGCTACAGATGAAGGTATATCTTATTTCAATAAAAGCGGTATACATCCTATTGAAATAAATACGCAACTAGATTTTGCAAAAATCAACGATATTAGCTTTCATCAGGGCGCTTTTTATATCGCAAGTAATCGTGGTTTTTGGAAAATCGACCAACTAACCAACCCAAAAAAAACAAGAAAGATTAACCCACAAACATACTCGAGACTGCTACAAAATGGGCCTGGATTAATTGCAGTTGAAAACACAAACAAAATTGTTGTTTTTAAGGACAGTAAAAGCGCACAAACAATACAGCGCATTTCCAACATTACCAATGTGGCAATCATTGAGGATGAAGTCTGGATTGCATCCGCGAATGAAGCCATCGAAATTTTAGAGGCTAGCACCTATCGTTTTAAAAGAAAAATTAATAAATACAACAGTAAATTAAGTTCAAATTCCATAACAACTGTATCTACAGATCGTCAAAGAAATAAATGGATTAGTACAAAAAATGAAGGTTTAATTGTGTATAAAAATGCAATACTTAAAACACAAAAACCAACATTGTTTTTAGAGGATTTAAAAGTTTCTTACCAGTCATTAGACACCATAAATCCAAACAGTTACACTCAAGTTTTACCTTTAAAATCCAAACAATCTACCATTTCATTTCAATACAAAACAATTGATCTTCTTCACCCAAAGAAAATTGAATACCGTTGGACACTTAACGCAGATACTTCTTCTTGGTCTCATGCCAATTCGGTGCTTTTTCGAGATTTAAAACCCGGGAATTACATCTTTTCAGTACAAGCAAGAACTTTAGGAAAACAACTAAGTGACCCTCGTGAAATCCGTTTTACAATAGCTGCCCCATTTTATAAAAAAGCTTGGTTTTTACTATCCCTTTGTGCCTTTTTTATCTTTCTATTTATTGCAATTACGATTCGATACATAGGTATTACTAAAAGAAAAAATGAACAAAAAATAGCCTCCTTACAACTTAAAAACCATTTACTTTCTCTAGAACAGAAGGCGTTACAGTTACAGATGAATCCCCATTTTATATTCAATGTATTAAACGGCATTAAAGCAGCTGGAAACGCAGGAAATAAAAGCGAAATGAATACGACCATTAAAAAATTTGCAACGCTTTTACGTGCCATTTTAAACAATTCGAGAACAGAAGAAGTGGCATTGAATGAAGAAATAAATACATTAAAAAACTATATTGAATTAGAACAAATGATGCATTCAAAATCATTTGCTTATGAAATTAAAACACAGTTAAACGGCATCGATCCTGAAGAAATATTAATTCCACCAATGTTGTTACAGCCTTTCGTAGAAAACAGTATAAAACACGGCATACACCCTTTACAAAAAGAAGGATTTCTTGTCCTTAAATTTGAAGTAAAACCTGGTTACCTACACTGTTCTATTGATGATAACGGAGTAGGCTTACAGCAATCGAGAGCAAATAAAAAGCGCTATAAATCCGTTGCTATAGAGGTTAACAAAGCCCGTATTGAAAATTTATCCGGAGAAAATTCATTTACAATTAAAGAGTTAAAAGAAAAAGAAAAGACACAAGGGACAAGAGTCTGGTTTAAAATCCCTTTAAAAACAGATTATTAATCGATGAAAAGAATAACCGCAGTTTTAGTAGATGACATGCCAAACGCATTAGAAATGTTGGCCAATGACATTACTAAAAACCATACAGAAATAACAATTATCGGAACCGCAAATAGTGTGGTATCAGCGGCAAAATTATTGCAAAAAAAGCAACCTGATGTTCTTTTTTTAGACATTATGCTTGGCGATGGAACAGGGTTTGATGTCTTAGAGATTTTTCCCAATTTAACCTCAAAAATTATTTTTGTGACTGCAAGTGATGCTTATGCAATTAAAGCCTTTAAGTTTGCAGCCATAGACTATATTTTGAAGCCCTACACAGAAGAAGACTTAGCCAACGCTCTAGAGAAAGCACAGCATCAAATACAACCCGACGACCATCAGTTAAGTATTTTACAGCAAACTGTAATGCAACCAAGTAGCAAGCCAGAAAAAATCTCACTGCATACCGCAGAGAAAATTATCGTAGTAAACATTATTGATATAATTCGCTGTAAATCCGATAATAATTACACCACTTTTCACTTTGTAAATGGCAGTAAAATTCTGGTTTCCAAAACATTAAAATATTATGCAGACCTACTAAAAGAGGTTGATTTTATTAGAGTACACCAAAGTCACCTAATCAACATCAAATACATTAAAGAATTTATTAAATCTGACGGAGGCTATCTCTTATTAAAAGACAGCTCAAATGTGCCTGTTTCGGTCAGAAAGAGAAATGAAGTACTCACCTTATTGAGTTCTTTTTAAAGGTATTATTGAAAAAGAGATAACAACTTTCATAAATGAGCGCGCTTTAAAACAAGGACCACAAAAAAATCCTTCTCGTAATGAGAAGGATTTTATTTTGGGTGGAAGACGGGATTCGAACCCGCGACCCTCGGTACCACAAACCGATACTCTAACCAACTGAGCTACAACCACCATGTAATTTCGGGTGCAAATATAATCGTTTTTTCTATTGCAACGAAAGAAAAAATTAAATTAATTTACTTAAATTTTCAACGGCAACGTAACGTTCTGTAGTAAAGCCTTCTGCAGCGTCTACACCGATTAAACGCCCCAAATCCTTTGCTCTGTAGTGAATACTATCTATAAAATTTTTACTCGTAATTGGCGTTTCTGGTTCCTTACTATTTGGATCAAAGAACTGAGAAGAATATGCTAAAATGGCTTTTGTTTTTAGATCTAAAAAACCACTTACATCCACCACAAAATCGGGGGTACTATTTTTCCATTGTATATAATGATACACTTGTTTTGGGCGCCATTTCTTTTGTTTAATTCCAGCAATGTCGGTCTCGATTTTCATAAGTCCACTTAAAAAACAAGCATCAGAAACGAGGCTACTTCCTTTAGGATGATCAATGTGCCGATCCTCTATCGCGTTACATAAGATAATGTCGGGTTGGTATTTACGAATCATTTTAATGACCGCTAATTGATGTTTTTTATCATTTATAAAAAAACCATCTGCGAAATTTAAATTCTCTCGCACAGAAACTTTAAGAATTTTTGCAGCATTTTCAGCTTCATGATCTCTTAATTCAGCAGAACCTCGAGTACCTAATTCACCACGTGTTAAATCGATAATTCCAACACTTTTACCTAAAGAAATTTCTTTGGCAATCGTAGCACCACAGCTCAATTCTACATCATCTGGGTGTGCCCCAAAAGCTAATATATCTAACTTCATTTTTTTGTTTTTTCGATTGCTTGTTCAATATCTGCAATGAGATCTTTTGGTTCTTCGATTCCTACTGAAAAACGAATTAACCCCTCTTTGATACCTCTAGCCAAACGTTCTTCTTCACTAAGTAGTGCATGTGTTGTTTGAGCAGGACTTACCGTAGTACTCTCTAAACCTGCTAAACTGAGCGAAGGTTTTATCAATTGCAAATTATTCTGAAAGTCCATTGCATCCATGCCTTCTTTCAATTCAAAAGACAACATGGCACCAAAACCATGCATTTGAGATTTTGCCAATTCATATTGTGGATGACTCTTTAATCCCGGATAATACACACGTTCAATATTTGGGTTTTCCTCTAAATAGCTTGCCATTACAAGTGCATTCTTTGTTTGTTCTTTCACTCGAATATTGAGCGTTTTCAAACTTCTTTCAAGCAACCAAACTGTTTGATCACTTAAATTTCCACCAAAATTAATGGCCGTATTCCAAATAAGATCTATATGTGCATGACTGGCAGCTATTGCGCCCGCAGAAATATCAGAATGCCCGCCCATATATTTTGTAGCAGAATGTAAAATAATATCAATTCCAAAATCGGCAGGCGTTTGATTAATGGGAGATGCAAATGTATTGTCGATCATTGTAATAATGTTTCGTTCTTTTGCTAAAACACCAATTGCTTTTATATCCGTAATACCCAATAAAGGATTTGAAGGAGTTTCTATATACAAAACCTTCGTATTCTCTTTAATGAGTGGAATGAAATCGGCTACTTGATCGGAATCTGTAAAAGAGTATTCAATGCCATACTTTTCAAATTCGGAAACGATTAAATGGTAAGTACCCCCATAAATAACTTGTTGAATAATAATGTGGTCCCCTGCTTTAAGAAAAGCAAATAATGCAGTACTAATTGCGGCCATTCCAGATCCAAAAATCAATCCAGCTTCAGCATGCTCTAAAGCTGCAATCTTCTTACAAAGCATTTCTTGATTTGGCGTGTTAAAATATCGCGGATATCGTTTGACATCTACCCCGTCAAAAGCATAAGAAGTGGCCATATATATAGGCGAAACTGCACCTTTAAACTGTTTGTCTTCTACTTCGCCAACGTGTACACATTGGGTATTGATTCCAAATTCGTTATTTTTCGCCATTGTTATTTAAATTATTAGGCGAATTTAAGAAATTCGAATCTAAATTTCTATATAATTTGAATATCTTCGCTGTAATGATCTCTATACTAATTATTGGTGACGGAAATGTGGCTTCGCATTTATACAAGGCTTTTTCAAAAGTCGAGACTATTGTTGTTACAAAGATAAACTCAAGAAATTTAACGGACATCCCAAACCCCGATGTTACAATTATTGCCGTTTCTGACGATGCCATTGCTGAAGTTTCATCAAAAATACCGAATTCATTGGTCGTCCATACTTCAGGAAGTGTTGAAATGACCTCCTTAAATAGCAAAGGTAGAAAAGGTGTTTTTTATATGTTACAAACATTTTCTAAAAACAAAACCGTTGATTTCTCTGAGGTCCCTTTTTGTTTGGAAGCTGAAAATGAAAAGGATTATATCCTATTAGAATTATTAGCCAATTTAATTGGAAAAAAAGTATATGCAATCAATTCAGAACAACGAAAAGCATTGCATATTGCAGCAGTATTTGTCAATAATTTCACCAATCACATGTATAAAACAGGAAGTGATATTTGTGCAGAAAATAAGGTTCCTTTTGCTATTTTAAAACCATTGATAAAAGAAACAGCTGCCAAAATTGAAACACTATCCCCAGCTGCAGCTCAGACGGGACCTGCCATTAGAAAAGATCAAAAAACAATAAACGAACATTTAGCACTGTTAAACAAACAGCAGCAAAAAATCTATACAACGGTTACAAAATCTATACAAAATGGAAATTAGTTTCAAACAGTTATTACCAAAAATTACAACATTTATATTTGATGTTGACGGTGTACTTACCAACGGAATGCTTACAATTATGCCTGATGGTGAACTGGTAAGACATATGAATGTAAAAGATGGTTATGCCATGAAAACAGCTCTAAACAATGGGTATCGTGTTTGTATTATTTCTGGTGGTACCAATGAAGGAGTTCGAAATCGATTAACTGCTTTGGGAATTGAGGACATCTATTTAGGGGCTCATAATAAAATTGAACAATATCAAGAATTGGTAAAGAAATACAATTTAAACGCGGAAAATGTACTGTATATGGGAGATGATATTCCAGATTATCCAGTGATGAAAATCGTAGGATTGCCGGCCTGTCCAAATGATGCTGTTGCTGAAATCAAAGAAGTTGCTAACTATATTTCTTATAAAAAAGGAGGTGAAGGTTGCGTTCGCGATGTTATAGAGCAAGTAATGCGAGTGCAAGGAAAGTGGAATTCTAATTTTAATGCAACCCTATAAAACAACCCTTTTATTATGAAAAAAATACTTTTTACATTTTTATTCGTTACGTTATCTATCTCCTTAAGTGCACAAAATATTTTTGGAAAATGGAATTCTAAAAATGACGCTACAGGTGAAGTTGATTCTGTTATCGAAGTGTATGAAGATCAAGGAAAAGCGTATGCCAAAGTAGTTAAAGTGATGGATCCAAAAAGACAAGATGTTATTTGTGAGTTTTGTGAAGGAAGCAAGAAAGGGCAGAAAATTCTCGGCATGAACATTCTAGATGGTTTAGAAAAAGAGGGTGATGAATGGTCTGGAGGGACTATTTTAGATCCAAGAAATGGCAATGTCTACAAATGCTATATCTTGCTTGAAAAGCCGAATAAGTTAAAAATTAGAGGTTATATTGGAATTTCACTTTTTGGAAAAACAGCATATTGGGAAAGAGCGGAATGATTCTGGGTTCTGGAAAATGAAATTGGAATCTATTTTTATAGCATAGCTTCACTTCATAGCGCAAAATACACTCCTTTATATTATTAATTCTTTTCTTCTAGCATCGGTACAAAAGCAAAATCGCCCAATTCTTGTTTTTCAAACTCTTTGGCAGATTTTCGAATGAATAAAGTCATTATTTGCGTAGTATCACCAACCGGTATAAGAAGCATCCCTCCTACTTTTAATTGTGATAGTAATGGTTTTGGCACAAATGGCGCACCAGCTGTTACAATAATTTTATCAAAAGGAGCTTGCTCTGGCAGTCCTTTATAGCCATCCCCAAAAATAAATTTCTTTGGCATATAGCCTAATTTCGGTAAAAACAAGGACGTCTTTTTAAACAATTCTTGTTGTCTTTCAATAGAAAATACAACCGCTTTTAATTCCAACAAAACGGCCGTTTGATATCCAGATCCAGTTCCAATTTCCAATACCTTGTCGTTGGGTTGTATAGCTAATGTTTGCGATTGAAAGGCAACTGTATAAGGTTGAGAAATCGTTTGCTCTGCTGCAATTGGAAATGCTTTGTCTTTGTATGCGTGATCTTCAAAACTACTATCAATAAACAGATGCCGTGGAATTTGACGAATCGCATTCAATACTTTTCTGTCGGTAATTCCTTTTGCTTGTAGTACGGTAGCTAATTGATTTCTAAGTCCTTGATGTTTTGATGTATCTCTCAAATCTGATTCCTTTGTAAGACCTTAAAAGTAGTAATAAATCTAAATACAATCTTATAAAATTGTATATTTGTTGGTGTATTTTTCTTTTTTATTTGAAGGTTATATACAAATTTAACGACATCATTATGAGGTAGTATTATGAAGTACTCTTTTTCTCTATAGATTACTTCAATGCTCCTTGTAATGAAATAAAAACACATTTATGTTAAAAGCTGGAGTATTAGGTGCTGGTCACCTTGGCAAAATTCACTTACGTTTACTACAACAATCTGAAAAATATGAATTGGTTGGATTTTACGATCCATTCACTGAAAATGCAACAAAAGTTGCCAAAGAGTTTGGCTATAAATTATTTGATTCTATTGATGAATTAATTGCTGCTTCTGAGGTGATTGATATTGTTACACCCACACTTTCTCACTTTGATTGTGCAAAAAAAGCAATTGAAAGCGGCTGCCATGTTTTTATTGAAAAACCAATTACGAAAACAGTCACAGAAGCGGAAGCGATTAGTGCATTGGCAGACAAACACCAACTAAAGGGACAAGTTGGACATGTAGAGCGTTTCAATCCAGCATTTACAGCCGTAAGCGGAAAAATCAACCACCCGATGTTTATCGAAACGCATCGATTGGCTGAATTTAACCCAAGGGGTACTGATGTGCCTGTTGTGTTGGATTTAATGATTCATGATATTGATATTATTTTATCAGTGGTTCAATCCAAAGTGAAAAATGTGCATGGAAGTGGAATTTCGGTAATTTCTGAGACTCCAGATATTGCAAACGCAAGAATTGAATTTGAAAATGGCTGTGTTGCCAATCTGACGGCAAGTAGAATCTCTATGAAAAACATGCGAAAATCAAGGTTTTTTCAAAAAGATGCTTATATCTCCGTAGATTTTTTAGAAAAAGTAGCGGAAGTGGTTCGCATGAAAGAAGTACCTGAAAACCCTGACGATTTTGCTATGATTTTGCAAAATGCTGAAGGCGTTAAAAAGCAAATTTATTTTGATAATCCAACAGTTGAAGGGAATAATGCCATCTTGGATGAATTGGAATCTTTTGCAGATGCAATTCAGCAAAATACAACGCCTATAGTTTCTTTACATCAAGGAACGGAAGCATTAAGAGTTGCACAGCAAATTATTGATTGCTTCTAATAAAAACAGCTCCATATTTTGCAAATAACTGGAGACTTTTAGAAATGAATTTTAAATAATATTATATGAAAAATATAGCAGTAATTGGAGCAGGAACTATGGGAAATGGTATCGCACATACCTTTGCTCAGTTTAATTATAACGTCCAACTAATCGATGTTTCCCAGCTTGCATTAGAGAAAGGAATTGCAACGATTTCTAAGAACTTAGATCGAATGGTTGCAAAAGAAAAAATTTCTGAAGCAGATAAAATAAAAACACTTGCAAACATAACCACCTTCACATCTATTAAAGATGGAGTAAAATACGCAAGCCTGGTAATTGAAGCTGCCACTGAAAATGCAGTTTTAAAAACCAAAATTTTTAAAGAGTTGGATGAAGTCTGTCCAGAAGATACCATTTTGGCAACCAATACATCTTCAATTTCTATTACACAAATTGGAGCCGTTACTAGTAGACCCGATAAAGTAATTGGGATGCATTTTATGAACCCTGTTCCAATTATGAAATTGGTGGAGATTATTAGAGGATACAACACCTCCGATGAAGTGATGAAGTTTATTACTGACCTAACGTACAAAATTTCTAAGGTATCAGTTGAAGTAAATGATTATCCTGGATTTGTTACCAATCGAATTTTAATGCCAATGATTAACGAAGCTATTGAAACACTATTTAATGGTGTAGCAGGTGTTGCCGAAATAGATACTGTGATGAAATTAGGAATGGCGCATCCAATGGGACCTTTACAGTTGGCAGATTTTATTGGCTTGGATGTCTGTTTATCTATTTTAAATGTAATGCATGATGGTTTTAAAAACCCGAAATATGCCCCTTGTCCGTTGTTAGTTAATATGGTAATGGCAGGCAAACTAGGTGTGAAGTCTGAGGAAGGTTTCTATGTTTATAGCAATGGCAAAAAATCAGATACAGTAGCTAAAATGTTTCGTTAGAAGACATCAAGTTTATTAATCAATACACATAAAAAAAGGAACTCATAACTGAGTTCCTTTTTTGTGTTCTATAATTAAAAATACTAATTAATCGTCCTCCTTATTGTCATCAGACTTCTTGGCTTTATTCCAAACTTTAATTTTGTCCTCTATTGTAACGCCTTCTAAAACTTCAATATTAACCCCGTCAGAAGTACCTAGTTTTAAGGTTCTTTTTTCAAATTTTCCATCTTCTGTTTGTACTTCTACATAAGGTTCCTCTGTCTTTCTGTCAAACTTTAACAAGGCTTCTTTAACAGAAAGTACACTGTCTCTTTTTTCTAATATAATGTCTGCATTCGCACTGTATCCAGCTCTAATGAAATACTTATCATCCAAAGTAACATCTGCCTTAATTTTAAATTGAACAGCTCCTCCTTCTTCGGTTCCTTTGGGTGCTATGAAGTTTAATTTTGCGGGGAATTTAATACCTTCAATGGCACCAATAGATACTTCAATATCGGTTCCGTTAATTAGTTTTCCCACTTCAGACTCATCAACTTTTCCTTCAAAAATCATTTTTCGCATGTCTGCAATAGATGCAATGGTTGTTCCTGCATTGAAATTATTCGACTGAATTACTTGATCTCCTTCTTTTACAGGGATCTCTAAAACAGTACCCGACATTTGTGCAATAATATTTGTATTTGCAGTAGCCCCTGAACCAGAATATCCTTTTTTAATAATCTGATAATCGTTTTCAGCATTTTTCAAATCTTGCTTCGCTTGATTAAAAGTAAGCTCTACAGATTCATAGGCCGCTCTTGCAATTACTCCCTTATCAAACAATTGCTTGTTTCTTTTGTAGGTGATTTCCGAGTTATTGGTTCTCAATTTTGCATTGTCTACACGTCCCTTAGCACTCAATAGCGATTGCTCGTTTGGAACTACTCTTACGGTTGCTATTAAATCTCCTTTATTAACAGTGGCACCCTCTAGCAATAAAATTTTATCAATAATCCCTGTAATCTGTGGTTTGATTTCAATTTCTTCCAAAGGTGTTACCTTCCCTGTTGCTACGGTCTTTTTAACAATAGAAGTTTTAAAAGGGGTCTCTGTTTCATATTCAATAATGTTCCTTTTGTTTTTCATACCGAACCAAACTAATGCGGCTGCAAAAAATAAAACGATAATTCCTAAAATAATTTTTGCTCTTTTACTCATGATTTGTTAATTGTTTTTTTTGCTCTTTTATTCTTCTCTTAATGCTTCTATTGGTTTCACTATTGTTGCCATATGCGCTGGAATTAAACCAATTAATGTTCCTAAAATGACTAATGTTGTAAATGCGGTTAAAATGATTGGAATGTTTACAGTCGGATTTACGAGGGTTGCATCCACACCTTGTCCAAACAGCGTATCAATAATCTTTAAGACGGTGGCTCCCAAAATAATACCAATCATTCCCGCTACGGTTGTTAAAAAAACCGATTCTAAAATAATTTGTTGTCGAATACTTTTTGGAGTTGCCCCCAAAGCTCTTCGAATTCCTATTTCTTTGGTGCGTTCTTTTACGGTAATTAAAAGAATATTTCCAATGGCAAAAACACCCGCAATTAAAGTTGCAATCCCTACAAACCAGGTTAAAAACTGCATCCCAGTTAAAAATCCAGTAAACTTCGCAATTTCTTTTCCAAGGTTTACACTTCCAAACGCTCTCTCGTCTTCAGGATGAACTTTGTGCAAATTTTTAAGGGTGAGTAATACATCACTTTCCATTTGCTCAATGTCTATGCCTTCGTTAGCAGTAATCATCATCCAATCAATATTGTTGGCCGTATTGTATACCTTTTTAAAGGTTGAAAAAGGAATATATGCAGTATCTCCATCAAAATCAATTGTATTGGAGGGTTCGTAAACCCCAATTACTTTGTAATTTATATTGTTTATTTTAATACTTTCTCCGATGGGCATTTTGTCTTTTTCAAAAAGCTGCTTGTATATATCCTCTGAAATGACGGTTACTTTTGCACTCGAGTTAATGTCATTTTGGTTTAAAAAACGACCATAAATTAATTTTTTCTTCTGAATTTGATCTAAAACTGGAAAATCACCACTCACTTTAAAAGAACCTGATTTAAAATCTTTTATGATTAAATTCATCGTTTGATTTCTGGGTGCCAAGAGTTTGATCTGATCTGCATACTCCGATTTTAAAACTTGAATATCTTTCATGTTTAATCGGAACCTTCTTCCTTTTTGGAAGCCTTTAAAGGGTGTATCTGTAGATTGGGTCCAAACAAATACACTGTTGGTAGCAAAATTCCCAAAAGCTTTGTTAAAACTATTTTCTAAGCCTCTTGCAGCTCCTAATAAAACCACTAATAAGAAAATACCCCACAAAACTCCAATAATGGTAATTCCAGTTCGCACTTTATTTTTACGGATGCTTCCGTAAATTTCTTGCCATGTATCTGAATCAAATAAAAATTTCATAATTAATCTGCTCTTAGTGCTTCTATAGGTTTGATTCTTGCGGCTCTTTTTGCAGGAACATACCCTGCTATTAATCCTGAAATAATTAAAACAACCGTCGCTCCGATTACAATGCCAGAACTAACACTTGGGTCTTTGATAAAATATTGTTCTTCCAAACTATTCCCAATGGCACTTAATATATAGGTTCCTAGTGTCAAGCCAAAATACCCTGCTAATGTGGTTATCAGTACAGATTCTTGTACAACCATTCCAATAATAGATCCTGGTGTTGCCCCTAAGGCTTTTCGAATACCAAATTCTTTGGTACGTTCTTTAATCACAAAAATCATAATATTACTTATTCCTATGATCCCTGCAACAAGCGTTCCTGAACCGATGAAACCAATGATCAAAAACAAAGCAAACATTAAAATACTAACAAACTTATTGGCTTCAGCCATATTTCGAACTGACAATGCACTTTGATCGTCAGGATGGATATTCAGTCTTTTACGCATATTGCGTTCTACTTTTTTACCAAAAGCAATGGCAGCATCTGTACTTAAATTTGGATTGTATCCTAAATTAATCTGACTGATGTAATCGTTGTTTCCATACATCATCTGAACCGTAGTAACAGGAACATATGCCATTCTCTCTTCATTATCTCCTCCTTCATCTGAAAAGATTCCTATAATTAAAAAGGAACTTCCATTTACATTTACTCTTTTTCCAAGAGCTGGTTTTTCGCCAAATAAATCTTTTTTTATCAATCGACCAATGACAATCACTTTGGATTTTTCTCGAAGATCTCTATTATTTAAATAGCGCCCCTCGTCCATAAGTGTTTTTTCTAAAAACTGATGATCTGGATGCACCGCTCTTACATTGTATGTACTTGCTTCATTTTTATATTTAATAGAAAAATTCTTATAAATTCTTGCGGATTGATACTGAATTTGATCTTCATATTCCTCTGTAACGTAATTATAATCTGTATTTTTGAGTTGAATTGCTCTTCCTGTTTGTAATCCTTTGTAAGGTTTTGTTGTTTTCCAAACACGCACAAACATCATATTTTGAGCATCATCAGCAAAAGCACTTTTGAAAAAGTTCCCTAATCCTGATGCAACTCCAAAAAGTAAGGTAAATAATAAAATTGCAAACGCAACGGTAAACCCAGACATTACAGAACGTAGTCTGTTTTTATTAATGCTTTGAAAAATTTCTCTCCAACGATCTAAATCGAACATAATTATAGTGCTTTGGCGGCTTTTGTAAGAGTATCACTTATAATGACTCCATCTCTTAGACGTACAATTCTTTTGGTTTGCTCTGCAACTTCTTCTTCATGAGTAATCACAAAAACAGTCATTCCTTCGTCGTTAATGTCTTTTAGCAAGTCCATCACAGAATCAGTCGTAGTAGTATCAAGCGCTCCTGTTGGTTCATCTGCTAACACTACTTTTGGATTTGTAACCAATGCTCTTGCAATTGCAACCCGTTGTTTTTGACCTCCTGATAGTTCGCTTGGAAGATGGCTTGCCCAGTCTTTTAAACCTACTTTATCTAGATAATCCATTGCAACTTTTAAACGTTCTTTTCTATTCATTCCTTTATAATACAAAGGCAATGCAACGTTTTCTAAAGCTGTTTTGTAAGAAATTAAGTTGAACGATTGAAATACAAAACCTAAAAATTTATTTCTAAGAATGGCTGCTTTTTTCTCGTTTAAATCTTTTATCAACTGACCATTTAAATAATAATCGCCTTCATCATGAATGTCTAACAGACCTACAATGTTTAACAACGTAGACTTCCCAGAACCAGAAGATCCCATAATAGAAACAAATTCGCCCTCTTTAATATGCAAATCTATTCCTTTTAAAACATGTAAAGAATCCTTTCCAATAGGATACGACTTATGAAGTTTTTCTATTCTAATCATTCAATATTTTTTTTTACAAAGTAACGAATGCCTTTGTTTTTCGGCTGTAAATTATATTTAAAAACACTTGGTGTTCTTATTTTTTAAACACGTTCAAAGGTAAGACGTATCAATAAAAAAATTGTTACAAATTTATGTAATAATTTTATTAAATATTATTGAAAAGTTGCAGTACTTTTGTAACTCATAATAGCAACATTATCAATGACTCATTTGCCAAAAAACAAAAAAATAATTTTATTTGATGGAATGTGTAATTTATGCAACAATTGCGTTCTAAAAGTCATTCGATTTGATACAAAAAATAATTTTGTATTTTGTGCATTGCAGTCAGAAATTGGTCGGGAAATTATTCGCGATTTAAAAATTGATCTTTTAAAAATGGATTCAATACTACTTTATGAATCTCCAAATAACTATACCTATAAAGCAACTGCGGTTTTGAAAATTATGAACGCTTTCGATGGATGGTGGAATTTGACACAAATCTGCTGGATTATTCCCCCATTTTTAAGAAATTTGATCTATGATTTTATTGCGAAAAACAGGTACAAATGGTTTGGTAAGAGAGAAATTTGTATGCGCCCTACTCCTGCCCTAGAAAAACGCTTTTTAACCTCCATTACTACTACAGATTCAACTCTTTAAAAAATACAATTTATACCAATGAAAAATATTCCAAAAAACATTCAATGCGTCATCTTTGACATGGATGGTGTGATTATAGATTCTGAAGCAATTCACAAAAAAGCCTATTATGAAACCTTTGTTTCTTTGGGTTTGGAGGTTTCTGAAAAAGTATACAAAACGTTAACAGGTTCTTCAACAATCAATGCTTTTCAACGACTGATTGCTCATTTTAATTTAGATTTGGATGTAAATGCCTTGGTTTTAGACAAACGAAGACGTTATGTGAATTTCTTTGAAAACGACCCAAATTTGCATTTGGTTGCTGGCGTTGAAGAGATTATAAAGTATTTTTACAAAAAAAATTGTACTTTAATTTTAGCGTCTTCTTCTGCAATGGTTAATATTAACCGTGTTTTTGATCGTTTCAACTTGCATTCCTATTTTTCAGCGAAAATAAGCGGAGCCGATTTAACCGCATCAAAACCACATCCTGAAATTTTTGAAAAAGCAGCGCTTTTAGCAAATACTTCTAAAGAGAACTGTATTGTCATTGAAGATTCCGACAATGGCATAAAAGCAGCCAATGACGCAGGTATTTTTGTTTTTGGTTATGCCAACAAACTTTCAGAAGGGCAAACGCTCAAAAATGCAGATATTGTAATTGATTGTTTTAGCGCTTTAAAAAAAGTCCTTTAAAATCTATCAGTGGAGCCTAAATAAGTGATACAGATACCTCAGTATGTACTTTACTTTTCTATTTATCTTTTCTTAGTAACTATTTTACTTTCTCGTAATTATCATCCCAATTTTTAGGTTTTGGTTCGTGTAATTTCCCTAAAGACTTTGCAATTATCATTGATACGGTTGCATCTCCTGTAACGTTTACCATCGTTCTACACATATCCAAGGGTCTGTCTACAGCGAAAATCAATGCCAAACCAATCGGCAATAATTCTTCCGGAAACCCAACAGACTCTAATACAATTACTAACATTACCATACCTGCACTCGGAACTGCAGCTGAGCCTATAGATGCCAATAATGCTGTTAAAACAATGATTAATTGGTTTGAAAATGTAAGTCCCTCAGGCCAAATTACCTGCATAATAAAGACTGCGGCAATGGCTTGGTATAAGCTAGTTCCATCCATATTAATCGTGGCTCCCACAGGCAATACAAAACCAGAGACTTCTTTGTCAACACCTAAATGTTCTTCAACACGTTCCATGGTTACTGGCAGAGTTGCTGCACTCGAACTAGTAGAAAACGCTAATAATTGTGCTGGGCTAATTTGTTTTAAAAACCATAAAGGACTTTTCTTGGTATAAACACTTACTAACAAAAGATAAAAGCAAATCATTAAAAACAATCCACCGACAACACACAAGGCATAGACCAACAGTTTTAAGAGAATTTCTGTATCGTCAAATGCAATCATCACATTTGCCAATAAAGCAAATACCGCATAGGGTGCAAAAAGCATGATAAGATCAACCATTTTCATGACCATTTCATTGAGTGAATCAAAAAAATCCATTAATGGTTTTGATTTTTTTTCTGAAATTAAGAGTAATGATATACCAACAAAAAGGGCGAAAAATATAATTTGCAACATGCTCGCACTTGCAAAAGATTGAAAAATATTACTTGGAAATATATCTACCAATGCTTGTAAAGGGCCTGCATCGTTTTGAGCATTTGCCTTCGTCAGTTTATCGACAACACCTGCCGAATTTTCATACTTTGTTTTTATTTTTTCAATGGTCTCAGCAGACATTCCCTCGCCAGGCTTTACAACATTGACAATTCCCAATCCAATGACAATTGCAACAACGGTTGTAAGCACATAAATAATAATGGTTCTTAATCCCATTTTTTTAATCTTAGAAATATCCTTTAAATCTGAAATTCCTTTAATTAAAGAAGCTAAGATTAGGGGGACAGCGATTAACTTTAAAAGATTGATGAAAATAGTTCCAAAAGGTTTGATCCAATCTGTTACAAAGCCTTTACCGCCATCTATAGAATTCATTATAAAACCAAAAACGATTCCCAGAACCATTCCTATTAATATCTTCCAGTGTAATGCTAGTTTTTTCATATATAATATTTCTAAATTTTATAGTTTTGAAAGGTAAAAAAAAAAATTAAAAAAGGCCTAGAATAACGGGGGTATCTTTTAGATTTTAAAAGATAGAAATTAGCACACTTTTCGCTGGTTTACTTTGCTTATATAAAATCTTTTAAAAATTACAATGAAAATCACTTGTTCGGCTTTTTTTTTGTGCTTAATTTCGCAGGATGGTGGAAAAACTTAAAAAGCGTTGGAATATTGAAAGCAACTGGTCTGTTATTGCAATTTTTGTAGTATTTGCAATTAACGGTTCTTTCGCAGCATGGGTTGCCAAACCCATTACCGCTTTTTTAGGTTTATCTCCTGAGACCATCACTTCAATTGTCTATTGGCCATTACGAATTTTATTGATCTTTCCTATTTATCAACTTACCTTACCTCTTGTTGGGTGGTTGTTTGGACAATTTCAATTTTTCTGGGCTTTTGAAAAAAAGTTTTTAAGTAGATTAGGCCTCGGTTTCCTTTTTAATAAATAAAACTTATTCTATTAAGTTGAATGACTGCGCTTTCGACCAATTTTAATAAAAAAGGCTTTATATTTTATCACAAATAATACTTCTTTTCATTGAAAAACTTTAAGTTTGTTTAAAGCGATCATTTAAATGAATTTCCTTGATTTTAAAGAACGAATCTCAGATTTAAAAACCTCGAAACTAGGAGGTTTAGATGCACAATTTAAATTAGCCCCAGAGTTAAGGTTGCGTTATAATGAAGATACAATTAAAGCGAAAAACCCAAAAAAGGCTGCTGTTTTGGCCTTGTTTTATCCCGATGAGCACAATAAAACACGGGTTTTACTAACCCAAAGAGCCAGTTATAAGGGAACACACTCAGCCCAAATTAGTTTTCCTGGAGGAAAAACAGCGCTAAATGATAGCAGTTTAGAGCATACTGCTAAGAGAGAGACCTTTGAAGAAGTAGGCATTGATTCCGATTCCATACACACGATTAGAGAACTGACAACCGTTTTTATACCACCCAGTAATTTTTTAGCGACCCCTTTTATTGGCTACACAAATCAGAGACCCCTTTTTAATACAAATTATGAAGTAGCAGCTACGATTGAAGTGCTTTTAGAGGATTTATTAAATGACGAAAATATTAGCACTGTTGAAATGTCAACTTCCTATATGAACAAAGTTAATGTACCCTGCTTTAAATTAGACAATTACATTATATGGGGTGCTACAGCGATGATGTTATCGGAAATTAAAGAGTTGTTCCAATAGAGCGGTTCTAATTTCTTTTTGTAAATTGGCGACAAATAAAAGAATTATTAACATGCCCTTATTTAAAAGGAATCCCTTCGGACATATACTTTTCATAAAAAAATGGATTATTAGAATTGTAGGTGTTTTTTTTCACAGTAGATTTAGACGCTTTAACAATTTAAAAATAGAAGGATCTGAAATTATCAGAAAATTACCTGAACAAAATGTCCTTTTTATCTCAAATCATCAAACTTATTTTGCAGACGTAATTGCAATGTTTCATGTTTTTAATGCTTCTCTAAAAGGGAGAGATAATTCCATAAAGAATGTTGGTTACTTATGGAATCCAAAATTAAATTTTTACTTTATTGCAGCAGGTGAAACCATGCGTTCTGGAATTATTCCAAAAATATTTGGTTATGCTGGCTCTGTGTCAGTAGAAAGAACTTGGAGAAGTAAAGGTGAAGACATTAACAGACAGGTAAAAATGTCGGATGTTTCTAAAATAGGAATGGCATTGGATGACGGCTGGGTAGTTACATTTCCACAAGGAACAACAACTGCTTTTAAACCTATAAGAAGAGGAACCGCACATATCATTAAAAAATACAAACCCTTAGTTGTTCCAGTAGTAATTGATGGTTTTAGGCGTTCTTTTGACAAAAAAGGACTCAATATAAAAAAGCGAAATGTCTTGCAATCGATGGTTATTAAAGAACCTTTAGAAATTGATTATGAGAATGAAGATGTTGCAGATATCATAACAAAAATTGAATATGCAATTGAACAACATCCTTCTTTCTTAAAAGTACTTTCAGTAAAAGAATTAGAGAAAGTAGCGAAAGAAGAAAAAGAGTTAGAAGAAAAACGAAAATTTTGGGATTAAAAAAAGAGAAGCACCACGCTTCTCTTTTTTTTTTAAGATAATATGGAGTTTAAGCCATCCAAGCGTTCAGCATCCAAATTGTTTTTTCTTGTTCCGCTATAAAATCACTCATCATCGAATTAGTACCTTCATCACCAGCCCCATCTGATTCAATTAAAATCACGCGCTCTATTTGTAACAATTCTGACAAAGAAGTCATCACCAATGCAATTCCTTCAACATCTTTAGAAACATTTTTCCCAACAGGCACCTTTGCCAACGCAGTATAATCGTTGAATGTGTGTAAGGGCTTTCCTCCTAATGTTAAAATTCGTTCCGCTATCAAATCAATTTTAACCTGAGAATCTGTATAAAACTCTTCAAATTTTAAATGCAATTCAAAGAAATTTTTCCCTTGTATATTCCAGTGTAGTCCTCTTAAACTTTGATAATAAACTTGAAAGTTTGACAATAAATAATTCAGTTTTATTACCAATTCTTCCGTATCGTTCTGGGCCAGTCCTAATCTATTTTTTATCATTTTTTTTATATTTTACAATTTATTACTCAAATTTAAGCAAACTTTAATACAAATAACTATCATTATTATTGATAGATTTAATATCTTTATCAAAATTTACTATACCAATGACTATTACACAATTAAAATATGTTTTGTCTGTTGCAGAATACAAAAATTTCACGGTTGCAGCAGCACATAGTTTTGTGACACAGCCAACGCTGAGTATGCAAATTCAAAAACTAGAGGAACAATTAGAAATAAAAATATTTAACAGGTCTAAAAAACCGATTGAACTTACAGAAGTTGGAAAAAAAATTGTGAAACAAGCAAAAGTAATTGTAGACGAAAGCAATCGAATTTTAGACATTGTTCATCTACAAAAGGGATATATTGGTGGCGAATTTAAGTTGGGAATTATACCGACTATCATGCCTACTTTGCTTCCAATGTTTCTAAATAACTTTACAAAAAAATACCCGAGAGTAAAGTTGATCATTGAAGAATTGACTACTGAGGATATCATGCGAAAATTAATTGACGGACATATAGACGCAGCAATCGCAGCAACTCCTTTGGAAAATGAAGCCATAAAAGAAGAACCTTTATATTACGAGCCGTTTGTTGGATTGGTTCCTCAAAACCACCGTCTTTTCAATAAAAAACAGAATTACTTCTGACGAATTGGAAGTCGATGATATTTTACTCCTTGAAGATGGACACTGTTTTAAAGACAGTGTTATTAATCTCTGCAGCACCCACAAACTCGAAAACAAAAAAAGATTCCGATTAGAAAGCGGTAGTTTTGATACCTTAATTAAGTTATCCAAAGAAGGTTTGGGAATGACCTTGCTTCCATATTTGCATACATTAGATTTAAATGATGTTGATAAAAGTCATTTACGAGAATTCACCAATCCACCACCTGCAAGGGAAGTGAGTTTGATCTATCATAAATCACAATTAAAAATGCAAATGATCGCGGCTTTGAAAACAACCATTGATGGAGTCATTAGAGGTGCAATCTCCTTTTCAGATGTAAAAATAATTAGTCCACTTCAACAAAAGAAATAAAATAAAAAAACATTCATTGTACAGGTGCTAAAAACAGGGACTAAAAACGGTCTTTATGGACAATCGATACAATGAATGTCTTCTTCTATATTAAGAATACATTTTCTCTCTTAATTCTTTTATTTTTGGGTCAGCCAAATAATCATCAAAGGTAGTGTGTCGATCAATGATTCCTTTTGGGGTTAATTCAATCACACGATTTGCTACTGTTTGTGCAAACTCATGATCATGTGTAGAGAAAAGTAAAGTTCCTGGAAAATTAATCAGCGAATTGTTTAAAGACTGAATCGATTCTAAATCTAAGTGATTTGTAGGTTCATCTAACAACAAAATATTTGCTCTTTTCATCATCATTCTTGAAAGCATACAACGTACTTTTTCACCTCCAGATAAAACGTTACTTTTCTTCAAGGCTTCTTCTCCAGAAAAGATCATTTTTCCTAGAAAACCACGAATAAAAACTTCTTCTCGTTCTTCTTCAGTTTGTGCATATTGTCGCAGCCAGTCAACAAGGTTCAAGTCTCCATTTTGAAAAAAGGAAGAATTGTCTAGCGGTAAATAAGACTGGGTAGTGGTAACTCCCCAATTATGTGTACCTGCATCTGGCTTTACATTGTTGGTAATAATTTGATAAAAAGCAGTAACAGCTCTTGAATTTTTTGAAATAATAGCGACTTTATCTCCTTTGTTAAGATTGATGTCGACATTGGAAAATAATTTCTCTCCTTCAAACTCTTTAGAAAGCCCTTCCACATTTAAAATTTGATCTCCTGCTTCTCGATCGCTTTTAAAAATAATTGCTGGATACCTTCTACTTGAAGGTCTTATGTCTTCAACATTTAACTTATCGATCATTTTCTTACGAGAAGTTGCTTGTTTTGACTTGGCCATATTGGCAGAAAAACGACGAATAAATTCTTCTAATTCTTTCTTTTTATCTTCTGCTTTTTTATTTTGTTGTGCTCTTTGTTTTGCGGCTAACTGACTCGATTCGTACCAGAAAGTGTAATTTCCGGAGTAATGATTTATTTTACTAAAATCGATATCCGAAATATGCGTACAAACGGCATCTAAAAAGTGTCTATCATGGGATACTACAATTACGGTATTTTCAAAATTTGCCAAGAAGTTTTCTAACCAAGCGATTGTTTCAAAATCTAAATCATTCGTTGGCTCATCCATGATAAGTACGTCAGGATTCCCAAATAGTGCCTGTGCAATTAATACACGTACTTTTTGTTTTCCATCTAAGTCTTTCATTAAGGTATAATGCAAGTCTTCTTTAATTCCTAGATTAGACAACATCGCCGCTGCATCAGAATCTGCATTCCAACCATTCATTTCTTCAAAAGTAATTTGAAGCTCCCCTATTTTTTCTGCATTTTCATCCGTATAATCAGCATATAAATCATCAATTTGTTTTTTAATTGTAAACAAATCTTTGTTTCCCATAATAATGGTTTCTAATACTGGAAACTCATCATATGCATAATGGTCTTGCGTTAAAACAGACATTCGTTTTCCTTTTTCTAGATGTACCTGACCAGATGTCGGTTCCATTTTTCCAGAAATAATTTTAAGAAATGTAGATTTACCAGCACCATTTGCTCCAATAATTCCGTAACAATTACCTTGTACAAACTTTGTATTTACTTCATCAAATAATATTCTTTTTCCAAACTGAACTGATAAATTAGATACTGATAACATACTTTTTACTGTTTTAAAATTTTGTGCAAAAATAGGAAATTGATTTTGTTTTTACATACAGAAATACAGCTGTTTTGCAATCCATTAAAAATTAATTGCAAAACAAAAAATTGAATTCCATTTTTTAATCTATTTTATTAAAATTGCTTTAAGAATGGACTTTTTAACAGCTAATTAACAATATATAGTCCTACAGATGTTTAAATTTGCGTGTGTAATACCCCAATAATAATGAAACCCATTATTTCCCTATTTTCAACATGCCTCTTTTTAGCTGTTTTTGTTAGTTGTAACAAAACTGTTAGAGTTAGCACTACTTATTTTGGAGGTAAAATTATGAATCCAAAAAGCAACCATGTCATTTTGTATGCTATGGATAAGGTAATTGATACTTTTTCAATTAATGCTGAGAATAAATTTGGAGGCACCTTAGATTCTATTCAAGAGGGACTTTATTATTTTGTTCATGGAAACGAAAATCAATTTTTATACATCGAACCAAAAGACAGTATAATGTTGAGCTTAAATACTTGGGATTTTGATGAATCGTTGGTTTTTTCTGGAATTGGTGCTGAGCGAAACAATCTCTTAATTGATTGTTTTTTACAATTTGAAAAAGATGAAATAACATTTTATAAATACAATTCATTAAAACCAACATCTTTTAAGGCAAAGGTAGACTCTATCATTTCAATCAGAGAAGACACCTATGCAGCTTATGTGAAAAGGCATCCTACAGAAACCCAAAAATTTAAGGAAGTATTAAAAATAGCACTTACCTACCCTGTTTATGCGCGAATAGAAAGTTATCCAATCTCGCATGCAAAAAAAATGAAATTAGAGCGTTTTCCAACCCTTCCTTTATCATTTTATGAATATCGAAAAGACGTCGATATAAATAAAGATGCTTTAATGTACTACAAACCTTATAGTAAATACATTACTAATTATTTATACAATGCAACCTATGCCAATAGACACGCACCGATGCAAAATAATTTTACCTCTAATTTTACAGTGGATTTATTAAATACAATTGATGCAAAAGTGAGTTCTAAAACATTTAAAAATGCCTTTTTAAAACAAACCTTAATCAGTCATTTTTATAAAAAATCGACCTGTGATATTAACAATAACGAATTTGAGGTCTATTTTGCATTGAGTTCGAATGAGAAAGATAAAAACTTAGTAAGGAAACTGCTAAAAGACAATCAGACAATTCATAAAAATCATGAAATAGAAAATTTCTATGTGCATGATTTTACAAATGCAAGCTACGCCATTCAAGATGTAATAAAAGACAAAAACACATTCTTGTTTTTTTGGAGTTCTAAATATGTATCAAAACCGTATGTTAGAGCACGCATCAATTATTTATCCAACAAGTATCCAAATGTTCAATTTCTGACCCTTAAAATCGATGGAGACAGCACCGATCAGATTAAAAATTTAGATATTAAAAAACAATTCTTCATTGACCGTAATAGCGGCGCAAATTCTTTTTTGACAAGCAAAATGACACGTTCTTTGCTGATTAATAAAAAAGGAATCTTAACAAATGGATTCGCATCCATAACTTCTAGAAATATCTACACGCAATTAGACCATTTGAACAATAATTAATTTATTGCTTTTACCAAGCCTATCTTGTTTATTTAGCATACCTTTGCGCGATTTTAAATTTGGGGTGAAACCCTAAGAAAATCAAGTCGAATTATAAATACGGTTTGCAGGTGGGCGTCTGTGAATCAACAAAAAACACAGAATGTCAACATTTTTAGAATTGGGTTTAAAAGAACCTATCAACAAAGCATTAACAGATTTAGGCTATGAAAAGCCAACTGTTATTCAAGAAAAAGCAATACCGCAAATTATTTCTTCTACCGACGATTTAAAAGCATTTGCACAAACAGGTACCGGTAAAACTGCTGCCTTCAGTTTACCAATATTAGAACTTTTAGATGAAAAGAATGGCAATGTACAAGCAATCATACTTTCTCCAACGAGAGAGCTTGCTGTGCAAATTGGGAACAACATTAAAGACTTTTGTAAATATTTACCCGATGTTAAAGTAACTACCGTTTATGGTGGTTCTAGCATGGAAGATCAAATTAGATCTTTAAAAAGAGGTTCTCAAATTGTCGTTGGAACTCCTGGTAGAACCGTCGATTTAATTAAAAGAAGAGCTTTAAAATTAGGAAACGTTCAATGGTTAGTCTTAGATGAAGCTGATGAAATGTTAAACATGGGTTTTAAAGACGAATTAGATAAAGTCTTAGAAGCAACTCCAGAAACAAAGCAAACCTTATTATTTTCTGCAACGTTTCCCAGAGAAGTGGAAGCAATTGCTAGAAACTACATGACCAAACCCGTAGAAATTACTTCTGGGGAAAAGAATTCAGGTTCAGAAAATGTAAGTCACGAATACTATTCAGTGACGGAAAGAACTCGCTACCCTGCTTTAAAAAGAATTGCAGATTTAAATCCAGATATTTACGCGATTATCTTTTGTAGAACTCGTAGAGAAACGCAAGAAGTTGCAGACAACCTAATTAGAGACGGTTATAGTGCCGATTCTTTGCATGGAGATTTATCCCAAGGACAACGTGATTCTGTAATGGGTAAATTTAGAAAGAAAACCATTAAGATATTAGTAGCCACAGATGTTGCTGCTCGTGGATTGGATGTTACTGAATTGACACACGTATTGAACCACAAATTACCAGACCAGATTGAGAACTACACACACAGAAGTGGTAGAACAGGAAGAGCTGGAAACAAAGGAGTTTCTATTGTTTTGGTTAATGGAAAAGAGAAAGGAAAATTACGTCAGATCGAAAGAATCATAAAAAAGAAATTTGTTGAAGGAAAAGTTCCTACTGGTAAAGAAATTATTAAAAACCAGTTAATCAATTTGATTGACAAGGTTCAAAATACGGAAGTAAATGAATCTGAAATGGAAGAATTCTTACCAAGTATTTACGAGAAATTAGAAGCATTAGATCGTGAAGAATTGATTAAGAAGTTTGTTTCTTTAGAGTTCAATACCATGTTAAAGTATTATGAAAACTCGAAAGATTTAAATAATTTATCGTCTAAAGACAATTCTAGAGCAAGAGCTTCAGATGAAAACATGACGCGTTTCTTTATCAATATTGGAAGAAAAGACAGCTTGAATCCTGGGAAATTAATTGGTTTAATTAATGAGCAGAATATTGGCGACAAAGTAGAAATCGGTGCGATTGATATTTTAGATACTTTTTCTTTCTTTGAAATCGATAAAAATTACGAAGACGCAACCTTGTCTGCATTCTTAGACAACCAACCCGACTTTGATGGTCGTTCGGTAAATGTTGAAATCACCAAAAAAGAACGTGGCGGTGGCGGCGGTCGAAGAGGTGGTGGAGATCGTAAGTCTTTCGGAAATAAAAGAGAAGGTGGTTTTGGTCGTAAAAGAAGTTCAGACGGTGGTTCTTCAAGAAGAAGAAGCAGTGATACTAGCAGAAGATCAGAAAGATCATCAGACAGACCAGACAGAGCTAGCAGAAGTGCTAGCGATAGAGGTCCAGGCGGTTTCGGAAGAAGACGTAAAGACTAATGCATATAAAATAAAGTATTTAAAAACGCACTTGTTACCAAGTGCGTTTTTTTTTGCCGTTTACGTTAAATAAATGCCTTAAAAAAAGTACATTCGCTTCGCCCTATTATAACACTTTAAATGCCACAGCTTCTTAAAAATAACCAGCTAACACTCCAGTTAGATTTGCCCTCTGAAAACTATTGCTTTTCGAGGTTTGACTGGACTGGAAAAATAACGGCTCTAAAGTATAAGGGGCTCTTTATTACGGGAAGCGAAAATAACGAAGGAGATCCAGAGAATTTGCTTGGCAAAGGGTTTTACAATGAATTTGGAATAGAATCTCCCTTGGGCTTTTCCGAAACTCCTATTGGGGGATGGTTTCACAAAATTGGTGTGGGCCTTTTAAAAAAAGAGGAGGCACTTTACCAACCAGGAAAAAAATACCAAATAAAACCGGCCATATTTAAAGTAAACCAAACAGCCAATCGGATTTTTATACGCTGTACATCGGAGTCCATGAATGGCTATTCCTATGTATTGGAAAAGAATATTGTGTTGCTTGAAAACGGTTTTAGAATTGATTATAAATTACAGAATACCGGGACCAAAAAAATTGTAACGGATGAATATGTGCACAATTTCATGGCAATTGACAAAGATCCTATTGGTAACAATTACAGCTTGGAATTTCCTTTTCAGTTGCAACCCACACACTTTATAGAAACAGTGAACCCAGAACAGAAGGTGCAGTTTGGAGATAGTAAAATAACTTTTACAGATACCATAGACGAAACCTTTTTTTTTAGCAACCTTTCCGGAGATAAAAGGGTACGCGCGCAATGGGAACTCAAAAACCGTAAAAAGAAGCTTATAATTCGTGAAACTGGCAATTTTAAAACCAATAAAGTAAACCTTTGGGGCACAAAGCATGTCATGAGTCCAGAACTGTTTTTCAGTATTGACTTGACAACAAACACTTCGGTTGCCTGGTCTCGAAAATTTGAGCTGTTGGAAACCAAATAGTAAGCATTACGCCCCCCTTCTTCCCTAGTGGATTATTTTTTGTTAACATATTTATAATCAATAACATACCTGTTAATAGTTGGCAAAACCAACGGGTTTTGGTGGTCCTAAAAAAACCACTTATTCCCAAATAACCACCACTTATTCCAAAAATACACCCACTTATTTATTTGCATACAAAAAAAATATTTTTTTAACTTAAGTTTACAGAAAGAATCTTTTGTACAACTTGATAAAAAATAGTGTTTTCTTAAAATAGAATCGGGATAACAGTATAAAATAGAAGGATATAACGAGTTAGCTACAAGGCAAGCCAAACGCATAAACAGCACATTTGGTTTTTGCCAAAGCTAAAGCCAACAACTGAAAAAACCAAAAGAGCTGTTTTTTGCCAACGCTGATGAAATGGAATAGAAATGAGAACTGAATTAAAAAAACTACATCTGACTTTACTCTGCGGACTGATTTGGTCGCTGACTTTTAGTCAAGTGAAATTACCTAAAACACCAACAGTTTCAAACCTCAAAGTTGTTACACCGAATTTGGGAATACCAAAAAACACTTTATCCAAAACCAACTTTCCGATTTCTCAACCAAATGGAATGAGTGTTTACAAACAAGACAGAAAAAGAGTTGTACAACAACAAAACGAACTGAAACAAATCTATGCGGAATTAAAAGCTGACCGAATTAACTACTCTTTAGCAAGTTACAGCAATATTGAAAGTACTAGGCATTACCGAAACGCTTTTGACCAATTAACGGAAATAAACGCAGGTAACTTTTCCGTGAAGGAAGCTACCTTCATAATTGAAAATGCTTTTTTTGAGGAAAAAATGGACTACTCTGAATTTGAAAAAGTAGTCAAGCAAACTGGTGACTTTCTTCGTGAGAAAATGGACGAATTGGGTTATGACCAAAATAGAAACTTGGCGAAAAACTTTATGCTCTTTCAATTCTTTTCAGACACGTTACAAATAAAATCTAAAAATTTAAAACATCTACCTTTTAAATACGACTTTGAAGATTATTTAGGAATTAAAGATTGGTCTAAAATGTTTGTATCAAAATTATTAGCAACAGGAAAAGGACAATGTAATTCATTACCTCGTTTGTATTTAATACTTGCAGAAGAAATTGGAGCAGAAGCATTTTTATCATTATCACCTAACCATTCGTACATCAAATTTAAAGACGAGGAAGAAAATTGGTATAACGTTGAATTAACAAATGGAATGTTTACAACAGAATCTATGATTTTACAATCGGGGTTCATAAAATCCGAAGCTTTACAAAGTGGAATCTATATGCAACAAATGACAGAAAAACAGTTGCTATCGCAACTGTATTCTGATTTTGCACAAGGTTATGCTCGTAAGTTTGGTTATGACCCATTTGTTAAAAAAGTTATAGACAAAGCGTTAAAATTATATCCAAATAGCATCACAGCGAATATGATGAATTCAAGTTACTTAACTATCCAATTTGAGTACGTTGCCAAACAAGTTGGCATCAATCCAAGAAATAGAAAAGATTTACAAAATATTCGTAATTTTCCAAATATTGTAAAATTGTTAAACAATGTAAATGCGCAATATAATAAAGTAGATGATTTAGGTTTTGAGTTTATGTCGGCAGAAGCCTACCAAAATTGGTTAGCTTCGCTAAAAGAAACCAAACAAAAACAAGATAGTGAGAATATGAAACAGCAATTTAACATCAAACTTAAAAAAACATTTAAAAATTAAGCAATGCGTAAACTACTACTACTACTCTTTTTAATATTTAATTGTTTTGTGCTTTCAGCACAAAACAATCAATATTTATATGATGAAGCGTTTACAACGCTTTCAGAAATGTTAGAAGAAAAAAGACCTCTAAATTTTAAAAAAGCAGTTTTTACAGTTGAAAATGCGTATTTAGATGGACTTTTAGATACTACGTTTTTAAATAAAAAAATTAATTTTTTAAAAAATTTAAGTATTCAAGTTAGACAAAACCGAAATCTTGAATATCAAGAAAAAGACAAAATAAAAGTAGAAAAATACGCAAGTCTTTTTGCTGTAATGAAAGACAGCTTGTTAATGATAAATCAAAATAATGTAAAGTACATTCACTTACCTTTTAATTATGATTTTGAAGATGTATTTGGTCATAAAGATTGGTCTAAAATGTTTGTTTCAAATTTATTAGCAACAAATAAAGGCAACTGTCATTCAATTCCATATTTATACAAAATAGTTGCAGAGGAGATTGGTGTTAATGCAAACCTTGCATTAGCACCAAACCATATTTACATAAAACATAGAAATGTAAAAAACGGTTGGTACAACACAGAACTAACAAGCGGTATTTTCCCAATAGATGCGTGGATAATGGCTTCAGGTTATGTTCATTTAGATGCTATTAGAAATGGAGTTTATATGAAAGCATTAACAGACAAAGAAAGTATTGCTCTTTGTTTAGTAGATTTAGCACAAGGCTATCAAAAACATGAGTTTTACGATTTAGAATTTGTTATAGAATGTGCAAATAAAGCACTTGAATATTTTCCTAACTACGTAAATGCTATGATTTTAAAAACAGAAGCCAAAGGAAAAAAAATAGAAAACATTTTGTTTAGTTATAACACAGATTTTAGAAGTGTTCGTAAATATCCAAAAACATACGCTATTTTTAAAGAAATAGAAAAGGAATTAGCAATAATACATAAGTTAGGTTATCGTCAAATGCCAGAGGAAATGTATTTAGATTGGCTTGTTTCTTTAAAAGAAGAAAAACAAAAATACGCAAACAAAAAAATTAATACCTTTAACATCAAAACCAACTAACAATGAAAAAGTTACTTTTATTTATAGTACTGCTTTGTTCTATTAGTCTTTCTTTTTCACAAGAAAAAGAATTAAGCAAAGAAGAAAAAGAAAAAAGAGAACGCAATATTCAAGCAGGTAATCCTTTTAAAGAATTTGGTTACAAACCCAAAATTGCAACATTAAGTAAGGGGAAGTATTTAGAATTTCACGATTTAGATAGCATCGTTAAAATTGGTTCTTTTACGTTTCACGTAAAAAGAAAAATAATTAACGGATATTCACAGGAAGAAACTAAATATTCAGAAGCTACTTTAAGACCTGAAATTGTAAGTCGTTGGTTTAGTCCTGACCCATTAAGTGATGAATTTCCAAGTTGGTCGCCTTATAATTTTGTAAAGAATAACCCTTTAAGATTTATTGACCCTACAGGTTTGGCACCTGAAGATATTATAATTTGGTATAAAGATGAAAATAATAAAAGTCAAAGCTTTACATATACTGGTAATAATGAGAGTAATGCACCTAAAAATAAATTTGTCCAATCTGTTTTAGATGCGGCGTGCAACAATACAACTAATGGAAGCGGAAAAAATCTTCAATCTTTAGCAGAAAATAAAAATGTAAAAGTTTCCGTTGCTGAAACATCAGAAAATTCTATGTTCAGTTCTGCTCAAAATGCAATATTCTGGAATCCAGAAGGAGGTACAGAAACAGATAATGGTACAGTTCGTTCTCCAGCTTCTGTTTTAGAACACGAAGCTGACCACGCAGTAGGTTATAATTCTGATTCTAAATCATATTTTGATAGATTAAATTCACCTGATTCTCAATATTCAAATAAAGAAGAAAGAAGAGTTATTACTGGTTCAGAACAGACTACTGCTAGAGCAAACGGAGAAATTAGTGGAAAGCAAGTAACTCGAAGAAATCATAATGGAAGATTAGTTATTACAAATGGTGTTTCTTCTAATGCAATAAACAGAAAAAAAACCTACAATTACTATAAACTTTTGGATGCCAATGGTTACCAAGTAAATAAAGAATTAAAAAAATATAAACCAAAAAATTAGTTATGAATAAACTTTATTATATTTTAATACTATTTCTACTTTCTAATTGCCGTCAAGAAAATAATAAAATAGAATATTTAAACATTTTTTTTGTTGAAAAAGGTTTAACATCACAAATACCTATTTCCTGTGATAGATTAAAAGGAAAATGGAATAGTAATACCTTATTTAATAAAAAATTAAAGAATAGTTCTTTTTTGCAAAAATTTGAAACCCTTTACAAAAATTATCAAAAAAATGAAGAAAAAACAAATACTGATATTGATGTTAGAATAAAAGTTCTAATTTATTTAAAAAATAAAAATGTTGATACATTATGTTTAGGCGAAAACTTTAATACATATTTAAATGGTAAAAAAATGATTGACTCTCCAAAGCTTTTAAAATTAATAAAAGATAAAATTTACAATAATTAAAAAGAATCTTGAACGATTACTGAAAATATAAATAAAGCCCTGTTGCCAACACCGTGTATAATTAGTGGCTAGTTCTCGCCTACTTCTAAAAATCCTCGCGGATTTTCAATTTGGTATGTACTTGCAAAGTTTCGTAATAACTCCCACAACTAGGCATATCCGAGACCGTTGTAGATAATTAAAAACTGGCTATAAAATAGAGATATTAATTAAAATAAATGGGAGCTGCAAGTGATATTATTAATTCAAACCCGCTCCGCAAAGTCTACCGACTTTGCGGCACATAAAAACCTAAGACACACCAAAAAGCTAAAAAAAAGAGAAGCAGATGCTTCTCTTTTTTTATTATAATCAGTTTATTTTTATCTTCTGCTATAGTTTGGTGCTTCTTTGGTAATGGCAACATCATGCGGATGACTTTCATTAATACCGCTGGCAGTAATTCTTACGAACTTTCCAGTGTCTTGCAAAGTAGCAATGTCTTTCGCACCACAGTAGCCCATTCCAGCACGTAACCCACCAATAAACTGGTGAATACTTTCGTCCAAATTTCCTTTGTAAGGAACCCTGCCTACGATGCCTTCTGGTACTAATTTTTTAATATCAGCTTCAACATCTTGGAAATAGCGATCCTTAGAACCTTGCTTCATGGCTTCAACAGATCCCATTCCACGATAGGATTTAAACTTTCTTCCTTCATAAATAATCGTTTCTCCAGGAGATTCTTTGGTTCCCGCTAAAAGAGATCCCAACATTACAGAATCTGCACCCGCAGCAATGGCTTTCGGAATATCCCCTGTATAGCGAATCCCTCCATCGGCAATTACTGGAACGCCAGTTCCTTTAATGGCAGCTGCCACTTCTAAAACGGCAGAAAATTGTGGAAAACCAACCCCTGCTACCACTCTCGTAGTACAAATAGACCCCGGTCCAATACCAACTTTCACTGCATCAGCTCCCGCTGCAACTAAATATTTTGCCGCTTCGGCAGTGGCGATATTTCCAACCACCACATCCAAATTCGGAAACTTTGCTTTTACTTCTTTTAGCACCATAACAACGCCTTTGGTGTGTCCATGAGCAGTATCTATAATCACCGCATCAACACCTGCTTTTACCAAAGCCTCGGCTCTTACAACCGCATCGGAAGTAACGCCCAATGCAGCAGCAACCCTTAAACGCCCAAATGAATCTTTATTTGCAAATGGTTTTTGAGTTACTTTGGTGATATCACGAAAAGTGATCAATCCTTTAAGAATATACTGATCGTCTACGATCAATAGTTTTTCAATTTTATTTTTTTGAAGAATTTTCTCCGCATCTTTTAAAGAAGTACCTACAGAAGCAGTAATCAAGTTTTCCGAAGTCATTACTTCAACAATCGGTCTTTGATTGTCATGCTCAAAACGCAAATCTCGGTTGGTTACAATCCCTTTTAAAATACCGTTATCATCCACAATCGGAATTCCACCAATACCGTGTTCCTTCATGTTGGCTTTTGCATCTAAAACAAAAGCGGTTAAAGGTAGAGTAACAGGATCTAAAATCATACCCGATTCTGCACGTTTTACACGTCTCACTTCTTGAGCTTGTTGCTCAATGGTCATGTTTTTATGCAAAACACCAATCCCTCCTTCTCTAGCAATCGCAATCGCCATCGCAGATTCTGTAACAGTATCCATTGCTGCAGAAATAATGGGAACATTAATGGTAATGTTTCTTGTAAATTTTGTTTGAATAATTACTTCTCTGGGAAGTACATCTGAAAAGGCAGGTACTAGTAAAACGTCGTCATACGTGAGTCCTTCTCCTACTATTTTATTGTTGTGTGCTGTCATGTTGCAATTAAAGTCTAATTGCAAGCAAATTTACAACTATTTATTGAGTTTTTACCATTAATTAAAAGTTAGGCTTCAATAGGCCTTTTTTAGATGAATCCCACAGGGCATAATGTTACTTTTAAACCAGCCTACACAACCACAATAAAAAAAAAATTAACGTAACTCTTTAACAATCAATATTTTTAAAACATTATCTTTATTTATTCTAAATAAGGTTTGAAAAACTCATTATGTGTTGTATCTTTGCACTCAAAAAAAAGCTATTTATAATTAATCTAAATAAAATGAGACTATACCTTTCGCTCTTAACCATCTTATTTACAGGTATATTAACAGGGCAAACAAAAGAAGAAAAAAAAGAAGTTGGGCAACTAGATACCATCCAAAAATTAGACGAAATCATTATTTCCACCAATCAAATTTTTGGAAATAAATATGTAGCGAAGCACAGAACAGGCTCCGCTTATTATCTATCACCAAAAGAATTACAAAAATTCAGTTTTACCGACATCAACAAAGCATTGAGAACCGTTCCGGGGGTTTCTTTGTATGAAGAAGATGGTTTTGGATTGCGTCCAAACATTAGTTTAAGGGGAACTTCTCCGGAAAGAAGCTCAAAAATTACACTAATGGAAGATGGGGTTTTAATAGCTCCAGCTCCCTATAGTGCCGCTTCTGCCTACTACTTCCCTACCATTGCAAGAATGGAAGCAATAGAAGTATTAAAAGGAAGTAGCCAAGTACAATACGGTCCTTTTACCACTGGTGGTGCCATTAATATGATTTCATCTCAAATTCCTACAGATTTTACAGGAAGTGTTCGGGCTTCCTATGGAAGTTTTAATTCGAATCAGCTACATGCGAAAGTTGGAGGCAATCATAAAAATATAGGGTACTTCATTGAATATCTAAATTACGGATCGGACGGTTTTAAAACCTTAGAAAGCGGAAAAAATACAGGTTTTAATAAAAACGATGTTGTTGCCAAACTACGTGTACAATTATTTCCAAATCAAGCAGTGAAGCAATCGTTGGATTTCAAATTTCAATATGCCGATGAAATGGGAAATGAAACGTATTTAGGGCTTACAGAAGCAGATTTTAAAACGAACCCGTTTTCAAGATACGCAGCCTCTAATAATGATAAGATGACGACAGATCATACCCAATACATGCTAACGTATCATTTGGGTTTCTCTAAAAATCTTACGTTGACCACCACATTCTATCGAAATAATTTTGCAAGAAATTGGTACAAGTTAAACGACATTACTTTTGATGGTGACAAGCAAAAAATATCAAAAATATTAGAAGATCCTACCAACTATTCAAATCATTTTAACATCGTAAACGGGACCGCCAATTCAGCGGCAGATGCCATTGGTATAAAGGCAAATAACCGATCATATTATGCACAAGGAATGCAGACAAAGTTAGATTATCATTGGTATACAGGAAATGCATTTCATGACTTAGAGATCGGGTTCAGATATCATTATGACGAGGAAGATCGTTTTCAATGGGTCGACAAATATAGCATCTCCAATACTGGTGTTTTAATTGAAACTACGGCAGGAGTTCCTGGAACCGATGCCAACAGAATTAGCAGTGCAAAAGCTTTTGCGTCTTACATTACCTATAAATTAAAATATCAGAAATGGACCTTTACACCAGGGGTTCGGTATGAAGATATTTTATTAGAAAGAAAAGATTTTGGCAAAAATGACATTATACGCGCTGGTAGTGACTTAAATGAACGTGAAAACAACGTGGCAATTTTCATTCCTGGAATGGGAGCCAACTATAAGTTTAACAATGATTTTTCACTATTCGGAGGAATTCATAAAGGATTTTCGCCTCCAGGAAACAAAGAAGATGAAAAAGCAGAAGAAAGTATCAATTACGAATTAGGAACCCGCTTCAATCTCGGGAAATTAAAAGGGGAATTCGTTGGTTTTTATAACGATTATTCCAACCTATTAGGAAGTGATATTGCTGCTACCGGCGGAACTGGTTCGCTAGACCAATTCAACGCAGGAGCAGTAAAAGTAAACGGAATAGAACTCTTGTTAAACTACAATATAACCTCAAAAAATGCACGTTTTTCCTTCCCATTTTCTTTTGGGTACACTTTTACAAACACCGAGTTCTTAACCAGTTTTGGGAGTGTTGATAGTTTGTGGGGAACGGTAATGGTTGGTGATGAATTGCCTTACATTCCAAAACACCAATTGAACGCTGCTTTGTCTTTGGAACATGCAAAATTTGAAGTCAACTTGAATGCACGTTACAATGGTGCGTTTAGAACTTTGGCCGGTTCAGGAAACATTCCAACCAACGAAAAAGTAGCCTCCAACTTCATCATAGACATGTCAAGTAAATACAGGGTAACTCCCCAATTTCAACTGACGGCAAACCTAACAAACTTACTTAATAATACCTATGCGGTTTCTAGAGTTCCTGCGGGCTTACGCCCTGGACATCCTTTTGGAATTTACGGCGGGTTTCAATACCAATTCTAGGAATTAGAAATGGGTCCTAAAAAAGAAGAAGTTAAAAAAGTGTCCTATTTATGGGCACTTTTTTTGGTTTCTAAAGTTAAATAGGAAACCACTGCTTTTCGAATATCATCCCCTAATTCTGTTGGTTTTGGATGATATACCGAAAGCACATCCTTGTTTTTTTCAGATAAAAAAGGAATGTCGAAGCCTTTTAAAAGATACTCAGAAAAGGCAACATTATAGGTTGTATTGGAAGCTAGTAGCTTGTTTTTTATGTACCACTCCGCTCCTACTTTTTTAGCATTAAAACGCTGTAAATAAGCACCAGTTCCGCCAGCCAAAACACCATAATCCAAAACACGTTTCAACAAGCTTCCTTTTATTTTTACTTTTAAAATGGCACCTCCATAAGGCAATACTCTAAAAATATCTACTGCAGTAATGGCCCCTTCTAAGGCATCATCAATTCGAATAGATCCACCATTTACAAGGGCACAATCAACACGGTCATCAAAAGCAAAAGACATTGACTGGGTAATGATTTTTCCTAAATTGGTTTGCACGCTTCGAATGGGAGTATCTCTTCCGTCTAAAGGGGTTTTAGCAGTATAAATAATGGCTGTTGGGTTTGAAACAATTTCTTTGATTTTTGTTTTCAATACTTGCTGCCATTGCGCAACTATCGCCCCTACTTTTTCATCCGTTTTTATTGAAGAGTTGATTTCTTTTAATTCTGAAATGAGGGTTACTTTTTTTGTTTTTTTATCATAAGAAACTCGATGTATATATACAGTTTTAGCATTTGCATCTGCTTTTGTGATGACGGTATTTCCCACAGAAACAGCTCGACTGGTATGTTCATGACCGCCCATAATTAAAGGAACCTCTGGAAGTAGCTTTGCAATTTTTTTGTCTTGTGCAATTTTAACGTGTGTGAGCCCAAAAACAATATCAACACTATCTTTGAGATCGTCATATGCAGCCCTTGCTTGCGCATACATATCTTCATACACCACATATTCTTTTGGATTTGAGGGAATGCAAACACTGATAAAACCGATCTTTATTTTGGTGCCATCTGCATCTGAGAATTCTTTAATAAAAGAAGGAGATAGTGGTACTTTTTTACCCACTATTTCCTTGTGAAAAAAGTTAGATCCCGTTGCTGTTTTCTCTTTTACATTCGCAGAAATCCAAGGGAAATTGCTTTCATTCAAGCGTTTTTGCAAGTCTTTTTGAGGCACGTCAAACTCATGATTCCCAAAGGCAACCAAATCGAAATTCATGGCATTCATTACGGAAACCATTTGTTTTCCACGAACGCGTTCACCTTCAACTTTTAGGGTTCCTATTAGAGACGGATTTAAAAAATCACCAGCCATCATAAGCAACGTGTTTTTATTTTCTTTTAACAATTCTTGATGCACGGTCTCTACACGTGCCATACCTCCAAACTCACCGCCTTGGATGGGTGCTATTTCATAGACATCATTCAATTGTAAAAAGGTAAAGTCTATTTTCTGATCGTCTTTGGTGCAAGAAGCTAATAAAAGCAGTGATAGCAAAAAAACGTCGATTTTAATGAATTTCATTTATTATTATTTTTTTAAGTTTTAACTGCTTTTTGGTCTTCTGTTTTATCAATATTACAAGACTTCAAAAACTTCCAAAGCTTTATTAAATGCGCTTTCAAAACTCATGGGTTTCAAGTTTGTATTTGCTTTTTGAGCCGTAAAATAGGAGAGTAATTTTTCTGTAGGCATGTTGCCAGTCAAATCATCTTTTGCCATAGGGCAACCTCCAAATCCTTTGATAGCGCCGTCAAATCGGTTGCAACCCGCTTTATAGGCAGCATCTACCTTTTCGTACCATTTATCTGGTGTAGTATGCAAATGCGCCCCAAATTCAATTGTTGGGTAAGCAGGAATTAAATTTGAAAAAAGGTGATGAATCACCTCGGGTGTTGAACTCCCAACAGTATCGGATAGGGATAAAATTTTAACCCCCATTTGAGACATTTTCTCTGTCCATTTCGCTACAATGTCTACATTCCAAGGATCTCCATACGGATTTCCAAAACCCATTGACAAATAAGCGACTACTTCTTTGTTTGTTTTGGACGCAATGTTTAAAATTCCGTCTAAAGTTGCAATCGATTCGGCAATCGTTTTGTGTGTATTTCGCATTTGAAAATTTTCTGAAATAGAAAATGGATAGCCTAAATAATCAATTTCTTCAAATTGTGAAGCATCGTTGGCACCTCTGATATTGGCGATAATTGCCAATAACTTACTGGTTGTTTTGGACAAATCTAATTTTGATAAAACTTCAGCAGTATCTCGCATTTGCGGAATCGCTTTTGGAGAAACAAAGCTTCCAAAATCAATGGTATCAAACCCTACTTTTAAAAGCGAATTGAGATACAGTACCTTTTTATCGGTAGGAATAAAATGAGACTTTATGCCTTGCATGGCATCTCGTGGACATTCTATGATTTTAACTTTATACATCTGTCTCAAAGATAGACAAACAATTGAATATCAAAAAGAATATATGAATGGAAAATTAAAGGATAATGAAGATGGAAATGACCACAAAAACAACAATTTGTCCCCATTTTAAATACCATCCGATGTTTTTCCTTTTGGATATAGCATCTGAAATCTGACCACCTAAGAGTGCTATTGCTCCAAAAATAAGGAATGAAACAAATATAAAAAGCATCCCTAAAACATAAAATTGAACGAGATGAGATAACTGTTTTGAAAATAGAAATTGAGGAAAAAAGGCTAGAAAAAACAGGGTTACTTTCGGATTCAATACATTCATTAGAAATCCTTTTTTAAACAATTCTATCGTTGTTTTTTGAAGTACATGTTCCGTAGAAAAGGCAATTTTTTCATCGCTTTTATATACCTGATATGCCAAGTACAATAGATAGCTTGCTCCAAAAATTTTGACCCCAATGAAAAAGAATGGCTGCTGTTCTATAAGGGTAGAAATGCCAAACGCAACAAATGTTGTATGAACAAGACAGCCTGTCATTAAACCAACAACGGTTGCTATCCCATATTTTTTACCATTTACAATACTTTGAGTTAGTACAAAAACATTATCGGGTCCTGGAGAAATTGCCAAGATTGCAGTAGCAAAAATAAAAGCACTTAGGGTTTCTAACATTTTATTAAAAAGTGAAAATTGACAGTTTTAGCATTCCATTATTTTAATAATGGAAGATAGAATTTCTTATAAATTTGCCAAGATTTCCTTATTTATTTTTTTGATCAAACTGGGGCCTTCATATATGAATCCAGTATAAATTTGAACCAAATCGGCACCAGCATTTATTTTTTCGATGGCATCTTCTGCCGAGTGAATTCCTCCTACTCCAATAATTGGAAAGGATTTGTTTGATTTGTCGGACAAATACTGAATTACTTTCGTGCTTTGGTTTTTAATCGGTTGTCCACTGACTCCTCCATTACCTATAATTGCTAACTGTTCTTTAGAGGCCTTTAAATTGGCTCTGGTGGTGGAAGTATTGGATGCAATGACACCATCGATTTTTGTTTCTGCAACCAGTTCGATAATTTCATCCAATTGTTGGTTGTTTAAATCGGGTGCTATTTTTAATAAGATCGGTTTCTGAATTGCTTGTGCATTGTTTAGTTTCTGACATTCGGTAATCAGCGACACTAAATACGTTTTATCGTTGAGTTTTGCATGACTGCCAACGTTTGGACAGCTCACATTCAGTACAAAATAATCTACATAAGGATGTAAACCTTCAAAACAAATTTTATAATCTTGGGTATAGTTTTCAGGAGATGTTTGGGTATTTTTCCCAATATTACCCCCAATAATTAATTTTCCTCTATTCTTTTTTAATTGGTGAATAGCGGTTTCTAAGCCTTCATTGTTGAAGCCCATTCGGTTGATAATTCCCTGATCGGCTTTTAATCGAAACAATCGTTTTTTAGGGTTCCCGGCTTGTCCTTTTGGAGTAACCGTTCCAATTTCTATAAATCCGAAACCAAAGTTTGCCAATTCATTATACAGCACCGCATTTTTATCAAAACCAGCCGCCAAACCTACAGGGTTCTTAAACTTGATTCCGAATAAAGTACGTTCTAATTTTTTATCGTTTACTTGATACAGCACTCTGAAAATTGCTGGCACTAAAGGAATTTTACAAAAGATTCTAATGAGTGAAAATGTAAAGTAATGTACCTTTTCTGGATCGAATAAAAATAAAACAGGTCTTAGTAGTAGTTTGTACATATATATGTTTTGAGTCTGTATTATAAATTCGGTTGATTTTGAAAATATAAAAAAACTCCATGGTTCGTGGAGCTTTTAAATTATCTTAAAACAGCTTCTAAATTCTTTTCGAATGTTTGCTGTAATTTTTGCATTATTTTATCAATTTGCTTGTCTTCCAAGGTCTTTGTTTTGTCTTGTAATAAGAAACTAACAGCATAAGATTTTTTTCCTTCTGGTAATTTATCTCCTTCATAGACATCGAACAAATCGACTTCTTTTAACAAATTTTTCTCAGACTGAAAGGCCAAATTATAAATCTCTTTGAATTCGATTTTGGTATCTAATAAGAGCGCTAAATCTCTTTTAACAGCTGGAAATTTTGTTAAATCTGAAACTTTCACATTTTTATTTCCTGTTATTTTAAGAATCGTATCCCAATTAAAATCAGCAAACAAAACTTCTTGTTTGATTCCAAATTCTTTTAATAAGCTTGATTTTATAACACCAAACTCCACCAGTTTCATTTTTCCTAAACCTAGGGTGATTCCTTCTGAAAACACATCCTGTTTGCTTGGTGTTGTTTTTAAAGTATCGATCCCTAATCGAGCTAAAACAGCTGTAATCACTCCTTTTGCATAGAAAAAATCCGAGGTTTTAGAAGGTAAACTCCAACTCTCTTTTACTCTTTCCCCAGTAATAAACAAGGTTAAATGCTTGTCTTCTTGGTAGGCATCATTGTATTTATGATAGGTTTTACCAAACTCATAAAACTTTATTGAATTGTTTTTTCGATTGATATTGTAGGCAACAGATTCCAATCCACTAAATAACAAGGATTGGCGCATTACCTTCAAATCGTTACTCAACGGATTTAGCATCGCTACGTTGGCAGATTCATTGATATTCTCTGAGTAGGTTGTATATACTGGTTTTGTTAGCGAATTTGCCATCGTTTCATTAAATCCTAGGTTGGATAATTGATTGGCAACCACATTTTCAATTTTCGTTTCTTTGTTTGAATCGAAAGAAATGGAAGTATTTAATTTGTGCGAAAATTCAATATTATTGTAGCCATATACTCTTAATATTTCTTCTATAATATCGGCTTCACGTTGCACATCGGTTCTGTATGAAGGAATGGTTAACCCTAAACCACCTTCTGTTTCACTATTAATTTTAATTTCTAAGGAAGCTAATATTTTTTTAATCGTTTCTTTTGGAATTTCTTGCCCAATTAAACGGTATGCATTTTCGTAAGATAAGAATACTTGAAAGTCTTCGATTTTTTCTGGGAAAAAATCAGAAATATCCGATCCCATTTTACCGCCTGCATATTCTTCAATTAACAAAGCGGCTCTTTTCAAGGCGTATTTTGTCATGTTTATGTCAATTCCACGTTCAAAACGGAATGAAGCATCTGTATTTAATGCATGTCTTTTTGCTGTCTTTCGAACAGAAACTGGATTAAAATAGGCACTTTCTAAGAAAATGGAAGTGGTAAATTCTGAAACTCCAGACTTCAACCCTCCAAAAACTCCTGCAATACAAAGTGGGTTAGAATCTGCATCACAAATCATAATGTCTTCTGATGACAAAGCTCTTTCTACACCATCGAGCGTGGTAAATGGTGTGTCTTGTGCTAATGTTTTTACAAGAATTTTATTTCCTTTTATTTTTTGAGCATCAAAAGCATGCAAAGGTTGTCCGAGTTCGTGAAGTACATAATTTGTAATGTCTACAATATTATTTTTTGGTGTAATCCCAATCGATTTTAATCTGTTTTGAATCCATTCTGGAGATGCTTTTACTGTAACATCTGTAATGGTAATTCCACAGTATCTTGGAGCTTGCTCTCTATCTTCTACCTCAACATCAATTCGTAAGGTTCTTTCATCTACATGAAAATCACTCACAGAGGGGGATATTAATTCCAAGTTGATGTCTTGTTGCATGAGGCCCGCTTTTAAATCTCTAGCAACACCAAAGTGGCTCATTGCATCTGATCTGTTGGGGGTTAATCCAATTTCAAAAACCGAATCAACTTCAATATTAAAAACACTTGCTGCGGGTGTTCCTACTTTTATCTCTGCATCTAAAACAAGAATCCCGTCATGTCCAGTACCAAGACCTAATTCGTCTTCGGCACAAATCATCCCATGACTTTCCTCGCCTCTAATTTTGCCTTTTTTTATTTTAAAACTTTCGCCTTTGTCATCATACAATAAAGTTCCAATAGTAGCTACGGGTACTTTTTGTCCAGCAGCAACATTGGGAGCACCACATACAATCTGTACTGGATTTCCATCTCCAAGATCTACCGTTGTGACTTTTAATCGGTCTGCATTAGGGTGTTGAATGCAGGTTAAAACTTCTCCAACAACAATTCCCTTCAAGCTTCCCTTGATAGCTTCTTTCGTTTCAATCCCTTCCACTTCCAATCCTAAATCGGTTAACAATTCTCCAGTTTTGGTGGCATCCCAATCTGTTTGTAAAAATTGTTTAATCCAATTGTATGATATTTTCATAATTTATCTGCTATTTACTCCTGCAAATTTACTGATTTTCTCCTTTTTATAGCGGGTTTTTCTTTTTTAAAATACGGCTACTTATTCACAAGAAGTAAACAGCTTAATTTTGTGTTTCATGGTCTAGTGTTTGTAATTACCCGACTGTGAATATGTAAGATTTTCATTGTTTGCAATTCCGCTATGCCATTAAATTGTAGCTTTCACTTGGCGGAAACAATAACTCAATTCCTTTCGGTTTGATTTTAAACAATGGACCTTTTTCGACCACTTTTCCTTTTGAGTTTCGCTTAATTAAATGGTCAAGCGTAATTATTCCTTGTTCAACTAGTAAGTCAAATTGAGAAGTAATTGGCTTTTTGGTGTGCTCTACCAATTTATATTGAAAATGCTCTCGGTCATTTATTCTAGTACTTTCGGCTTCTACCCAAAACGTTTCTTTATGTTTTGTTTTTAGTCGGTTATGAAGTTTGTCCAACGTCCAAACCACAAAATCTCCAACTTCTGGATTATCAGAGTTTTCAATTAGTTGTTTAATATCGCTATCAATTCTTAGATTCAAACCTTGCGAGTTTCTCGTAATTGCTGAAACTGTGCAATACAATTTAAAATCCTCTTCTCGTTCATAACCAAAATTGTCGAGAATTTCTGCCGAACTTTTAAACTTGCTTAATTTCCAATCTGGAACTTGTGCAAATAGATTTTTTCGGTTTGTTTTGCTATTTCTGAATGATTTAAGTTCAATTCCTTTATAATCTGATTGTTTAGACGAGTTAATGTCAATTTCTAGTGCAGTTTCAAGTGTTCTGCCTACAGAAGTGTCAGCATCAACCATTGAAGGAATTGGGCCATCATTTGCTATTTTTCTTAGCATTGCCAGAAGCTCAAAAGCGACTTCATTCTCAGTTGTGTTAATTGCATTAATTAACTCTTGAAATGGATTTAGAATTGAAGAATTAATCAATTCTCTAATGTCTAATTTTGTCAAGTTGAAAACCTGAAATTGACTATCAAAGTACGTTATTGCAATAATATCATTTGGGTCTGCAACCTTTGTTAAGCTGTAAAACCAAATTCGTGGGTCTCCTTTTTTAGTGGAAGGACGATATAAAGATGCTTGTGATTTTATTGTCTTAAAACCAGTATGTATAATTGCTGGAATCATTATTTTACTTTCTGTACCTTGTTTTTGTAATTCGTAATCGTGAATATTTTCACTTTTTAAATAACTTCGGACAGAACCAGTTGCATCTATTATGGATTTTTTTAATCCGGTTTCGGTTGGTTCAATTAAAGTAAGAGAAACTTGAAATAAAAATAATTTGGGTGTTACCTAAAGGTCGGGCTATCCGTTACAAGTCCTCGCTCGTGCCTCGTTGTGGGCTTTCCACTTCTATCCCTAACGCAAAAGAAAACCGTTAGAAATTTTTAAACCAGTTTTCGTCAATTGTAACCTCTTCTTTAAATTCTACAGAAACTCCAAGTCCGAGTTCTTTTAGTTTTTCAACTAATAAATCTCCGTCAATTAAATCTATTACTGGTGCTCCATCTCTTGATGCTTCAGCAATTGCATCTCTTGTAAACATACCAGTAGTAATAAATAAACCTTTATCAGTTCTACCAACCATTGCGCCACGAAAATCTCTCATATCTTTTGCACCAACTTTGCCTTTATATCTTTTACATTGGAATATAATATGAAAACTTAAAATACCATTTATTTTGGCGATACCAACTCCATCAATTCCGCCATCTCCAGTTCTTCCAGTAACTTCAACTTGTGAAAACCCTTTTTCTCTTAATATTCGCTGAACTAAACGTTCAAATGCATTAGAAGAAAGATTTTCAGTAATTACATTTAGTAATTTTTCTTTCCATTCTTCATCATCTGTTATTTCTTCATCAACTTTTTTAGCTTCACTTTTATCAAAACGGATTTTAAATTTAGGAAGAGTGATTTCTTGATTAGCTTTTATTGCCCAAACACCTCGTTTAGAATTTTCAATTAATCCTTGGTTTTTCAGCATTGTTCTGACCCAAGCCATTTGATATTCAAATTCGGTTTGGTTAGTGTTTTTATGCATTTTATTCAATAATTCTTCTGGCAATTGAAGAATATCAATTACTTTATTATTTATTTCATCATTCGAGCCAGAGCCACCTAGTTCAGTTAAAGCCTGTATCGTATAATTAAAAAAATATTCTCTTTTTGGAAATGATTTCATATTTTGCAATATACAATTTTTAAAAAAATGGAAGTAAAAAATTTAGAACATCTTAAAGAACTTGCGAATAATAAAAATGGCGATTTTGAAGATTTTCATATTATTTTAGCGAACGGTTTGGCTAAAAGCAGTAAGAGGATATTATATTATCCTGAATTTGATGAATTTTCATTAATTCATGAAATAGACGAATCGTATCAAGAATTCAATTCTTCAGAAATAGGAATTAAAACGAATTTGATTTCAGCAATTAGCACTAAATCTCTATTTAAAGGTTAATTAAATATTGTGAAGAATTTTTTCTGCTATTGCTTTCGCGAAAAGTGGTGGTGTTGCATTCATAACTATATCACTCAGAGATAACTTTTCTGATTTCAATCTTCCTGTATGATTACTTCCTTGAAATACAAATGAGTCGTCAAACGATTGTAAGCGTGCCATTTCTCTAACTGTTAAAGACCTTGGCGAATTGTAGTGAATGTAATCATCGGCAATAGTCATTATTGTTGAACTTTGCTCCTCTGGTTTCAAAACATTGTAATTTCTCTTGTTTGTAGAAAGATTTAATTTCTCAAGTTCTGGTTGTGCTTTTCTATAATTACCATTTTTTAAAATCACTCCAAGTCTTTCAATAACGGTTTCGTTTTGATTACTTGTTTTGTGATTGTTTAGAATGTCAAAATATTTCTCTCCATTCTCCAAACCTTCAGTATTTTTGACGTAAAATGGTTTTGTTTGAGGCTTGAACCTTTCAATTAATCGACCTTTTTTGGACCATTCTGAAAATGATTTTCCGCCTTTGGAAATAGGCTTTCCATCAATTTTTCTTTTTTTGAGAAGTTTAGCCATTTTATTTGCGGTTCCATTGTATTGAGTAGAAATATCAATTTCTTCATATCGATGTGCTTCTTGGTTATTACCAATAAAGTCTAAATCATGCAAAGCTTCAAAAATGGTTACTTTTTCTTCTTCGGAAACTGTTGCAGGGATTTCGGAAATATACTTTTGGTCTTTTCGACAACCAATAAAAAGTACTCTTTCTCTATTTTGAGGAACACCATAATTTGATGCGTTTGCAACAAATGGTTGTTCTATTTTATAAAGTCTTATACTTTCAAGAATAGTCTCTAATTCTTTTTTTTGTGATTTGTTGCATTGAGATTTTAAAACCTCAATAGATTCATCAAAAGATGTTGTGTAGATTTTTAAAGCAGTAATTATGACCTCACAGTCCTTTTTATAATTGATTGGAACTTTTAAAGCTTTAAATGAATTTTCAATTTTTAAAATGACACTTTCAGAGCTTATCTCAGTTAGAAAATTTGTAAAAGAATTTGCAAAGTCATCGCTATCAATATTACAATAATCCTTTTCTTTGATAATGTCACGTTTTAATTTTTCCCATTCTTTTGTTCGTGTCAAAAGGTTAAAACCGTGACGAATTGTATTAATGTTTTCGTCCGTCTTACTAGTTTTGTAGTCTGCAATTTTTGGTGTCAGTTTTTTAAATCTATTTTCTACAAAGTTGATAAAGTTAGCTTTTCCAATTTCCTTGTCTTTTTCAAGTAGTTTTTCAAGCTCTACTCTTTTTACAATACTATCGAAAAGGAAAGAATTTGATTCTTTTCGTATTTTTTTGATGAATGTATTTAGTAATGGTATTTCTTTTGTGTCAACAATAGAGTTAATTTCTTTGATAATCAATTCTTTTATTCTCCCACCTTCTTTGGTTAAAATGCCTTTTACATTTTCCATTACAAAGTATTTAGGTTGTAAAACCTTAATAACTTCTAAGTAATGAGAAAAAAGGTCGTCTTTTTTATCAAATTTTTTCCGCTTTCCGGCAAGACTGAAACTTTGACAAGGTGGACCACCACAAACAACATCAATTTTACGTCCATCTATTTTTTCTAATAAATTGTCTAAAAAATCAGGTTCAGTTATGTCCTGTTTTAAAAACTCAGCATCCAAACCTAATTGATGATTATAACGTACAAGGTGGGTTAATTCACAATTTTCATTAATATCGTTAGCAACAATGAAATCGAAGAATTTATTATTGTGTTCAGCTTGCAAGAAACCTTCACTAAAACCACCAGCTCCAGCAAATAAATCTACAAAAGTGAATGGGTTTCCATAAAGTGCAACTTGCTCTTTCACAATATTCACATTGCTATTTTCTTTATAATTTTCTATGTGTTCGTTCAATATACTTTTAACTTCGTCTTGTACAAAGGTTTTTTTATTAGAGTGGTGCAAAAGTTCGTCTGTTCGTTCTCTTAGAAAATCTAAATAATGATTGATTTCGTGAGATTCCACACTTAGTCCAATCGCTTTTTGTTTAGATTTATTGAAGTTTTTCGGTTCTATTTTCTGTCCTGTAGAAATTTTTACTTGACTTCCGTTACAGTTTATTCGAAGATGAATTGGTGCAAACCCTTTTTTGTCAGGTTTGTCTAAATAAAAATTAATTGTTGCCATAATTATTTACGGACGTTTTTACGTTCACGGACAAAGTTACGGACATTTATTTAAATTCTTATTTAATTTTAATTTTTGTTCTAAATGAAACTTGAAAAGGGCTTTAAAATGCGGTTGAATTTTCAGATAGCGAATAAAAATTTCAACATCTATAATAAAAAACCTCACAGAAATCCTGTGAGGTGTTTTTTGGAACCAATTCTTAAAAGGTATTTTGTACTTTATTTTTTTTAAGAATCTAATTTATTTTCCAAAGCTAAAAAGAAGGTATACTCTTTGGCAGTATCTTTTAGAGCATCGAAACGACCTGAAGCACCTCCATGACCGACTTCCATATTGGTATCTAAAAACAACATGTTCGTATCGGTTTTTAATTCACGAAGTTTGGCAACCCACTTTGCAGGCTCCCAATATTGCACTTGTGAATCGAAGTATCCGGTAGTAATCAACATATTTGGATAGGCTTTCGCTGCAACCTGATCGTAGGGTGAATAGGATTTTATATACATGTAGTATTCTTTGTCATTCGGATTTCCCCATTCGTCATATTCTCCTGTTGTGAGAGGGATGCTTTCATCTAACATGGTAGAAATGACATCTACAAAGGGGACAGCTGCAATAATACCGTTGTACAGTTCTGGGTTCATATTTACAATTGCACCCATTAACAGGCCTCCTGCTGAGCCCCCCATAGCATACAAATGCGCTGCAGAGGTATAGTTATTTTCAATTAGATATTTAGAACAGTCTATAAAGTCTGTAAAGGTATTTTTCTTAGAAAGCATTTTACCATCTTCATACCATGCTCTTCCAAGATATTGACCTCCTCTAATATGCGTTAACGCGAAAACAAATCCACGATCTAACAAACTCAGTCTTGTTGTAGAAAAACCATCTGAAATTGTATATCCATATGCCCCGTAGGCATATTGCATTAACGGAGTGTCTTTATTTAGCACGGTATCTTTGTGATATACTAATGATATTGCAACTTTTTTCCCATCCCTAGCTGTTGCCCAAACGCGTTTACTGATGTAATTTTCTTTTTGAAACTTCCCTCCTAAAACTGCTTGTTCTTTTTGAATATCTTTTGTTTTATTTGTCAAATTGAAATCAATTACAGAAGCTGGTGTTGTCATCGAATTATAAGAATACCGAATAATATCAGTATCGAACTCTGGGTTTTCATACACTCCTACGGAATAGGTTTCCTCAGAAAAAGGCAAATAATAATCTTCTTTTTCGTCCCAACGTTTAATTCTGATTTTGTTCAAACCATTGTTTCGTTCTTCTAAAATTAAATATTCTTTAAAAATTGAAAAATCTTCTAGTAAAGTATCGGCTCTGTGTGGAATGACATCCACCCAATGTTTCTTTTCTGTTTGATCTACGGATGTTTTCATCAACTTAAAGTTGATGGCGTCGTCTTTATTCGTCAGTAGATAAAAATCATTTTTATAATGTGATACGCTGTATTCGAGATTTTTTTCTCTGGTTTGCAACATTTTAAAGCTTCCAGTAGGATTGTCTGCCTCCAAAAACTGCGCTTCTGTAGAGAGGGTACTGAACGAACCGATAATGATGTATTTGTTTGACTTCGTTTTTGATACATAGGTTCCAAATGTGTCTTCTTTTTCATGAAATACTTCAATATCTTCGGAGGTTGGTGTTCCTAAAACATGTCTAAAAATTTTTTCGCTTCTAAGGGTTACAGGATCTTTTTTGGTGTAAAAAAGAGTGCGGTTGTCATTTGCCCAAACAGAACCTCCAGTTGTATTTTCGATAACATCTTTATAAATTTCACCCGTTTCTAAATTCTTTATTCTTAGGGTATATTGTCTTCTACTTACAGTATCGGTTGCGAAAACAGCAAATTGATTATTTTCTGAAATATTTAAACCTCCTAGTTGATAATAGTCGAAACCTGTTGCCATTTCGTTTACATCAAACAAAATCTCTTCTTTGGCCGCTAAGGTTTCTTTTTTTCTACTGAAGATTGGATATTGCTTGCCTGTTTCATATCGTGTAATATAAAAATAACCATTGTCTTTGTAAGGAACAGAAGAATCGTCTTCTTTAATTCTGCCTTTCATTTCCTGAAACAAGGTTTCTTGAAAGTCTTTTGTATGCGCAGTACTTTCCTGATAATACTCATTTTCAGCATGTAAATAATCGACAACATTTCTTGTTTGATCATCTTTTTCTGCTGCCAATTTTTGAGCATCCGACAAACGCATCCAAAAATAATCATCAATTCTAACGTCGTCGTGCTTTTCTAATTTTGTGGGCTTTTTGGCTGCTTTTGGAGCTACTATATGTGTAGTTTTCATCGTATCGTTTTTAGGAACAATGGCAAAAATAAGACTTAATAACATAGCCATAAGAATTATCTTTCTCCTTTTTTCTAAGAGATGACTCCATTAATTTTGTTAAGTTTGCTTTCGATCATATAACAGTTACAAGAATACGCAGTGAAAAGAAATATGAGGTCAATCTCAATAAGAAAAAAAACATCGATAAGATAAAATTACAACTATAAATAATGAAATTATACCTCCTCTTTTTAAGTTTAGAAGACTTTATGCTTCCTTGTTTGAACAAAAAATTATTTGGATTCGATTGCCCTGGTTGTGGTATTCAACGCTCTTTAGCGCATCTTGTTGACGGTGAATTTATTGCTGCATTTAAAATGTATCCTGCCATTTACACGCTACTATTCTTTGGCGGTTTTATAGTTTTAAACAGGAAAATAAACTTTAAATACGCACAAAAAATAATTCTTATATTAGCGGTCCTAAATATTTTTATAATTCTAGGAAATTATATCATAAAAATGAATTTACAAATCAACTAACTAAAAATGGAAAAACAAACATTACCAAATTCAACTGGAATACTTGTATTAGGAATTTTATCAATCGTAACCTGTTGTTGTTATGGGGTTATTGGACTAGTTCTTGGGATCGTAGCACTTGTCATGGTAAAAAAAGCAGCGAATCTTTACAAAGAAGCCCCAGAAAATTATACGGGTTATTCGAATGTAAAAGCAGGAAAAGTCCTTGCAATTATTGGTATTGTCTTCAATACATTAATGCTTCTTTATTTCATTTTCATTCTTATATTCATAGGAATGGAAGGGTTTCAAGATCCAGCAGTATTTGAACAATTGTTTAGATAATTGTACTTTAACATAGCATAAAAAAAGGAGCGATGATATCTCTCCTTTTTTTTTATAAAATAAATATATTTTCTATTTCTTAAACTCCGAAATTGTAGTTTTAATAATCGAAATACAATCTCTTAGTTCTGCTTCCGTCATTACTAAAGGCGGTGCAAAACGAATAATATTCCCATGGGTTGGTTTTGCTAACAATCCGTTGTCACGCAACTTCATACAAATATCCCAAGCAGTAGAACTTTCTTCAGTATCATTGATTAAAATTGCATTCAACAGCCCTCTACCTCTGACCGATTTTACCAATTCGTTTTCAGTTGCAAATTGTGACAATTCTGCTCTAAAGATTTCACCCAATCGGAACGCATTCTCAGCCAAATCCTCTTCTTTTACTACTTCCAAAGCAGCAATTGCAACTGCAGCAGCAATTGGATTTCCACCATAAGTAGAACCGTGATTTCCTGGTTGAATTACGTTCATAATCGCGTCATCTGCCAATACTGCAGAAACTGGATATGCCCCTCCACTTAAAGCTTTTCCAAGAATTAAGATATCTGCTTTTGTTTCTGGAGTCCCTTCACAATTCTTCGTTGGACAGGTACAATTCCCACAAGTAGCCAACAAACGTCCTGTTCGTGCAATTCCTGTTTGTACTTCATCGGCAATGAATAGCACATTGTATTTCTCACACAATGCTTTTGCTGCCGCTAAATACCCATCAGAAGGAACATATACTCCTGCTTCACCTTGAATCGGTTCTACTAGAAAACCGACAATGTTCGCATTTGCTTTCAAAGCCTCTTCCAATGCGGTTAGGTTGTCATATTCAATTTTTATAAATCCGTTTGTAAACGGTCCAAAGTTCTTTCGCGCTACTGGATCATTTGAAAAAGAGATAATAGTGGTTGTTCTTCCATGAAAATTATTTTCACAAACAATAATTTGCGCTTCATTTTCAGGAATCCCTTTTACTTCATAGCCCCATTTTCTACAAATCTTCAAAGCAGTCTCTACCGCTTCTGCCCCTGTATTCATTGGTAGTAATTTGTCGAAGCCAAAAAGTTCCGTTGCAAATTTCTCGTACTTCCCAAGCATGTCATTGTAAAATGCTCTTGAGGTTAAACTCAATGTTTTTGCTTGATTGACCATCGCATCCACAATTTTCGGATGACAATGTCCCTTGGTTTACTGCAGAGTAGGCAGATAGAAAATCGTAATACTTTTTTCCTTCTACATCCCAAACGTATACCCCCTCACCTTTACTTAATACTACTGGAAGTGGATGATAGTTGTGTGCACCGTACTTGCTTTCTAAATCGATCGCTTTTTGCGACGTAAGTTGTTCTAAAACAGCCATTTTTAAACTTTTAAATGTTTATATTAATATAACCATTCCTGTTCTACCTTTATCCTTTCGAAGTTTCGAAAATTCAGCGTGGGAAAGAAATCATCCCCGAAGTTTTACAAAAGTAGCTAAAATAAATGAACTTTGTTATTCCGATATTAACGAAATGATCGTTCCTAAAGGGTCGGGCTTTTCATTAAATATTTTTTTCATCCTTCAAAAAAACAGTCCACTACAATCTCGAACACAAAAAGGGAGGTAATCAATCGTCTCAATCATTAAAAATAGTTACCTTTTTTGGGTTGATAGATTTTCAAAACGGGTAAAGGCTTTATCAATAAGTTTGCTTAATTTTGCAATCCAATAAATGATACAGAATGCCAAGTAGAGAACGAAATAAGTTTGTAAAAAAGAATCAGGTTTTAGAATTAAAAATCGAAGATTATGCTTTTGGAGGAAAGGGAATTGCAAGGATTCGGAGTGAAGAAGGAGATTTCGTAGTTTTTGTACCCAACACATTGCCCGGTCAATTGGTAAAAGCTCAGATAAGCAAATCGAGTAAAAAATATGCTGAAGCAAAGCTAATTGATGTGTTAGAGTCTTCAGAAGACGAAGTAGAAGTGCCTTTTCAAGACATTCCTGGCGCACCTTATATTCAGTTACCTATTGAATTACAGCACCAATATAAAAAAGAAAGTACCCTTTCCTTGTTCAAAAGAATTGGAAAGGTAGCCAACATCGAAGATTTGTTTGATGAATTTGTAAGCTCTCCCAATGTATTTCATTACAGAAATAAAATGGAATATGGTTTTTCTGCCATTGGATACGATCGCATTACTAAAAGAGATAAAGACGAATTTACCTTGGGTTTTAAAAGACGAGGTGTTTGGTGGATGGGAGACAATTTAGACAAAGATTCTGGCTTGTTTGACAAGCAAATGGAAGACGTACTAAAGAACATCCGTGCCTATTGTATTGACACAGGATTGCCTCCCTGGCATGGTCCAAAAAGAGAAGGTTTCTTTCGATATTTTGTGGTTCGAAAATCTTTTAAAACCGATGAGTTATTATGTAATTTAGTAACTACTTCTGGTGATTTAGATCAATTTGATTTAGAAAAATTTGCAGCTTTCTTAAAAGGAATCTTTGGAGAACGTTTGGCAGGTTTGTTACATACGATTAATGATGAAACTGGAGATCGAACAATTGCCACTTCTGGGAGTATCAAATTGATATACGGGAAAGATAAAATTGTTGAAGAGTTGCTTGGTTTAAACTTTGAAATTAGCATGAAAAGTTTCTTTCAAACAAACCCTAAATGTGCCGAAAAACTATACAGCAAAGTAGTCGAATACGTTTTAGAAGACAAGACCAAAGTTGACAACACGGTAGTAATGGACTTGTTTTGTGGAACGGGAACAATTGGTCAAATTGTGGCTTCAAAAAGTGAAAACGCAAAAATAGTAGGGGTAGACATTGTCGCTTCAGCCATTGCAGATGCTGAAAAAAATGCCAAAAGAAACCACATAGAAGGTTTACAATTTTATGCAGCAGACGTTGGAAAATTTTTATATGCACACCCAGCATATAAAAACAAAATAAAAACAATCATTTTAGATCCTGCAAGAGCAGGAATTGCGCCCAAAACATTGCAAAAAATAATTGCTTTGAATGCAGATCGAATGGTCTATGTATCGTGTAACCCTGCTACACAAGCAAGAGATACCGTATTACTAAGAGAGGCTGGATATGAAATTAAAAAAATTAGTTTGGTCGATCAATTTCCACATACAGCACACATCGAAACAGTAGTGTTGTTTGAAAAATAAGAAGGATTGTCATAATTTAGACGGAATTAACAGTTTTTCCTTAAAATGATGATATTTTAGCAAGACAAAAAAAATGAGAAAACATTGAAAATTATAAAGCCAACTAAAATGATAAAACTAACAGAAAAAGAAATAGCAGCTAAATTAACTTCTTTACAAGATTGGGATTATTACGACAATGCACTGCATACCGATTTTGAGTTTGACAACTTTAAAGATTGTATGTCTGCCATGAATCGAATTGCGTTTGAGTGTGAAGCGTTGAATCATCACCCAGAATGGACCAACGTATACAATACGTTAGACATTAAACTAACCACGCATGATGCAGACGGAGTAACTGAGTTGGACTTTCAATTGGCAACGAGAATCAATCAAATTGTAGAAGTAGAAGAATAGCAGCTTAATTTAGTATTTTTGAACACTATTAAGAATTCATTTTAATGAAAAGAAGTATCCTCCTTTTGATCCTTTGTACAGCTATTTTTAGTGGTTGTGAAAAAGACGATTTTTGTACAAAAGATCCAGTAACCCCTAAGTTAGTGCTACGGTTTTATGATGCAAACGATCGAAATCAATTAAAAAAAGCTGAACGTTTGTCTATTTGGGCTGCTGGAAAAGATACCATTCCAACCTATAGAAGTGTTGCTTTAGACAGTGTTGCAATTCCATTAAACACTACGACAATAGAGACTGTTTATCATTTAAAAATAAATGATTTCGACGGAAATTTAGCCAGCAATGAAACCGCTACTTTTACCATCCAATACACACCAGAAGAAGAATTTGTATCAAGATCATGTGGTTTTAGAGTCATATTTAACGACGTTGGTTTTTCGACAGATACGAGTTGGATTCAAGATTTTACCCCTGCTCTCCTCACAACAATAGACAATCAAAGCACAGCACATGTTCAGATATTCCATTAGTTTTATTTTCTTGTTGGTTTGTTCGCTTGGGTATACTCAAGAGAAAGCAATGGAAGTTCCATCAGTAGAGAAGGATTCTTTAGTTTATAAAACCGCCTACGGACTAAGATTGGGTGCAGACATTAGCAAACCTATATTAGCTTCATTTAATGGAAATTATACTGGTTTTGAATTGGTAGCCGATTATCGAATTAATAAAAAAATATACGTTGCCGCAGAAATAGGCTTTGAAGAGAAAACTTCAGTAGAAGAATATTCCAATTCAACTTCCAAAGGAAATTATATCCGTGTTGGTTTTAACTACAATGCATATGACAATTGGTTAGACATGAACAACGAAGTTTTTACAGGGGTTCGCTATGGGTTGGGCATATTCGATCAAACCTTAAACAGCTATACTCCCAATGTAAATTCACTCTATTTTCCATCAGAATCCATAAATGTATCCATTACAGACAGTGGATTAACGGCGCATTGGACCGAATTTATTGTGGGGATAAAAGTAGAAACTTTACGGAACTTATTTGTGAGTACAAGTATCTCCTATAAAATAGTACTGGCGGTAAACGATCCAGAAAATTTTAAAACACTTTTTGCTCCGGGTTTCGGTAGAATTTTTGAAAGCGGCACCGGTTTTGGATTTAACTATACGATCTCATACTTAATTCCATTCACAAAAAAATAATTCCATTCCACCTATTTTTTGTAACTTTAAAACATATTTTATTAAATCAGATACCTATGAATAAAATACCCAGCGTAAATTTAGCCGACTTTCTTTCTAATGATCCCATAAGAAAAGAGAAATTCATCAATGAAATTGGTCATGCTTATGAAAACATTGGATTTGTAGCGTTAAAAGGACATTTTTTAGACGAAGCACTAGTTGAGAACCTCTATCAAGAAATTAAAAACTTTTTTGACTTGCCAGTTGCTGTAAAAGAAAAATATGAAATTCCAGGTATCGGAGGTCAAAGAGGTTATGTTTCTTTTGGGAAAGAGTCTGCAAAAGGAAGAAAAGAAGGAGATTTGAAAGAGTTTTGGCATTTTGGACAATATGTAGACAAAGCTTCAAAATATGCAGAAGAATACCCAGAAAACGTAACTGTAGAAGAGCTAGCCCGTTTTAATGAAGTAGGGAAACAAACCTACCAAATGTTAGAAAAAACAGCGAAATATGTATTGCGGTCTTTATCCCTACACTTAGGATTGGATGAAACTTATTTTGACAACTTCATCAAAAATGGAAATAGCATCCTACGACCGATCCATTATCCACCAATAGAAACAGAACCGAAAGGAGCCGAAAGAGCTGCCGCACATGGAGATATTAATCTCATTACTTTATTAATGGGAGCGCAAGGAAAAGGCTTGCAGGTTCAAAACCATAAAGGAGAATGGATTGATGCCGTTGCAGCACCCGATGAATTAATGATTAATGTGGGAGATATGTTGTCTAGACATAGTAATAACAAGTTAAAATCGACCATACATAGAGTGACAAACCCTCCCAAAGAAATGTGGGGAACATCGCGGTATTCTATTCCGTTTTTTTTACATCCAATATCCGCAATGAAATTAGATGTTTTAGAGAATTGTATTGATGAAGCAAATCCAAAAAAATACGAGGACATTACTGCTGGTGATTTTTTAAATCAGCGTTTAAAGGAATTAGGATTAAAAAAATAAAGCGTTGTTTTTCAAGTTTGATATTCAAGATTCACCAAACTGAATACTGCAACTAAAACTGAATAGTACAAATTAAAAAAATGGATTTTAAAGAGCAACTTAAGAACTTATTCCCAGAGCATGAGGAATCTCCAGAACCCATAAAAGATGTCGCGACAATCTGGTTACAAGAGGACCCAATTATTTGCAAATATGAAAAAAGAAAAGGAAAACCCATTACTATTTTAGAAGGCTATACAGGCGCAACTTCTGATTTTAAGACCTTGGCAAAAGAAATTAAAACAAAACTTAGTGTAGGTGGAAGTTTTAAAGAAGATAAAATTATCATACAAGGAGACTTTAGAGACAAAATCATGGGCATGCTAACCAAAAAAGGGTTTAAAGTAAAACGTGTTGGCGGTTAAAAAATAATATGGCTATACAACAATCCGAATTAATTTTAAATGAAGATGGTAGTATCTATCACCTAAACTTGAAACCAGAAAATATCGCTAAAGACATTATTTTTGTTGGAGATCAAGATCGAGTTGATAAGATTACCCACTTATTTGATACGATAGAATTTACCACTCAAAAAAGAGAATTCAAAACCACTACCGGAACTTACAAAGGAAAAAAAATCACTGTGATTTCAACAGGAATTGGTCCTGACAATATCGACATTGTTTTAAATGAATTGGATGCAATCGTAAATATCAATCTAGCAACAAGAACATTAAAAGAAACATTTACTTCGTTAAACATTGTTCGAATTGGTACCTCAGGATCTTTGCAAAAAGACATTCCCGTAGATTCGTTTTTAATGAGTACGCATGCATTGGATTTAAACGGAATGCTACACGCGTATCAAACAGCAGCAATTTCAGATACAGAACTCGCAACTGCCTTTGCAAAACACACCAATTGGAGCTCTCAAAAACCAGCCCCTTTGGTGATTGAAAACAGTCAAATACTTGAAGATAAATTATCCTCAAAAATTATTTATAAAGGGATGACTGCAACTGCTGGAGGCTTTTATGGTCCGCAGGGTAGAGTGTTGCGCTTAGCGCTTCAGGATGCTGAATTGAATGCTAAAATAGACCAATTTCAACACAACGAAATGCGAGTTACCAACTTAGAAATGGAAACTTCAGCTATTTATGGCTTGTGCAAATTACTAGGACACAATGCCTGTTCTATGAATGCAATAATTGCCAACAGAGCCAATGGTACTTTTAGTAAAGACTACAACAAAGTAGTTGAAGATTTAATATTGTATACCTTAAATAAATTGGTGGAATAAATGATTTCTTTAACTGTAGCTGGTGTTCCAGAGCATTTTAACTATCCTTGGTACCTCACACTAAAAAACAAAGAATACACAAAAAACAACATTAACCTGCGATGGAAAGATTTCCCAGGAGGCACAGGAGCCATGTGCAAAGCCCTACGAGCTGGTGAAGTAGACATTGCAATTGTGTTAACAGAAGGCATCATCAAAGACATTGTAGCAGGAAACCCTTCCAAAATTGTACAAACTTATATAGAAACTCCTTTAATTTGGGGAATTCATGTTTCTGCAACTTCCTCCTTTCAAAAAAAGAAAGATTTGGAACATGCAACCATAGCCATTAGCCGATTTGGTTCTGGATCGCATTTAATGGCCATTGTAAATGCACACCAACAGGGTTGGGATATTGAAAAACTACAATTTAAAGTCGTTGGAAATTTACAAGGTGGCATCGATGCACTTGTCAATGGTGAAGCAGATTATTTTATGTGGGAACATTTTACAACAAAACCATTTGTAGACAATGGTACTTTTAGAAGAATTGGCAACTGCCCTACTCCATGGCCATGTTTTGTTGTAGCCATTAGAGATGAAGTTTTAGCAACGAATTTTAAGGAAGTTCAAACAGTTTTAAAAATCATTAATACTGCAACCAAAGATTTTAAAAAAACAATAAATATTGATGAAATACTCGCTGATAGATACGAACAAGAGCTATCCGACATTCAACGATGGTTAAAAATTACAAAATGGAATTCGGGAAAACCCATCACCAAAAATTTAATTACACGAATTCAAAATAAAATGATTGCCCTTAACGTTATCAAAAAGAAGAAAAATTCAGCAGATTTTATAAAAAATATGTACATTTAGCCTGTAAAAGACATCCCCATGAAAAAAGCAATTAGTATTGTAATTTGTATTTTAGGAATCCTTTGTGTATTATCTTGTCGAAGCACAAGTAGTTCATGTGGTTTAGCAGACAATACAACCAATGGGACAAGCGCTCAAAAAATGGATTTTAGTTCATTGGAGACTGTATAATTTCAATCAAAGAAAGACCAATAGCACCCTCCTATTGTTCAATTTTTCATGATTAATCGGAAGAACTATGCGTAGGAGAAAATCACCAACTAATTTCTACTTTATCAAGCGATTTTAAAACTGCATTTGTTTTCGAAAAATGCTTGCTTCCAAACCATCCTCTCCAAGCACCTAAAGGTGACGGATGTGGTGCTGTAAAAATAGTATGTTTCGAGAGATCTATCAATTTTGTTTTACTTTCTGCAAACTTCCCCCAAAGTAAAAAAACAACATTTTCTTTTTGTTGTGATATATGCGCAATCGTAGCATCAGTAAATGTTTCCCAACCTTGTTTCTGATGACTTCCTGGTTCCTGTGCCCGCACTGTTAACGTTGCATTTAACAACAAAACACCTTGTTTTGCCCAATTTTCTAAATTCCCTGTTTTAGGAAACTCACAGGATAAGTCTGTAGACAATTCTTTAAAGATGTTCTGCAAAGAAGGGGGATATTTAATTCCCTCATTTACAGAAAAACACAATCCATTTGCCTGTCCTTCCCCATGGTAGGGATCTTGACCAATAATTACCACTTTTAAAGCATCAAAAGAACAAAAGTTAAAGGCTGCAAATATGGCTTCTTCATTTGGAAAACAAGCGTTCTTTTTATATTCTGTAGTTACAAAATTAGCCAACTTTTTAAAATACGCTTTCTCAAATTCAATTTGAAGTATATTTTTCCAGCTATCGGCAATTTTTACCTGCATTGTTTCTTATTTTTGTAAATGAGTTTAAAAGTATTTAGAAGCGTTACCAAAATACAATCGATAGTGTTAATATCGTAAAAGGTAAAATGCTTTACTCAGAATTTTAATACCTCAAAATTACAAAATTGATACCAAATATTTCAAATAAAACATTACAAGATTTAGAGTTTGCAACGGTTTTACAGCATGTAGCAGAATATTGTATTACTGGGCTAGGGAAAGAACGTGTCTTCGAAACAACTCCGATTACCTACAAAAAAGGACTTTTTAAAGAACTGAATTTGGTCAACGAATACCTTTCTTCCTTTCAAAGTGAAAATCGTGTTCCCAACCATGGGTTTGACGATGTTACCGAGAGTGTAAAGCGTTTGAAAATTGAAAATAGTTTTATAGAAACCACGGCATTTCTAAAAATAGCCGCCACTTCACTAACTGTCAATGAACACCTTAAGTTTTTTAAGAAATTAAAAGTACAGTTTCCAACTTTTTTTGACCTCACACAGAAGATTGAATTCACCAGCTATATCGACGATGAGATTAAAAAAATTATCGAGCTAAGTGGTGAAGTAAAAAACAATGCTTCTAGTAGTTTAAAGCAAATTCGAAAGGACATCAATCATGTACGAGGAAAAATTGGTGCAAGTTTTACCAGTGCTTTGTCAAAATCTATTGGGGCTGGTTTTTTAGATGACATCAAAGAAACTGTTGTAGACAACCAAAGAGTGTTGGCCGTAAAAGCCATGCATCGAAGAAAAGTTTCAGGAAGTTTGTTAGGGTCTTCAAAGTCTGGTGGAATCGTCTACATTGCTCCGCAGGCAACCCTTGCTTATAGTAGAGAATACCAAAATTTAGTTTATGAAGAAAAACAAGAAGTTGTAAAAATATTACGTGAATTGGCGACTACAATTCGCCCTATGACATCGCTTTTAGAAGAGTACATTGTCTATTTAACGCACATAGATGCTGTTGGTGCGAAAGCAAAATACGCCAAAGAAAGCAATGCTGTTTTGCCAAAAATATCCAAAGAAAAGAAGATCTATTTTAAAAATGCACTACATCCTGTTTTGTGGCGAAAAAACATGCAGCAGCAGATCGAAACGATACCGCAAACGATTCAATTGAACCAAAAACAGCAAATTATTGTAATTTCTGGTCCCAATGCAGGTGGAAAAAGCATCACGTTAAAAACCATTGGCTTGCTGCAGATTATGCTACAAAGCGGTCTTTTAATTCCTGTTGATGAACGAAGTGAAACCTATATTTTTGAAAGTATTCTTACTGATATTGGAGATAATCAATCCATAGAAAATCAGCTAAGCACCTATAGTTATCGACTAAAAAACATGCGTGCTTTTTTAAGAAAGTGCAACGCAGAAACCTTATTTCTAATTGATGAATTTGGTACTGGATCTGATCCAGAATTAGGAGGTGCATTGGCGGAGATTTTCTTAGAAGAATTTTACAATTATGGGGCCTTTGGGATCATTACTACCCACTACTCCAATTTGAAGGTATTGGCTAATGAATTGGAAAATGTAACCAACGCAAACATGCAGTTTGACGAGCGTTCTTTGGAGCCGTTGTACAAATTATTTATCGGACAAGCGGGAAGCTCATTCACCTTTGAAGTGGCGCAGAAAAATGGAATTCCATACAGCATAATCAACAAAGCTAAAAAGCGAGTAGAAACAGAAAAAATTAGATTGGACAAAACCATTTCTAAACTGCAAAAAGAAAGAAACCGATTGCAGAAAAACTCAGACAACTTAGAGAAACAAAAGATACAAGGACAAGAACATCTAGAGAGCTTGCAAGAAAAAGATGATAAGATTCAGGCAAAATTAGCTGGTTTTCAAGAATTGTATGACAACAATCAGAAAATGTTGTCTTTAGGTAGAAAAACAAATGAGTTATTGAATAAATATTTTCAAACCAATAATAAAAAAGAACTTACAACCAATTTCAACAAATGGGTTGCCGATGAAAAAGTAAAACGTGCTAAGAAAAATCCTGAAAAACTGACCACAAAAACTCAAAAACGAAAAGCTAAAACCGTTGAAAAACAAATGCGACAGGTCATAGAGAAAGTTGAAAAAGAAGTTTTACAAAAGGTGGTTGAAGTTCGCAAAGAGAAAAAAGTAGTCGCGGCAAAAGTGGCCAAAGAAAAAGCGGCCTATAACTATAAGATAAACGATCGTGTGCGTGTTGTTGGCTCAAATGCTATTGGAACCATTGATAAAATTGAAAAGAAAAAAGTGGAAATTAACTATGGCTTTTTTACCACAAAAACAACAATTGATAAATTGGAGTTTGTAGAAAAATCAAAAAAATAAGTGATGTGAAATTCACCTTAGAATGTTGTGTTTTAAAACGCAATCATTAGAATGGAGTTCAAATAATATAGAGTACCCTAGCAACTACTCATTTAAAAAAACATTATACTCAAGCGTAAGAAGATCTGCTTTTAAATGGGCTGTTGTCGTATCGTTTTTCCACAGAATATCTATTTTGCTATCAGAGCTATCATTAATCGTTACGCTTCCTAAAAACGCCTTTGAAGTGTTTCTTAATCGGATTAAATCTAACTGCTTACAGACAATTTCTGTTTGCAATCCTTCCTCAATATCTTTTAGAGAAAGTGTGGTTCTGTTGATTTCCTTATGTCCGCCTTCTCCTCCTTTATCTGCCGCTTCATAATCATTTTTTCCAGCAAAAATATCTAAATACCAGATTTGTGGTATTCCAGGCATAAATAATTGAATGGCTCTTGCTAAGAGTAATTTTTTTTCATCCTCACCCAAAGCACTAAAAAAGGTAGCGTTTACTTGATAATAGGAAATCTTTTTCCCAGAAGAATCATATAAGTTTTTAACTCGACCACCTCGTGCTAAAATGGTCTCCATGATTTCTTCAATTTCAGCGTCTTCAAGCAGTCCTTTGTTATAAATATTGTTGACTTCTTTTCCTTTTAAATCTAATACAGGAATTCCATCATGACAGCCTAGCATATTTACTGTTTTATATCCTTTGCTAACAATTTCTTTTGCCCAACGTATCAATGCACTACTGTTTGCTTTTTCTAAGGTATGAATGACTAAACCGGGTAAGAAAAAATCATAAATATAATAGCCTTTCTCTGCGACTTCATCATGCAAATGCAATCCGTATTCGGCATGAATTTCAGGCAAAAGCATTAAATCATTTTTCTTTGCAATTTTCTTGATGCGCTCCAGATATTCCCAGGTTCCTGGTTTGTTGAAAAAATTTGTTTTACCAATCTCTTTATGCAAATAAGCAAAGGCATCGAGGCGTAATATTTTACCTCCAAAATCACTTACTTTTTGCAATGTTTCTCCATAAAAATCCCAAACCAATTCGGAATTTCCATTCACGTCCATTTGCCCTAAATAAGTATTGTTCTTTTGAACCACTTTCATGATCTCGGGTTTCATTGAAGTACAATCTACAAAATCCAAGGCATCTAAATCTTCTTTGTTTTGAATTGCCATATTGATTTTCTCACAAATCAACTTTGCTTTTGCCAATGAAAGTCCTTCGATGTCTTTTAATGCGTCAACTTGTATCGTATTTTGAGTGATTTTTTGATAAAAAGTATTCCAATAAGGTATCTCTTTTCCATTTGGAAAAGGAACTTTTAAAATAGGTAGTCCTGACTTTCTCATGAATAATTTATTGAGAAATGAAGGATTTGGAATCACAACTCCATCTGCATTCTTTTTTCCTGTACCCATCCAAAAGGTATTCCAATTAATGAAAAAATCTTTGTATTTTGATTGTGCACCGTGTTTTAATAAATCTTTAAATTGAGGAGATGCTACAGATAAATGGTTTAAAACAATATCAAACTTCAATTGAATATTTAAGGCTGAAAGCGCTTTTAAATCCTCTTTTGAAACGAGTGCTTCGTTTAAATTGTAGTCGATAATGGAGAAACCTCTATCAAGATCACTATTAAAAAAAGTAGGTAATACATAAAACAAGGAAAAAACATCTTTGAATTCCGGCTTTTGAAGCATAGTAACAATGTCACTTAAATTAGCACCAATACTGTCTGGGTAGGCATTTAGCATTACTCCCTTTGAAATAGGTGTCGTAGAAGTCATATTCATAATTTAAAGACTAAAGTAGTTTGGATAAAATATTGATGTTATCTGGTAGCCTTCCTACATTTTGAAGTTTTAAAGCCGCCAATTTTAATGCTACATCTAAACAAGCTCGCATTGATTTTTTCTGTGTATATGCGAATAGAAATCCTGACCAAAAAGCGTCCCCAGCCCCCGTTGAATCCATTATCTTTTCAATTTTAATGGCTGGTAATTCAATAATTGCTTCTTCTTTTTGTGACAATTTCACGCCTTTACTTCCAAGTGTTAAACAGACAGTATCCACTCCTTCTTCGTGAAAAAAGTTAAAAATTTCTTCATGTGGTAGGTGTGCATCAAAAAGACGAAACATATCATCTTCACTAATTTTTACTAATGGATTGAACTTGCAATAAGTCTTAATTACTTCTAAAGCCTTTGTTTTAGAGCTCCAAATTTTAGACGAATAATTATAATCAATACTCAATTTACATCCTATATTAAAAGCTTCTTCGGCCTTCTTTAAAATTGTAGATTGAGCAGGTTCTTTGCTTAAAGCAAAACTGGTTGTATGAAATATACGAGTTCTTTGTAGAAGCTCGGTAGGTATTTGACTTTCTGAAATAATAGAATCTGCTTCTCTAAAAGGAATAAATTCCGGGGTACTTTCAGATCTTGAAACAAAGATTACACTCGTTGGCTTATTGGCGATGGTACTTACATAATTTGTACGAACCCCTTCTCCTTCCAATCTATTAAAAATATACTCTCCAAAACCATCATCCCCCACTGTAGCTACAATGGTTGAATTCAACCCTAATCGAGCGACATTCATTGCTAGATTTGTGGGAGAACCTCCTAAATATCTGTGATAATCTCTTGTGTTATTAATTTGCGTTTCTGCTTGATGACCAATGAAATCTATAAGAACTTCACCAACACATAAAACATCAATTATAGTCTCCAATATGTTATGTACGTTTTAGTTGTAATTTTGATAAATTTACAAAGCAAATTTTACGAATTGTACAAAATGAAACTAAAAACATATTTTATTTTAACGAAAACGTTTTAGTAAATATTTTTTTCAGCTAAAAAGAACTCTTATTCACTTTTCTATATAAAACGCATGCAATCAACAGGGCCAAAAAAGTAAGTGATAACAAGACGAAAAAACTCAATTTTAAATGGTACTTGTTGGACAGGTACCCTAAAACTACGGGTCCTAGTAAAAAACCGACAAAACCAAAACCTGAAACGATTGAAATACCAACAGAGGCCTTGATTCCTTTTGTTGTACCAGCGATTCTAAAAACTTCTGGAATAATTACAGACAAGCCTAAACCAAGTATTCCAAATCCTAAAACGGCACTAAAAGGATGTCCTATTAATATACATACATATCCCAAAATGGCGAATGTACAACCTAATAAAATAATTCTTATGGACCCTATTTTGGCACTGATACCATCTCCCAAAAAGCGTCCAATTGTCATCATCAGTGAGAAAAAAATGAAGCCGATTCCCGCAAGATATTCTTGCGTAATTTTGACAACTTCAATTAGGTATAAGCTACTCCAATGCTCAATTGCTCCTTCACTTCCCATAATCACAAAACCAATAAACGCAATACTTATCAATGGTTTTATTTTTTTTAAAGTGTAGCTTTTTTTCTCAACTGAAGAAGGTTCTTCAGATATTAAAAAATACTGTTTAACAAAACCGATATTCATACCGATAATCAACACCGAAATAGCAATCATATGAGATACTGGCAGCTGAAAAAAAGGCATAAAAATAGTTCCTAAAGTGGCTCCTAAGACACCTCCTAAACTAAAAAAACCATGTGCTGCAGACATAATATTTACCCCCTCTTTTTTTTCTATTTCAGAAACTAAAGCATTCATTGCAATGTCTGTGATTCCTGAAAAAATTCCAACAATAAATAAGGAAATGCATAAAGATGTATAATTGGGCATTCCAACAGGAAATATAAATGCAATTGCAAAGGATACAATCGCAAAAAAAGTCAAACGCCCCAATCCCAATTTTTTACTTAAATAAGGCACAAAAGGAAGAAAGGTTAAAACACCTAATGCCAAACAGAAGAGAGCAACTCCAATTTGCCCATCATTTAAAGATAGTTTGTTTTTTACATATGGAATGTATAAAACCCAAGTTCCTACGATAAAATTTAGAGAACTAAATATCCAAACAACTGAAAAGTATTTGATATTCGTTAAAATTAACTTTAATGAATTCATAGCTTACTAAGTATACTATTGAATTATTTTATGAGATAATATTGCCATGGTTTTAAAGTTATTTTTTTTGTATCAAAAACAACATTTTCTTGTTTGATAAGATCAAGATAACTCCCTTTTAAATCAATTGTAAAAGTTTGAGTTTTATTGGATAAGTTTCCAATAAAATAAACTGCATCATTCTCTTTACCTCTTTTAAAAGTTAATACATTTTCATTTTCGGTTTGTAAACGTTCGTAATTTGTTGCATTTTTTCCGCCATTAAGAGCAATTGTATTATTTTTTAGAGACCCTAGTTTCTCTAACAAGTTCCAAGCATTTCCTTTAATTTTAGGAATACTATCTTTTTCAAAAAACTTTAAACGATGATTTAAATCGTATTCTTGTCCGCTATAAATTAGAGGCATTCCAGGCATTGCATACACTAATACTGTAAAAACTTCACTAGCATCACCCATACGTTCTTTAATCGTTCCATTCCAAGAGTTTTCATCATGATTTGTTACAAAATTCATATTAAAATCTGATGCCTCCAAAAGCTCTTCTTGCTTTTTCATATAAACATCAAAATCTGAAACATTTGCCGCTCCTTTAGCAATTTTATTTAATATATGATGTCCTTCCCATGCATATTGCATATCAAATCCGTTTCTAAAAAGCTCGTGTTGTTCTGCTTCAGCAAGCATAAATAAGGGCTTTATTTTTCTTAACTCTGTAATTGCTTTATTAAAAAATAGTGGAGGAACTTTGTGTGCAACATCCATTCTATACCCATCAATATTAAAATTTTCTACCCAATATTTTAAATCATTAATCATTGCATTTTGCATTTCTTTATTCTCATGATTAAGATCAGCTACATCTGTCCATCCCCAAGATTTTCCTGTATCTGGATTTATCGGATCAATAATTTCCCCTTTTTCATTTTGAGTATACCAGTTTGGATGCGCACTTATCCATGGATGATCCCAACCTGTGTGGTTTGGAACCCAATCTACTATTACATAAATACCATTATCATGTGCTGTATTTACTAAATTTTTAAAGTCGTCTTTATTTCCAAATTCTGGATTGATCGCTTTATAATCTGAAACCGAATAATAACTTCCTAAATACTTTTTTCTTTCAGCTTCATCTTTTATATCACTTGTAAAAGAACCATCTGTCGCCTTTCTTTTAACTTCTGAGATCGGATTAATAGGCATTAACCAAATTATTTTAACGCCTAGGTTTTTAAGTTTTGGAATGTCTTTTGTGAAAGCTTTAAAAGTTCCTTCAGAAGAATATTGTCTAATATTCGCTTCATAAATTACTGCATTTTCTAATATGCTATCAGAAATTTGGACGAACGCTTTTGGTTTTTCAAGGTTAGGTTCATTAGTCTTCTTTATACAAGAAAATAACAATAAACCTACAAATACAACTAGGATTTTAACTTTCATAATTTTGTGTTTTAATAAATATTTCTTCTGGTGTTATTAATTGATTTAAATATGTAATATTAGTTTTTGATAGTAATGATAATCCATATTGATACGATGCATTCATCCAACCAAAACCTTCTTGAGTAATGTATTCGAAGTTTGTACCAACGTTTCCATATTCTGAAAATACTTTATGCGTTGCGACTGCAACATCATATTTTTCTGGAATTGTGCCGTTATAATCAACAGCATTTTTAGTAATCATATACAGCCAACGATAAATTAGTTCTTGGGTTTCTTCTTGAAAATCATAGTTAAGCAAACCTTTCCAAATTAGCATTTGATGTGGAGCCCAACCATTGGGATAATCCCATTGACGTGCAGGTCTTTCATCAGAAATTAAGCCTCTACTTTCTTTTGTACTTCCAGCAATTCCTCCTTTTTCTAATAACAAAGGGATTGCATTTTTAACAATATTTTTTGCCTGTTCTTGTGTTGCTATTTTGCTCCATAAAGGTGCAAAAGTTGTTGCTGCAATAAATTTTGATTGTTTTTTTGTGATGAAATTATAATCATAATAAAGTCCATCTCTTTTATTCCATAAGAACTGATCTACTTTATTCTTTCGGATAGTTGCCTTCTCTTCAAAATAAGTACTTGTGTATTTTTTAGAATTTATGAGGATACTACCATTAAATTCTTCTTTAATTAATTTAGCAAAATCTGTTTCATATTTATACAAAAAAGCATTTAGTTCTACTAAATTTAAATCGGCACAATTGCCTTCAATTCTGTAAGAGGTATCGTGTCCAGATTCACGAACACTTCGATCATTTAAAAAATACTCGTCTAATTCTGAATTACTAAGTTCATTGGACTGATATTGACTAATATATTCTGAAATACTACAATTTAGAGCTTCTGCAAGTGGTTTTATGATCCAATCGAAATGCCCAGCCTCACATTCTGGAGGTATACCAATACCTTCAGCTAAAAAACGATTTAATCCGTTTTTAGTTAAGCGCTTTCCATTAACCATCCAAACAGTTTCATACTCTTTTACAGCTGTTTTTAAATGAGATTTTAACCAAATTTTATCTTTGGTTATTTCAAAAACTTCACATATTAAACTGGTATAAAAAGGGGGTTGTGTTCTGGTTAAATAATAAGATCTATTAGCATTTAAAATTTTTCCATAATGCTCAATTTCATATTGAAAATGATCTGCTGCTGCTTTTGCTAAATCAATCTTACCATCTATTATTAACCCAATAGATTGAAAATAGCTATCCCAACCATACATTTCATTAAATCTCCCTCCAGGAACCACGAAAGGAATTCCACTAATTTTACCATTTTTTTCTTCTAATTTTAGTGATAAAATCCCTGGTTTTGAGTTGATACTTTTTACAAAATTTGAAGTTATTTTTTCAGGGAGTTTAATCGCTTCAATAGGAAAACCTGTTTCTAATTTTTTGTAGTAATTATAAGCAATCTCATCTTTATAAGAGACATAAACTCTTAATTTGTTAGATATTAACGTCTCGTTTTTAGAGTCGTTTATGAGGTTTTCTATTCCTTTTTCATCAAGAGTTCTTGTTAATCCGCTCCAAAAAAAATCTTTTATCATTCTAGAAACCCTATCAACAGGTAATTCTTCAATATGATTTATAGGTATTTTTGCAATTGTTTTTCCTTCGTTTTTTGCAATAACTAATTCTTGTAATAAATTTGAAAGATGATAAGTGCCTTTTACAATATAATCGTCTCCGATGTCAGATGGAATTGTAAATACTTTAGATCCTTTATCTTCGATGGTTATTTTTTTATCGCCATCTGTGTCTTCCTGTATTAATAAACTCTCAAGAGTTTTTTTAATATTTAAATGAAAGAAAATCATACAGAAACTTCTTGTTTTTTAGACATTCTATCAATAAGTAGCACAAAAACAATTAGTAAACTCATCGGAATTAACAAAAAGTAAAATGCATTTGCTCCGCCAATACTTTCAAATAATTCACCTATAACTCTTGAACCAATTGTGCCTCCTAAAGCAGAAAAAATTATGATTAAACCAGACATTGGTGAATGTAAACTCTTTGGTAATGAACTTAAAACTGTTGAATTTAAAAGCGGATAAATTGGAGCAATAAATAAGCCAATTAAAGGTAAGATAAATCCAAGAACAGGAACATCAGTAGTGTTTTCAATTATTGATAATGTTTCAATATTTTCACTTAACTGCGGCAACACACCTAATAAAATACCACCAGAAATGACGATACAGATTATTACGAGATATACCCATGACATTCTTTTAGTTAGAAAACCAGCTATAAATCTACCTAGCGCTAAAGACAAGGCAAATATAACTGCCATTTGTACGCTTAGATTTTCAGAAAACAAAAATATTTTTTCGTTAAACCTTGGTAACCATGTCATAATTCCTTGTTCTATCATTACAAACAAAAATGCAGATATAATAAAAACCAAAACGAGCGGCACAATAATTAATTTAACAGACTGTATTAGATCTTCTTTTAAAGTTGAAGCGGAAGATGCTACTTGATATTCAACCTTAGAAAAAAGCAAAAAAACAAAAGAAATAGCAATAAGTACACACAATACATAATAAACGTTCAACCAGGAGTTTACATCGTCAGAATAAAACGCTGGAAATAATATGTATGCGAATGCGATACCAACCATAAAAAAACCTTCAATAGAACTCATGAAAGCAGCATGTTCTTTTTTAGAATTGGTTATAATTCCTATTAGTGAATAAACAGATAGTTTAATAAGTGCAAAACTTACACCAATACTTAAAAACAGTATTTTGGTATAAAGAAAAGCATTCCCAAAAACCATTTGTAAGCAACCAAAAAATACAATTGCTAAACCTACTAACATTCCTTTTTTATAACCAAAACGAGGTAAGAATGAGGCAATAAAGAAAGAAACTATTGCTATGGGCAAATCTTTAAATGCCTCCAAAACAGAAGCTTGAGATTCAGTTACAAAATATACATTAATTGATTTAGAAATAACAATTCCGACACTATTTAAAAGGATTGCAAAAACAAAGTAATTAAGGTAAAGTGAAATTTTAATGCCTATATTTTTCATATAAAGTAAATTAGTCTTCAATTACTGATTTACGCTCATTTAAACGAAACGCTAAAATGGCTGCTAAAGCAAAAAATACACCAGCAAACAACATTGCATTTATAGCATTTCCACCAAGTAAGTATTTATAGATTGGTCCAAAAGTTAAGGTTTGAATAAACATTGGAATTACAATCATCATATTTAAAATGCCCATATAGACACCTCTTTTATCTTGAGGTACAATTTTAGAAACCATTGTGTAAGGAATTCCCATCATCGCTGCCCAACCAATTCCAAATAAAATCATTGGTGCCAATACTAACATTGGATCAGAAATATAAGGAATGGCAAACAACGCGATTGCAGTTCCAATTAAACTAAATGCATATATTTTTTTTCCTCCAAAACGCAATGTTAATGGCACTAATGCCAATGCAACCACCATCGTAACAATGTTATAGGTTAAACTCATTTTAGCTGCTTGTGAAGCTGCTTCTGAAGTAGAAAAACCTAATGTTAATTTGAATAATGGAGTTGTAAATTGCCAATAAATAAAGAGCGCATACCACTGAAAAAGATAAACAGCACCAATTCTCCACATAAAGTTTGGCATTTTTTTAATGGCTTCTGCAATTTCTGAAAATGGTTGAGATATTCGTTGACTAATAGATAAACTCTTAATTGCATTAATTTCTACTAGTTCTTCCTCTGAAGGTGGAATTTCAGGGGTTTTAAAAACCGACCATAAAATGGTAGTTAATGATAAAAATGCACCAATATAAAAGGAGTAATATAGCCACTGAGGTATTGTTGCTGCCACTTCAACTGATTCTCCTCCAAACCAATATTGAAATAAAACGATAGAACCGTTTGCTAACAAGATACCAGCACCAACAAATAAACTTTGCATTTGAAAACCTAGACTTAATTGCTTTTCTGGTAATTTATCACCTACAAAAGCTCTATAAGGTTCCATAGCCATATTGTTTCCAACATCTAAAATCCATAGTAAACCAACGGCAAACCATAGTACAGGACTGTGTGGAAATACAAACAAGCACAAACTACCCAACAACGCGCCTATTAAAAAATACGGTTTTCTTCTTCCCCAACGAGAAGACCATGTTTTATCTGACATTGCACCAATTATGGGTTGTACAAGTAATCCAGTTACTGGACCTGCAATATTCAAAATAGGTAACATTTCTTCTGGAGCTCCTAGATATAAGAAAATTGGATTAATAGCAGTTTGCTGTAATCCAAAACTATATTGAATTCCTAAGAATCCAACATTCATATTAAAAATTTGCCAAAAGGTCAAACTGGGTTTCTTTAGTTTCATGGTTGTGTTTGTGTTAGTTTTTGTATTTGTTTGTTGATTTAGTTTATTAGTTCACAAATTATGGCTTGGTAGGGTTGTAAGGTAATTTGTCCCTCTCTAGCATCCAACCTATCATAATTATTAATCAAAAGCGTTCCCGTATTTGCGGTTTCCTCCAATGTGATTGTTGCTTGTTTTTTTGAAAAATTTAAGAGTACAAGCACCTGCTGTTGGTCTAAAGTTCTGGTATATGCATAAATTTCAGAATGACTTTCTTGTAGTATTTGATATTGACCATAAACTAAAACTGGATTGTCTTTTCGAAGTTTCACCATCTTTCGAAAATGATTTAAAATACTTTTAGGGTCTTTATTTTGAGCTACAACATTAATTGTTTGATGATTATCATTTACTTTTTTCCATGGTTTCCCTTCTGTAAAACCTCCGTTTTTAGTAGAATCCCATTGCATTGGTGTACGTGCATTTTCACGAGAATTGAAATTCAATTTCTTCATAAATTGATCCATATCCTGTCCTTCTGCTTTTGCTCTATTATAATCGCCAATCGCAGAAACATCTACGTATTCTTCTATTTTTGGCATGTCTATATTGGTCATTCCCAATTCATCTCCATAATAGGTATAAGGTGTTCCCCTCATGCTCAACAAAAAGGTATTCAACATTTGTGCAGACGGAGTTCTAAAGACCGCATCCGTATTCCCATATCGATCTATAAGTCGCGCAACATCATGGTTTGAAAGATAAATAGCTAACCAACCATTGTTTTTAAAAGCAGCATCCCATTTTGTGAAAACAGCTTTAAATTCAGAAAGTTGATACCCTTCTAAATCTTTTGAAATATCTCTGCAATCAAAATGGTACGCCACTTGCAACTCATTTCTATCTGCATCTACTAAATCATGAGCATCTTTAAATGAGGTTCCAGCTCCTTCTGCTACTGCAAATAAGTCATAAGGCTCAATCACCTCAGTGTACATTTCTTTCAGATAATCATGCAATTGTGGTCGCATACCGTACCACTTGTCATATTCTTTCTCGTGTCCTTTTGGCCATTCTGGAAACGTGGTATCTTTACTTGCATACTGAAAAGCATCCATTCGAAAACCATCAACTCCTTTCTCTGCCCAAAACTTCATAATAGCATAAATTTCTTGTCTTACTTTTGGATTTTCCCAATTCAAATCGGGTTGTTCTTTGGCAAAATAATGCAAATAATAAGCATTTGTTTGTTGATCGAATTGCCAAGCTCCCTCAGGATCAAAAATACTGTCTCTAAATGGTGGAGTTCCTTTTTCTGCAGGCCACCAATGGTAATAATCGCGATACGGATTGTCTCTAGAACTTCGCGATTGCTGAAACCATGGATGCGCATTACTACTATGATTTACAACTACATCTAATACAAATTTAATTCCTCTACAATGAAGACCATCAAGCATTTCTTGAAAATCTTCCATTGTTCCATATCTTGGGTGAATGGCTGTATAATTACTTACATCATATCCATTGTCTACCAGAGGAGAACCAAAAAAAGGATTCATCCAAACCATTGTAATTCCTAAACTTTCGAGGTAGTCGAGTTTTTGAATAACCCCCTGAAAATCACCATAACCATCACCGGTTGTATCCTTAAAACTCTGAGGATAAATTTGGTATAAAACACCTTCTTTCCACCATGCTTTCGCATCTTTTTCTAAAATTACTGGTGTATCATTTCTATCGTTGGGCTTCATACTCTTATTGATAAAACACTTTAATATTGTTAATTAACTTCTTTGTTGCTGTCGATTTTATCAACAATAAAATGACCTAAATTTTTCCCTTGTTCCAATCCATTATCGACAGCTGCTCTATAATGAATTCCACCATACATTCTACTAATTGCGGCTTCACTTGAGGCATCGTAAAAAGAGCTAAAACTACGTATCGGCAACCCAAATTGTAATTCTGTATCGTCATCAAAAGCAAAATTATCTCCAAAGAGGGCTGTTAAAACAACAGAGGCAGCACCTGAAACCACAGAGTGACCACTTGTATACTCTGGGAAAGGAGGTGTTTGTAAAATAGGCAACCAATCTGCATCAATATTTTGATTAATTAACGTTTCTGGGCGAATTAAATTTGTCCTGTATTTTTCATCCCAACAACTAATAAAAGCATCAGCAATTGCTAATGATGTTTTGGTATAGGCATTTACGGTTTGCATTAAATTTGCATTCGATTTCTTGGCGGCTATTTTCACAATTCCAATCCAGTGTGCTCCTGGAGTTATTTTCTTAGTAGCAAACATAAAATGCCCTCTGGTTACAGAAACATAAGGGTTACAATCCCAAAATTGTGCAATGGCAACCTCTTCAGAATGGTCTCCTTTCTTAGTAATGTTTTCGCTAATAGTGTATACTTCTAACAATTCTTTGTAAAACTGTGATCCTTTTTCTAATGAAAATTCTGGGTGAGGTAATGGCTTAAACTGGTCTGCAGATTGTAATAAAAAAGGTCTAATTTTATTCCAGTGAGGCTCAATTGCGTCCATATATGCAGGAGGTGTTGGTTGCCATCTTGACGCGTCGTCTGTGTCTACTGTATATTTAGGCATCGTTCGCGTTTGATTATAATTGTCTGCATCCATCCACTTTTTAATATGTGAAACCACTTTTAAAGCATAAGTTTTAGAGGCTAAAAATTCTTGTTCGTTGGTGTTTTGCCATTTCTGGTACAAACTATCTTTTAAAACATCTAGTTTCTCTTCAGAAAAGATCAATATTTTACTCACCTCCATGTGGGCAATTAAAGCCGCTACGTTTGCATTTATCTTTTTATTGTCATCCATTTTCGGTATGAAATTCAAACCATTTACGGTATGAACTAAAGAGGCATACATGGTATCTTTTTGCACCAGTATCTCATAAGCGGCAACGTTAGGATATGCAAAAATTCGACTTGCAACAGGAGGTGAAAAAATATCATGAATCATAATATTTGTTACCTTATCTACAGAAGCATGATAGGTATCGGGACTAATTATAATAGGTGTTGATGGTTTCTGACATTGTGTCAAAACACCAATTAAAGCCACAAAAAAGAGTCGCTTTGTGAAACTATAAATCGAATTCTTCATCTTTTTATTTTTTTATATTTAAAATGTATGATTTTCCATTATTGGAGAGCACCAAGTACTCTTGTTCGTTTAATTTCATAATTTTTCTTCCCAGATAATCTTTTGGCAATTGCAATGATTTTTTTGAGGTAATTCCCGTTTCAGAGAAATGTAAAACACCTCCAGAGTTGGACATACTGTTTCCGAGTTCAGTTACAAATCCATCATAATTTCCTGTATAAAATATATCATTCCCTGTTACATGAATGTCTTCTATTGTACTTAATTGTGCTTCTTTCGGAAGGGATATAGGTGAAAAACCATTCGCACTATTTACATATAGCATGGAACGCAGTTCGTAAATATATTTGGTTTCCAAAATAGATTTTTCATCTTTTAATTTTAGATCTTCAATAGTTTGTACTTCTGAAAAAGCAGCGTATTTTAAAAATTGCTTTTTTAACTTTGGAATTTGTTGCACCAATTTATCTTTGGATGCAAATGGGACATCGATTCCAAAATAGTTGTAAAAAATCAATTGATCCAATTGTTTGTTTCCATCAAAGTCATCTAAATAAATTTTTACTGGATTTTTCTCGGAAGCTTTCCACTTAAAATTAGTTCCTGTATTTCCTCCAAAAATATCTAACAATCCATCTTTATTAATATCGTTTATTTCCAAAACATTCCACATTCCATGGGTTTTATCTAAGCCTAGTTTTTTCGTTTGGTTTTCGAACTGTCCTTCTTTTGTATATGAATAAACAGTAATCGGCATCCAATCTCCAGCAAGGATTAGTTCGACTTGTCCATCATTTTCTAAATCGGCCCATTTGCTATCGGTAATCATTCCAAAACGTTTTTTTGCTGCAATTTCAAAATTGTTATTCCCTGTATTCTTAAGTATAAAGCTAAACGGTGTTAAACCATAGGCTTCAGGAATGGATCGATTTCCAATAAATAAATCTTGAAATCCATCTTTGTTAAAATCAAAAGAAGAAACGCTACCCCCATTGGTTGCTAATAATCTTGCTTCGAGTTTTGTGAAATTTCCTTTACCGTCATTCAAATAGACACGGTCTTCTAACATTGAGTGACCTTCTTTGAAGTCATTTCCACCACTGAGTGCATAGATGTCTAAATCTGCATCGTTATCAATATCAAAAGCAATGGCGTCTACATCTTCGTACATTTTATCAAGTTCAAATACTGGCGTATTTATTGGTGTATATTTTCCCTGTTTTGTTTGAAAATACAATACAGGTTCTTGGTTTCTGGCACCTCCAATAAAAAGATCTTTTAAGCCATCCCCATTAAAATCAGCTTGAACCACAGAAGGCCCTTCTGTAGATAATTTCTCTGGCATTAATGCTTCTCTTTCGTAGTCTAAGAAATTATTTTCGATATGTGTGTATAAAAATTCTTCTTGTATCACTTTCTTAAAAGGTGAAAAAGTATGAACTGAAGTTTCTTCTTTATTAAGGGTGATTTCTTTATTTATGGAAACTTCTTTTTGAAGTGTTTTGGTCCCATCATTCCATAACACTATTAAAGAATCTACGGCGGTTATAGCTCCCAATCCAAAGTGTACTTTTCTTGTAGAACTTGATAAGAATCCTCGAACGGTTGTTTGTTCTTTATAAAAAACATTATCATCTGCATAGAGATATACTTTGGCCCCATTGGTATTGAGACTTTTATTTTTTTCGAATAGTTGAAGGGTCAGATAGTTTGCCCCTATTGTCTTATTTTCTAATAAAGTGGCTTTATCATTCAGATTGTTTACCACAAGATCTAAATCGCCATCTAAATCTAAATCTGAATAAGCAGCACCATTAGAGTAACTCGTTTTTTTGGCAGCATTGATGGCTGTTTTATGAAAGTCTAAATTTCCGTTGTTTTGAAATAAGACATTTGACAATCCCAACATTGGCATTGTTTCAATTAATTTTTTCTCTAAGGTATCCTGCTGATTTGCTTCGTATTTTGCAAAATCCACATTGCTTATATAATTTACGTAATCTAAATCATTTGGGCGCTTATAAATCCCATTTGTAATGTAAATATCTTGCAATCCATCATTATTATAATCCAATAATAACGGTGACCAACTCCAATCTGTTGCGTGAGTTTCAGTTTGAAGCGCCACATCAGAAAAATGACTTCCTTTATTTATTTGCAAATGATTTCTTGCATATTGCTGTTGAAATCCAAATGCCTTTTTTATTTCATTAATTTTATCAGAATCTTCTCCGCCAGATTTTAAAAATACGTCAGCTTTATAGGGCATCATGTCTAAGGTAATCAAATCCAACTGTGCATCGTTATTAATGTCAGCTACATCAACTCCCATCGTAAATCGTGAAGTGCTATTAAAATAGTCAGCGTTAGACTCGGTAAAGGTTTTGTTTCCATTATTGATGTATAGGTAATCATTTTCATGAAAATCATTACCTACATAAATATCCAATAGCCCATCATTATTTACATCAGATGTTGCAATTGCCAAACCGTATCCAAGTGCACTATTATAGATTCCTGCTTTTTTAGTAACATCTTCAAATTTAATCTTTCCTGTTTCAATTTTATTTTCAAACAAAATATCGCCCGAAAAAGTTGCAGGCTTCTTTCTCAATTTAATGTTTCCATAAGAATACGTTGAATGCACAGAGTGATTTAACAAATACATGTCCATATCGCCATCTTGATCATAATCAAAAAAAGAAGCCTGTGTAGAAAATCCTGAAAAGTCCAATCCGTACGCTTTTGCATTTTCTTGAAAAGTAGCATCCCCTTTATTGATATACAGCTCATTTTTCGCCTTTAATCCTTTGTAATTTCCCACTTTACAGACATAGATATCTAAGTGTCCGTCGTTATTAATATCCACCATCGTCACCCCTGTAGACCATGTACTATCCTGAGTTATTTTACTTGGCAATGAAATATCTTTAAACTTTAAGCTCCCAAGATTGAGGTACAATTTATCTGGTTTTTGATTTGCTGTTAAGTAAATATCATCCAGACCATCATTATTAATATCACCTAAAGAAACTCCACCTCCATTATAATAATAGAGATATTCGATAATATTTAAGTCTCCTTTTGCTGTTAAATCATTTGAAAAATCAATACCCGAAGCAGAAGCATTTACTTCCAAAAAGAGTTCTTTTTCTGTAGTTTTCTCTACAACTTGCTCTTTTGAGCAGCCTACCAAAATAAGTGCTGTAAAAATGATTTTTTTTATCATATTAATAGTTATAAACTTCTAATGAATCGTTGTTTTTGGAGATAAATAGTTGGTCTTTAATTATTTTAAGATCTCGTACCTGTCCTTTTATTTTTAAACCACTTCCTGTTTGATGAAATTTAAATTGATGTGCCCCAATATTTTCTAAATATGTTCCAAAGGAAGCGTCATAGCGACCAAATTCTGGTTGAACACCGTCTAAATTCCCACCTAAAAAGAGGTCTTGATCTCCGTCTTTGTCAAAGTCAGAAACTGCAATCGCATACACGGGTGAAAACTGTGTTTCTTGAGGTAATTCTTGAACTTTAAATTGATAATCACCTTTATTAATAAGGAGTATTGAACTCAATGTATTTACTTCTAAAAGAGTAGTTTCCTGAAGTTGTTCTTTGGTAAAAATGTCCGAAATAGTTGCCGATTTAAAAGATTCGTAATCTGGATACTTTTTACTTAAATATTTTAATTGATCTATTAAATTGTGTCGGAGTGCATACGGATATACATTTTCGTTCTCTCCTGTAAAACAAAGAATTGGATCTAGAAATCCGTTATTATCAAAATCATTTAGTAATAATTTAATCGGATTTTTTTTAGAGGCTTTAAATCGGCTATTCAAACCATGATTTCCAAGGATCAAATCTACATTTCCATCCGCATCTAAATCTCCTTTTTCAATAGTTTTCCACCAACCTTTAATCGCTGACAACGGACTATTATCTAATTTTGTAAATCTTCCATTTTCATTTTTAAAAACTTCAATTCCCATAAATTCACCGACTACTATTAAATCTTGGTAGCCGTTTTTATTAATGTCTACAAAAGTGGCATCTGTAATCATGCCTAAATTTTTCAATTGAGGTGCTAAGCTTTCAGATTGCTCTGTAAAATTACCTAATCCGTCATTTATTAATAAAAATCCTGAACCCGGAACTCCATAAGAATTCGGAATGGCTCTTTCTCCAACAAATAAATCCAGATCATTATCATTATCAATATCTGCAACCGTAACGGTACTCGAAGCATGATATTTATTGGCAATCGGCAAAAGTTGTTTGGAAACTGTAAAATTCCCTTTACCATCATTTAAATATAGTTTGTCTAAATAATTAGCACTGTAAATAGATGTTTCAATACTTCCACTACAAACATATAGATCCAAATCTCCATCACCATCCGCATCAAAAAAGGCACTTTCGGTATCTTCAGCAGCTCGTTGTTTGTCAAAAACAGTTGTTTTTACAGCTTTAAAAGTATTTTCTTTTTGAATGAATAAAGAAGCAATATTGTTTTTAGAGCCTCCAATAAAAAGATCTTTAGTACCGTCATTATTTACATCTGCCACCGATATTTTTGGTCCTTCTGTACTTCTCATAAAAGGTAATAATCGGTCTACATTAAAATCAATGTAATTGTTTTCTTTGTGGACAAACTGAATGGTCTTGTTGTCTTTTACAAATATATTTTTTGCAATTAAACGTTGGTCTTTTGAAACTAATTCTGCATCTTTTTCAGAAAGCGTCAACGTTTTATTCACGACAACATTTTCTAGTTGTGTTCTTTTCCCAGAAGGCCAAGTTACGGTTAACGAAACATTGTCCTTACCATGAAAACCAAAATTAGGACGGTTGTCCATGGAAGATTGAAAACCTCTAACAGGTTGTTGCTCTAAATAATAATCACCCTTTTTTGTAGCTAATTTTATTTTGGCTCCAATCGCATTTGTATTTGCTCCTTCTCCTTTTAAAACTAGTTTGAGATAGTTGGATTTGGTAGTATCTAAATTATTTTTGTAGATAAACAACGGCATGTTTACGTTGTTTACCACCAAATCTAAATCACCATCATTGTCCAAATCACCATAGGCAGCACCGTTGGAAAATCCTTCTGTATTTAATCCATTATTTTCACGTTCAAAAGTAAGGTCACTTTTATTGATATATGCATGGTTTTTTACTTTGTTTGAAGGAATAATATCAATCAATTTTTTATAGTCTACTTTATTATCTTTTACAATAGACATCAACACTTCTTCGTTGGAAACATAACGCAAATAATCTTGATTTGTTAAATCTTTATAGATCCCATTTGCAATAAATAAATCTTTAGCCCCATCATTGTTCATATCAAAAAAGAGAGCACCCCAACTCCAGTCAGAAGCATCTACCCCACTAAATCGCCCCACTTCACTAAACGTTTCATTGTGGTTATTTAATTGCAACATATTTCGAGTAAACTGATGGTAATAGTCGTTTTTAAGATTGTATTGGTACTTGTTCCAGTCTTCAAAGGTAGTAACGGTTTTCAATCGTTCGTATTCGTTTGGCAACATTTCTGTTACAAAAATATCGCTATAACCATCATTGTTAATATCGGCTGCATCGGCACCCATAGAAGCACCACTAATCGAATTAATTGCATTGGTTAATTGTTCTTTAAAGGTTCCATTTTGCTGATTGATATAGAGGTAATCTCTTTCAAAAAAGTCATTAGATACATAAATGTCTTCCCAGCCATCGTTATTTATATCACTAACGGTAACACCCAATCCAAAACCAATGACACTGCCATAAATACCTGCTTTTTCGCTTACATCCGTAAAGTGATTGTTATTATTTTCAAATAACTTATCGCCTCCTAATACATCGCGGACTGGACGCTCGTTCTTGGTTAGGTTAAAACTTCCGATCGCTTGGTAAGAATTATTTAGTAAATACACATCTAAATCCCCATCTTTATCATAATCAAAGAATGATGCATGTGTAGAAAATCCTAAATCAGCCAGGCCATAAGCCATCGCTTTTTCTGTAAATGAACCATCTCCTTGGTTGATAAATAACTCATTTTGTTTGTTATCTCCAGCAACGTCTCCTGAATTACATACATAAATATCTAAAAGTCCGTCGGCATTAATATCGACCATTGAAACACCTGTAGACCATGATTTTGTCCCTCCAACATTAGCAGTTTCTGTAGCATCTTCAAATTGAAAACTCCCTTTATTTAGGTACAACTTGTTTTCATTTAAGTTTGAAGTTAAGTAAATATCTTGTAAACCATCATTGTTTACATCACCAATAGCAACACCGCCACCGTTGTAAAAATTACGATAACGATAAACATTAAAATCTGTGGTAGATACTAAATCGTTACTAAAAAAAACATTTGTTGTTTCGGCTGACAAGAGTTCAAATTGTGGTTTCTGATTTGTATTATTAGTACAAGCGGCCAGAATTACCAATAAAAAAACAGGATATAAATTTTTCATTTCTTAATTGACTAAAGCGTTGTATTTGTATGCTAAGTTTTCTATTAAAACGGCAACATCTTTCTCCGACTCTTTTGAAATTTGTATTTGTCGGTTTCCATCGATTTTTACTAAAAGTCCTTTTTTTACTTCTATAAAAGGATTTCCAGGATACCATTTTAGTATTGTGTCTTGAACTACAGGAAATAGATTGTCTGCTTGTAAGGTCTTGTTCCAAGGAGCCCATGCAGAATAAGTGAACTTTAAATTCATTCCTGTGATGATGTCTCGATTGCTAAATTGTGCATAAAACAGCATTTTAATGGCTTTAGTTTTAAGTGTACTATCTTTTGAACGTAAAACCCTTTTTACATAGTTATTATTTCCACCATGGGTAACCAATCCTTTGCTATTTAGATCCCAACAGATTTCATAAAATTCTTTCCTCGTGTCACCAAACTTTAAATTGTACATAAGAGTATCGTTTTTAATGCCCGTTGCCAATTCTCTTTCTACCAATTTTGTATAATCGGATTGACAAGAGTACAAGAATAAGGTACTTAAAATAAGAAACACGAGCGTACGATTATTGTATTTCATAAATTTGTAAACTTTCATTATTGAGTGTTGTTAATAGGTGTTTTTTATGATTTATTTCAAGGATATTAAAATCTCTTATTTGTCCTTTTATTTGTAATGAAATTATTTTTTCAAAAATATTTTTCTGCTTACTACCATAGAGTAACCAGCCCTCAGAGGCATCTTGTCTGCCAAACTGCGGTTTTACAAGGTATTGATTTCCTCCGAATAAAAGATCTAAATACCCATCCTTATTGACGTCTATTGTTGCAATTGCTGTGACATTTGAATATTGAATTTCATTCGGTAATTTTACAGGTATGTATTTATTATCGGTATTCACAAAAAGAGTTGTCTGTACTGTATTCACATCAAAAACTCTTGCTTTATCTAGCTGTTCTTTTGTAAAGATAGAGCGCATCGTAGCATTTGCATACGCTTTATAATACAGTAGTTTTTGTTTTAAACTCGCAATTTGACCTATTAGTTCATCTCTGTCTACAATTGGATAGTAATCGTTTCCTTTTTTATAACAAATAATAGACTCTTCGGTGCCATTGCTATCAAAATCAGCAACATACATTCTCATGGTGTTTTTAAAAAATGTATTTTCGCCTTTATTTCCCGCAATAATATCGAGGTCTCCATCTGCATCTATATCTACAATCTGCAGTTTTTTCCAAAATCCATTGGTATTTTCCAATCCAAATTCTTTTGTTGCGTTAATTAATTTGCCTGAGGCAATCTTAAAAACCTGAATTGCCATCCATTCTCCTGCAACAATAAGTTCTTTTTTTCCATCATTATTAAGATCTTTCCATGCTGCATCCGTGATCAAACCCATGTTTTTTAGAGCTTTTTCGTTTGAGATTTCGTACCAGTTATTTCCTTTATTTTCTAAAAGATAACCATCACTAGGAACACCGTAGGTTTCTACTTTAAACCGTTCTCCAACAAATAAATCTTGATCTCCATCTTGATCATAATCGTACGCGGTTACTGTTGATGAACTAATAGGGGTTTTAAAAGGTAAGACCGTTTTAGAAGTTGTAAAGTTGTTATTACCATCATTAATATACAATCGATCATATAATGAATAGTCATATTTTGAAAATGATTTTCCGCCACTAGTTACATACAAATCTAAATCACCATCATTATCGCTATCAAAGAAGAGCGCATCAGTATCTTCCGAAGAAGCATGCATTTGAAAAGGCTTTGACAGTTCTTTATACGATTGGTCTTTTTGAGATATAAAAAGTGTTCCTGTTTGCCCTTTAGCACCTCCAATATAAAAATCTTGCTGTCCATCATTATTAATATCTGCACTGGTAATGTGTGGGCCTTCATTATTGTACATTTCTGGCAATAACTGTTCTCTATTAAAATCTACAGCTTTGTTTTCTTTGTGCTTAAAATTCACAACTGCTTGGGTTAATTTTAATAGACTTCTTTGTGAAACTTCTTTTTTTGAATTTCCTTTTAAGGGTGTATTAGGATCCTGAAAAGTGTACACTGAATTTGTTTTTAAAGCTGTAAAAGTTGATTCTGAACCCGAAACCCATTCTATTTTAAGACTGTCTATGTTAGTGCAATTGCCCAAACCAAAAGTAAGTTGGTGAGACACCGAGCTTTGAAATCCTCTTGATGGGAAATTTTCTAAAACACTGTATTTGTCATTATTGTAATACACTTCAACTTTTGATCCAATTGATTGGGTGTTTTTTAATGTTCCTTTTAGTTGAACAGTAATGCTTTTTTGCTTTGTACTATCTGTTGTATTTTTATAAATAAATGCAGGCATATTTACATTATTTACAACGAGGTCAAGATCACCATCATTGTCTAAATCGCCATAAGCAGTTCCATTACTAAAACTGGGTTGTTGTAGGCCCCATTCTATTGTTTGATCTTTAAATTGAAAATCGCCAGTATTCTTATAAATTGCATTGGCAACTGCTTTTGAAGGCATTCTATCAATTAATTTTTTCATGACTTGTTTGTCCGTTTGAATCAACTCTTTTATTTGATCCTCATTGGCCATGTAGGTTAAATAATCTCTATCTAACAAATCTTTATAAATACCATTACTAATAAAGATATCTTTTAATCCGTCATTGTCTGCATCAAATAGTAAAGTAGACCAACTCCATTCGGATGCATGAACATCAGAAAAACGGCTTATTTCGAAAAAGGTGTCATCGCCCATATTTTGATGTAACGCATTTCTTGAAAACTGGTAATGATACCCATTTTTTACTGCCAATGCATTCTTATCCCACGATTCAAATAAGGTTTTGGTACGTTGTCTTTGGATTGTTTTTGGTAACATTTCAGTCACCATAATATCCGTGTTTCCATCATTGTTTAAATCTGCTGCATCTGCTCCCATAGAGCCCATTGAAATGGAATGAAATTGTTCCGTTAGTTGTTCCTTAAAAGTACCATCTTGCTGATTTACATAAAGGTAATCTCTTTCAAAAAAATCATTTGAAATAAAAATATCGGGCCAAGTATCCTTATTATAATCACTGATTGTGATACCTAAACCAAATCCAATAGCACTGGAATAAATATGAGCTTCTTTGGTAACATCAACAAAAATATTATTATCATTTCGCAGTAATTTATTTCCTTTTTCAGTGGCATTATCCCGTTGATCTTTGATTAAATCATAGTTTCCAACAGAACGAATTGAATTGTTTAAAAGATAACAATCCAAATCTCCATCTTTGTCATAGTCGAAAAAATTGGCTTGTACGCCTAATCCTGTAATATCTAAACCGTATTTTTTAGACTGTTCACTAAAAGTTAAATTACCATTATTGATAAAAAGTTGATTGTGTCTGTTGTTATCTCTTGGAGGGCCTGCTTGACAAACGTAAATATCTAACAATCCATCAGAATTGATATCTACAAAAGTAACACCAGAAGACCAATTGTCTGTACTTAAGACCCCTGCTTTTTTAGTGATGTTTTCAAACTTCCAATCCCCTTTATTCAGGTACAATTGATTTTCAACAAGATTTCCAGAAAAATAAATGTCTAATAATCCATCGTTATTAATATCACCCAAAGCAACACCACCACCATTATAAAAATTTTTATAGGTGTATGGATTCAAATTTTCTGTTTCCACTAATGTATTTGCAAACTGAACACCTGTATTCTCTTGTAATTCAAATAATGTTTTTACTTTTTCTTCTTGATCACAAGAAAAAAAAAGTAAAAAAAGTATTGAAAGAAATCCAAGTTTTAAATTCATAAAAAAGGGCCGTATAAATGGGTCTAAATATTAATACGAAATTGATAAAATAGTCTGTAATACACTGTATATAAAGACAAACAAATCTAAGTTTTATTGTGATGATTTACAACTGATAGTACTAAAATATTCCATTAAAAAGTTAAAATTTAACATAAAATAGCAGCTAAAAAAAACGGGTTGCCATACGACAACCCGTTACTATAATTTATTGATATAATCTGTAATAATTCTACAAATTAGTAACCCGTATTTTGTGTTAA
>CALSME010000010.1 GCA_943787375.1 uncultured Polaribacter sp.
TTTTTAGATTCCACAAAAAAGAAATTCTTTGTGGGGTAAATTTATCAAACTAAAATGAGATCGTCTTTGAAAAAGGGATAAATTATAAGTGCTTTTGAGGATTAAATTTCAATGATTTAAAAAGAAATAACTTCATAAGTTGATAAATAAAAGAAAAGTGTGAACCACTTATTCCAATATATGCCCACTTATTCCAATATATGCCCATTTATTTATTCCCATGAGAACAGGTTCCTTTTTCTCTATATTTTTATCCCAAAATCAAGGAATTTTCATTCCATAAAACCATTAACTCAAAAAAAAAACCATGAAATTAGTACTACTATTTATTTTACTACTATTAAACAGCATCAGTCATGCACAAAGCACTGTCAACAATTTTTTTAGTACTACGGGAACCAATTATGCCCTCGTTACCTCGAGTGCAACAATTGATCAAAGTGCGACCGGTGAAAACTTAATTTGGAATTTCAATAATCTCGAAAAAACCGGAAATACTACCGATGTTCATTCCGTCCCAACTACCGAAGAAATTAGCAACTATTCAGGAACCACATTCTTAATAACCACAACCAATACTGACAACAATGACGAAAGCAAATCGTACCTAAAAGAAGCAGATAATATGGTTTCAATCACAGGATTATCAATGACGGGTTTGACTTTGAATTATGACACAAATAATGCGCTTTTAGGCTCCTACCCATCCAATTACGAGGATACCGCAACGACCGATGAACTTGGAGGAAGTTACTCCTATATCTCAGACGGCACTACCTACACTGGAACATTTAGCGGCGATATAGAAACAACGATGGATGCCCATGGAACACTTTCAACAAATGATCTTGGGCAAGGAGCCTTTAATGGAGCAGTAACCCGTATAAAAAGTGTGCAAAACATTGACTTATCTTATTCTGTATTCGGAAACGTTGGAACTGCAACAGTCACCGTTTTTAATTACTTTAACAATACGAATGGTAATCTTGTTTTTAGAAGTTTGAGAATTGAAGTTTCGGTAGCCTCACTTAGTATAGATCAAGATACAATTACGTATGAATGTAGGCTAGGGAATTCATTAGGGACTCCTAAAAACGATCTCGCTATGAAGATTCTCAAAATCAGTCCAAACCCTGTTGGAGACTTTCTCAATATTTCTATGGAAGCGCATTTAACCGTGAAAAAAATCATAATAACGGATACTACAGGAAAAGAAATTTTAAACTTTTATGGCAACGAAACTTCAAGAAATGTAGCTCAATTACCTAAAGGGCTTTATTTTGTTTCTATTATTACTGAAAATACTCATTTTACGAGTAAATTCATCAAATTATAACACATTTAAAAACCCATAAAAAGACCTCCTTTCTGATGACTCAAAAAGGAGGTTTTATTTTTACATATGTATTATGTTATAAAATGAATTAATCATTCAACTTTAAAACGGCCATAAATGCTTCTTGAGGAATTTCTACATTTCCTACCTGACGCATTCTTTTCTTCCCTTTTTTCTGCTTTTCCAATAACTTTCGTTTTCGAGAAATATCTCCTCCATAACATTTTGCAGTCACATCTTTACGCAATGCCTTGGTGGTTTCTCTTGCTATAATTTTGGCACCAATGGCTGCTTGAATCGGAATATCAAACTGTTGTCTTGGGATTAATTGCTTTAGTTTTTCCACAATTTTCTTTCCAATCGTATAGGCATTATCGGCATGTAATAATGCAGATAGTGCATCTACTGGTGATGCGTTTAATAAAATATCTACCCGTACTAATTTTGACTCTCTCATTCCTATTGGAGAATAATCGAAAGAAGCATATCCTTTGGAAACTGTTTTTAATCGATCGTAAAAATCGAAGACAATTTCTGCCAAGGGCATATCAAAGGTGAGTTCTACACGCTCTGTTGTTAGGTAAGTTTGATTGGTAATTTCTCCACGTTTTTCGATACACAAGCTCATTACTTGCCCTACAAAATCTGATTTTGTAATAATAGACGCTTTGATAAAGGGCTCCTCTACACGATCTAATCGAGAAGGATCTGGCAAGTCTGTTGGATTGTTTAAAAGAATCATTTCATCGGGATTCTTTTTTGTGTACGCATGGTAAGAAACATTGGGGACCGTTGTAATCACCGTCATGTTAAATTCACGTTCCAAACGTTCTTGAATAATTTCCATGTGCAACATCCCTAGAAAGCCACATCGAAAACCAAAACCTAAAGCGGCAGAACTTTCTGGTTGGAAAACCAAAGAAGCGTCATTCAATTGCAACTTCTCCATAGAGTAACGCAATTCTTCATAATCTTCTGTATCTACTGGATAAATCCCTGCAAAAACCATTGGCTTTACATCTTCAAAACCGTCTATAATTTCTGTTGTTGGGTTTACAGCATCTGTAATGGTATCCCCTACTTTTACTTCTTTTGCTGTTTTAATTCCTGTAATTAGATACCCAACATCTCCTGCTTTTACAGATTTTCGGACAACTTGTTCTAGTTTTAGAGTCCCTACCTCATCGGCAAAATACTCATTATTTGTTGCCATGAACTTAATCCGTTGTCCTTTTTTAATTTCTCCGTTTAACACCCTAAAATAGGTTTCAATACCTCTGTAAGAATTATAAACAGAATCAAAAATTAAAGCTTGTAAAGGAGCATCAACATCTCCTTCTGGAGCCGGAATGCGATCTATAATTGCTTGAATGATATCGCCAACACCAAAACCTGTTTTTCCACTGGCATGGATCACATCTTCTGGATCGCAGCCTAATAGGTCTACAATATCATCCGTTACTTCTTCTGGATTTGCAGAAGGTAAATCTACTTTATTTAAAACAGGAATAATTTCTAAATCGTTCTCTAAAGCCAAATACAAGTTCGAAATGGTTTGTGCCTGAATACTCTGCGCTGCATCTACAATAAGCAATGCCCCTTCACAGGCAGCGATAGAACGAGAAACTTCGTATGAAAAATCTACGTGACCCGGCGTATCAATTAAGTTTAAAACAAAGGGTTCTCCATTATGAATATAATCCATTTGAATGGCATGCGACTTGATGGTAATTCCACGTTCGCGTTCCAAATCCATACTATCTAATAACTGTGCTTTCTTTTCTCGATCGGTTACTGCGCCAGTATAATCTAACAATCTATCTGCTAATGTACTTTTACCATGATCAATATGTGCGATAATGCAAAAGTTTCGAATGTTCTTCATTTGTTAAATTTGATTTCTTTAAAGGTGCAAAGATAGTTGTTTTGGGTTTAAAAAAGTTGCAATACAACAAACTTGCCGCCTTAAAAATTCTTTTCTAAAAACTTTAATAAAAATAGGGAATCCTACTGCGATTCTAATCTTGCCATTCTGCAATGAATAAGTTGGTATCTCTACCTCCTCCATTGTTTCTATTGGATGAAAAAGCCAATTTTTTACCATCGTTAGAAAACACAGGAAACGCATCAAAAGTTTCTCCATGGGTAACTCTTTCTAGGTTTTTTCCGTCAATGTCTATTAAATATAAGTTGAAGGGAAACCCTCTTTCGGCTTCAAAATTAGAGGAGAATAAAATTTTCTTGCCAGATGGGTGAAAAAATGGACTCCAATTTGCGTTTCCTAAATCGGTTAGCTGGCGAAGTTCAGAACCGTCTGCATTACAAATATATAGCTCCATTTCTGTAGGTTCCACTAAACCTTCTGCCAACAAATCTTTATACGCTTTGATGGCTTCTGGTGTTTTTGGTCTTGAAGAACGGAAAATGATTTTTGTTCCGTCTGGTGAGAAAAAAGCACCTCCATCATAGCCCAATTCATCCGTAATTTGTTGTACATCGGATCCATCAATATTCATGGTGTACAATTCTAAATCGCCACTTCTGGTAGATGTAAATACAATTTTATCTCCTTTAGGCGACACTGTAGGTTCTGCATCATAGCCCTTTTCGTTGGTTAATTGTTGTACGATATTACCTTCTAAATCGGCTACAAAAATATCAAAACTATCATACACCGGCCAAATGTATTTGCCATTTTTACGCAAGGGAACCTCTGGGCAATTATCATCTACTAAATGTGTAGATGCATAAATAATGTGTTTATTATCCGGTAAGAAATAAGCACAAGTAGTACGTCCTTTTCCAGTTGAAATCATGGGTGGAATTTGTGTCTTAAAAGACGCATCTGCATGCATTAAAAACATTTGATCACAACTTACATTCCACGCTTTGTTATTGGATTGAAACACCAATTGTTGGTCATCAAAACTCCAATAAGCTTCTGCATTGTCACCTCCAAAAGTTACTTGTCGTAAACTTTTAAAATGCCCTTCTTCTGGATAAATTAAAGAAGCATTTGTAGCAACGTTGTCTATTGATTTTGAAACAGTTATTTTTTTTTCGTTTTTACATGACACTAGCAGCAATGCAAATACAAATAGGGAAACAATTTTCATTTTCTTATTTATTAATTAACTTCGCGAAAATAATATTTATCATCATGAGAAACCTCCTATTTTTAATCTTTTTGTCTTTTTTAATTTCCTGTAAACCAGAAATTAATAAAGAAACCCGAATCCAAGAAGACGTTACTTATTTAGCTTCTGATGAATTGGAAGGAAGACAAACGGGGACTAGCGGTGAAAAAAAAGCTGCAAAATACATTCAAAACCGATTTAAAGAATTGGGGTTGTCTCCAAAAGGAACCCAAGGTTTTTTACAACCTTTTACCTTTATGCCAAAGACGAATCCGCATGGAGAAGTAAAATTTGATGTAAATGGAGATGGTACCATTACGGGAAATAATGTACTCGGTTTTATAGACAACAATGCAGAAAACACTGTTATTATAGGAGCACATTACGATCATTTAGGTTTTGGTGGCGAAGGCTCTTTGTACAGAGACACTGTAAAAGTCATTCACAATGGTGCAGACGACAATGCGTCTGGCGTTGCCGTCATGTTAGATATTGCTGCAAAATTGAAAAACAAAAACACCCGTAACAATTATTTATTTATGGCCTTTTCGGGCGAGGAAATGGGGCTATTAGGTTCAAATTATTTTGTAAAAAACCCAACTTTAGACCTCAAAAAAGTGTCTTATATGATGAATATGGACATGGTGGGGCGTTTAAAAAAAGACAGTACGTTGGCGGTCTATGGAACAGGAACCTCTCCGATTTTTAAACAAGTTCTAAAAGCACATAATGATCGTTTTAAATTAGTACAACGTGAATCAGGAGTTGGACCAAGCGATCATACCAGTTTTTATTTGGCAGACATTCCCGTTTTGCATTTTTTTACTGGGCAACACGAAGACTATCACAAACCCGGAGATGATGCAGAAAAACTGAATTATAATGGAATGAAAACACTTGGAAAGTACTTATTAGCAATCATTTCTGACTTGGACAATAATGGAAAGCTTCGTTTCAGAAAAACAAAAAATGAAAGTGAAGAAACACCACGATTTAAAGTTGGGCTTGGCGTAATTCCAGATTATTTATTTGATGGAAAAGGAATGCGTATTGATGGAATTTCTGAAGACAAACCGGCACAAAAAGCAGGGCTTCAAAAGGGAGATATTGTCATTCAATTAGGAGATAGCTTGGTGGTAGATATGATGAGTTATATGCGGGCTTTGTCTTCATACAAAAAAGGAGATCAAACAAAAGTGATCGTAAAAAGAGCAAAAAAGGAACTAGAAAAGGAAATCCAATTTTAAAGGAAATAAGCTTATATTTGAGTATTAAAGACTTTTGAAAATGAGAATACTACATTACAAACTACTCACGGTCAGTTTTTTTTGCCTATTTGCTGTGAATTGTACCACCACAGAAATACCTTTAGAAGAAGATCCTGCGCCTATTATAGCCTTAGTAAAGTACAATACCGATGTAAAAACAATTATAGACAACAACTGTTTGAATTGCCATGGAACTGCCACTCCAAGAATTGGCGGAATTCCCCTCTTTAACTATACGCAAGTTAGAGAAGAAGCAGAATTTGGTTCCCTTATAAACAGAATGAATAGCACCACCAATCCTATGCCACAAAGCGGGATTTTATCCGCAGAAAAACTGGCTATTATTGACAAATGGAAAGCAGACGGATTCTTAGAAAATTAAATCTCATGAAAAAAGCGCTCTTTTTTTTATTCTTTTCTGTGTCAATTTCTGGGTTTTCTCAAACCTATTTTACACGCACAGGTACTACCGATTTCAAAGCCTCTGTAACAGCATTTGAACCCGTAGAAGCAACCAATAAGAGTACGACAGTTATTTTAAAAACCACTACTGGTGATCTTGCTGCTCAGTTATTTATGACTGCTTTTCAATTTAGAGTAGCACTCATGCAAGAACACTTTAATGAAAATTATATGGATTCGAACAGGCATCCAAAAGCGGTTTTTAGAGGGAAATTAGCCGATTTCAATTTTACAGAAGTAAGCATACAAAAAGAATACAATCTTTCTGGAACACTCACGATTAGAGGCGTGAAAAAAGAAATAAACACTACCGCAACGGTAACACTTGATGGAGATAAAATAATCCTTTCCTCAAAATTTACGGTTGCACCTCAAGATTTTGACATTGCCATTCCAAAGATTGTCCGTAAGAAAATTGCAGAGAACATTCACATTACATTGAACTATGAACTTGTCGAAAAAAAATAAATTGATTGTATTCTTTCTTGCCGTTTGTTGCTCTGGTTGGATTACCTACTCCTATCTGATGAAACCACCAGCGAGCATCGAATCGAGACAAGTTGCTTTTACAGGAACAGCAGCTGAATTTAGCCCAAAAGTTCAAGAAAATACGAATGAGTGGCTAAACAGTATTGTTGTTTTAGAAGGGGTTGTTACTTCAAAAGATGAAAAAGGTATTACACTTAATAATAGGATTTATTGTCAGTTTAGCACAAGGCAAAAAATAGTGGTTGCAGAACAAACACTCCAAATTAAAGGTCGTTTTATTGGTTATGACGATTTATTAAACGAACTAAAATTAGATCAATGTATTATTCAAAAGTAAAAAATAGGAATCGGAACTTCTTCCTTTTAGCATGTGCCCTTTTAAGTGTGTTCAGTCTAAAAGCGCAAGATGATTTAATGGACGAGTTAAATGACATTTCCGAAGTAAAAACTCGCTTTGAACTTCCCGCTTTTAAAGCCATGAAAATCGGAAACTTACAATCTACAAAGATTGCTGCGAAAGGAGATTTATACCTCTATGTTTCCCATAGATTTGGATCTGTAAAAGATGGTTTTGAAACCTTTTTTGGCTTGGACAATGCAAACACAAACATACAATTGGTCTATAGTTTTTGGGACGGCATTCAACTCAGTGCAAGCAGAGAATCGTTAAATCAAACCTATGCATCGGCCATTAAAATTCGATTGGCAAAACAATCAACCACCTTTCCATTGAACATTGCCTTTTACGGAACTGCAAATGTAAATGCAGCACTTGAAAAAGACAGAATGCCCGATTTACAATTTGGAGATCGCATGAGTTTTGCAGCGCAGTTTTTGGTCTCTAAAAGAATTTCAGAGAAGTTCTCTTTCTTAATGGCACCAAGTTATGTGAGACAAAATTTACAAGACTTAAATGAAGTCGCTGTTGCAAATCACAATCAGCTTTTAATGGGTTTTGGCGGAAGAATGAAAGTAAGCAAACGCGTAAGCATCAACATGGATTATGCCTATAATTTTCACAGAGATACAAATTCTATATACAACAATCCACTAACGATTGGTATGGATTTAGAAACGGGCGGACATGTTTTTCAATTGCTTTTCTCCAACGCACAGTCTACCAATGAACCTGGATTTTTGAGCAATGCGGAGGGCGATTGGTCTAAGGGGATTATTTTCTTCGGATTCAACGTGGTACGTGTTTTTTAAGAACGATAAATGACCCTTACAAAACAAGCATTGCAAACTAAAATACATTTGATCATTTCGGTCATCATTGTCATTCCTATTTCTTTGGTCTACGGATTCAATCCGGCTTCACAATTCGACATTCAGCTACACACCATTGACGAACACAATTTTTTCAAGGCCATTATGGGATTGTATCTTGGGTTTGCAATGCTGTGGATTCTCGGCATTTTTAAACGACACTACTTCAAAATTGCAGTGCTTACAAATATGGTGTTTATGCTCGGTTTAGGTGTTGGTAGATTGCTAAGTCTCTTGATAGACGGCACCCCAACATTCGGATTGCTTTTCGGAACTTTTGGAGAACTTTTTCTTGGGTGCTATGGAATTTGGGTTTTGAAGATTAAAAACACTAATTTCGCAGAAAAATAATCAGTTTTGGTAAAAATAGGCAACATAAAACTCCCCGATTTTCCGCTTTTATTAGCTCCAATGGAAGATGTTTCAGACCCTCCTTTTAGAGCTTTGTGCAAAGAAAACGGTGCAGATGTTGTGTATACTGAATTTATTTCTTCGGAAGGATTGATTCGTGATGCTGCAAAAAGTGTGATGAAATTGGACATCTATGAGAAAGAGCGTCCCGTTGGGATTCAAATTTTTGGCGCCAACTTAGATTCGATGCTGCGTACTATAGAAATTGTTGAAAAATCCAATCCAGATATTATAGATATCAACTTTGGCTGCCCTGTAAAGAAAGTCGTTTCTAAAGGTGCTGGTGCAGGTATTTTAAAAGACATTGACTTAATGGTTTCACTTACCGAAGCCATGGTAAAACACACCGATTTACCCATTACAGTAAAAACCCGTTTGGGCTGGGACCACGATTCTATTCGCATTGTAGAAGTAGCAGAACGCTTGCAAGATGTGGGCTGTAAAGCCATTTCTATACATGGTAGAACGCGTGCACAAATGTATAAAGGCGATGCAGATTGGAAACCAATTGCTGAGGTAAAAAACAACCAAAGAATGCACATTCCTGTTTTTGGAAATGGAGACGTTACCTCCCCCGAAAGAGCGATGGAAATGCGAGACCGTTATGGGCTTGATGGCGCGATGATTGGAAGGGCTTCTATTGGGTATCCTTGGTTTTTTAGAGAAGTAAAGCATTTCTTTGAAACAGGAGAACACATGCAAAAACCTACCATTGCAGAACGTACAGAAATGGCACGACGTCATTTGCAAATGGCCATTGACTGGAAAGGGGATGTTTTGGGTGTTTTTGAAACCCGAAGACATTATACCAACTACTTCAAAGGAATCCCCCATTTTAAAGAACACCGCATGAAAATGGTAACTTCTGACGCTGCTAAAGATGTTTTCGCTGCCTTTGACGAGGTACAAGAAAAGTTTGGCAATATGAGTATTCCAGATTTTAGTTAACATCTTCTTTGATGACAAAACTTTTTACTACGTCCTCCAAAACAGGCAAATATGTTTCAAACACCTTAGCGTCTGCCCCATAATAAATTTCATAGCCAATTTGGTCTTTAAACAAGAGAAAAACAACATTATTCGTAATCAGTGGTTTTTTTTCTTTGTCTAAAATAGCATCATTTTTGTAAACATATTTAAAAATATAGACCTTCCCATAGCGGCTATGGTTTGTTTTTAACAACACGTAATTGAACGCTTTATTTCCGGACCACCTCTTTTTGTTTGAAATAAAAAAATGCATATAATCTTCCAAAGTAACTTCGGTTTTACAATGATTTCTCACATGAGTATTTGAGATACTTATAAAAGCAACATTTCTTTTCGGGTCGTCATTGTCTGGATGATGAAGTATTGGAGGATTACTTTCTAATGGTGTTTTTCTGTCGATAGAATAGCCAAGTGCTCCCGTTGTCGATTGATTACTGTACCAACCGACTGGTTTTAAAGCAGTAAAATTTCTTACCTTTTTGGTACGTTGCAAACTGTCTAATTCTTGAAACGGATTCTTTTTACAGTTTACTTTTAAAACTGCACTACAGGAAAAAATAAAAAAAGACAGAAAAAAAAGCAAGCCAATTTTTAGAAAGTGTTTCATCGTATTATTGATCTATAAACTCCTTAGAAATTCGGCTCCCTGCAATTTTAGAGGCTAAAAACCCTAAAATAGTAATGGTAAAAATGACAATAAACAGGTTTGAAAACCGAAATTCAATTGGATACGGCATCTCTCCCACAATTTTAAACCAGCCAAACGCTTGCTGTAAAAAGACTAAAACAACCCCTATTGAAAGTCCAATCAGCATGCCAAAAAAAGTAAGTAAAAACCCTTGTAAAACAAAAATTCGTTTGATTTCTTTAATGGTAACGCCAAGATTAAACAGTGTTTTTAGATTGCTTTTCTTTTCAATAATCATCATGATAATCGCGCCAATAACATTGAACAATGCAATGATGACAATCAAGGTAAAAATAAGATAGGAAACAAAATTCTCTGTATTAATGACTTTATAATACAGTTCATTTAACTGTGCTTTGGTTTTTACTTGATAAGCAGTGCCTAACTGCTTTTGAAGTCGTCTTGCAACTGCATCGGCATCGGCATCTTTCACGAGTTTCAATTCCATAGCGGTAATTCTGTTCGGCTCGAAATCCAACAATTCTCTAGCCAATAAAATATTGACAAAAACATATTTGTTTGCAAAATCTTCAGTTCCGGAATAGGTGCCAACAATTTGAGCATTTACTTTCGAAAACGCATTGTTTGCCGTCATCAATCGTACTCCTGGTTTTGGTACATAGATCTCTAAAGGTTTGCCAAAGTTGAGAACCCCTAAAGAAAGTTTGTACGAAATTCCATTGCCAATTACAGCCGTATTTAGATACCGATCGTCTAACCATGTTCCCATGTCTAAAACCGAATCTATCTGAGTTATCTGAGTATAATTATTGTCAACTCCTTTAATAAAAGCGATGACTTCTTTGTTGTTGTACTTTAAAAAAACACGTTCTTCAATTACTTTAGAATTGATTGCTATGGAAGCATTCGCATCTAAAACTTTCGAAAAGGCATCGGTAACTAAAAATGATTTTCCTTGGGTAGCTGTTATTTTTATATCGGGGTCTGAAGCGTCTAACATGGCATAACTAAAAGTTCGCAAACCCGAAAAACCAGAGAGAATAATGAACAACGCCAATGCGCCTACGATGACCCCAAAAGAGGCAATGATCGTAATGATATTGATGGCATTATTGCTTGTTTTAGAAAATAAATACCGTTTTGCGATGTAGTAGGAAAAGTTCAATTTTTAGTTTTGATAAAGTTGAAATATACCAAATAAAATTGACTTGTTAACTTCTTTTTCGTTTTGGAAGTATCGATGGATTTTCGATTGGGTTTTCGTCTTGACCGCTTAAAGATTTATCAATTTCTTCGATATAGTCTAAGGTATCATCTCCGAAAAACAATAATTCAGGCATTCTACGCAATTGATGTCTTGTTCTACGTGCCATTTCATGACGAATTAATGGCGTATTGGATTGTACTCCCTTTACAATCTCATCTCTATTTTTAGATGGAAAAATACTTAAATATACTTTTGCAATGCCTAAATCTGAAGTTACATGTACTTTAGATACCGAAATAAGAATTCCTTTCATCCCGTCTTGAGCCGCTTTTTGCAAAACATCTACCAAGTCTTTCTGAAGCACTCCTGCAATTTTTCGCTGTCTGTTTGTTTCTTCCATGCCGCAAATTTACGATAAAATACATTGGTGCCCATACGTTTCCGCTATTTGTTGCTGTAAATTACACTTTATTTCATGCCCTTTTGAGTAGAGAAAATCGTACGAGTTTCATTTTTTACCCAAAAAAACAATGCTAATTATAAAATTAGCAGACGGTAGCAGAAACAATCACACAGGACTGGACCTTTTTTTTTACATTTACAGTATGAATAAAATAGAACATATTGGTATTGCCGTAAAAGACCTTGAAGCAGCCAATCAAGTTTATGCTGCACTCTTAGGAGTTGCTCATTACAAAACTGAAACGGTAGAAAGTGAAGGTGTGAATACCTCTTTTTTTAAAGCTGGCCCCAATAAAATAGAACTTCTAGAAGCAACAAATCCAGAAAGCACGATTGCAAAATTCATTGCTAAAAAAGGCGAAGGGGTACATCATATCGCCTTTGCCGTATCAGACATCCACTCGGAAATAGCCCGTTTAAAAACCGCCGGTTTTGTTGTTTTAAATCCCATTCCAAAAAAAGGTGCCGACAACAAACTCGTTGCCTTTTTACATCCAAAAGCTACCAACGGAGTTTTAATAGAGCTTTGTCAAGAAATAGAAGCATAAATTTTAAGATTTAATTAAGGGATTCTATTTGTCTAGTCTTAAAATTCTAAATGCTTCTTTGTATATTGCCAGCTATTAATCGTTCGTAAAAACATGTCTTCCAACTTTAATACATTCCAAAAAAGACGCTTAACCTCCTCTTACTTTTCTGTAGTCATTAGTATTTCTCTTGTGCTATTTATGGTAGGTGTTTTAGGATTGGTATTATTAAAATCGACCAACGTAGCGAATCATTTTAAAGAAAAAGTGGCCATCAACCTCTTTCTAAAAGATGAAGTTTCGAAAAAACAGATTGATAAATTCTGTGCCTCTCTTCGAGAAGAAAACTTCACAAAAAGAATTGTTTACGTTTCTAAAAAACAAGCAGCAAGAGATTACAGCAGAGAAATTGGAGAAGATTTTTTAACTTTTTTAGGCGGAAATCCACTTAAAAACGGCATCGATATTTATTTAAAAGCAGACTTTGTTACCTCAGAGAAAATGCTGGCTTTAGAAAAAAAATTCAATAAGAACCTCTTTGTTGCAGCAGTTTCTTATGACAAACCATTGATCGAATTGCTCACAAAAAACATCCAAAGAATTAGTTTTTGGTTGTTTATTTTATGTGGTTTTTTTGCATTAATCGCCATTCTTTTAATCAACAGCTCCATTCGCTTAACCATCTATTCAAAACGATTCAATATCAAAACCATGCAAATGGTGGGGGCTACAAAATCATTTATACGTAAACCTTTTCTTTGGAGAAGTATTCGATTGGGTATGATCGGTGCTTTTATAGCTTTACTAGGTTTGGCAGTTATCATTTATTACCTGGACAAATACATTCCCATTTTAGAGTTGTTAAAAGACTATATAACATTATTCTATTTGGTTGGCGGGGTTGTTTTAGCTGCTTTTGTAATTACATTGTTAAGTACGTTTTTTGCAACGCAGCGTTTTTTAAATTTACGAACAGACGAACTATATTATTAAATATGAAGGCTAAAAAAGAAAAAAAACAGGCATTTTTATTCGGAAAAAGAAACTACATTATGATGTTGGTGGGTTTATTTGTAATTGCCTTGGGCTTTGTTTTCATGGCAGGCGGAGGGAGTGATGATCCAGCTGTTTTTAACGAAGAAATCTACAATTGGCAAAGAATCCGATTAGCACCCACCTTAGTTCTTATTGGATTGGGAATTGAAATCTACGCGATTTTAGCAAATCCTAAGCGCTAATTATGACAATTATAGAATCTATAGTTCTTGGAATTATACAAGGTGTTACAGAATTCTTACCCGTTTCTTCTAGTGGACACTTAGAATTGGCAAAAGTAATTTTAGGAGACACATCGGTGCCCGAAGAAAGCTTAACATTTACCGTTGTTTTACACTTTGCAACCGCATTGAGTACACTCGTAATTTTCAGAAAAGAAGTCCTCGAAATTTTTAGAGGGTTGTTTCAATTGAAATGGAATGAAGAAGCAAAATTTTCTGTAAAAATCATCCTTTCCATGATTCCAGCCGTGTTTGTTGGATTGCTTTTTGAAGAACAATTGGCGGTTTTTTTCAGTAGAAATATATTGTTGGTTGGCCTTATGTTATTACTCACAGCGGTCTTGTTGCTGTTGGCTGATAAAGCAAAAAGTACCAATAAAAAAGTATCCTTTTCAAATGCAGTCCTTGTTGGCATATCTCAAGCAATTGCCATGTTGCCAGGAATTTCTAGATCTGGAGCAACCATATCCACCTCCGTTTTATTAGGAATTGACAGAACAAAAGCCGCTCGTTTTTCTTTTTTAATGGTGGTTCCGTTAATCTTTGGAAAAATTGGAAAAGATATATTAAGTGATGATTTAAATTTTCAATCCTCAGAAATAATTCCCATCTCAGCAGGTTTTATTGCGGCTTTTGTAGCAGGATTACTCGCCTGCAAATGGATGATTTCTTTGGTGAAAAAGAGCAAACTTTCTTATTTTTCTTTGTATTGCGCCATCGTTGGAATTGCAGCAATATCTTATACTTTACTCAATTAAATGACAGAAGAGGCATACAAAAATGGTCAGATATTACTGATTGACAAACCGCTGGAATGGACTTCTTTTCAGGCGGTAAATAAAATTCGTTGGCACATCAAACAACGCTTTCAAATTAAAAAAATAAAGGTAGGCCATGCAGGAACTTTAGACCCTCTGGCTTCGGGATTGTTAATTATTTGTACTGGAAAACAGACCAAAGAAATTCATGTGTACCAAGGACAAAAAAAGGAATATACGGGTACTTTTACCATTGGTGCAACCACACCGAGTTACGATCTGGAAACTGAAATTGACAAAACTTTTCCAACAGCACATATTACGAAGGAACTGATCCACGAAGCAACGCAACAGTTTTTAGGCGAAATTGATCAAAAACCGCCTATTTTTTCAGCCATTAAAAAGGAAGGAAAACGATTGTACGAACTTGCAAGAAAGGGAGAGGCAACCGAAATAAAATCGAGAAAGGTAACGATTGATGAATTTGAAATTACCAACATCAATTTACCGAATATCGACTTTAGAGTGGTTTGTAGCAAAGGGACTTACATTCGTTCTTTGGCGTATGACTTCGGAAAAGCATTGCATTCTGGAGGACATTTATCTGCATTGAGAAGAACTAAGATTGGCGCCTTTTCTGTAGAAAAAGCAAAATCTATTGAAGATTTTATCAAAACATTAGAAGCGAAATAGTCTTCGCACTGGTGCTAAGGAACTAAAAAACATCATGAAAAAAACGCTGCTTTTTATTGCCGTATTCGGATTTTCTCAACAACTCTTTTCACAAGAAAAATATCGCAAACCCTTTTTTACAACTTCGATTGCAACCACGCTAACGGTCAACGAAAATTACACGTTAGACAGCGATGATGGCGAGCCTTTTTTGCTTCCCAATTCGCTGATTGCAAGAATCGGATTTGGCTATCAATTCCATCGCAGAGTTCTCCTAAGTCTCCATGCGGGGTTTGATCATCATTGGGGATACAACATCAATGCGATTCCTACCTATGGAACATTTCGTTTCAACATTAGAGAAAACGATGGAGAGGGTCTTTTTATGGAAACGAGTTATGGGAAATTATGGCGTCCTTCGAGAAGATTTAGTGATGGGAATTACTATGGACTGGGGCTTGGAATCGCCTCTAAAATTTCTTCAAGAATTGAAAGTAGTGTCCGTTTTAAATACCACAGAAAATCCATTTTAGGTTTTGAAAACAATCGCCTAGATAGTTTTTCTCTTGGAGTGGGGTTTAGGTTTTTTTGAAAACACTGCTTAAAGTTGCTTTATGCCCGAACCTAAAAAAGGTTTCAATGGAAGACTCTTCATAATTGAAAGATCTTCAGCAAGGGTGCTTTCATTGCCTAAAAAAGCAAGGATTTTTTTAGCGGGAATTTTCTGGAAAATTTTTGTGAATACTTCTTTTCCTGTTAGTTTCTTGGTCAATAAAACATCCAAAAGAGTTCGATCATACCATTGATATATTTTGTCTTTGAAAGCGGTTGAAGGGTTTGGACGCTTACCTGCTTCTAAATTATTTACAATTTCTGCAACGTTTTTTTGAATGAATTGAAAGGTATAGCCGCTACTTGCTTTTGTAAATCCACCAGAAGTCCCCAAATTTATAACATTGGGTTTTGAGGTTTTTTCGAATTTCGCTAATGACATTGGAATGACTCCAAACTCCTCGTGTTTAATCGTGTAATTGTCAATGCTTAAATCTTCTTTAATGTATTTTTTCAAGGCAGAAACATAGGTTGCTTGTGCCAAAACACGTGGACTAAAAAGCGTATATTCTACGAGGGCTTCTGTGGTAGTTGTTGGCAAAACATACATAAATGTAGCTCCCTGCTTTTGGGAAACACTAAAATCCATCAGCCTTCCTACTTTTGGATTGAAGACGGGTTTTTCAGATTGAATGACCCAACCTTTAAAATGTTGTAATAACGAATTTTGTTCGGTTATTTCTGGATTGAATACATTCGTTGAGTTGAAGACATACCTCGCTGTATAGCTATTTTCTTGAGTCGATACTACAGCAGCATCTACTCCTGTATCAATCGCAGTTATGGTTTCTTGCAGAAAGGTTACATTTTCAAATTGCTGCGCGTAATCTAGAACAAAATTATAAAAATCGAGCCCCAAAATCATCTTGTAGGTATAAGATTCTAAATCGAGTTCTTTTTTAAAATCGGTAGATAAAAATTCTAGCGTATTCCATTTTGCGTGCACAATAGATTCAAACAAACCGGGTGTTTTCTCCCAAAAACACCAGGTTCTATCATTGCTTTTTTTCTGTGCTTTATCAAGCACTAAAATAGATTTGTATTGCAATGAGGGCGACTGTAATAGTGTGTACAAAAGGCTTAACCCTGCACAACCCGATCCCGCAATAATATAATCATATTTCATAATTTTATCTCAAAAAGCGATTGTACCAACTTTCTTCTATGGGCATTTCCCAATGATTGTCTAAATCTTGTTTGATAGATATTAGGTTATCAAAAATAATTGATTTCCCCGTAAGTGCTTTATTTTTTAGTAATTTCTTAAAATCCTTAAGCTCTTTATACTGAACAAATTCACCCTGCTTAAAGCATACATTCATTTTATCTAAAAGAGAAACATCATAGGTTGCTTGCAAGCTTAAAATAAACGAAACCGAAGTATCTATATCTTCATTGGTGAGTGCAACTGTGTCTACATCGACAATAAAAATAATAAATCGCTGATATAAAAACTGATAGGAAGCCTTAAAATTTTCATCTTCAGAGTTCCAACTTTCAATAAAAGTTTTAATCTTCTCTTCTATTTCTTCAATTTCATTTGGATAAAACTTTCTGTTGGATGGATATACCCAAACTTTCGAGTTTTCTGGCAATGCATTATAGTCTACGTACATTTTGATGCTTTAAGATGGGACAAAGATATTAAAAAGAAAAACCGTTTGGTCTACATTTACAATTCGGTTTTTTAAAAGTTCTGTTGCAAAGAAAGTATACCGTTGTCTATTTTAAAAAGCACTTATTATTTTCACAAAATCTTCTTGGATACTTTGTCCTTTGTTTTTGTTGTACCAAACCTGTAAATCTTGTTTAAACTGGGCATCGATACTCCCGTTTTTGTCTTTATAGTCTTGTGCCATTTTAGTTGCCAAGGTGGGTCTTGGTCCCCAAGTATGTGTTACATTATTTTCTTCATCTAAAATAATTACTTTGGGAATGGATCTCCCGCCATTGGTCAAAAATAAATCCATTACTTCTAGATGCTCATCTCGAAGTACAATTTTTAAAGCAATGTTTTCGTTTTCGTTTGCCAATTTATTAATGACGGGCAAGCTTTGTGCAGCATCTCCACACCAGCCCTCTGTAAGAATCAGCCAAGTTTGTTTTCCCGTAATATTATTAAAAACTGCTTTCGTTTCATCAGAAATTTTTATCGTTTTATCTAAACGTTTCATCCGTTTATCATTCAACATACTATAATTTGCAAGTGCATCGGATTGATTGGGTCCTGTCGATTCTCCAACGGCTAGCAATTCGTGAACAAGCGTTCTGTATTCGGAGTAGGAAATTGCGTTCTCTAAACTTTTTTCTATTATCTGCTTCATACAATATGAAAGGTTCATGTGTTTTTTCGATGCTTATGCTACACAAAAACACCACTTAATGAATGTCAATTAAGTTATTTTTAATTTGCTTTAAAATATCTTTTGTCATGGTTTCTAAATTGAACTCATGCTGCCAATCCCAATCTATTCGAGCCTCAGAATCATCAATAGATTGTGGCCAACTGTCGGCTATTTTTTGGCGAAAATCGGGTTTATAGGTGATTTCAAAATCGGGAAGATGCTTTTTTATTTCTTGAAAAATTTCTTCCGGTGTAAAATCAATCGCCGCTAGATTGTACGAAGTTCTTATTTTGATGCTAGCACTATCTGCTTGCATTAATGCGATTGTTGCATTCACAGCATCCTCCATATACATCATAGGCAAGCGAGTGTCTTTCGATAAAAAACATTCATATTTCCGCTCTTTTATGGCTTTAAAATAAATGTCCACAGCATAATCCGTAGTTCCTCCACCAGGTTGCGTCTTCCAAGAAATAACTCCTGGATAGCGTAAACTTCTTACATCTACACCATATTGTTGGTGGTAATAATTACACCAAAACTCACCAGCAAGCTTGCTTATTCCGTATACCGTGGAAGGTTCCATAATGGTTTTTTGACGGGTATTTATTTTGGGAGTCGAAGGGCCAAAAACAGCAATAGAACTTGGCCAATAGATTTTTTGGATGTGTTGCTCTTTTGCCAAATCTAACACTGCCAAAATTGAATTCATATTTAAACGCCATGCCTTCTCTGGATATTTCTCTGCAGTTACAGACAACATTGCTGCCAACAAGTACACTTGCGTCACTTGGTGTTTTTGAACCACCTTTAAAATGGCTTCTTTATTGGACGCATCTAAAATCTCAAAAGGGGCTATCTCTGAGATTCCTGAAGCAGGTTCACGAATATCGGATGCAATTACAGCCTTATTCCCATAAATACTTCTTAATTTCTGAGTTAATTCTGTCCCTATTTGACCACAAGCGCCAAGAATTAAAATACATTCCTTCATTATTAATAATTCAATTTTATACCGAATCAAAGGTACTTAATTTAAGTATTCTTAAAAAAGAAAACATCCATTAAAGTATTCTAAAAAAATACTGTTTAAAACACGCTGTGTTAAACTTTGTAAAATTTTGTTTTTTTTAAAAATAATTCTTTTATAAATGAGTATTTTAGCAAAATAAAAATTTACGTTTTTGTGAAAAAATACACAGCGCTCTTATCGATTCTTCTTTTCTATTTTTGTTCGACAAAAGAACAAGAAACAGAGAAGTTGCCCATAAAAAAAGCGAAATTAAGTATTGCCATCGCTCATACGACACCTATCAAGATCGAAGCATCCTTTTTAGAGCATCTAGACCCCTGGAAAGAATACAAATTGGTCGAAGAATTTGTTGGAAAATTTCATCAAACTTCTCCCAACGAAGCACTGAGCAATGCACTTGAGTTGAAAAGTCTTGTTCGCCATTTAAAAGATAGTCTCAAACCTATAATTTTTGACAGTCCTTCATTTAACGCACGCATCAATGTGCTTTACAGTGAAGCAGAAAGAATGGCCGATATTACCTTTATTCCTGCGATTAAAACCGCCGAAATAAATGAACAAGTAGAAAAAACATTGGGTGCTTTTTCTGCATTAAACGCTAAAATAAATACGGTTTTATCACAGAAAAAATTTGAAGATGCGATTGGCATATCTACCAAATTTATAGGCTTAGATACCACAAAAATGGATCGCGTATCGAAAAAAACAGTCGCTGTTTTTGATAAAAAAATAAAGACGAAAAAAGCCCCAAATAAAAAAGTTAAAATCGATAAAAATATTTTGCCAGACTATAAAAACACCAAACGGAAAAACAGTTTTCAAAAAGTAAAAATTAATAATTAATCATGAAAAAAACATTCTTAATTCTGATGGCATCCTTGTTTTTGCAAAACTGTAAACAAGAAGTTCCCGTTGCAAAAGATGCTGCAATTAAAAAAGAAGTAGCAAGTATTGTAAATGACTGGCACCAAGCAGCTACAGATGCACATTTTGAAAATTACTTTTCTAAAATGGATAGCACTGCGGTATTCATTGGAACAGATGCTTCGGAAAACTGGACCAAAACACAATTTGAAAATTTTAGCAAACCTTATTTTGACAAGGGCAAGGCTTGGGACTTTAAAACCATCGAAAGAAACATATACATTAGTAAAAACAAACAAGTGGTTTGGTTTGACGAACTACTCGCTACTTGGATGGGAACCTGTAGGGGTTCTGGAGTCTTAGAAAAAAACAACAAACAATGGAAAATAAAACAATATGTTTTGTCTGTTACGATTCCCAATGACAGCATCCAAAAAGTAATTAAATTAAAGAACTAGAAAAACAATAAAACTTTTCAATTATATTATTATGAAAAAAATTACAACCCTTTTATTTAGCGTATTTACTGCTGGAATTTTTGCGCAAGTAATTCAACGAAACGCTCCTTGGATTGCAGAAACACCGCTAAAAGAGAAGCAGACAATTACTTTGGAAGAAGCGAAAAATGCAGCAATGCTGTATTTTACGACCATCGATAAAAACAAAAAAGGAAGTGGTTTGAAACCTTTTGAGAGATGGAATTACCATTGGAGTCATTACACAAAAGCAGATGGAACCATTGCCCCTGCAAGTGATTTGTGGAGTGCTTGGGAAGCAAAAAATGCAATGAATAACAATCAAGCAAGAACGGATGAAAGTAGTTGGACTTCTTTAGGGCCCTATTCCCATACAAATACTGCATCTTGGTCTCCAGGACAAGGAAGAGTGAATGCGATTGCAGTAGATCCTAGTGATGGAAACACCTATTATGTAGGTGCGCCCGCTGGGGGAATTTGGAAATCGACCGATGCAGGGATTAACTGGACTCCGTTAACCGATTATTTACCCCAAATTGGTGTTTCCGGAATTGCAGTGCATCCAACAGACTCGCAAACAATCTACATTGCTACAGGCGATGATGATGCTGGAAATACTTATTCTGTGGGTGTTTTTAAGTCTACCGATGGGGGCGCTACTTGGAACAATACCGCGAGTTTGACTGGAAATCCAAATTCTATGAATGACATTTACATTCACCCAACCGATACTGAAACCGTTTTGGTTGCCACCAGTTCTGGAGTGCATAAAACCACCAATGGAGGAACGAGCTGGACTCGGAAACTCTCTGGGAATATTAGAGATTTAAAAATGAGGCCCAACGACCCGACCGTATGGTATGCGGCGAGTAATAATACTTTTTACAAGTCGTCAGATTCGGGTGAATCTTTTCAAAACATACAAATTCCAGCCTTGTTTAATTCTCAAAGAATTGTGATGGACGTAACTCCTAAAGATCCCGATTATGTGTATTTTGTTAGCGCGGGAAGTAATAGTAGTTTTAATGGTGTTTGGAAATCGACAAACTCTGGAGATTCTTTTACACAAACGGCAGAAACCGATGATATTTTTGAAAGCACACAAGCATGGTATGACCTTGCATTAACGGTTTCAGACAAAGATGTGAATAAGGTATATGTGGGAGTTTTAAATATTTGGTCTTCTACCGATGGAGGTGATAATTTTACCAAATTAAACAACTGGAGTTCTCCAGATACAGAATCGTATACGCATGCTGACATTCATATTTTACGTTTTATCAATGGAAAGTTTTTTGCGGGAACCGATGGAGGAATTTATGTTTCTACGAACCACGGAACCAACTTCACCGATTTAACAGAGAACTTGGCCATCAGTCAATTTTATAAAATATCGGTGGCACAACAAAATTCAGGAAATATTGTTGGTGGACTTCAAGACAATGGAGGCTATGCTTTTTCGAACAATGAATGGAGTAACTATCACGGAGCAGATGGTATGGATGCCGCTGTAAGTGGAACAGACCCTAATACCTATTATGGCTTTATTCAATATGGAGGAAGTATACATGTAACTGAGGACGGAGGCTTGACAAGAAATCGTAGTATTGGTGCGCCTGATACAGAAATATCTGAAGGAGATTCAGGTGGAGAGTGGGTAACTCCTTTAGTTTCTGATAAAGCAGGAAATCTTTATGCAGGATATGGGGAACTTTACAAATTAGGAGAGAGTTCATGGTCTCAAGTATCCAATCATTCGTTTGGAGCTGATTTAGACCATATCGAAATAGATCCAAATGATGACAATAATATTTATGTTTCACAAAGTGGTACCCTATACCGTAGTACAGACGCAGGGGTTACATTTACAAACATTCAGAGCTTTTTTGGGGAAACCATTAACAGTATCGAAATCAATAATAATGACTCAAACATCGCTTATCTTACGACAAATGGAAATGTTAAAAAGTCAACAAATATTTTAAACGGTGTTGTCAACTTTACAGACATTACGGCCAATCTACCTTCTGAGAGTAAATTGATCGCAAGACACCATGCAAGAAGTGGAAAAAATACGGTGTATGTAGGAACCGCATTGGGGGTGTATTTCATTAATGATGATACAACTAGCTGGGAAACTTTTGACAACAACTTACCCAACGTAGCGGTAAGAGACTTAGAAGTAAACGAAGAAGATTCTAAATTGTTTGCAGCTACCTATGGAAGAGGTGTTTTTTCAACCGACATTCCTAGAATTTTACCTCCAACAGATGTAAAGTTAATTGCCATTAACAATCCAAATGGGATTGCTTGTAGCACCACGTTTGTCCCAGAAATTATTGCTTCAAACCAAGGAACAAATCCAATTACAGTTATTGATATCGAATATACAATCGATGGTGTCTTGGAAGATTATCAATGGACGGGGAGTTTAGGATCTGAAGAATCGGTTTCGATAGCCCTGCCTGCAGTAACGCTTGCAACCGGAAATCACGACATAAAAGTAACAACACTTGTTACAGACGATGCCTATGACACCAACAATGAGAAAGAAGTTTCTTTTATTGTAAACAATACCAATAACAGTCCTACGACAGTAAATTCATTTGAAAATTCTGGAACGGATTCGTTTCTTATTGAAACCATTGGTACCGATGATGATTTATGGGAATTGGGAAGACCAAGTGGAACTTTATTAAACACGACCGGTACAGGAGACAATGTCTATGCAACGAACAAAGGTGGTGAGCATACCGTTTTAACTACTAGTTATTTGTATTCAAAATGTATTGACCTGTCTTTATTAGCAGATCCTGTTTTAAGCTTTAAAATGGCTTTTGACATTGAACAAGATTGGGATTACTTACTTGTTGAATACTCTACAACGGGTGCTGATTGGACAATTTTAGGGACTGCTGCAGATCCAAACTGGTACAACAGTGCGTCTACAGCAAATGGAATTCCTGGAGCACAATGGACGGGTGAAGGAGAAGATACGGATGCAGAAGGAAATACCAACGCAACACTGAGAGAATATAGCTATGATTTGGCAGCATTTACCAATGAAACAAACATTGTTTTTAGGTTTAAGTTTTTCTCCGACCAAGCAGTGGTTGAAGAAGGAGCATTGATTGACGACTGGGTAATTAACGGATCGGCTTTGAGTGTAAACAACCAAGACTTGCAAAGTTCCTTTGCCGTATATCCAAATCCATCCAATGAAATTTTTAATTTAACTTGGACGGAACAAGGTGCTGCAGCTATTGTCATTTATGATTATACGGGAAAACTCATTCTAAAGAAAACACAAATAATGGATGGAAAATACACGCTTAATTTAAACGGATTTAGTAAAGGCTTGTACTTCGCAAAAATTAATGTGAACGGAAAACAAGCAACTAAAAAAATCATTTTAGAATAGGACTTCTAAACAGCAATTAAAAAAAAGAGCTTCACAATGTGAAGCTCTTTTTTTTATGATAAAATATCTTTTACTGTTTTAAAAATCAATTCAGTTTCAAAACCTTTTCGCATTAAAAAATCGATGAGTTTTTGTTTTCTCTTATAGGGATTTGCTTCTGTAAGTACGGCATTTCTATTTTCTGTAATCCTATAAATAGTGGCAATGTACTCTTCTGGATCAATTTCCTTTAAAGCTGTTTTTATATTGTAGGCAGAAATATCTCTAAATTTGAGTTCTCTAACAATTCGTTGTTTTCCCCAACTTTTAATTCGGAATTTCCCACGGGCATAACTTTTAGAAAAGCGCTCTTCGTTTAAAAAATTGTCTTTCATCAAACTTAATAAAATAAGTTCTCGCGCTTCTGGAATCAAATTATAATCGCGCATTTTCTGCTCAATTTCTTTGTGACACCGATCTTGATACACGCAATATTGCTCTAGCTTTCGCTGGAGTTGATCGACCGTAAACGATTTTTTCTTATCAATCATGCTTTTAAAAATACAAAAAGAGAATGTAATCTACACAAGAACATTCTCTTTTTTAATAGGGTATTAAAATCCCAATGCCTCGTTTGTTAATTGAGTTCGTTATTTTTTAATTGTCCTTTTATTCTCATTTTAAACTTTGTAATTAAGAAGAATAAAATGGGCACAACGATTAAGGTTAAAAAGGTTGCAATGAACAATCCATAAATAACGGTTTTGGCCAAGGGCCCCCAGAAAACAACATTGTCTCCTCCCATATACACATGAGCATCAAACTCACTAAAGAGTGTGAAAAAGTTAATATTTAACCCAATTGCCAATGGAATCAATCCTAAAATGGTGGTAATTGCGGTTAATAACACGGGGCGTAAAC